>CALCZP010000008.1 GCA_937903035.1 uncultured bacterium | reverse complement strand
AAGGCAAGCTGCCACACATGGAGCATCACAATCTGCTGTTTACCAAAAATTGGGAGGAAGGATTTGGGCAGATTTTCAAAAAACCCGAGTGGCCGCATGATCCGTCGATGTATGTCTGCATGCCGAGCAAGACCGATGCAAGTATTGCTCCAGCAGATCATGAAAACCTCTTTGTACTCGTGCCGATAGCATCAGGACTGACGTATGATGATGCTTTTGCGCAGTCGTATGGTGACAAAGTGCTTGATGAAATAGCTCAGTACTACAATATCCCTGACCTTAAGGAGCGCATTGTGGTGCGGCATCAGTATAGCGTCAAGGACTTCATCGCTGACTACAATGCATTCAAGGGTACTGCACTCGGCCTTGCGCATACCCTCGGACAGACAGCAATCTTTCGTCCCAACAATGTTCATCCAACGATGAAAAACATGTTCTATGTCGGTGCAGGCACCAATCCTGGTATTGGTATGCCGATCTGTCTTATCTCAGCAGAGCTCGCCTACAAGCGTATCGAAGGCATTACGCATCCATTTCCACTTGATACTATTTAGATGTAGCGAAAGATATTCTTTGCAAAAAGTTCGATAGAGACTGCTGCACCGATGAGGGTATTGATGAGTGGGAAGTAGGTGTAGAGTTTGAACAATGCTTCGTCGGTGATTGCTTTGGTTGAACGCCACATAAAGTATGAGAACGTGATCGCTCCGATGATACTTGCTACCGGAATGATATCGCGCACGAGATATGCTGCAAGCACGTAGAGAAACCAGCAGAGATAGATAGTACGCTTGGCACTGATCATGATGGCGATCGTCTTGAGTCCTGCTTGATAGTCTGCTTTGATGTCTGGTACTGCGCTATAGGCATGCATCGCGACTGCCCAACACATACCAGCGATTACTCCCACCATAGGGAAGTGCGTGCCGCCTGCAAGGTAGTATCCAAACACACCGGTTGCAACATAGTGTCCTGCAGAAAAGAGTGAGTCGATGATTGGCTTTGCTTTTGCACGAATCGGCTTTGCAGAATAAAACGATGCGCAGAATACGAATACACCAAATGAAAGGATGAGGGGGAGCTCAAGCGGAACAAAAAAGAAAAAGGGGATGTTGGTCACGAGTATCCATTTCCATAGCGCGCGCTGTCGCTCTGGAGGGACGAGTGCTTCGTAGGCATCGTCACCTTTTTTTGGATTGAGTTTGTCGGTCTCATAGTCAAAGATGTCGTTGATACCATAGATGAGTATATTGGCAGGGATGAGGAAGTAGAGCGCAAATACCCAGTATTGCCATGTTCCAAAAAAAGAGAGACCTGTCAGTGCAGCAACGGTGCCAACAAGGCCAAATGTTGCTGCTTCATAGAGCCAAAAACGGGGGCGTGAGACTTTCAGTACCTCGGATATTTTCATAGTACAATAGTAGCTTATGAATCATTCAAAGTCACTCGGTATCCATGTATTTCGCCGGGATTTGCGCCTTGAGGATAACACTGCCCTTAATGCGCTTGTTCAAACCGTTGATGAAGTACTGCCGGTATTTATCTTTGATGAGCGGCAGATAGGTGAGCATCCGTATCGAAGTATGCCAGGGCTTCAGATGCTCGGTGAGTCACTTGTGGATCTTGATCGTGCGCTTCAACAAAAGGGAGTGGTGCTTCATGTGCGAACTGGTATTGCAGAAGAAGTACTTGAAACCTTGATCAAGGAAGTACAGCCGTCTGCACTTTCGTACAACAAAGACTACACGCCATTTGCACATATGCGTGACGGTGTAATCGATGAAATATGCAAAAAGTATGAAGTGTCGGTGATTGCTGAGCACGATGTGACGCTCCATGCACCAGGAACAATCGTGACCAAAGAAGGCAAACCCTATAGTGTCTACACTCACTACCGTGTCGCACTTGAAGCACTATCGATACCTTTGCCCAAAAAGCTCCCGTCTACCGTTTCGTTTATGACACATCCACAAGGTGTTGCGATTGATGCGGTTGTGAGTCAGCTTGTTCCCATCAAACAAACACTTCGAGTAGTCGGTGGTCGCACTCATGCAAAAGAGCTCCTCAAGAAACTCCCGCACAAAAGCGCATATGCACAAGAGCGAGATTTTCCTGCGATTGATGCGACGTCACTGCTCTCAGCCCATATCAAGTTTGGGACGCTTTCGATCCGCGAGATCTATCAGTATGCAACGCTTCATATGCCGACACCGACGACATTCTTGCGCGAGCTACTCTGGCATGACTTTTTCACCACGATTGCAGCACTTGCGCCGCATGTATATACAGGCGCGTACAAAAGTACATTTGATGCACTTGAGTGGAATACTGATGAGCTGCAGTTTGAGAAATGGAAAAAAGGTGAGACTGGGTTTCCAATTGTTGATGCCGGCATGCGTGAGCTTGCACAGACGGGGTACATGCACAACCGTGTCCGCATGATTGTTGCGTCATTTCTCATCAAGGATCTGCATATCAACTGGCAGTGGGGTGAGCGACACTTTGCGCAGATGCTCACGGACTACGACCCTGCGGTCAACAACGGCAACTGGCAGTGGGTGGCAGGGACAGGCTGTGATGCATCACCATGGTTTCGTATTTTCAACCCATGGCTCCAACAGGAGAAATTTGATGCGGATTGTGTGTACATCAAAAAATGGGTACCTGAGATCGCATCATTGAGTCCAAAAGAAATCCATGATCCAGAAGGTGTGGCGCGCAGACTCAATGGATATCCGGCGCCGATGTGTGACCATCGTACCGAGGCGCAAGAAACAAAGCGTCGATTTGGTGCCCTCTAGTAGAGACACTATGCAAAAGAGCTACCTACAACAACAAGAGATATGGCGTACCATCGCTCCCGTGCTGCTGAAACAGTATAAACGTGACAAGACGTTTCTTGACTATCGCAATCCGTGGGAGCTCCTTGTTGCAGTCATACTTTCTGCGCAGACGACTGACGAACTGGTGAACAAAATTACACCCGAGCTTTTCAAGAAATATCCAACACCACAAGTGATGGCAAAGGCTTCGGTTGTTGAGATACAACCCTATGTGCAAAAGGTGAATTATTTCAGAATGAAAGCAGGCTATCTCAAAAAGACTGCAGAGTTACTTGTCAAAGAATTTGGTGGTGAAGTGCCGCTTGATATCGACAAACTGCAGACACTCTCTGGGGTGGGGAGAAAGACAGCGATTGCAGTGATGACCAATCTCGTCGATACGCCATATGGCATACCGGTAGATACGCATGTGATCAGATTTGTGAAGCGGTTCAGCCTCACCAAGGCGACTGACGCGTCCAAGATCGAGCAAGACTTGCTGCAGATCATTCCCAAGAAAGATTGGAAACGCGCCGGCTATGCGATCAAAGAGTATGGACGCAAAGAAGGGAAGGCAAGAGGGTATAAAAAGGAAGAAGATCCGTTGATGCAAATTTTGAAAAAATAAAAAGCCGTTCCCGTTCGGTACTAAGCTTTATAATTTAATATACTCCCAAATTGCCTGGATCTGGAATACATCCACTACTTCTTGCTTCAGAAATATCTTCATCATTTTTTGAGACAAATACACTATTTTCTTTCAAAAATTTTACTGCCTTGTTTAACTCAGAAGAATTTACAAAAAGTTTCCCATTTTTTAATTCAATAGCAATGTTTTGCTTATTTGCTTTTTGAACCAAATCAGCTATTAGTTTTTCCTCGATACTTTTGTTTAAATCAAAAGTATCGAGTTCTTCCTCGCAATCTGGACCAAGGATAATAATGTCCTGACCAGCTTTATGCCAGTCATCAATCATAATGTCTTCTATTTTCATATAAATTATTTTCTATTATATTACATTGTATTTATGATTCGTCAATACTTTGACAGTTTTAATCTTTAGATTTATTTGATAGCGTATTTCCTATACTCAAATGATGCTATCGCGTAAATTGAGTATAGAAGATAAATTATTGAAATTACTTCTCGAACCAAAATATAGATACAAAGGTGTTCCAGTAAGTATGCTTGGTCTACCAATTCTTTTTTCATGCAAAACCCAATCAGTTGCAAATGCACTATATCGCCTTCAGAAGCAAGGATATATTAGGCGTAAGGGTACAGATAGTATTATGTTGTATAGAAATAAGAGGTCGGCTGTGGAGTCTCGACTCACACGTTTAGAACTGTTTTCTCGACCGGTTGTACGTAATCAACTAAACGATCTACTGGTCATATTTGATATTCCTGAGGATCGCAAGGCAGAGCGTGAGTGGTTTCGTTTGCATCTCAAACAGTTTGGCTACAATATGATTCAACGAAGCGTTTGGCTAGGTCCATCGCCACTTCCCAAAGAATTTATACTATACCTTCAAACCATAGGTCTCAAAAAATGTATCAAAACATTTAAACTTGCAAAAAACCAACGCAAGGAATTACATCACTGATCTCTATACTCAAATTCTGCTATCGCTCAGTTTGAGTATGTGAAATGTAGGAAGTTGATGATATGTTTGGTGGAATAAATATATCTATTTACCTATTCACTTAATAAAAAAGCTCCTGCCGAAACAGGAACTAGATAATTATATGGAGTAATTTTCTTTTTCAGGAGCTACTAATTTTGTGATAGAGCATATAATCCAAGCAAGAGGTTTAACAATAATTATTAGAACAATTATGATTACAAAATTTCGAGTGTTATTTTGGCCATAATTTGTCCAAATTGTTAGCGATGGCCCAATACAAAACAATAAATAGGTAGAGATTATTCCCATTAATATCAAGGCGATAAAGAGCTGTTTCATAAATAGTATTTTCTGTTATACTACACTGCATTTATGATTCGTCAAGACTTCGACAAATTGGATTTTCCTGACACGCCTGGCGTGTATGTTTGGTGTGATGAGGGAGGAAAGATTCTTTATATTGGCAAGGCGACCAGTCTCCGTGACCGAGTGCGCAGCTACTTTTCTCCTGATGTGATCAAGACACGCGGAGCACATATTGTGGATATGGTATTTACGGCTGCAACCGTCGAGTATCAGGAGACGATGAATGCACTTGAGGCACTTATTTTGGAAGCAAACCTGATCAAGAAACATGCGCCCTACTACAACACCAAGGAAAAAGATGACAAAAGTTTCAACTGTGTGGCTATTACCCGTGAAGAGTTTCCACAAATAGTACTCGTCAGACAAAAAGATATTGATACAAAAGCAAAGACCGTGCACCTTCCTCGTTCGGCAAAGCAGGTGAGCTACGATGCAGTCTATGGTCCGTACCCAAGTGGTAGTAGTATTCGTGAAGCACTCAAGATCCTCCGCAAGATCTTTCCATTTCGTGATCTCGCCTCATCCAAGAAAGATAATACCGTGTTTTATCGACAGATCGGACTTGCGCCAGATGTGACGTCGTCTGAAGCTGCCAAGCAGTACAAGAAAACAATCACCCGACTCAAGCTCATCTTTGGTGGCAAGCTCCGTCAACTCATCGCAGATCTCAAGCGCGACATGATGAAGGCGGCGAACGCAGAGAAATTTGAAGCAGCGAATGAACTCAAGCAGAAAGTCTTTGCACTCGAGCATATCCAGGATGTGTCACTTATCAAGCGTGACCTCGTATCAACGAGACATGAGCAAGTGTTTCGTCTCGAGGCATATGACATTGCCCATCTCTCTGGCACCAACATGGTCGGCGTGATGACGGTGGTTGAAAATGCAGTTGCGAACAAAAATGAATATCGCAAGTTCACTATCAAAGGCTTCGACAAGGCAAACGATGCAGGTGCACTTCGAGAGGTCCTCACTCGTCGCCTTGCGCATACCGAATGGTCGTATCCAAACGCAATCATCGTGGACGGAAATGCTATTCAGGTGAATGCTGCGGAGTCAGTACTCAAGGATCTTGCACTCAACATTCCGATCATTGCGGTCACCAAAGATGAACGTCACCGTCCCAAGTCCGTCTCCGGTCCGCAGGAACTCATCGAACAAAACAAATACGCTATCTTGCTTGCAAACGCAGAGTCACATCGCTTTGCGCTGACATTCCACAAAGTACGAAGATCAAAAGCAATGCTATAATTATCGCATGCAACGCATCGGTATCATTCGCGGAGGGATCAGTCCCGAATATCATTTTTCTTTGAAGACTGGTGCAAACGTTCAGAAGGCACTTATGGATGCCGGCTTTGAGGCGATTGATATGCTGCTCGACAAAGATGGTGTACTTCACATCAAAGGTGTGCCTGCCGATATGGAAAAGGCCACTGCAAGTGTGGATGCCGTATGGAACGCGCTTCATGGTGAGTTTGGTGAGGACGGCAAGCTCTCACGTCTCCTTGATGACTATGGTATTCCCTATACCGGCAGTGGCGCCCTCGCATCTGGACTCGCATTTAACAAGCAGACTGCGAAAGAAGCTGCGAAGTCACTCGGTATCAATACACCCGAGTCACTCCTCGTCATTCCTGACGGCACCGAAAGTGTCTCAGAGATCACGCAACGCATCTATCAGCACATGGCACCACCATGGGTGATGAAGCCACTCACGGGAGGCGCGTCAGTCAACACGCATTTTGCATTCACGGCACTTGATCTTGCGATGATGGTGGAGGAGTCGGTCTCGCATCAGGAGCCTTTTATTGTCGAGCAATATATTTATGGAAGGGAAGCGGCAGTCGGGGTGATCAATAATTTCCGCAACAAAGATACGTACGTACTCCCTGCTGTTGAAATCAAGTCTCCAGCTCGTGGAGTGCTCCATCATGACATCCGCAGTAGTACTGAGGAGTACGCTGTTGCAGGTGGTAGTCTCTCACCGAGTGAGCGTGAGCAGGCGGCAGCACTCGCAATGCGACTCCATCACATGTTTGGCGCAGAGGATTACTCACAGAGCGAATTTATTATCGATAGTCGCGGCAAGGTCTGGTTTATCGAAATGGATACGCAACCACACCTCCATGACAACTCACCGTTTTTGGTAGCACTCGATGCGGTAGGAAGTAGTCTCAAAGAATTTGTCACGAGTGTGATCAATAGTAAGAAATAAAAAATCCCCGCACTATATAAAGTGTAGGGATATTTAGGCGGTTTTCACTGCATACAGTGTAAAGATTTTGAATGTACTTTCTTCTCTAAGTACGTTTGCAATTTCTTGAAAAATTCTATTCATAAGGAGATGTTTTTTCCTTATATAGAAAGGGGTGTACATAAAGTTCCCGAAGTCTTCGATTGATCTAAAAACATCTTTTTCAATCAAACGCTCTCCTGCTTTTTCTAGTATTGTACGCAATACAAGTTGTACTCTAGTTTGTGCAACTTGTATGAACGGATTGCTAATAACTAGAAGGATTGATTTGATCGCAAGAGATTTTTTATTGATAAGTATATCTTCAGTATCTTCGCTTCTAAGGAGAAAATAACTTTCAGTACCTTTCATGTATGCTGTCTCGTAGTAAAAGAGCTCAACAATTGCAGAACGAACGACAGAATGAAAAGAGGTGAATCCAGGATCTTCGAGAAGTGTCTGAATGTGTCTCATAAAAACGTTTGCTTTACCTTAGAACAAATAAACATACTTGTCAAGTATGCGATAGGGGGTAGCGACTCTGCTATAATTTGTTGATGCAACCATCAACAAAGCTTTCGCCGCTATTTTTCTTCTTATCACTCGGTGTTTTAATATCGCTGATTACCAGTGTTTCAGCATTCCTGTCACTCTCATTTGCAACACTTGATCAGGCATTTCCCGATGTGCTGACCGCAAGCTATCAGCAAGGATATATGTCGTATGCCTATGATGGCATTCGTCAATCAATGGCGCTTCTGATCATTATACTTCCGGTATTTCTCGTCGTGACTCGATATTGGCGTAAGGCCATGACTGGGACACTTGGTCACTTGGATGACGCTGTACGTCGGTGGGCTATCTATCTTGTACTCTTTTTAGCGACAGTAACGATTGTTGCTGATCTGGTCACACTCGTGAAGTACTTTGTTTCTGGAGAAATTACGATTCGGTTTATCTTGAAAGTCCTTCTTGCACTCATCGTTGCAGGACTTGCAGGATGGTATTTCATTCGTGAGCTTAAACGTGAAGCATCTGTCGTAGATACCTGTGCACGATGGTTCGCTAGTATAGCTGTATTGCTTGCACTTGGGATGATCATCTGGAGCTTTTGCGTGATCGGTAGTCCGATGAGTCAGCGTAAGCTCAGACTTGATCAGCGACGCGTTGAGGATTTGCAATCACTTCAGTGGCAGATCATTAGTTACTGGCAGCAGAAACAAGAACTTCCTCTAGATCTTGCCGTATTGCGTAATCCAATCTCAAGCTACATAGTGCCGCGTGATCCCGAATTTCAAAAAGGTATGAACTATGAATACACCAAAACAGGAGACAAGTCATTCAAGCTTTGTGCGACCTTTGCACTACCAATGCCAGAAGGTTGGATAGATCAGCAGCGTGGGTATGGTGGTACATTGATGAACGATGTCGCTGTATCAACAATGCCGTATCCTGATGGATCAAGTACCGAATCATGGGACCATGAAACTGGTCGCACATGCTACGATCGCACTATCGATCCTGAGTTCTATCCACTATTTCCAAAGCCTGTTGCTAACTAAGCAATATCTAGAAAAGCCTTCAATGAGAAGGCTTTTCTTATTTGCTATATGAGGCTATCTATGGAAAAATGAACTTCTATGACAGACGACTCACGAGCCTACGATCACGCCTCTATTGAGAAGAAATGGCAAGACAAATGGGATAAGGATGGGATCTACAAAACAGCAGAATCTTCTGATAAGCCCAAGCAATACATCCTTGATATGTTTCCATATCCGTCAGGTGAAGGACTACATGTAGGGCATCCTCGTGGATATATCGCAACTGATGTCTACAGTCGCAAGAAAAGAATGGAAGGATACAATGTGCTTCATCCAATGGGGTGGGATGCATTCGGACTTCCTGCAGAAAACTTTGCGATCAAAAACAAAGTGCATCCAAGTGTTGCAGTTGATCAAAATGTCGCACGCTTCAAACAGCAGCTTTCATTGATTGGGCTCGACTATGACTGGTCACGTGAGATAAACACTACCGATCCTGCGTTTTATAAGTGGACACAATGGATATTCCTTCAGATGTACAAGAAAGGTCTTGCATTTGAGTCATTCGAGCCGATCAATTGGTGTCCATCATGTCAGACAGGTCTTGCAAACGAAGATGTAGAAGCTGATGGTACGTGTGAGCGTTGTGGTACTAAGGTTGAAAAGAAGCCGATGCGTCAGTGGGTACTCAAAATCACCGACTATGCAGACCGACTCCTTGCTGACTTGGATAAACTTCCAAAATGGCCCGATGGTGTCAAAGAAGCGCAGCGACACTGGATCGGACGGTCAGAGGGATCAGAACTTCAGTTTGCCATCAAAGACAGTGCTGAAAAAATCACCGTATTTACGACACGTGCCGATACACTATTTGGTGTGACCTATGTTGTCCTTGCTCCGGAACATCCGTTGGTTTCAACCCTTCCTTTTGAAAACAAGGACGAAGTTGCAAAGTATGTTGCAAGTGTTCAAGAAAAGACTGACATTGATCGCACGAATGCCAAGAAAGAAAAGACTGGTGTTGAACTCAAAGGTATCACTGCTATCAATCCTGCAAATGGGGAAGAAATTCCAGTATGGGTTGCTGACTATGTGCTCGCAAATTACGGCACGGGAGCTGTAATGGGTGTTCCACAACATGATGAGCGAGATCGTGCGTTTGCTGAAACATACAACCTTCCAATTGTAGATAAAGAGCTGGTTGATGCAGCTGAAGTCACTACAAAAGTTGGAGGAAAAATAAAAAGTACCTACAAAATCAAAGACTGGGTGTTTTCTCGTCAGCGATATTGGGGTGAGCCGATTCCGCTCATTCATTGTGCAGATTGTGGCATTGTTGCTGTACCCGAAAAGGATCTGCCGGTCGTACTTCCAGAAGTTGAGCACTATGAGCCTTCAGGTACAGGGGAAAGCCCTCTCGCTGATATAGCTTCATGGGTGAATGTTCCATGTCCAACCTGTGGCAAACCTGCGAAGCGCGAAACAAACACCATGCCACAATGGGCTGGATCGTCTTGGTACTATTTGCGATACATTGATCCGACTAACGCCGAAGCATTGATTGATCCTACAAAAGAAAAAGACTGGATGCCGGTTGATGTCTATGTAGGTGGAGATCATGCGACTCGACACCTTATCTATGCGCGCTTTTGGCACAAATTCCTCTTTGATATTGGTGTAGTTACGACGGAAGAGCCGTTTCCACGACTTGAATTCCTCGGATTTATCCTCGCCGAAGATGGTCGTAAGATGTCCAAGCGGTGGAAAAACGTGGTTAATCCTGACGATGTGGTCAAGCAATTCGGTGCAGATGCATTTCGCCTTTATGAAATGTTTATTGGTCCATTTGAAGGCACCGTGCCATGGAGTACGAATGGTCTTGTGGGTACCTACCGCTTTGTTGAGAAATTCTGGCGAGCAAAGTCTTTGGTGACCAATGACACAACATCTGCATCATTACTTGCAACAGTGCACAAGACAATACAGAAGGTTAGTCAGGATATTGAATCATTCAAATTCAATACAGCTGTTTCGACACTTATGATTGCAGTCAATGAGATCGAAAAGGAAAAGCAGATCAATATCGAGGACTACAAAAAGCTTTTGCAGATTATGGCTCCATTTGCACCGCACGTTGCCGAAGAGCTCTGGATGTCGCTTGGCGAAAAAGCAAGTATCCACCTTTCTTCATGGCCAAAATATGATGAAACCCTCGCAATTGATGAATCTGTGACCATTGGGGTCCAGATCAATGGCAAACTCCGTGGGGAAATAACCATTGCACCAGATGCTTCTAAAGAGGAGATTGAGGCGGCTGCACTTACTCTTCCACGTATCCAGGAGCTTTTGGAAGGGAAATCCCCAGCCAAGGTCATTGTAGTACCGGGCAAGATCGTCAGCATTGTTGTATAATAACGAAGCTTCCATACGAGGAATGCATTACTAGCTTTTCAGATATTCATGCACCAAAAAATTATTGAGAAATTTAACACGATCTCCTTTACTATTATCGCAGTACTTGTAGGGCTTTTGCCGTTTATGTTCCTTCCGGCAACCATTGGTGGACTCGGCGCTGCAAAAGGGGTTCTACTCTATGTGGGCGTATTCCTTGCTTTCTCACTGTGGCTCGTTGCGCAGTTTGTTGAAGGTACATTCCGTGTCTCACGCAATCCAATCATGATAGCGCTTGGGGCATGGCTCTTGCTTTCGCTGGTGTCAGCACTCACATCTGCAAATGTAAGCGTGTCACTTTGGGGTCGTGGCTTTGCGATGGATTCATTTGCAACTGTTCTTGTGCTATCACTCTTTACGTTCCTCGTCGCAACCTTTGCTCGCGAAGGTGCAAAACTCTTCCGCCTTTTCTTTGTGATGTTTATCGGTACGATCTTTACGGTATTTCTCCAGATTGTGCTTTATGTCTCACAGAATGTTGGCTTTGTAGCAAAATATTTCTCAAGCGTTGCAAACCAAGGTACACTCGTCGGCTCATGGGTAGATTTTGCTTATTTTGTAAGCTTTGTTTTCTTCCTCTCTCTCTTGGTCTATGAAGTATTGATGCCAAAAGAGAAATTTTTCAAAATTGCTTCACTCGTAGGCATGATTATTTCGATCATCGCATTGGTCTTCTTGAACTTCAAGGCTGCATGGATTGTCGCAATCGTTTCCTCATTGATTATTTTTGTGTACAAATCATCAATCGAGAACCTTATCCTTAAATTCTCAAACAAAGACCAGACAGATGTGGTGCCAAATGCAGTTCCTGATCGTCAGCGTTTCCCTTTGATGTCATTTGCATCGCTTTTGATTGGATTTTTCTTCTTCCTTTCAGCAAGTTCTATTGGTGCAGGACTTGCACAGAGTGCTGGTATTAGCTTTAGTGATGTTCGTCCTTCTGTTGGTACAACCGTGCATGTTGCTCGTTCAGCACTTGCTCGTGATCCAATCTTTGGTGCTGGCGCAGGTCGCTATGCTGATGTATGGAACTTGTATCATCCGGTTGAAATCAACAAGACTATTTTCTGGAACACACCGTTTGAGTCAGGATTCAATATGGCACTCTCAGTACTTACCACTAATGGTATTCTCGTGACACTCGCACTCATTGCTATTCTTGTACTCTCATTCATCTATGGTTTCCGACTCTTGAACAGTAGTTTCCGTAGTCCTGCAAGTCGCTTTATTGCCATCACTGCACTGATCATGTTCCTTGCATTTGTCACACTCTTTATGTTTGCGTCCCCAGGACTTGTTCTTATTGCTATAGGCTTTCTCGCAGTTGGTCTTCTTGTAGGTCTTTCAGATATGGTAGGCAACTCACAAGTGATCTCGCTCAATTATCTCCGCGATCCTCGCACGAGCTTCTTTGCAATTCTTATTCTTGTAGTTGCGGCGATGGCAGGATTCTCAGCGGTATTCTTTAGTGGTAACAGATTTGCAAGTATTCTTATCTACAACCGTGCACTTGCTGCGGCTGATTTCACGACAGCAGCTCGTCGTATGGACAATGCACTCTCACTTTCTGAAAACGATGTCTTCTGGCGTACACGTACTGCGCTCTATACGTCACAGTTTAGTCAGGTTGCAGGCACTGAAAATCCAGACAAGGCCCAGCTCCAAGGATATTTCTCACAAGCTGAACAGAGCGCTCGTGCTGCAGTTGCATGGGATCCAGGTAGTGCAAACAACTGGCTCGCACTCAGTCAGGTGTATCAACTTGTTGCTGGTGCAAACAATGCAGAAGCATATGACAATGGTAAAAAAGCTGCTGATGAGTCACAGTCTCGCAATCCAAACAACCCGATCTTCTTGTTGAACCAAGCACAGCTTGCACTCGCAAAACAAGATACTCAAGGAGCATTAGCATCTATAACACAAGCACTTGCACTCAAAGCTGACTATCTCGATGCATATATTCTCCGTGCGCGTATTCGTATTGCAACAGGTGAGACTAATGCTGCAGTGGATGAGATTGGCAAGTACATTGCGACTGCACCATTTGATGACCAGGGGTACGTACTGCTCGGTCGTGCACATCTTGAACTCAAGAATTACACGGCTGCACTCGATGCATTCAACTCTGCTCGCAAGCTCACCCCGAACAATCCAACTAATTACCTTCAGTACATCAGTGCACTCGAAGTTTCTGGCAACAAGTCAGATGCCGTAGCTGAACTCAAGGCATTCAAAACAATGTTCCCAACAGTAGCTGGTGTTGACGAGCAGATCGAACGAATCCAGAAGCAAAACACTACTCCAGTCACTACTACAACTCCTACAACAGCTGCAAAGAAGAACTAACACTTCTCAATGGTCTCGAAACTCATCAAACTTCTGAACCGTGACGTCTCGGGAATGAACCAGGCGGCACTCATGCTTGGTATATTCTCTATCGTCTCTCAGTTATTTGGTTTGGTACGAGATCATTTACTTGCGTCGATTGTCGGACCATCAGTACATCTAGATGTGTACTATGCGGCATTTCGTATTCCTGACTTCATCTATAACTCATTTGGTATTTTATTTTCAGTTACTGTACTTATCCCGTTCATTGCAGAATACCTCAAGGAGGAAGGTGGTGATGAGGAATCTCGCGGAGCATTCGCACATTTTGCCAACAATATCTATTCCTTCTACATCATGGGTATGGTTGGTGTCTGTACCGTACTGTTTGTGCTGATGCCATATCTCACACGCCTTACTGCACCAGGATTTGGTCCTGCTGCACATAGTGAGCTTGTCATGTTCTCGCGTATCATGCTCATCTCGCCATTCGTGATGGGACTCTCAAGTTTGCTCGGATCGTTTGCGCAGGCGCAAAAGAAATTCTTTGCATTTGCGATTGCCCCAGTGTTCTATAACTTTGGGATACTCATTGGTATCATCACACTTCGCCCAATGGTTGGCATGACTGGTGTGGTACTTGGTGTGGTACTTGGAGCACTATTGTACTTTTTGATCCAGGTGCCGACATTAGTTGCGCTCGGACGTATTCCGAAGTTTAGTTTTCGTATCGATATGTCGATTATCAAGCGTGTCATGAAGACTTCAATCCCGCGTACGATTGCATCATCGCTCACTAACTTTACGTTCATTATCATCAGTGCAATCGCATCACTCCTTGCAGCGGGTTCAATATCTGTCTTTCAGTTCTCGTACAATATTGAGACCACACCACTGATGATTATTGGTATCTCATATGCAGTTGCTGCATTTCCGGTTCTTGCGAGGCTTCATGCCGAAGGTGATACAAAAGGATTTCTCGACATGGTGCATCGCGCTGTGCGCAATATCTTTTTCCTTTCGATCCCCGCAGCGCTCTTGATCATCGTGCTTCGTGCACATATTGTGCGTGTATTACTGGGGGCAGGAAATTTTTCATGGAATGACACAAAACTTGTGGCTGCATCACTTGCACTTTTTTGTATTTCAGTCACCGCACAATGTCTCGTATTGCTCATGGTGCGAGCATTTTATGCAAAAGGTGATACCAAGACACCACTTCGAATAAATGTGTACGGTGTCCTGACAACAGCTGTATCCGCTGTTGTATTGCTCGCTGGGTATCATTTCTCCTCATTCTTCCAAGACTTTATCAGAAGTTTACTTCGTATTGATGGAGTGAGCGGAGGAAGTGTCGTCATGCTCCCACTCGCATTTTCAATGGGTCAGATTGTCACTGCAGTTATGCTTTGGCGTGCATTTCATCGCACCGTTGCAAGCGAACGAAGCATGCATCAAGTCCTCAATAAGGTTCTCTTCCATACCGGAAGCGCAGGCATCATCGCTGCAGCTGGGGCATATGGAACCCTTGCATTGATTGGTAGTACTGTCGATCAGACGTCATTTTGGGGTATTTTGGCACAGGGGGTAATAGCAGGTGTGATTGGCATGGTACTCTACGCTATCGTTCTTGTAGCCCTCAAAAACGAGGATATAGCGATCTATATTGATACACTTCACTCTAAGTTCTGGAAACAGAAGCCAATGACTGTTGAACAGCCTGATTTGTAGGGTATTCTCGGATATAGTCTTCTATGGTATAGTTTCGCCACCTATGGATTCCAAAAACATCCGCAATTTCAGTATTATTGCCCATATCGACCACGGCAAATCGACGCTTGCAGATCGCATGCTTGAGGTCACTGGTACCATTGAGGCGCGCAAAATGCGTGATCAAGTACTCGACTCAATGGAGCTTGAGCGTGAGCGTGGTATTACGATCAAAATGCAGCCAGTCAGAATGCGGCACAAGGTCGAGGGGGAGGAGTATATGCTCAATCTTATTGATACACCAGGTCACATCGACTTTTCATACGAAGTCTCACGCGCACTTAAGGCCGTCGAGGGATCGCTCTTGCTCGTAGACTCAACGCAAGGTGTACAGGCACAAACACTCACCACGCTTGCACTTGCGCGTGAGAGTGGACTTGTGATTATTCCAGTCATCACTAAAGTGGACTCACCACTTTCTCGCGCCGAAGATGTCACGGTTGAGCTTGCAGAGCTCCTGGACTGTGATCCCATGAGTATTATTGCAGTATCTGGTCGGACCGGTGATGGGGTAAAGGAGCTCCTTGATACTATTGTTTCTCGGATTCCACCACCAAAAATTGAAACAATGGGTAGTAGTCCTCAAGGCCTCATCTTTGACTTTAGTTATTCCAATCATAAGGGGGTCATCATTTTTACACGTCTCTATCAAGGTAAAGTGAAGAAAGGGGATGAGCTCATGTTTGCTGCAAGTAAACAAAAATTCTCCGTCCTTGAAGTCGGTGTATTCATGCCAAACGAAACAGCAACTGATGAGTTGGTAGCAGGTACGATCGGCTATATCGTCACCGGTATCAAGCAGCCAGGTATTGCAGCGGTGGGTGATACGATCACGAGCTTCAAAAATCCACTCCCTGCACTTGGTGGTTATGAGCAGCCTCGTCCGGTGGTATGGGCATCGATCTATCCGGAGAGTCAGGATGACTTTGATGATCTCAAGCTAGCACTTGGTAAGCTCCGTCTCTCTGACTCATCGTTTTCATACGAAGAAGAAGTTTCTGGTGCACTGGGGCGTGGCTATCGCTGTGGCTTTCTCGGCATGCTGCATCTTGAGATTATTTCAGAGCGCTTGCGTCGAGAGTTTAATCTCGAGCTCATTGTGACAATGCCGTCGATCACGTATCAGGTGACCGTGCGTGGCAACAAAGAAATCACTGTGTATTCACCACACCTGTTCCCTGATGATGGTACAGTGATTACTATTGAGGAGCCATGGGTGACTGCTGATATTATTTGTCCACTTGAGCAGGTGGGAACACTCATGCCGTTTCTCTATATGCATGAAGCTGAAGTATTGGATGTTGCAAATTTCGCTAATGATCGTTCTACGATTCATTGTTTGATGCCGCTGCGTGAGCTCATGCGCAACTTTTTTGATGAGCTTAAAAGTATTACGTCAGGTTATGGTTCAGTTTCATATGAAATTACCGAAATGCGTAGTGCTGATGTCACACGTATGGATATCGTTGTTGGAGACGAGCTTGTGCCAGCATTTACCCGTATCGTGTCACGTCGTCGTGCAGAAGAAGATGGTATTGAATTTGTTGAAAAACTTGAGAAGTTACTACCGCGTCAGCAAGTAGAAATGAAAATCCAGGCAAAAGCCTTTGGCCGTATTATTGCGTCACGCACACTCAAGGCATTTCGTAAGGACGTGATTGGGCATCTCTACGGTGGTGATGTGTCTCGCAAGAACAAGCTCCTTGATAAGCAAAAGAAGGGGAAAAAGAAAATGCGGGAGCACGCTTCCGTGAACATCCCGCATACGGTCTTTATCAATGTAATGAAGCAATAATCCTATTGGAAGAATGATGCAAATGAGAACATCAACATACTGATGATCGCAAGTACGCAGAATACCTTCCATACAGCATTCACTCGTTTTCTGTTATGATTTATATACATAGGTACTATGCTATCACGACCATATGAAAACGCAATTCCATCCAACATCCAAAGCTCGACTGTCACCCAAACTTATTTTGGGCTTTGTTGTGGCATTAGTAGTCTTTTTTTTATTACTGACATCAGTGATTGGGCTGGCTGAAAAGCATACTGCACTTCGTCGTGAGATTGAGAATTTGGAGAACAAGCAGGGTGAGCTTAAAAGTAAGCATGAGTCATTGATCGCAACCAACGAATATCTAAAAACTGCAGAGGGAAAAGAAGAGGTCTTTCGTACCAAATACAATGTCGTGAAACCAGGAGAGGGAATGATAGTGATTACTACAACACCAAAACTTCCGGCACCACCTACCCCAAAGTCTGCCGTTGCACGTTTTTGGGATTCAATCTTACGAGGTTTGGGCTTCCGCAGTGAGTAGTGCTATACTCATTTCATATGAAAGACGTCATTATTTACAGCACTGCTAGTTGTCATTATTGCAACCTCGCAAAGGAGTATTTCAAGGCGCATGGCGTTGCGTATACTGAGCACAATGTTGGTACTGATGTTGATAAGCGCAAGGAAATGATCGAGCTTACTGGTCAAATGGGTGTGCCGGTTATCAGGATAGGAGACCATGTTACGGTTGGCTTCCAAGAATCCGCCATCGCCCAGATGCTCGCAGCATAAGCTGCCTCGCTCCCATAGTTTAATGGATAGAACAATCCCGTCCTAAGGGATTGATGTGCGTTCGATTCGTGCTGGGGGCACAAAATAAAAAACACTATTCTATTGGATAGTGTTAGAGGACTGTTAGATCAAAAGCCTGTTCTGTAGCAAGGAAGTATCCTATGATAATTCCTATAATAAGCTGCCAACAATGTTTCCAAATCGCTTTGAGACTGTCCTTTGTCCATTTTACGTACTCTTTATTCTTTCCGATAAGGAAAGAGAATCCAAGAAATACTATCCATACAGTTAGTACAAATGATAGAACTGTCTGAATAAAATTTAGGTGATACATCTTTATAATTTTTGATTTGATAGTATTGATTCCTCTCAACTCCTCTTTATGGCAGGGAAGCTCAGACGAATCAACAATATCTTTCAAAGAGCGAATCTTGCTTTTATAATAGCATAGTATGATTGACAAGTCAAGCATACTATGCTATTATAATTCACATAAGTTCTTTAAAAGTTTTAATTGTTACCAAAGATTCTAAAAGAAAGAGTTTCTGGTAACAATTAAAACTACATATATGAAAATAAGTACGACCTCAAAAATTAATCTAAATTTTAAAGATTTGGAGAAATTTCTAAAAAAAGAAGGTTATATAGTAAAAGGTTCAATAATGACAAGTTTGGTAGTTACTCCTTCTAATAAAGAGCTTGAAATTACCTATGCTTTACCGAATAATCTCTTACATTCAAAGAAAAAAATAAACATTGAAGATAAGGAACAAATTCTTAATTCAGACGTAACTGAATTGCACTTAACTAATAGAGCAATGAACTGTCTTAAAAAAGCAGGCATTGTTACTGTTAAAGAACTCCTTAAATATACAAAGGAAGATCTTCTTAAATTCCGTACTTTTGGAGAAAAAAGTATAAACGAAGTTGTAGAAACTTTGCTTATGTATGGGTTAAATCTTGCATCTGAATAAATTCTAATTAGTAAATCAAAACACCGATTATTCGGTGTTTTTTAATTAAGAACTATTCCTCATGCTATACTTTTGTTTATATGGATCCAAAGGTTGAAGAGCGACTTGTACAGCTTGAGGCGAAAATCGAAGACAATAATGTCATTTTGCACAAGCTCTATCGTGTACAGCGTAATGCAATGATCTTTCGTACGGTATACTGGGTGTTTATTATCCTTCTGTCAGTCGGAGCGTTCTATTTTGTACAGCCATTGCTTGACCAGTTCAAAGGAGTTTACGATTTTGGTGGGAGTGCTGATGCAAACACCTTTAGAGACTTGATCAACCAATATAAAGGTACTACAACTGATTCATAATCTTGCCTGAAAAGCCGTTTTCGTGTATAAAATAGGGACCACCAACTGCTCAGATAGCTCAGTTGGTAGAGCATTCCCCTGAAGAGGGAAGGGTCACCAGTTCGAGCCTGGTTCTGAGCACAACAATAGTTGCATCCTCTGAATGGGAATAGTGTCACATTTGAGTCCTGGTTCTGAGTACAAAAAATAAAAACACTCCGCTACAAACGGAGTGTTTTTATTTCATTTAGATAGACTTTACTTTCAGTGCAGCTTTGCGGGCTTTGTCAATCTTGGGGAGCTTGATGATGAGCATACCGTGGCGTTCGATAGCTTCTGCTTCATCTATATCGACTTCGACAGGAAGTGCTACCTGGCGGCCAAATGAGCCCCAATAGAGCTCTCGTACGTGATAGCTATCATCTGAGATATGCTTGTTCTCTTCACGCTTGCCAGTGATGGTCACCATGTCACGAGTGATGTTGATGGTAAGATGATCGGGCGTGACACCAGAAATGAGTGTCTGAATAATAATTTCATTGTTAGTCTCATAGACGTCGACGGGGAGTTCGCCGATTTCTTCATCAGTTTGGGTGCTTAATCGTTCGCCATCACTTGAGATAACAGGTATGTCACGTTTTGGTGCACTATCTTCTTTTGGAGTAGCTCCATCGAGCTGTTCTTCATCCTCACTAAAGCTGAGAGAACCTGTGAGTCGCTTAAAAAATGATCCTTTTTTCATGTTGGTTGTACGGTTGATTCTTTGAGAGGGACACGTCGGAGTTTCTCAAGGATAACATGACTAATAATAGCAGCGACCCAGAGATATCCGTACGTTTTGATAAAGCTGGTAGCGTCGTTCTTTAGTATAAAAAAGTTAAACGTTGTATGCAAGAACGTCGCACCTGCAAGTCCGATCAAAATACCGAAACGACGAAGCCTGTGTGATGACAGACTGATCGAAATACCCACAAAGCAGCTCGCAATCGTATGAAGGAGTGATGATCCAAAAAAACGCATCCCGCCCGTGAGGAGTGTGGCGGTCACGTTGAAGTTTGCAGTCGGCTGCATGAGGTAAAAGATATTTTCAACTGCCGCAAAGCCAAGTGCGACCGTGATCAGGTAGAGCGGTGGATCAATAGCTTCGTCATCATAGTCGCTCTTGTATGCAATCAGATAAAAGACAATAAACTTGAGGAGCTCCTCAATCCCTGCCCAGATCGCGATACGTACGGTAGGGTCACTACTCAAATTTTTCGTGAATGCCTGAAGTGGTGTTGCGAGTAGTACACTCACACCACCAAGCACAAAACACAGGATGAGTAGACCCATCGGCTCTTTGTTTTTGCGATCAATATGGTGCCAGAAGTACAACCATATCAATGACGGTACAAGTCCGGTTAGTATGGCGAAGCTGAGTTGTCCTTGGATTAGTGAGGCCATGACGAAGTCATGAGTAGTGTACCTCGATTTGGAAGCATTTCCCAGATAGATTCAGTCACAAATGGCATAAATGGATGCAGTAGTACGAGGTTGCCGGCGAGGAGTTCCATGAGGAGTTTCTGTCGTGATGCTTTTGCGGATATATCTTCACCCGCAAGGATTGGCTTGCTACTTTCCAATATCTTGTCAGCAAATGTTGTCCAAATGTATTGGTAAATACTTTCTGCAGCGATATGGAGACGGAACTGATCGATATCAGTAGTCATACTTGCTGCAACAGCCTTCCATTCGTCATAGAGTGTCTGGTCGTCAGTTGTGTAGATTGCATCCTTTGATGAGTCATCATAGTTTGAGAGGACAAAGCGCGTGATATTCCAGAGCTTGTTGGCAAAGTGTTTCTGTCCTTTGATCTTATCTTCAGAGATTTTAGAGTCAGTACCAGGAGCAGTACCAAGAATGAGTGCCATGCGTCCTGCATCAGCGCCATACTTTGCCGCGATATCGAGTGGGTCCATTGCATTGCCGAGGGATTTGGACATTTTTTGTCCCTTTTGATCACGAACAAGGCCGTGGAAATACACTGTCTTAAACGGAATAGTATTGAGTGCGTACTTTGTCATGAGTATCATGCGTGCAACCCAGAATGGCAAAATGTCATACCCAGTCTCAAGTACGTCGGTCGGATGATATATCTGCAAGTCTTCTGTCTGCTCTGGCCAACCAAGTGTTGAGAATGTCCAAAGTCCTGACGAGAACCAGGTGTCGAGTGTATCTTCGTCCTGTGACCACTCATCACCAGTCGGTGCTTCAATACCTGTATAGATCTGATCTCCTTTGTACCAGACTGGTATGCGGTGTCCGTACCAAATCTGACGAGAGATACACCAGTCGCGGAGATTGTCGATCCAGTGAAAATATACTTTTTCAAAATACTCAGGAACGATCTTTATATCATCTACGCGAATAGCTTCTTGCATAAGCTCTTTGAGTGTTTTGCCATCACGTGCGGCGATAGGTTTGTTCACGTTGATGAACCACTGGAGTTTTGGAAGTGGTTCGATGATGCCACCAGTGCGCTCTGCAGTTGCCACATTTTGATCATTGATTTCTTCTTTTTCGATCAAACCTTCGTCACGGAGCCAGGCAACGATAGTCTCACGTGCTTCAAGCACTTTTTTGCCCATGAGGCGCTCATCACCGACGGTCATCTTGGCATACTCGTTGATGACTTGTGGGCGAGGCAGATCATGTCGGTCAGCCATTTCCCAGTCGATCGGGCTATGTGCAGGTGTGACACCAAGCGCGCCAGTACCAAAGTCTTTTTCTACCGCTTCATCTGCAATGACCTTGATATGGATTGGCACACCACAGAACACTGCGTCGTATTCGCGTCCTACATACTCGGTATAGCGCTCATCAGTCGGGTGGACTGCGACAGCAACATCACCGACTTTGGTTTCAGGTCGGGTGGTAGAGATTGCGATGGGGAAGTCCGCAGAGTATTTAAAGGTGTAGAGTGTCGCCTTGCGCGCTTCGTGCACGATCTCGTCGTCACTGATCGTGGTCTGGCCTTTGGGATCCCAGTTCACAATACGGTGACCGCGATAGATGAGTCCGTCATCATACATAGACTTGAATACCGTGCGGACTGCACGCGTTCTTTGTTCATCGAGTGTAAATGCTTCGCGTGTCCAGTCGCATGATGCACCCATTGCTTTCATTTGACTCACGATGGTGTCATGACTGTCTGCGGCAAATGCGCTCACCCGTGCGAGGAGTTCTTCGCGTCCGAGATCAAAGCGGGATTTGCCTTCCTTTTTTTGAATTTCTTTTTCAACTTTGGATTGTGTTGCGATCGCTGCATGGTCAGTACCAGGGAGCCAGAGCGTGCGATAGCCTTGCATACGTTTGTAGCGGATGAGGATGTCCTGGATCGTGAGCATCATTGCGTGACCCATGTGAAGGTGACCTGTGACGTTTGGTGGTGGGAGGATAATAGTATATGGTGTTGCGTCAGACTTCGTGAGTCCGTCCTTCATCATGTTTTCAGGAGTGAAGTAGCCTGAGTCTTCCCATTTTTTATACAAACGGGATTCCTCGGTCACAGGATCGTAGGGCTTCAAAAGCTTTTCAGGGATAGAAGATTGTTCCATTGCTAGATAGTACCAATTATAAGCTTAAATTTCCATTCGCCTTGAGGATTTCAGGATCTCTTGTTTGAATGTTGTTGCCGAGGGCTTGTGTCATTGCGGCAAGGCCGATCATGACGGCATTGTCAGTCGCGAGCCATGGCTCAGGAAAGAGTACAGTGGTTTGTGGAAGTTTTTCTGCTACTGCTTTGGCGAGCTCGCTACGCAAATACGTATTACCAGCCACACCACCACCGACGATGATAGTCTGTGCATGATATTCAGCTGCTGCCTTGATGGTTTTTTTCACGAGGACTTCGATTGCGGCAGTTTCAAATTCGCTTGCAAGTGCCATCTTTTGGTCATCATTGAGCTCACCTGCATCACGTGCTGCATAGAGCACAGCAGTCTTGATACCAGAGAATGAAAACGCATAGTCACCTGAGTGAAGCATCGGGCGAGGAAGCGTGAATTCGTTTGGTATATTTTTCTCTCTAAATTGTGCTGCAAGTTTTGATACAGCGGGACCTCCTGGGTATGGCAGTCCGAGCACACGAGCGACTTTGTCGAACGCCTCACCAACAGCGTCATCACGAGTTTGCCCGATCTTTTGATACTGACCAAAGCCTTCTGCGAGGACAAGCTCGGTATGACCACCTGAGACGAGGAGTGCGAGTGTAGGGAATGCGAGATCTGCAAATCGGTACGTTGTCTCGCCAGTCTTTTCAACTGCGGCAGTGACGATGTGACCTTCCATATGGTTGATCGGTATGACGGGGATATTCCAGAGCTTGCCGAGGACTTTGGCAGTATTGACGCCAACCCACAGTGCTGGCTCAAGTCCGGGGCCGACAGTAACTGCGATATAGTCGATGTCTGGCTTTGCGACAGCGTTGAGGAATGCTTCGAGATGGATTGCGAGATCGATGTCTTTGGTGCAGAGGTCGGCGATGATCTGTTTGCTATCAGTACCAAACATCGTATCAGTCTCGCTATAGAGACCTGCTTGGGTCAGAGCTTCAACCATCAGTGGAACAATTTTTTCTGCGTGTGCGCGTTTTGCCAACGCAGGGAAGACTCCGCCGTATGCAGCGTGAATATCGATCTGTGAGGCGAGCGCATTGCCTGCCAGGATGATCTCAAATCCTCCATTGTGGGTGAGGATAGTAATACCGGTCTCGTCGCAGCTAGTCTCGATGGCGAGGATGTTCATAGGAACTCATCCTACCAAAATATTGACCAAAATCCAAGATATGGTACTGTTGTAAAAAACTTTTTGTACAATGAAAAAACCCAAAATTCTGGCAGTTATGATTATTGCCCGCTCAGGTGCTGGAAAAGGTACTGTAGCAAAAGTATTGATTAGTTTTGCTGATATTCATAAAGAAATTCAGTTAAAGTTATCAGTTTCTGATACTACTCGCCCTCAAAAGGATGGTGAAATTAATGGAATCCATTACAACTTCATTTCTTTAGAAGAATTTCAAAGAAGAAAAGAAGCGGGATACTACATTGAAACTGATTATTATGCAGGCAACTGGTATGGTTCACCTCACGATCAATTTTTTGCCAACAAAAGTGCTGGCATCATTACATTGTATGATGTTGAAGCAAATGGTGCTGAAGCAATACAGCAATCTATTGGCAAAGATGCTTGCTTGATATTCAGACTTCACGTTCCACTAAAAACTCTTGATGAGAGGGTGTTAGGGCGTAATCGTGATACTCCTGAAGAGCAAGGTCTTCGTAAAATGGAAGATGTAAAACGTACAGCAAAAATGATTGAACTCGGTACTCCAATAGAGTATGGGGAAGATGTTTTAGCAGATGCTGCTGCAAACGAAATGTATAACGCTATTCTTGCTGCAAATGTATGAAAGCAAAAAACCTGACTTACAAAAGTGTAAATCAGGTTTTTTTTGTGCACATAGGGATCGCTTCTCCTTTCATAAACTCCAGTCGAAACGCACTGTTTGTATAGTCGCTTCACTCCTTACAAACAGGCGCCTATCGGTTCGATCTTATACTCTAGGCGTGTATACAAAAAAGCCTCCAGAGTATGGAGACTTTGTTTGTATATGTGCACGGTAGAGGGATCGAACCTCTCACCTCAGCAATGTCAATGCTGCGCTCTAACCATATGAGCTAACCGCGCGAGTGGTAGGGAAAATGTATCATACAAAATGTATAAAGTGCAATAACTTGCTTTTTTTGTCAAATATGGTATAGTTAATAAAAATAAACCACTATGAAAAAAGTATGTATGGTTACAAATGTGATGTTCGTGACATACAGTGTCCAGAACATTTTTCATGATTATCTACTTCGTTCAAAAAAATCAAAATTACTTGAATTACCCAATGAGGTAATCCGTGTATTACGGTCTGACAAAGACCATACTATTCAGTTGATCCTCTTTGATGGTTCAAAAAATGATGCATATACTTGGGCAACAATGTGTGCCGGCGATAGATTTGTTTCATTTATGGAAGAAATGGTTCGCTATCAAGATAAAGTGCTTATTCTTGTGCCAGAAAAGGAAAAAAGGATACTCAATAAAGAGTTTCTAAATGCTGGATACAGTGTTCGTGAGTACGGGAAGAAAGGTCTTCAACCTTCCTCAATTTGTGAAATTGCTTACAATAAGGAAGGTACAGAGAGGATAGTCCAACCCGTTGAATCTGTTTGTGTAAATTAATGCCATGACCCACTTTTCAAAAGAAAAGTGGGTCATTTGATTTTTTGAGATAAGTTGGTACAATATCGTCACTTGGCCCTATCGTCTAACGGTTAGGACGCCGGCTTTTCAAGCCGTTAATCGGGGTTCGATTCCCCGTAGGGTCACAAAAATGCTATGCGTGGTACAATCAATTTATGATTGATCCAACAACGCTCGACTTAAACCAGCTCCCCAAGAAATTTTGTGATGGCGCCATTGGTGGTCACGGCAAGGATGTCTTTACGTTTGCAATGACTTCTGGCAATCAGCTTGAGACCTTTGCGACCACACCGCAGATCATGAAAAGTATTGCAGGATGGATGATGTCACAGGTTCAAACATACGAAAAGACGTATGGTGAGATTGATATGACACCACCAACGATCCAAAGTCCGATTCAGGTCGCTGATTTAAAATAATCAGTTGCGGACTTCTTTAGCGTACTGATATACTCAATGAGTAATTTCAACTGTGAAAGGGAGAAGTTACAAGTAAACCCCGCACGGCTCATCAGGGATACCCTTGAAAATTAGAACCAGTAGCAATACTCGACTGAAATTCAAGAGTATCATGGTGCTTTGAAAATATAGATTGATCACACAACCTATATTCTCAAAGAGGTATATGGCCCGCGATGGATGATGTTAAAACTCATCTGTAAGTATATTGATGGCATTATGATTATTATTCTGCCAACTCTTGATACCCTATGAGGTTAAAACTACTTGCCCCCCTCAAGGAATAGTAGGACATGGTGAATGTGTCACACTCGAAAAACCGAAGATAAATATACGGCAGAGGCTGTGTCACCTGAGAAGTGATACAGTCTTTTGTTTTTTTGATCATTTTGCAAAATATGCCGATATCAGTACAATAAGGCCCAATGAAACGACTCCTGAAATCCCTTTCACTTCTCCAGAAAATCATCGCTTGTACCATGCTCGTATTTGCACTGATCGGTATTGGATTTACTGCCGTGTTTGTCGCGATGCAGTTTGGCCTACTGAACGTGAAAGGTTCAAGCATCGAGCGCAATGCATCGTTTGGGGCACTGCCAACGACTGACAACCCCAACCATTGTCTTGGTGAGAGTCGGACGACTGCGCCGTGTGACTGGGCAAGTACCGCAGAGTGGAGCGTGGTCAAAAGTGCGTTGCTCAAAGATGCTGAAGTCGTTGAAAAAGTAGCGAGTCAGACAGGAGTCTCTGAACGTATGATCGTGTCTGCAGTTATACCTGAGCAGCTCAGATATTTCACTGCCAATCGTGAAAGCTTCAAAAAGTATTTTGAACCACTCAAGATTCTCTCAAGTATGTCAAAGTTTTCACTCGGGATTTCTGGTATTAAGCAAGAGACCGCACGACGCATTGAGGAGTATGCAAATGATCCAGCGAGTGTGTTCTATCCGGGTGATAGTATTGCTGCGCTCATTGCATACCCTGATGGTGTAGATCGTGACACTGAGCTCTACAACCGTCTCACTGATGCACACAATCACTACTATTCATATCTGTATACGGCGATCTACCTCAAGGAAATACAGGCGCAGTGGCGGGCAAGTGGCTATGACGTGAGTACACGGCCTGATGTGCTCGTAACACTTTTTAATCTTGGCTTCAATGCATCACATCCGAATAATGATCCAAAAATTGCAGGATCAGTAATCACCCTTGGTGGTAAAGACTACAAGTTTGGCTTGCTTGGGACATTGTTTTACCAATCAGCTCAACTCAGTACAGAGTTTCCAAAATAAAAAAGCCGCTCCAGTACTGGAGCGGCTCTCACAAAAAAACACAAGCTTACTAACCCGTATATCTATAAAAAACAGTTTGATAAAACCTGCTGCACCTCCCATTGGAGTCATGCAACAGGTACTAACCCATCAAATTCTTTTTGAATTAAATCAGTTATTTAAATGAAAGTCAATAGCTATCGGGTCTTGAGCCAAATATAGAGGTCTTCGACGGCTTTGATGGCATCGCCTGCAGCAATGTTGTTTTGGTGGTAGAGTCCGTTGGTACAGTCACCAGCAGCCCATATTCCATCGGTCTTGGTGCGCTGATTTATTGGGTCAACGACGATTTTTTTATATTCATCAATATTAGCAACTTGTTGTGCAAGATCGGTATTGGGAATCTGTCCGATTTCAACAAAGACACCATTCACCGGAAGATGGATGGTCTCACCATGTTCTTTGAATGTAATACCATTTACAAATCCTTCACCAGTGATTTCCATAAGCTCAATATTTCTCTTGAGGGTGACGTTTGGAAGCGCTTCGACGCGCTTGACGGTGATGGCATCGGCACGAAATGACTCACTTCGGTGAAGAAGTGTCACATGGGCAGTATATTGTGCAAGCTGCAGCACTGCTTCGAGTGCCGCATTACCACCACCGATCACTGCAACAGGCATGTCAGAAAAGAGGGGGCCGTCACATGTTGCACAATACATAACACCTTTATTATCAAATGCGTCTGCACCTGGAATGGTAAGCTTACGACGACCAGAACCACTCGTAATCAGTACTGCTCGAGCTTCATAGGAATCGTTGCTATCGGTAGCGATCGTAAAGTCTCCACCATTTTTTGTAATACGAGTTACATTTTTTGATTCAATAACATCAAGATAGTCACCCTTATATGAAAGTGCATGCTCTTTGAGGTTTTTGGCAAGGTCTGCACCGCTTATTTGAGGTGTGCCGATCCAGTTGTAGATTGTATCTGAGACGCTTGATTGACCACCAAACTCATACACCACCATGAGGGTCTTGAGCTGCTTGCGTGCTGCGTAGACGGCTGCGGCACATCCTGCAGGGCCACCGCCAATAATGATGAGATCGTATGTCATAGGGTGTGATTATATCACTAAAGTTCTGTGCTCGAAAATAACATACTAATTTGGATCACACATAAATTTCTGCTGAAATTTTGTTCTTGCTCGGACCAGTCGTCCTGCGCAGGGATCCAAATTAGTATGTTATTTTCTCGCCCAGACGAAAAAGAGCACCTATTCAAAAGCATTGCGCAAGCGCGACTGGCGCGAGCATAGCAAAAAGTCAGCAGACTTTTATGCGCGGTTTTGGATAGGTGCTCTTTTGAGACTATTTCTTATTTCGTCGAAGGAATGCAGGGATCGCGCCGTAGTTGTCGAGGTCGTCCTCAGTTTCTTCAAGAGGGGCTTCAACAGGATCTATTTCAGCTTTTAGTTCAGGTTTTTGAACCATTGGACGTACCTCTTGTTGTTGTGGTTGTGATGCAGGAGGTTGTGTTTCTCTATTAAAGAGCTCACGATTTGCACCAAAGAGACTACTTGGTTTTTTGAGACCATCAGTAGGGAAGCCAGTGGCAATAACAGTAATCTTGAGTTCACCTTTTTTCATACGCTCGTCAAAGATCGTACCAATGATCACACGTGCATCTTTGTCGATACTTTCAGTGATAACTTTTGCGGCATCCTGGAATTCAGCCATGGTGAGATCATCGTTGGAAGAGATTGCAAAGAGGACCCCCTTTGCGCCATTGATTGAAATATCAAGAAGTGGAGAGTTGATCGCCTGGATCGCTGCTTTTTCTGCGCGGCCATCACCATTCGCATTACCTACACCCATGAGTGCTGTACCTGCATCCATGAGGACGCTCTTCATGTCGGCGAAGTCGACGTTGATGATACCAGGAGATGCAATGAGCTCAGAGATACCCTCGACTGCTTGACGGAGCACTTCATCACACTTTGCAAATGCGTCTTTGAAGGTAGTGTCTTTGCCGGCGATTGCAAGGAGGCGATCGTTGGGAATAATGATGATTGCATCAACTTCCTTTTCGAGCTCTTCAATACCTTGCTCAGCAAGCTTCATGCGCTGGTTGCCTTCAAAAAAGAATGGCTTGGTCACCACTGCAACAGTGAGGACACCTTGCTCCTTGGCAGCCCGTGCGATGATTGGTGCACCACCAGTACCAGTACCACCGCCCATTCCGCAGGCGATAAAGACCATATCAGCGCCTTTGATAGCATCCTGGATCTCAGCTTTGGTTTCTTCTGCTGCACGCATACCAACCTCAGGATTCATACCTGCACCAAGACCTTTGGTAAGGTTTTTACCAAGATGAATCTTTTTTTCGGCAAGTGAGGTGTGCAAATCCTGCACATCAGTGTTCATTGCAATGAATTCAACCCCACGAACTTTTTCGCTGATCATGTGGTTTAGGGCATTTTTTCCAGAGCCACCAACACCGATCACTTTGATCCGTGCCGCTGTCTCTATATCAGGGCTTACTTTAGGCATGTATAACTCTCTTCCATTAGTGCTATATCGGGTATAGTAACAGAATCAAGCCAGAATCATAGAGTTGACAAGTATGATATATGATTCAAAATCATCACTTTTTTTAGATCGCCATGCAGTAATTATAAAGAGTGTTTGCTATACTAGTGCACATGGAACAGTCGTTGACGCTCGCTGACGTCATGCATGAAATAGGAATCTTTGTCGCAGTGCCGATATTGGCAGTCATTGCATGGAATGTGTGGCTTTCGTACATTCAAACACTCTTCTTGCGCTCCATTAAATGGGTGATCATTGAAGTGAAGCCACCAAAAGAAGTCTTTAAGTCTCCACTTGCAATGGAGCTTGTACTCAACTCACTCTACGCAGGTGGGCAGGGTGGTGATTGGTATACCAAGTATTGGAAAGGAGAAGTAAGTCTGTATTCGTCGCTTGAGATTGTTTCAAAAGAAGGATCGGTACATTTTTATATTCGTCTTCCTGAAAAATTCAAAAAGACAGTCGAGGCTCAGATTTATGCGCAGTATCCTCAGGCTGAAGTGTTCGAAGTGTCAGACTATACGAGTGAATTTCCTGATTTTAAAAAAGGAGCTGACTTTAACTTGTGGGGGTGCAATTTTATTCTTTCAAAGGACGATGTATATCCGATCAAGTCATATATTGATTATGGACTCGACAAAGCAATTGGATCACTTGATGAAGAGCAACGTATTGATCCGATCACACCACTCCTTGAATATATTGGGTCACTTAATGCAAATGAGCACGTATGGATTCAGATATTGATCAGACCCGATACGAAACGCTTTACGGTCAAAAAGAAAGGTGTTGAAGAAAAAGGGAAAGATTGGAAGGCAAAAGCTGCCGAGACGATTACTGAGCTCAAGGCAAATCTCTATGAAAAAGATGAGAATGGTAAGCCCATCATTACACTTACAACGAAAACACAAACTAATACATTTGAAACAATTGAGCGGCACGCTGACAAGTTTGGATTTGATTCGTTTATCCGTGCAGTATATATCGCCAAGGGCCCTGCATTTAATGCGGGGACACGAGCGCCTGCACTCATTGGTGCATTTCGCCAGTTTAACTCAAGTCAGCTCAACGGCTTTAAGCCAGACGGCACTACCAAGGTAGATTTTCCATGGCAAGATATGTTTGGCAATAAAATTGCCGGCATGAAAGCAAAACTGCTTGGCGGATACAAAGCTCGCGCATTTTTTTATGGAGGGTTTGATCCACTTTCGTTTGGAGATTATTTTACCAACCCCAATGAAAGTGGCGGCAAGCCATACATTCTCTCTACTGAAGAGCTTGCAACTATTTTCCATTTACCGGGTCGTGTAGCAGAAACCCCAAGCTTTACTCGTATTGAGGCTACCAAGGCAGAGCCACCAGCAAACTTGCCGATCTAATATGCAGGCAACACGCAAACCGTCAAAAGTGTTCGGATTTTTGGTACTTTTTGGAGCTGCAGTTATTTTCTTTCTAGGGCTCTTTCGAAGTTTACTCGCAGCGCCTGTAGACTTTCCGGTACCGTATCATCTGACTGTTGATCCTGGGCAGACACTCTTTTCGGTCTCACATGAGCTCGCAGCTGATCATGTGATTACATCACCGCGTCTTTTTGAAATATTTATGATTTCATTTGGGAGCGAAAAAAAAGTCAGTGAAGGGGAGTACTATTTTGATCAGCCACAAAATGCCCTTGAGGTCGCAATGCGTATCTCGGGTCGCCAGTTTGGTATTGATCGCCAGAAAGTGACTTTTCCTGAAGGGTTTAGCACGAAAGAAATGGCTGCGCGACTCGGAGCAACGTTTCCAGCCTTTGATACGGAGCTATTTCTTGAGCTTGCAAAAGATGACCAGGGCAGGCTCTTTCCTGATACCTACGGATTCTTTCCAACAGTGAAGCCTGATCTGGTACTGACCACACTCAAACGTACTTTTGTTAAAAAAGTTCCTGACTTTGCAGTAGCTGTTGCAGCAAGTGGAAAAACTGAACATGAGATTCTAACTATGGCATCTATTATTGAAAAAGAAGCAAATGGGGATGAAGATCGCAAGATTGTCGCTGGGATTTTGTGGAAGCGTATTTCAATCGGTATGCCACTACAGGTTGATGCACCATTTCTCTATCTCTTGGGCAAAGAAAGTAAGGAACTTACAAAAAAAGATCTCGCAATGAAGTCGCCGTATAATACCTATATCAACAAGGGGCTTCCACCAACACCGATCAACAACCCTGGCCTTCTTGCTATCGAGGCAGCGCTCCATCCAGTTGAGTCACCGTATCTGTATTACTTGCATGACTCATCTGGTGCGATACACTATGCATCCACGTACAAGCAGCACCAAGCTAATATACAAAAGTATTTGAAATAACATGATCCTCCAACAATCGCTCGCATTCGTCGATATCGAAACTACTGGTCTCAATCCTGAAACAGCTGAGATTATTGAGCTTGGTGTGGTGCTGACGAAACTCAAGGATGGCGTACTTACCGTCACTGATACGCTTGATCTTAAGATTCATCCGATGCATATTGAAACCGCAGATCCCCAAGCGCTCCGTATCAATGGGTACAACGAGGCTGACTGGCTTTTTGCAATCCCTCTCGCTGATGCGATGAAGACATTTGCAGATTTGACTGATGGCGCAGTGTTTGTGGCGCACAATGCAATGTTTGACTACTCATTTATAGATGCGGCATTCAAACAAACAGGCGTTGAGAACAAACTCTATTTTCAAAAGATCGATACGCTCTCCGTTGCATTTGGGGTACTCCACAACAACGATGATGTAGGTAAGCTCTCGCTCCGCGCACTTTGTGAAAAGTTTGAGATTCAAAATGCCAAGGCACATAGTGCATTTGCTGACGCATACGCAACGTACGAAGTATTCAAGAAATTGCTCAATCTTAAATAAAAAAGCCTCACAAGGAGGCTTTTAGATATAGACCAGTTCGAAGATTGTAGAATAAAAAATCAACCTTTTCTTTTATAGCAGAATTTGTATCCATGAGATCGTTAACTGTTCGTAGTGCATGAATAGTACTGGTATGGTTTTTTAAATAAAAGTCACTAGCTACTTTTTTTAAATTTTTTGTTACCAGATGGTGCGAGAGATACATTGCTATTTGTCGTGGCTCTACAATGTTTCTATTCCTAGTTTTCTCTAGAAGTTTTGTAGCTGACATATGATGATAGTCGGCTACATATTCTTGGATATCACTAGTCGTTAAAACTTTTTGAAAGATTTTAAATTCTTCTCTAATTCTGGCAATGTTATATTTTTTAGAGAAAATACTAAACCCTTTTTCTTTCAGCATAGAGATTTGATCTCTATCATTTGTAATAGCTACATTGCAGCAACTACCTGGTTGAGAGGCGATAACAATTTGTACAAATTCATCTAATTGAGCATCTTCTATCTTTAAGAATAGTCTTGTTTGAAAATTTATAAAAATAATGTCCCAAGATTTATTTGCAATTTGCTCTTTAAATGAATTGCTATCTTGTACAAAAGTCACCATATCTCTAACAAACAATAGTTCTATAGGATGTATATCCTCATCTGTGTCCAGGATGTCTGAGTCAAATAAAAGTATGTTTTTTTGTATGTTCATAACAAATAGTTTTTCTTTACTCTAGGTCAATCTTGGAATATGTCAAGTCTCATAGTATAGTGGTGCTCATATGAGCACGATGGTGCAGAAAATCTTTGTTGGAATATCAGGCGGGGTAGACTCGTCAGTTGCCGCATATCTGTTGAAAGAGCAGGGTCATGAGGTTCATGGCATCTTTGTTAAAACATGGTCACCTGAGTGGATCCCTTGTACCTGGATCGATGAGAAGCGCGATGCAATGCGTGTCTGCGCTGCACTTGATATTCCATTTCATTTTCTCGATGCGACTGATCAGTACAAACAAGGGGTAGCTGACTATATGATCAGTGAATACCGTGCCGGTCGTACGCCGAACCCTGATGTGCTCTGCAACCGTGTTGTGAAATTTGGTGCGATGTGGCAGTACGCTAAATCTCACGGCGCAGATGCGCTTGCAACAGGACATTATGCGCAGCTCATCGATGGAAAGCTTGTGCAGGGTATTGATGCGAGCAAGGATCAGTCATACTTTCTCTGGATGCTTACCAATGACGACCTCAAGCGTGCATTCTTTCCGGTCGGGCATCTTCAAAAGCCAGAAGTGAGAGCGATTGCGCAGCGTGCAGGTCTTATGACAGCAACTAAAAAAGACAGTCAGGGTATTTGTTTCCTTGGCGAAGTCGACATGCGCGAATTTCTCGCACACTATATTGATGAAAAGCCTGGTGATGTCGTTAATACGCGAGGCGAGAAAGTAGGTGAGCATGATGGGGTGTATTTTCATACGCTTGGTGAACGCCATGGCTTTCGTATTACCAAAGGAAGTACTGATCAGAAGCCGTACTATGTCGTTGGTAAAGACATTGAACGGAATATTCTCGTGGTCTCACATAATGCAAAGAATGTCGATGCAAAAAATGGGGAAGTGACACTTGTGCTTCGTGATACAAACTGGCTTGAAACGACTGCTGATCATGCCTTATACACTGCCCAAATCCGCTATCACGGTGAACAACTTCCAGTCTGTATTGTTGATGAGACCCATGTGCGCCTTTCATATGATGGTGTAATCTCGCTTGGACAGTCACTCGTTCTATATAAAGACACTGTTCTTGTGGGAGGGGGAGTTATAGATCAGGTGTTGTAGAATATATTGACAAATATATGATTCATGATATTATGTTGAAAAACATATAGCATGAAAAAAATACTATTTTTCGTTTCATTCTTTGTAACTACTGCCGCATATAGCCAAGAACCCCTCTGGTACGGAAGCCTCGATGCTTCTCATACCAGGTTCAAATCCTCTTCTGGAGAAAAGCCCTATACCTTTGTAAATCCATTTGTGAGCAAAACATTTGGAACGGGAAATTGGGGAGTGTTTCTTGAAGGCTCATTTGAACCAGATGCATCATCAGTGAGCCCTGGTGTACTTTACGCAAAACAAGTGTGGAGTACCTATCATGAAATTGGTATTGGTCCTGGATTTGAATTTTCAAAAGGTGGCAATGTCACGTTCTTGAATTCATACTATTTCTTGGAAACCAAGGCTGATGAACCTCGTGCGAAAAACAAGCTCATGATCAATGCAAACTATTCGTATGCAAAGACTTGGGGGAATTGGTGGCTCGGCTATGCAGTGTACTATCCGTTCAACCAGTCAATTGGTATTGGTATCCACAGTCAGCGCTATGGCGTGACCGGTCCACGGCTACAGTACTCATTCTGTTGTGACAAAGTTCGCAAGATCCTCTGGCTGGCTGGATGGGGAAATGGTGTTAGCATCGGTGCAACGCTCGCAGTACAATCAAAAAAGTAACCAATTACAAGCCCTTTATAGAAGTATGAAGGGCTGTTTTTATTATTGACTTTTCATTATATATATGTTATTATAATTTCAAATAATAATTCACCACAAAATCTATACATCATGTACTTTTTAATTGGAGTTATATGTCTTGGAGTCTTCGGAGCATTCAGTGATATATGCCTCAGCCTTTGGGCACAAAGAATGACATTTGGCTGGTGGACTATCAGTGCGATCTTGTTTCTGATATTTATGTCAGGACTTGGTCTGGTGATGCGTCATGCACCAAAAGAATACTCGCTTACTATGATAGTAGTTATCGTATTACTCTCCAATGTTCTTGGTGTTTGGATTTGGGATCTTATAAAGGGTATCCAAATCACTACAATGCAAGGACTAGGAGTTGTATTCGCAATAGCAGCCATCATTTGCTTTGAAATCAAAAATTAAATTACGAAACAGAAACCTCTATATTGCAGGTTTCTTTTTTTATTGTATTAGCTATACTGTACGCTATGGAACATACTACTTCTCGTGATGGTGCAGATTCTAATTTCCAGCCATACTCGTCACTTGATCCAAAAGAGATAATCTCTCGCGCAAGAGCTTTCGCAGATCTTATTGAGACTAAAACTGAACATCTTGAAACAATCCTTTTGCGGTATGAAAGCCACGAAGTTGTTGAAGATGAAATTAGTAGAACTTTCGATCTTCTCCGTAATCTCAATGAAAATGAAGCTTACTTTAAATTAAGAATAGGAGAGGTTGCTGCTTTTTTGCCACGCAATCAGCCACTTTATGCATTTACTTGCTTTGTCATTATCCCATCGTTTATGGCAAGTGCGGTGCATTTTCGTATCCCGCATGCCATGCATGCATTCTTTTCAGAAATGCTTGAACTTCTTGAGATTAAGAAATACTTTCCAAATGTTTTTGTATCAGACAAGCAACGGCTTGAATTTTTAATTGAACGCTCTGCGCTTAGAGTTGACCCTGTGACCACCGCATCACGTCCGGTGACTGATGTTGTTATTTTTACGGGCACATCGCATCACGCATCAAAGCTTCGGCAAATCTTTGATCGTCGAACACTTTTCATATCTAACGGCTCAGGACATAATCCGCTTGTAATAGCTGCTGATGCGAATCTTGAAAAAGCGATTGATGCTGTTACAACACTGCAATTTTATAATCAAGGACAAGACTGTGCCGCCCCGAATGCGATTCTAGTTCACGAAGAGATATATGAGGACTTTATGAACCAACTTCGCAGTACCGTTTCTTCTATGAAAATAGGAGAGTATAGTGATCAAACATCCCGGATTGGTCCAATGAGTGATACAAAAGATCTTGTTCGTATCCAGGAGTTTCTTTGCGATAACAGTTCATGGATCGATATGTCGACTCCTGGAGTGATTGATACCCGTCATTGTATTGTTTATCCGACTATTATTACAAAACCTCTTTCGTTGGGTGCAAACTACGCAGAAATATTTGCTCCGATTATTTTTGTCCAAAAATATACTACTGATGCTGAACTTGCGTCCTATTTTGAAGCAAAAGAATATTTTGAAAACGCAATGTATATCACCTTGTATGGATCTAGCTCATATATCCACAATCTGATTGATAGAAAAATTAATGATACGGTTATTCATCCGCGAGATACGTTTTTGCATAATACTCATCTTCACATTCCAGGAGTAGAGCGTGGCACCCAACCGTATGGTGGATATGGAGTTGGTGCGTCGTCACTCAGTATTGGCGGCAAAACCATTCCCTTACCGACCCTTCCGCAGCGAGATATATACGAATATGTTGCAAAACCAATGATAGAAGGTGTTGCTGCGGGGGAGCATATTGTGCTTAATCGTTATTCTGATATTCACGAAAAAAACGTGCAGAAGATTATGCGTATGCCTATCAGCCAATCAAATGAACTAGAATCCGTTGAGCGTGGACAATTATATCTCGATACACAACTCTTTAATCAAGATACGTCGCGCTATATTGCTGTATCGCCCGATGTTTCGTGGTATCTTTTATCTGCTCAAAATGTAGCTATGGCTAATACGCTTGATATTTTTGAAAAACAAAATATTGGACAACTCATTGATCTTATAAAGAACAGGGAAAGTCTTTCTGCGGATTCATTTAAAACAGCACTGTACGCTATACCGAAAGTTGCAACTGCGAGCGATGCACAAAACAAAGACAATCAGCGACAATTTTTTAGTATCGTATATCAGCTGTTATTTGGAAAAGAATCTGGTCCAAAACTCACCTTGTTCCTTCATGAAGCAGACAAGGATAGTATCCTCTCGCTTTTAGATGTAATATAAGTGCATGGAAAATACACGAACAAAAACCGGATATTCACGAAAAGCAACATGGATAGTGGTCGGCTTGCTCGTTGTAGTGATTGCAGTCATCGTTGCTGCTTCAAATATTCTCTATAAGCGTACGGTTGTGTTGCTCACTGACAATCTTCGTGATGCCATTACAACTATTTCGGTAACACAGGCAGCAAATATTGATGCAAGTGATCTTGCTGCACTTCAGACCAAAGACGATTGGCAGAAACCTGAATGGCAACATATTGTGCAAAAATTGCATAATGCAAAATATGCAAATGAAAATGTTGTGTTCATGTATATCTTTCGAAAGAAAGCTACTGATCCAACACAGATGGAATTTGTTGGTGATGCGGATTCCATTAACCCATTTGCAAATGATATAGCACTCCCATCTGGTGAAGAAAGTGTTCCTGCTTCTACTTGTGCTACGTGTGTGGATGTTAATCGAGACGGATTGATAGAACCTGAAGGTGCTGACAAGTTACAGTGGCCAGGACAAGACTACGCAGAAGCCGTTGATATTCCTGAGGCATTTGAGGCATACAGCGGACCGCTTACTAGCCGAGATCTTTATACTGATGATTATGGAACAGTACTCACGGGGTATGCGCCGATTCGCGATGAAAAAGGAGACACTGTTGCAGTCTTGGCTGCTGATGTGAAAGCGGATGATTTTCTAACGATTACAACCCAGACACTTCTCCCATTCCTTATTTTTATCATCTTTCTTACTTTCACAATTTCAGTCCTTACGGTTGCTATTTTGTTGATTTGGAGAAGGCATACAAAGTCCCTTGAAGATCTTACGGAGCAGCTCGAGCACTCAAACTTAGGTCTTGCTGATCTTAATGACAAGCTCAAAGGGCTCGATAAACTCAAAACAGAGTTCCTCTCACTCGCATCTCACCAGCTTCGCAGCCCACTCACGGCAATCAAAGGCTATGCATCGATGCTGACTGAAGGTTCATTTGGCAAAATGGATGAGAAGCAAGACGTTGCAGTCAAGCGTATTTATACCTCTGCGCAGGGACTCGTGAGTATTGTGGAGGACTTGCTCAACGTATCCAAGATTGAACAGGGTGGTATGAAGTACGAGTTCATGACGACCGAGCTCTCAAAGAGTGTTACTGATCTCTACAACGAAATGAAGATTCCTGCTGAGAGCAAGGGGTTGGAGCTTACGCTTGATATTCCGCCGTATGAGAAATTCATCGTGAATGCCGATCCCACCAAGCTCAAACAAGTCTTCCTTAACCTCACTGATAACAGTATCAAGTACACCCCTAAAGGTTTTGTGAAGCTCTCGCTTCGCCATGAAGGATCAAACATTGTATTTGCAGTGTCTGATAATGGTGTTGGTATTTCTCCTGAAACTATGGGTAAACTCTTTGGCAAGTTCAATCGAGGCGAGGGTGGGAAGCTCAACACTGGTGGCTCAGGGCTTGGACTCTATCTGGCGCGTGAGATTGCTCGAGTACACAAGGGTGATATCGTGATTGAATCGGAAGGGCTTGGTAAGGGATCAACGTTTAAAGTAGTAATACCTGCAGTCGCATCGCAGACCCCTGGATCAGTGATTGCAAGTTAATATTTTAAATGAAAATCCCCCAATAAACTGGGGGATTTTTTTATAAAAGCTTGGTACCTTGTGGTGTATCATTTACTTCGTATCCGAGCGATTCAAGTTCTGCTCGAAGCCTGTCTGAGGTAGTAAAGTCCTTGGCTGCTCGCGCAAGATCTCGTTCGAGTACCAAACGCTCAGCTTTCTCAGTGATTGTAAACTTTGATACTGTTTCGAGATTGAGTCCGAGCACCGCATCAAATGCGAGGAGTGTTGCCCATTTGTCAGCATCAGAGATTGTTGTGTCTGCGAGTAATTCCCATACTACCGCAAGAGCTTTCGCAGTATTGAGATCGTCTCCAACTGCTGCTTTGAATGACTGTATCGAAGCTTCATTCACTGCGCCAATCTCTGTTTGATGTGAGGCAAAAGTGCGAAGTTTTGTTAGTGATGCTTCTGCTACTCGAAGTGTATCCCACGTAAAGTTGAGTGGCTTACGGTAGCTCGTCTGCATAAACATGAGACGCACAGCAAGTGGGTCAATGCCTTGTGCCACGATATCTTCGATTGTGTAGAAATTCAGTTTACTTTTGGACATTTTTTCTCCATCAACATTGAGAAAGTCGTGGTGTACCCAATACTTCACAAACTGGTGACCAGTCGCGCACTCGCTCTGTGCGATCTCATTCTCGTGATGGACAGGGATGTGGTCGATACCGCCAGTGTGAATATCAATCGTTTCGCCGAGATAGTGCATTGCCATGGCAGAGCACTCAATATGCCAACCGGGAAATCCATCACCGAAAGGTGAAGGCCAATGCATCGTATGATCCGCAAATTTACCTATACGCTTGAACCATAGTGCAAAGTCTGCGGGATGGCGCTTTTGAGGGTCTTCAACCACGTCGTCACGCACAGCAGTCTGCTTATCAGCGAGTTTCTGACCCGAGAGCGAGCCATAGCTTGGATCACGGGATACATCAAAGTAGAGCGCCTGATCAGTCTCATATGCAAAGCCTTTTGCAACGAGGACTTCATTGAGTGCAATCATTTCTTTGATATGGTCAGTTGCCTTGCTCTCAATCATCGGCGGAAGTACGTTAATCGCGCGCATCGTTGTATGAAAGTTTTCTGTATACAATGCAGCGATATCCCAGACACTTTTACCTTCTTTTGTGGCACCTTTTTCAAGTTTGTCTTCACCCGTCTCATTCTCGTCACCAGTGAGATGCCCAACGTCAGTGATATTCATCACATGCTTTACATTGTATCCGAGGAGAACGAGCGTGCGACGCAAGATGTCATCACCGACATATTTGCGCATGTGCCCGATATGCGTTTTGTCGTAGACAGTCGGACCACACGCGTACATCGTGACAGTAGTCGGATCAAGTGGGGTGAATGTTTCAATCGATCGAGATTTGGTGTTGTAGAGTGAAAGTGCCATAGATTAAAGCCATTTACGAAGACGGAAAAAGGTGAACATCACGATACCGGTGAGTATCATCGCACCGATCACGATATAGAAGTCCTTGAGGTTGCGGATGAAAATGAGATTTTGTACCGTGTTCATACCGAAAATACCGGTGATGATCGTGAGTGGCATCATCACGAATGTCATGACAGTAAAGGTGCGCAAGATTTCGTTGGACTTGGTTGAGAGAAGTGAGTTGTTGGTGCGTTGAAGTTCGGAGAGGATGTCACGATGACCTTCGAGTACATTGTTGACCTTGTTGAACTCTGAGGTGACCAATGATGCGTAGTAGCTGTATTCTTCGCCAAAGAAACGCTTACTTGTGGTCTCGTATGATTCGAGAATATCAGGGTGGAATCTGAGCGCTTGTTTGAAGTCGAGGAGTTTGCGTGACGTGTACGAAATGCGCTTCACTGTTGAACCTTCTTTGCCAGAGAAGATGCGATTTTCAATGTCTCTGATGGTGTTGGTAATATCCCCAAGTTCTTTGAGTGACCGACGATAAAAGAGTTTCATCATCTCGGTAAATATGTAGCCGGCGTGCATCGTGAGCTTGTCGCGATCCATATGACTATCTGTTTCAAATGTTTTTGCAAAGGATGCAAGTGGTTCGATGGACTCGTATCTCACCGTAATGATGAACTTTTTGCCGATGATAAAGTCGATTTCTTGCTCACGGGCACCAGTTTCGTCTTTGTTCATGACAGGGAAATGCATAATGAGATAGGCGAAATTGTCATAGAGATCAACCTTGCTTTGGAGGGTGCTTGAGAACATTTCTTCGCCAACAAGCGGGGGGAGGGCGAATTCTTCGCTCATGTGGATTATTTCCTCACGGGTAGGTGACTCAAGGTCAACCCAGGTAAGCCCGTTATAGGTGTATCGGGAAATCATTGTTCAAAGTATAGCATAGCCCGCTGAGGGAATCCCCTTGGTGGATAAGGGCTTGCAAAAACAGGGAAAATCCGTATACTGTGTGGACTATGGCAGAAACAGCGAAAAAAGTAGCAGTAAAGAAAGTAGCTTCTAAAAAAGTGGTCAAAAAGGCTGCTAGTGAAGGCTTTGCTGTTATCAAGACTGGTGGCAAGCAATACCGCGTAGCCGCTGGTGACACAATCATGATCGAAAAGATCAATGATGAGATGAAAAAGGGTGACACGGTGACCTTTTCAGAGGTACTCCTCACTGACAATGGTACTGATACCGTGATCGGTGCTCCATTCATCAAAGGCGCGCAAGTTTCCGGTGAAATCGTTTCAGTTGGCCGCAATGCAACCGTGACTGTCATCAAATACAAACAGAAGTCTCGCTACTTCAAGAAGAATGGCCACCGCCAGCCTCATCTCAAAGTAAAGATTCTCTCTATCTAATCAAAAGCCCTCCGTATGGAGGGCTTTGACTTTTATAAAATATATGGTAATTTTATAAAAAATAAAAAAGTATGAAGTACGCCAAAATGTTTTTCGCATCCGTATTCCTTATAGTGGTGATCTTTTCAGAAAAATATATCAATAAAGATCCAGTAAAAAAGGTACCAAAAAGATACTTTACTGAAGCTGAACTTATTCCTCAAAGGTATCAAGCTCATGATTCGCAGATTATTGTAAACGCAATGAGTACTAATAATTTTTTTAGGCTTGAAGGTGCTCAGATGTATACAAGCATTGTGGATACTCCACGAGCATTACTTTCACGATACCCTCTTGCGTATATAAGAAGTCCTCTTGGAAAAGGTATATGCTTTTTCGGTATATCAATCGGAAGCAGAGTGTATACAAAATTTTCAGATTCGATTGGGGAAATCTACCTTGATAGCGCAAATTTGTATCCTGTTGACTCGTTTTATCACCATACTTCAAAATAGTATGGTGATTTTTTATTCTCGTTTTTTGAGAGATGCAGAAAGCGACGCTGCATCAGCGTACTCAAGCTCAGCTCCTGTTGAGAGGCCGCGGCCAAGGGTTGAGATTTCAAACGTTGCTGATACTGGCTTGAGGATTTCTCGAACTGCACTATCAGTATGTTCGCCATTTGGGGTGATGGGGAATGCGAGGATGATCTCTTCGAGGGTTGCAAAATCACTCCGTACGCGTTCAACGAGGAGGTTTACATTTGTCCCATCGAGTACATTTTTCTGAATGATTGGGATGAGTCCACCAAGAACGAAAAAGAGGCCGCGATAGTCAGTCTTGGCAAATGCATCAATGTCTGCAGACTTCTCAACGACTGCAATGATGCCTTGGTCGCGCGTGGTGTCACTACAGATGCTGCACATGCCAGGACGACCTTCGTAGACACGCAAACAGCGACTGCAGGTATGTGCTTGGCTACGTGCTTCACGCAGGGTAGTGGCGAGGTTGTCGACGTAGTTCTCAGGCTGCGTGAGGATAAAGTACGCAAAGCGTCGCGCTTGGCGTTCGCCGATGCCGGGGAATTTTAAAAAGAGGCGAGAGAGTCGTGTAATGTGCTCGTCCATCATAGATTAGAAGTCATCAAGTGACGTTGCCTTTGAAGTCATCGCCTCATGGTTCTTGTCGAGTGAGAGGAATGAGGTCGTCTTCATATCAAACATGAGCTTCACGACGCCGACCGGACCGTTACGGTGCTTTTCGATGAGGATTTCAGTGATGTTGTCCTTCTCATGGGCTTCCTTGTAGCGGTCTTCGCGATGAATGAACATGACCAAGTCCGCGTCTTGCTCGATGGAGCCGGAGTCTCGGAGGTCAGAGAGGCGAGGGCGACCACCACGTGACTCAACCGCACGAGAGAGCTGTGAGAGCGCAAGGACAGGGACGTTGAGCTCACGCGCGAGCTGCTTGAGGGATCGTGAGATTTCGGTGACTTGGTTCACCATGTTGTCATGGTTTTTACTGGTGGTCATGAGCTGCAAGTAGTCGATCACGATCAGTCCGAGTCCATGTTCACTCTTGAGGCGGCGTGCGACAGAGCGCATTTTGACGATGGAGTTACCAGCCTGGTCATCGATGTAGATTGGTGCCTTTTGGAGTCGTCCTGCTGCTTCTTGGAGTGCAGTGAAATGGTTGGTATTGAGTCCCTGACCGGTACGAATGCTCCATGCGTCCACTCGACTCTCGGCAGAGAGCATACGTTGGACGAGTTGGTTCGCGGACATTTCGAGTGAGAAAATACCCACTGCCTTGCCGGCAAGCGCTACATTGCGGACGATATCAAGTGCAAACGTGGTCTTACCCATACTCGGACGAGCTGCAAGGATGATAAGATCGGAGTTCTGGAGTCCTGCAGTCATCTTGTCAAAGTCCTCGTAGCCGGTCGGTACACCGCGAACTTCACCCTGGTTGTCATGGAGGTGCACGACTTGTTCCATGGTCTCGACGAGACTCGACTTGATAGAAACAAATGCATTCTTGGTATTGATGGATGAGGATACGCGGAAAATGCTTTTCTCTGCAGTGTCGATGATGTCAGCGACGTCCATATCATTTTGCTCATAGGAGAGACTTGCGATGGACTCCGATGCGTCAATAAGTGAACGCAAAATGAATTTCTTGTAGACGATATCACCATAGTGACGGATGTTGACCGTCGACGGGACGTTGGACATGAGTTCATTGAGGTAGCTGTTGCCGCCGATCGTATCAAGCGTTTTCTTTTCCTTGAGGCGTGCTGCTACTGAGAGCACATCGATCGGCTCGTTCTTGTTGGAAAGGTCACTGATCGTCTGAAAGATGATGCTGTGCTTTTTGGCATAGAACATTTCTGCCGTGAGGAGGTCGACGATATCATGAATTGCACCCGGACGGAGCATGAGCGCGCCGAGTACTGCCTGCTCGCTCTCGAGATGGTGGGGTGGGACGCGCAGATTTTGTAATGCGACATGAGGGTTGGTAGCCATGTAGTGACATTGTAGCACCGTACCTACACACCTCCCAATCACCAGAAAACTACCCCAAAAGCCTTATTTTTGATACTATATGCACATGTCTTCCACACATTCAGGTGCACCGAAGCGCCTCATTTCTGGTATCAAGCCCACCGGTCGTCTCCATATTGGCAACTACTTTGGTGCACTTCGCCAGTTTATCTCGATGCAAGATACGCATGACACGTTTGTTTTTGTTGCAGACCTCCATGCGATCACTGGTACGCCTGCAAAAGCAGAGCTCGCACACAATATTCATGAAATGATCCTTGACTACCTCGGCGCCGGCCTTGATCCAAAAAAGGTAACACTCTTTCGTCAGTCTGCAGTACCTGCTCATGCATCACTTGCGTGGATCTTTGATTGTTTGCTCCCGGTGCCGTATCTCGAGCGTGCGCATGCATACAAGGACGCACAGGCTAAAGGCAAAGAAGTAAATGCTGGCACTTTTACCTATCCAGTGCTCATGGCTGCAGATATTTTGCTCTATGACGTGGATGTTGTACCGGTGGGTAAAGATCAGGTGCAGCATGTCGAGTATGCTCGTGACCTTGCGACCAAATTTGCGACTGCGTACGAACCACTCTTCAAAGAGCCAGCTGCGCATATTATTGAAGATGTGGCAGTCGTGCCTGGTACTGATGGACGCAAGATGTCCAAGAGCTATGACAATACCATCCCGCTCTTTGCGAGTGATGATGAGATCACGAAAGCAGTGATGAGTATTCCGACTGACTCTCGTGGTCGTGACGAAGAAAAGGATCCTGACGAGATGGTGCTCTACCAGATCCATAAGCTCTTTAATGCTTCAGCTGAACTCAAAGCACAGTACTCAAAAGGTCTCGGCTACGGCGATGCCAAGAAAATACTCATCGCTGATATCATTGCATTTGTGACTCCAATGCGTGAGCGTCGCAAAAAATACGAAGACAGTCCAAAGGTCGTCCATGAAATCCTCGTCAATGGTGCAATGAAAGCAAATGATATTGCGATGAAGAAACTGCGTGCGGTATATGAGGCGGTAGGGTTGTTATCATAAGTATGAAAAATAGGACATTTTTTACACGGACGCTTTCGTTTTTCAGACCATTTAGAAAGTACCTGCTTTCAGTCGTTGGCTTGATGTTCATCGGTCAGATATTGACCGTTCTATCACCGTATCTTTTTAGTAAAGGTGTTGATGCGGTGATTTCAGGGGATATCAGATTTACTGCATACTTTCTTGCTATCGCTTTTGCTATTTCATTGTTTCGTAATCACGTACTTGATTACATACGAGAAAAACTTGAACTTGCAAAGCTTGATATGAATATCGAAAAAGCATTTTCAGTATTTTCACTAAACAAAATGCTTGATTTTTCAATTGGTCAACATATAAATGAGCATTCTGGTGTAAAGCAAAGTATTGTAAACAAAGGTCAAAATGCTCTTACGAACATTATGTACGACGGCTTGTACAACATTCTGCCGAACGTTATTCAGGTTCTTGTTACTGCCGGTATTCTAGCTTTCTTTGATTGGCGAGTATCTCTTACTGCATTGGCATTCATTTTGATGTATGTACTCGTCGCCTATAGAAGTAATCTCGCTATATTTCCAAAAGTTGAGAAAGTTCGAAAGAATAACCAACAACAATACAAACTTCAGTCAGAACTATTTCGTAATTCAACACTTGTCATTGCTGAAGCGCAGGAAGCTGTTACAGCGGCTGATTTCAAAAAGGAGTATGACCGTGTAGCTGATTTTTCTATTAGTACATGGACGGGGTTTATCAAATCTTTTTACTTCAATAAAGTGATTATTACGGTTGGTCAGTATGCAACGCTTGGATTGGGTACATACTTTATCTTGCTCGGTGAGCACTCTGCAGGTATGTTTGTGGCCCTCTACTCTTGGACATCTGGAGTATTTGCAAACTTGATCAGTATCATGCAATCACAGCGAAGAATGCTCTTTCAGGTTGTTGAGGTGAAGAAATACTTTGAGCTGTTGGATATAGAGCCTGATATTAATCCTAATATTGGTGGAAAGATTATCGAAAAACTGGAAGGAAAAATTGAGTTTAAAAATGTCAGCTTTGCATACCCATACCGACAATCAGCGCAAGAAATAGAGAATGAAGAGAAGTCTCAAGAGAAAGAAGCTGAGCATACAATAGCTGGTGTTGATCTTGTTATTCCAGCAGGTGCAAAAGTAGGTTTTGTCGGTGTTTCAGGCTCTGGTAAGAGTACTATCGTGAATCTTATGCGTCGTTACTATGACACGACCGAAGGCGAAGTAGTGATTGATGGCGTATCACTCAAAGATCTGGATCTCAGATGGTTCCGCTCACAGATTGGGAATGTTGAGCAGAAGATTGAACTTTTCGATCGAAGCATTCGTGAAAATATTTTGTTTGGATTACCTGCAGGTATGGAAGTTTCTGAAGGACGACTGCAAAAGGCAGTCAAAGATGCATCTCTTGATGAATTCGTTGCAAAACTTAAAGACCATGGACTCGATACGATGATTGGCGAAGGTGGTATTAAGGTGTCTGGTGGTGAGCGTCAGCGTATTGGTATTGCGCGCGCTTTGATCAAGAACCCCAAGATTCTCATTTTTGATGAAGCAACATCTGCGCTCGATTCTATCAATGAAAAGCTTATTCATGACGCTATTAATCGCTCCGCTCAAGGACGCACCACAATTATTATTGCGCACCGTCTCTCAACGGTCATGGATGCAGATGTCATCTTTGTTGTCGCTGGAGGCAAAATCGTAGGGCAGGGAACCCATGCTGAACTTGAAAAGAAAAACAAAGAGTATCAAAAATTGATTAAGAATCAGATATTGATGGCGTAATAATTCATATAGAAGTATTTGACTTATTATAAAAAATAAGTATAATATTGAAAAAATAAAACAACATTTTTCACCTTTAAAACTTAATATGTATGGCAAAAATTGGCCAAAAAACCAAAGGATTTTTCAGCTTATTGGCAAAAACAAATCGCCAGTTTATTCCACGAAAAATGCGTCGCTCAGTAGTATTTTCATTAGTATTACTTGCTGTTGGTAGTCAGTGGTGGCTTATCGGCTCGTGGCTCTTTGGTGAGCTTATGAATAAATTAAGTCACCAATCGCATCTATTAGAAAATCTAAGTATTATTACCTTAATTTTTCTTAATGGTGCAGTAGATGTAACGTTTCGGTCGATATCGTATTATCGCAATACGCTTACACAGAGAATTGCAAGAGCTATCAATGATCGGGTGCAAACAATATTTTGGAAGTCATATACAAAGTATGATCTCCAAGATCGTGAGAGTAAAAAAATGCAAGATGCACTTGCAAATGCTCGAAACAATCAAGGTGCCATTAGTGAGGTACTGCAAACTGAAATTGACCTCATCCATAACACTATAATACTGACTGTTGCATTAGTAACACTGTGTTATATCGTTTGGTGGGGACCAATACTGCTTCTTTTTATCGTATTTCCTCGTATGTATCGTATTTGGAATAGAAAAAAACGTCAATACAAGAATGAGAAAAAAAGAAAAGAACTCGAACGGTATCAAGGAGCATTATCAGGGTTTATGGGTAGCAAAGATGCTCGTATCAATCAAGCAAATACCCATGCAATGGATCTATTCAATTCACTTCGCTTGAAAATCAGTGGGGTAAATTTAAAAAACACCATTCATTTCTTTCGGATCAACTGGCTCAATGATGTGTTGTTTTTCACGGCAGAAGCCCTGCTGCTTTTGTATCTGACCTATCAAATCGGACAAGGAAAGCAAACAATAGGCGTCCTTTTTGTATTCTTCAACTCCTTTAATAGACTTTCTGATTCATTGACATTTATCAGTGAAAAAATCGTTACACTTGGGATTACAATCAAGAAAGCCGAGGATTTCTATCTAGTAGTAGAGGGTGAACCAGCGATAAGTGACGCAGCAAATGCAAAACAAGTAGATGATACCAGTGCTCCATTTATTGAATTTCGAAATGTATGGTTTAAGTATCCTGAAAGTGAACAATGGATACTGCGGAACTGCTCATTCAGTATTAAAAGTGGGGAACGAGTTGGTCTAGTTGGTAAAAACGGTGAAGGTAAAACGACACTCGCATTACTATTGCTTCGTTTTTACGACGTAACAGAGGGCTCAATCCTTATTAACGGCATGGACATCAAGCTAATCAATCGTGATTCACTGCTTGCAATTACTGGTGTTCTATTCCAAGATTTTCGCCTACTTGAAGGCAGTGTGCGATTCACACTTGCTGCGTTTAATTTTCGAAAGTCTTTTTCAGAACATGAACTATGGCGTTCACTTGAAGCTGTTGGGATGGATACGTCAATTCGCAAGTTTAAACACGGACTCAACCATAAAATCAGTAAGATTTTTGACGATTCAACAAAACTTTCTGGTGGTCAAAGTCAAAAAATTGGACTTGCTGGTGTTGCATGTAAAGATCCTAAACTGCTTGTACTTGATGAATTTACCGCTTCGCTTGATACTGAAGCCTTACTTGATATTGTACGTTCTTACGACAGTATATCGAAAGGAAAGACATGCTTGATTATCTCTCATCAGTTCAACACATTAGATATGGTGGATCGAGTTATTGTACTAAGTGAAGGATGTATTGTAGAAAATGGTCCAAAGCAAGAACTTCTGACTATAAAGAATGGTGTGTTCAAAAAGCTGCATGATGCATCCCGCCTCGTACCACTTTCTTTGTCTTAGAGAAGTATATTTCTTAAAGCCCCTTACCGGGGCTTTTTTTATTCGGGATTTTTGGTATAGTTCAATGGTAGATATTTTAGCTGATGAACTGCTGACACCAGGGAGGCGAGGATAAGATACCAGAGACCAAAAGTAGGGTGGCACCGCGTTCCTTCGAAAGATCGCCCCTGCGAATTTACAAATGTAAGTTCGAAGAGGTGATTTTTTTATTGACCCCTCTTCATCTCTAAATAACATGACAAACAGAACCTATATCGCTGACGCCGGGGCACAAGCTGGCGAAACAATACTTATCAAAGGCTGGATCGACGTTCGTCGCGACCAGGGCAAGATGGTCTTTTTTGACTTCCGTGACATGACTGGCATGATCCAGGGTGTCGTCCTTCCAAACCGTCCTGAGGTTATTGAGATTGCCAAGACTGCACGTCCTGAGACGGTCGTATCAGTCGAAGGTATTGTCAATAAACGCCCAGAGCGCAATGTGCAGGCTGACAAGCAAAATGGCGACATCGAGCTTGAAGTCACTGCTATCACCATCCTCAACCACGCAGAGCCACTCCCGTTTGAGATCAATGTTGATACCAAGGAAGTGAACGAGGAAGTCCGTCTCAAGCATCGATATCTCGATCTTCGCAGCGCTCGTATGCAGCGCAACATTCGTACTCGTGATGCAGTGATCAATCATGTGCGTACCTACCTGCATGGTGAGAAATTTATCGAAGTTGAAACACCGATCCTCACCAAGAGTACGCCTGAAGGTGCGCGTGACTACGTCGTACCATCTCGTGTCTATCCAGGGACATTCTACGCACTCCCACAATCACCGCAGCAGTACAAGCAGCTCCTCATGACCGGTGGTATCGAGCGGTATTTCCAGGTAGCAAAATGTATGCGTGACGAGGACACTCGCGGCGATCGTCAGCCAGAGTTTACCCAGCTTGATATGGAAATGAGCTTTGTAGAGCGTGATGATGTCATGGCAGTCAACGAAGCACTGCTGATCGACATTGTGACCAAGCTCTTCCCAGAAAAGAAGATTCAGCAAATTCCATTCCCACGCATTTCGTACAAGGATGCAATGGAGAAATATGGCAATGACCGTCCTGATATCCGTGAAGACAAGAATGATCCTGATCTCCTTGCATTTTGCTGGGTAGTAGACTTTCCATTCTTTGAAGCAACTGAAAAGTCAGACAATCCTGATGCAACGGGCTCATGGACCTATACGCACAATCCGTTCTCACGTCCTATTCCTGAGCATATGCCCAACTTGATGGAAAAGCGTGACATCGGTGCTATTCTCACGACCCAGTACGACATTTGTCTCAATGGATATGAGATTGGTGGTGGTTCTATCCGCAACCACAACTTTGAGGCGCTCATGCGTGTGTTTGAAATCCTGGGCCATGCAGGCGAGAAGATCGAGGAAGACTTTGGTCATATGCTCCAGGCATTCAAGGTCGGCACACCACCACATGGGGGTATTGCATGGGGTCTCGACAGATTCATCATGCTCCTCCTCAACGAACCAAACATTCGTGAGGTGATTGCATTCCCAAAGACTGGCGAAGGCAAGGACCCTATGATGAATGCACCATCAATCGTCGCTCAAAAACAACTTGATGAGCTCAATATTGTCTTGAAGAAGATAGAAAAGAAATAAGAAAAAATCCCCCTTTGATCTACAACAAAGGGGGATTTAAGTTTCTACATGGTCTGTTTCGTGTGTTTCAAAAAGTGCTTCCCATCGCGACTGATACTGTAAAGTAAAATTATTTGAATTTCTTTGTTCAAAATCTTTACTTGCTTTATAGCGCCCATAGGGGAGTGAAGTAAGGTGCCATTCATGACAGTCATCACATTCATATGATCGAGTTGGTTTTTTGTTTCGACCAAGACTGTGTTTGATGCGCCATAATGCTCTGTCAGCAATTTCTTTGCTAGGATACCCAATTTTTTGACACACCGATGATTTGTGACCAAGACTTTCATATGTCTCACTCATATCGTTTCGTTTGAAATCACATTACATTATATATAAAAAATGTCAAATATTCAGACGAATAAAGCGTAACGCGGTATACTATACAAATACATGGAAAATGGTACTGCTTTTATTGTTAAGCACGAAGTCTTTGAAGGACCGATTGAGGTCTTGCTTGAACTCATCGAGAAGCGAAAGCTGTTTGTGAACGCTGTCTCACTGGCGTCAGTCACCGATGATTTTGTTGCATATATCCAAGGTCGCGGCATGCATCCTGATACGGTAGCAAGCTTTCTCTCGGTTGCAGCTACACTTATCCTCATCAAGGCGCGATCACTGCTCCCAAATCTTGAGCTCACGACCGAAGAGTCCGCATCGATAACCGATCTTGAGCGTCGTGTGGCACTCTACCAGATCATTTCCCAAGTATCAGGAGATATGATGCGTCTCTATGGCAAGCGCGTCTCATTTGAAGGCGTGAGTCGCATGCCAGGAGCCGTATTTGCGCCTGATGAGAAACTCACTGTCGATATGTTGCCCGGGCTCATTCACGAGACGGCAGTGCGCATGCCTATCCCTGAGGCCAAGAAACCCGAGGCTCGCGTCTATAAGACGATTAGTATTACTGAGGTATTGGTCACACTCACTGAGCGGATTGAGCGTGCGATGCAGAAGCTATCGTTCAATGATCTCCGTGTGCAGTCACCGGATGGCGATGACAAGAGTCAGCGTGTCTACACGATTGTCTCATTTCTTGGTATGCTAGAGCTTGTAAGACGGGGACTTCTTGCTGCTGAGCAAGACGAACTCTTTGCTGATATTAGCCTTGAGAAACAAGCTGCGACTATCGCACCCGAAGAAATACAGACTGATTATATTTAAATGTCACCACTTGCAGTACAAATTGAAGCTCTCCTGTTTGCGACTGCAGAGTCCTGGAGTATTTCGGCGCTAGCAAAGCGACTCAGTGTAGATGATGAAGCGGTAGTTGCGGCAGTTGATGAGCTTGCACAAGCACTTACTGAGCATGCATTTAGTATCGTACGACAGGGAACTGATGTCGTCCTTGCCACAACACCAGAGCATAGCGAGCTCCTCGCATCAGTCCGCAAAGAAGAGCTTTCAAAAGACCTTTCAAAGGCTTCTGCTGAAGTCCTCGCTATCATTGCGTACCATACTGGCGCAACCAAGGCTGAGATTGAATTTATTCGTGGCGTGAACTCCTCATATAGTCTGCGTGCGCTCCAAATCCGGGGACTGATCGAATCCAAGGATAAAGGCTATGCGCCAACACTGCAACTTTTGGAGCACTACGGTGTATCATCAGTCGAGAGTTTGCCGCAGTATACTGAGACCAAGCAGAAGATCGAGACATTACTAAAACGAGAAATCTAATCATGATATTAAACGTCATCAAAATTTTCCTCCCCACAGCACTTGCGTTCATTGTCGGTATTGCGATCACACCACGACTTACTGACTACATGTACGCCCACAAGCTCTGGAAAAAGAAAATTCGTAGCGATGCAGGCGACATTACCAACAAAGACTTTGCAAGTGTGCATGATGCGTCTGCCGAAGTCTCCACTCCTCGGGTCGGAGGTATCATCATTTGGCTTTCAGTGATCATTTGTGTCGCACTCATCTGGATCATTTCTCGTGCGTTTCCATCCGATCTCTCATCAAAGCTTGATTTCTTTTCAAAGAGTCAGACATTGGTACCACTTGGTAGTCTCTTGCTTGGTGCGTTTATCGGACTTTTTGATGACTATGTACAGATAAAGGGCGGCGACGGCAAGGCTGCAAATGATGCGCTTGAGTATCGCTATCTCAAGATTGCGTCAGTGCTCGTGATCGCAATCGCCGTGGGGTCATGGTTTTACTTCAAGCTCGGAGTGGCCAGTATTGCGATTCCGTTTGGTACGCCACTCGTACTCGGTGCGTTCTTTGTTCCCGTATTCATCATTGTCATGCTTGCGACATACTCGACCAGTGTGATTGATGGACTCGATGGACTTGCCGGTGGTGTACTTGCGATTGTCTTTGCGGCATTTGCGGCGATTGCGTTTGGGAAAAACATGATCGATATCGCTGCGCTCTGTGGCGTGATTTCAGGTGGCATACTTGCATTTCTCTGGTTCAATATTCCACCTGCACGATTTTATATGGGTGAGACTGGCATGCTCGGACTCACGGTAGTGCTCACCGTCGTTGCATTTCTGACTGATACAGTCCTTCTGCTTCCACTCATTGCATTTCCACTCACCATGACAACGGTCTCTGTACTTCTCCAGATTGGGAGCTATAAATACTGTGGCAAGCGACGAGTATTCAAGATTGCGCCACTCCATCATCACTTCCGTGCTATAGGATGGTCAAAGGAAAAAGTGGTGATGAGATACTGGGTGGTCACAACCATTTGCGCGATTATTGGTGTAGTACTTGCGCTCGTTAGCTAATCTATGGTCAAAAAGAAGCTCCATCTGAAGCCTATGCAGTTTGATCGGTATTTTCTGATCATTGTGTTGCTGATCAGCTTGGTTGGCCTGTTTGCATTCGTCTCAGCATCACTTGGTATTCTTGCTCGCAGTGAATCCAAGTTTTATGGTGTACTCTTCAACCAAATAGTACTCGGCTTTGTATTTGGGCTTGCAGGGCTTTGGGCGACCATGAAAATCCCCTATACGTTTTGGCGCAAACATGCGTTTTATATATTTATTGGGACAGTTGTGCTCACCGCATGTGTCTTTGTGCCAGGACTTGGCTTTGCGCACGGTGGTGCGAGACGATGGATCTCGATCGGACCGGTATCATTTCAGCCAGCAGAACTTTTGAAGCTTGGTTTTGTCATTTATTTTTCTGCATGGCTTGCCTGGATGCACAAGAAAGGCGGGGATTTCAAAAACAAAATCGTGCCGTTCATGATCCTGCTCACCATTGTCGCCGCAGTGCTGCTCAGGCAGCCTGATACCAAAAGTCTCATCCTTATCACTGCAGCCGCGTGCGGCATGTTGTTTGTCTCAGGAGTTTCATGGAAAAAAGTTGCCATGATTATCGGTATAGGACTTCTGGCGATCGTTATACTCGCATTTGCGCGACCATACGTCATGAGTCGTATCAAGACGTATATCAACCCTTCAAGCGATCCTCGTGGCTCATCGTATCAGCTCCAGCAGTCACTCATCGCTATTGGCTCAGGAGGTGTCTTTGGTCGAGGACTTGGACAAAGTGTACAAAAATTTAACTACCTACCAGAGCCCCAAGGTGACTCGGTATTTGCAGTGATCGGGGAAGAATTTGGCTTTGTAGGAAGTACCCTCTTGGTCATTCTCTATGTATTTCTTGCGATTCGTGGATACAAGATTGCTATGGGTGCGCCCGATAGTTTTGCGCAATATTTAGTGGTAGGCATTGTGACAATCCTCGTTGGACAGTCATTTCTCAACATCGCATCCCTCGTAGGTCTTTTTCCGCTGACCGGGGTACCTCTTGTGTTTATCAGCCATGGAGGGACGTCACTTGCTATAGCGCTCGCATCTGCTGGTATGGTGCTCAATGTCTCGGCTCACGAAAGTCACAAAAAGAAGGTATAATATCCCCATCATATGAAAATCTTACTGACAGGAGGAGGAACAGGCGGTCATATCTATCCATTACTTGCGATTGCAGAAGAGCTCAATCGTATCGCTGATCATGAGCATTATACAGATTTCAGACTCTACTATATGGCGACCGAGAATTCGCAAAAAGAGCTTTTTGACGCTCAATTTGTGACCTTTATTCCTATCACCGCTGGCAAACTCCGCACCTATTTTTCATTTCAGAATTTCATCGATATTTTCAAAACAGGCTTTGGTACAATCGGCGCACTGATCAAAGTGTTTCAACTGTATCCTGATGTCATCATTTCAAAAGGTGGGTATGCGAGTTTCCCCGCACTTGTTGCAGCAAAGCTTCTACGTATTCCAGTCATTATCCATGAGTCTGATACAGTACCAGGTCGCGTTAACCTCTGGTCAGGAAAGTTTGCACGCAAAGTCGCACTCTCATACCCGGAGGCAGCTACATACTTTGATGAAGCAAAAGTTTCGGTAACAGGACAGCCAGTCCGTCGAAGTGTTGCGCTTGCAGCAAACGAAGGTGCAAAGTCATACTTTGAGCTTGATGAGATGATGCCTGTTATTGGGATCATCGGGGGATCACTTGGTGCAAAAATTATTAATGACACTGTCGTGAATATTTTGCCCGACCTCCTTGAGCATTATCAGATTATTCACCAGACTGGAAAAAAACAGTTCGAAGAAATACAGACCGATGCACGCATTACACTTGGTGACGATACTCGTCGTACTCGATACAAAGTCTATCCATACCTTTCTGATCTTGAGACCAAGATGTTTGGTGGTGCATGTGACTTAATTGTTTCTCGTGCTGGCTCAACCATATTTGAAATTGCCGCATGGGGTAAACCATCTATCATTATACCTGGTAGGGGTGAAATCTTTCATGGGGATCATCAACGCAAAAATGCATATCACTACGCTCGTACTGGAGCATGCACGGTGATTGAGGAGGCAAATCTTACCTCATCAGTACTCAAAAATGAAATCGACCTGATTTTAAAACACAAGGATCGGTATGATGCCATGACCGGGCATGCAAAACATTTTTATAAAGCAGATGCTGCACATGTTATTGCAACTGAAGCAATCAAAATAGCGCTTGAACACGAGTCATAAGAGGGGGAAGAAACATATCTGTGGATAAGTCTTGTTGACGGTGAACAATCGTTCACCTATACTAGAAGGGTCGAGTTATCAGTAATAACAACCCAGACTATGTCACAAACACAATACATCAAAACAATCGAAAACAAGATCCGACGGCTCAATGAACGCATTGATCTCAAGATCATAAATGGTCAATCATACAGTGCAGAGTCTCGCGAGCACAAAGCATTACTTCGAAAGATCGCAATACGCAAACAATCAGCCGGCTTGTTTGGGAGATTATTTGCTGGAGCTTTCTAATATGAAAACCACACCATTTGAACGTCTTGTCGAACATGAAATTGATCGCATTAAAAGTATCGTTGCAAGTAATGAAATTGCACAGCAGGCCATGTACCGATACCCAAACCAGTTTGCACGGTATACAATGATACTCAAGCGCTTTGGAAAATCACGAAAGTCACTTTCTTTTTTTCGATTTCCTGCATTTGCGTCTTTTTTTTAAATCATGGATTACCAAGAAAAATTAATCTCATTCTATCAATCTCGCAAGCGTATGCCGACATACTCGGAGATGCTTTCGCTTTTTGGTTTCAAGTCAAAAAATGCTGTTGCTCGGGTGATTGAAAAGCTTGTTGAGGCAGGTGTGGTGACCAAAGACAAACTTGGTAAACTCATCCCCACCAGCCTGTTTGATGAAATACCACTACTTGGTTCGGTCAAAGCTGGTCTCCCAGCACCAGGTGAGGCTGTAGATGATACGCTCAATATTGAGAGTTATCTCGTGCGTAAGCGTGAATCAACGTATTTATTTGAAGTTGATGGCGACTCCATGATTGATGCGCATATTGCCAACGGCGATATTGTGATTGCAGAGCGTACTAGTAGCGCAAGACAAGGGGATATTGTAATTGCAAATGTTGATGGGGAATTCACCATGAAATATTTTTGTACAAAAAATGGAAAGGTATGGCTTGAGCCAGCAAACAAGAACTTTAAACCAATTTATCCAGAGCACGAACTTACGATTGTAGCTATTGTTCGCGGGGTGATGCGTAAATACTAAGAGACAGTAGCTGTGAGGAGTCAATGGTAAGCATTAGTATACTCAGTCGTCCTTACTATATGAATGACGCAACAGATAAAGCAATCCTGACCGTAGTTATTATTATCGTTGTAGTGATCGCACTCTTGTATGCTGCTCCATGGCGAAGGGGATACTTCGTCAGATCTACACGATCAGTGCCGATATATACGGAAACAGTTCGCACTGTAAGCCCGTCATCACATAGCAGTACAAGTACTGTCCAAACTGGCGGCTCATCAACTCACACAAGCACAACTACTACTACCGTCCAGGAAGGTCAAACAATCACTCAATAAGTCGCAATACTATATACTACTCATATGCATAAAAACAGCTGGATCATTCTCATAACACTCGTACTATTGGGTATTAGTGCATTCGTCTACTTTACTTGGCCAAGTGACTATAAAGCACCTGAAGTTCGTACAACAGGTACGACAGTTCTACCAGATATCACTACAGCACCTGATGACAAAGTCGTACAGGATTCTGCATGGGCATGGAAATATACCAAGCTTCCCAATGGAAGTACGGTGACTCCTGATGAGCCTTCTGATTATCTCTTGGCATTTGATACCACAACAAAAGTTGTCGCGACAACTGACTGTGGTACATATATTGGCAGTTTCACTACCGACAACTCATCTGATCTCTCACTGGTTGCATTTACTCAAAGTGATACAAAAACGTGCCCAACAGATTCCGTTGAAAAAAGCTACAAGTCGGCACTGCTCCAAACTAACTCATATAATATCGATCAAAATGAGCTTCATCTTGTACTCAAGGATGGATCACTTATGTCATTTACTCGACAATATGCGAATAAGTAATTTATTTTTTATAGGAGGTAGTGTTGTTTTTGGAATACTGCTTTTACCTACTACACCTGTACATGCAGCGTACTATTATCTAACCCCTGCACTTCATGCAAAGATGGACAAGCTTGCTACGACTGCAGTTACTGAGCTTAAAATCCCCGTTATGTTTGGCGTCACTGTTTCAGACCTCAAGGATACCTGGTCACAAGCTCGTTCTGGCGGGAGAACGCATGAAGGTATCGATATTATTGCACCCACTGGTACACCAGTGGCGAGTCCGACTGAAGCCGTAGTACTCGGAGTTGGATTTCAAGGATATGGCGGCAACTATGTTTTTACTGCAAATCCTGGCGATGAAAAATACTACTATGCACATTTAGATAGTGTGGCACCAACAATCAAAGTTGGCTCAACAATCAAAGCAGGGGATATTATTGGATATGTTGGCAGCACAGGAAATGGGGAAGGTGGCAAAGCACATTTACATTTTGGTATCTACAAAAATGTAACAACAGCACCTATCAATCCATTTACTAGATTGAAACAGGAGTTCACTTTTGTAGAGCGTACCAACGGTGCCAAACAAATCATCGCAAGTGCAGTTAAAGACAGTACAATCCTCAAAAAAATTCAACAAGAATACGTTGCACAAGCAAAAGAAGCTGTTGTTGCAGAAAAAGTCTCTGATACCACTGAAATCCCACCAAAGCCCGTAGTCACTGAACAAAAAACAGAATCAAAGACTATACCTTCTACCACAACAACAATTCCAAATCGTATTTTGAAAGCAGGACTTAAGGGGGCTGATGTTAAACTACTTCAAACAAATCTCAATACACTCCTAAAGCTAAATCTTAAAGCTGATGGTGTCTATGGTAAGAGCACCGTAGATGCTGTCAAACGATTCCAAAAAGATACTAACCTTATCGTTACTGGGATTGCGGGCGCAGTCACTCAAGCAAAAATAATAGAGCTTCTCTTAGCTCAGTAGGGAACAAGAAGTTGACATACTATCTTGGTATAGTATTATGTTTTTAAACCAAAAAGTTAAAAACATGAAAACGTACAGTACTATCATCGTATTGATTTTGACATTGTTTTGTGCGACTTCAATTGCAAGTGCACAAAAAGACACCATGACAAATCAAAAAGTAATCGAGCTCACAAAACAGGGCTGGAATGCGAGTCTGATTAAAACAAAAATTACTAATTCAGTTGGTAAATTTACCACTGATATGCAGGCACTCACTCAGCTTAAAAAAGAAGGAGTGCTTGATGAGGTAGTAGAAGAAATGGTTAAGAAAACATCAGTACCAGAAGCTGCACCCGTAGAAACAGATCCCCTTCTTGTGGCATTCAAAAAAGGTGGCTCCGGTGTTTACTATCAAACTACTGATGGAACAGTTACGAAATTTCAACAGAATGAATCATCAAAAGCTGATGTGGTCCGTGGTCTTGCTGCAATATCTGCAGTAGCAAAAGCAAAGTATGTTATCACTGTTGATCATCCTGAATCATCGACTCAGTTTTCTACTGCACCAAAGTTTTATTTATGGATTTCATCTGATCCTGATGATCGAAGGAAGTATGATAACCTGTATTTCAGGGCAAAAGAAATTCTTACGAAAGAGCTTTGTATCGTCAAACTTGATAAGAAAAAGAAAGAGCGTGAACTGGTAGTTGGCAAGAAAAGCAGCTTATCATCACTTTCTATTATTGATGATGATGATCAGGTAAAAGGTACAACAGTAAAAAAGCTTGCGAATGGTGCATTTGAAATCATTCCAGGCGAAATGAAGTCAGGCGAATATGCCTTTGCCTATAATGGCAACGACGAAGCATACCGCACTGGCCAAAAACTGTATGATTTTAGTATCAAAAAATGAAAAGTCTAAAAGCATTAACGAACCACACGTTAATGCTTTTTTGTTTGATATACAAATAGTATCTGTTAAGAATACAAAAGGGGGTATACTCTCAGTATGGAACGCTTCTCGTCTCTTGAAATACTGCAACATTCGCCCGAATTACTCCTCAAAAAGGCTCAAGAACATGCATTGCCTTATGAGATTGCAAAAGACCTTATAGATACCATAGAGCAGCTTACAAACGAATCTGGTGATCCTAGGAGGATTGCTGAGCTTAAGCGAACACTGGATGATAGCACTATTACTGTACAGACATTATCTGAATTTAAAGCACTCCTTGAAAAAACAGGGCACAACAGCCTCCTATTGCAGGAAGTACTTGAAAAAGGGGAGCGCCATGGAACAATGGCGGAACAGGTTGGTGCCCATCATGAAGGCTATACGTTGCTCGTTATGAAAGATGGAGATGACTTTAGGTACAAAGCAGAAGCACTCTACTCGCATCTCACAAAGCTTGTACAACAGCCAGTATTACTTTCAAACACTACACAAATCACTGCACCAAACCAAAGAATAGCGGAGCGGGTGAGGAAGGACGAAAAGGAAATTGAGCGTATCCGAACATCTCTTCGTAGCTAAAAATTACATTTATTTCATCTTATTGCGCAATCCTTGCTTTGCTCTGCGCAAGACATGTCGCGCTGACATTTTGTCTTTGGTTTCTTGACGCTGATTAAATGTATCAATCGTTTTGTTGACCTTTATCTTAAATTCAGGATCTACTTTGTAGTATTCATAGAGTGTTGGTCTGTTAACCTTTGCATACGAACACGCATGACGTATATCAAAGCCTTCTTTGAGTTTTTTAATGAGAAGAGCTCTGGTCTCAGGAGGTATCATCATATAGTAAGTATAGCAATTCGAAAAACTAAAAAGCCATCCATATTGATAGTTGCTTTTATGTTGGTTTAAGAAGAGGATGTAGGATACGTCTACACAGCATCCTCAAGCCTATACGTGTCCTATTATATATTACTTAAATAGTGTCGTAAAAGATATATTGTACGACGTTAGTATAGTTTCCTCCTCCTACGAGAGACTAGTCGAGTGGACAACAAAAAAGAGTGGTACTGACCACTCCTCTCTCCGACAATCAGAAATTATATTACTGGTACTGTGCCAGACATTTATTAAATGAATTGACTTGCAGATTATAGTTTGAAATGTCGACCTGGGATACCTTGAGCAATGCATTGTATTCACCAATAAGCTTATTGAACTGATTTACAAGAGCTTGATACTCAGTCCCCTCTGGTCGATCAGAAGATTCAAGTCCTTTGCGAAGAACAGTAATCTGAGCTTCCTTGACCTTGAGCTCACTTGCCGTCACATCAATACGACGCTTGAGCATTGTATCAATAATAGGACAGACGCCGCGTGTCGTACCAAAATGCTGGACCGCAAACCATACTTCTTTGCCTTGATAGGTATCTTTAATCACCGAGACACCAATCTCTTGGTAGTTTTCATTCAAGATATTGGCACGGTGCCCAGGACTGTTCATCCATGCATTCAGAAGTTCTTCGGCACTATCAAAGTTTCCAAGCGCAAGATTCTCACCCATGACCACATAGTCATACTTTGCTTCCCGACCAAGGTCAGATACGGTCTTGCCCGATGGTGAGGTATGTTCAAAGTACTGATACGTGATCATGTCAGCATTTTTACTAGTTGCAGTTGCGAGGAGTTTCGGATTGGTTGAGAGTGGCATAAGTCCGGCCTTTACACGCTCTTTATTAGTAGCATCAATGACATCATCAACTGAAAGCTCTTCATTTTTCTTTTTGATCCCAAGAGCTGCAAGATCTTTTTTGATAACCGGAAGTGTTGGGACAATTTCAATTGGCAATGCCTTGTCCGCTGTATTTGCTATCGTATTTTTAAATCTCTCAATATACGGTTTTACCTTTTCAGGTGAAAGCACCAGACTGCCCGCCATAGCGAGAAGTATAAAGACCGCGATTGAAGTAAATAGTTTCTTTAACATGATCCCCGACTATACCCTTGGACTGTAGCATCATCTTCGGATTCAAACCAGACATAGTTCTCTGTTTTAATGCGAGACGCCCCAGCACAGCCAGGTGTATAGTATTTAGTGCCATTTTTAGAACCAACCCACTCCCCTTGCCTATCAGTTGACAACGTATTATTTATATTGTTTTTTGTATATTTTATAGACTGCGCAAGTGTAGTTGTAGGAATGCTGAGCTTGGAGAGTACAGCCTCAGAGCATGAAAACATTACAGCACCGTTTCCACCCCCTGAAGGAGTATTTGCGTGCAAATACCCTGCGTAGAATGCCAGACACCCAAATATAGCCAAAAAACCTACAAAAAGGCTTGTATAATGCTTTGAAATAAAGGATTCCACTCCTCTGAGTATAGCTCGTTACGGATTGACAGAAAAGCCTGCTTGGGATACTATTGTCGGTACTATGGCACATAAGAAAGCACAAGGAGCAGTAAAAAACATCAGCGACTCAAATGCGCAGTATTTGGGTACAAAACTCTACGATGGTCAGAAGGCGCTTGCTGGATCTATTATCGTTCGTCAGCGTGGCACCAAGATCCTTCCTGGTGTATCAGTTGGTATCGGTAAAGACCATACCCTCTACGCACTCAAGGATGGTACAGTGAAGTTCAGCCAAAAGCGCAAGCTCAACTTTGATGGCACCAAGACTACTCGCAAAGCTGCAAACATTATCTAAATAAAAAATCCTCTCATTTGAGAGGATTTTTTATTTACTGTAAAAGCTATGCTGCAACAACACGCAAAGTAATAGCGGATTTAAATGAACCATCAGTAATATCTACGCTATAAGTACCAGTGTGTTTGATCACACCTTCACGAATAGTTATACATTTACTATCAATCGAAATACGGTGTTTCTCCATGAGCTCGCGAGCAACATCAACCTCGTCAACTTTCGAAAAGAGACTCCCTTTGTCATTCGCTTTTGTAGCATAGACAAGAGTTTGGCCTTCAAGTGACTGTACTGCCCGATCCAATAAGTCATGCTGAATTTGTTTGGCAGTAATCGCATTTTTTTGTTTCTGTGCAAGGGTCGCTAGTGCAGCAGGTGTTGCAGGTACTGCAAGACGTTTTGGAAATAGTGCATTTGCGGCGTAGCCATCAGGAACATCGATAACATCGTTGGTCTTGCCGAGCTTTGGAACTGATTTGGTGAGAATGACTTTCATAGAATTATTGTTTAAAAAGTTTGATCGCGTCTTCGAGTTGCGTATCTACTGTACCACTTGTTGCTTGATGAATCACAATAGATGGGGTGAGACCTTTCTCAGAGATTGAAATACCATTTGGAGTATACCATTTAGCAACAGTAACCTTTAGTGATGTATCAGGGGTAAGCTTTACGACTTCTTGTACCGAACCCTTACCAAAGGTCTGCTCACCTACCAGAATGCCAATACCATGATCAACGAGTGCACCTGCGAGAATCTCTGACGCTGATGCAGAGCCTTTATCAGCAAGAATGATGAGCTTTGAACCCTTTGGGAATAGAACGGGACCAGTACTGTTGTGCGATGATACATCATCAGGCGTTTTACCAATCTCTTTGACAATAACCTTTCCTTCAGAGATGAACAAGCTTCCCATTGAAGCGGCAGCGTCGAGATAGCCGCCAGGATTACCACGAAGATCAAGAAGGAGGTTTTTGCGTCCAGATGCGATATAGCTCAGCATTGCGTCATGAAAGAGTCGTGCTGACTGTGCAGAAAAGTTGTACAAATGGATCACATACGCATCATCATTTGGCCGGTCCTCAGTCTTAATAGTCGGAAGTTCAATATGACCACGAACAACAGAAATAACTTTGGGCTCAGTCAATCCCTCACGAATCACCGTGAGCTTCACTGTTGTACCAGCTTTGCCACGAATCAAATCAATTGCCCTGTCAACAGAAAAATCAGTAGTAACAGTATCATCAATCTTGACGATTTTGTCACCTGACTTAATGCCAGCTTTTTCACCTGGAGTGTCTTTGAGTGGTGCAATCACGGTTAGAATGCCATCTTTTTTTCCAATTTCAACACCAATGCCATCAAACCCTCCTGCAATCTCACTCTCAAAGATTTTACTTTCAACCGGCGGGAAAAACATCGTGTACGGATCACCAAATGACTCTGTCAAACCCTTAATAGCCCCATAGACCCGATCAGTAGAGCTTATCTTGTCAGCACCAGGAAACTTCTGATCAATCGTCTGCCACGCTTTCCAGAAGGTATTAAAGTCAGCATTGCTAGTGCTCACTATTGGACTTTCCTTGTGCACAACATCTACGATTTGCGCCATTGCAGGGCGGTTTTGATATCCAACAGACACGCCACAGAAAAATGCTGCTACGACAAAAATAACGCCAATGATGACTTTCTTACCTGTCTTGAGATGTGAAGTGTCCTCGTGATGACTCATGCTGTTGTGGTATGAATTTCTGGCTGTACTTGCGGTTCTTCAAAACGCTTGAGCTTGAATTTGATGATCTTGTAGTCTTTGCGAATACTAAGCGAGAGATAGACAATACCAACACCAATCAGTACCGTAAGGATACTTTTCCATGAGGAGTGGATACCAAAAAATGGAACAAAAAGGAGTACAATGCCTATCCAAAAGAGGATCCGTAATTTGCGTATCATAGGATGCCAGTATACCAAATTATTGGGTATATGACAGCGGTGCGATCACAATCACAAACTCACCCCGAACCTTGTCTGGATGCTGTGTGTAGTATGTCAAAAGTTCTTGTGCGGTTCCCACTGGGTACTCTTCAAACGCCTTGGTCATTTCACGCCCTATCATAATGACACGCTCACCGAGTGATACTGCAAGGGATTCTAATGTTTTCAAAATGCGGTGTGGTGACTCATAGAGGATCACACAATGCTCGGTTGCAGCAATGTCTGCAAAGAGTGTCTGACGACCTTTTTTGTGCGGGACAAATCCCATGAATTCAAAATGAGACGCTGGAAACCCTGAGACTGAAAGTGCCGCAATAACCGCTGATGGGCCGGGAATTGGCACAATAGTCGCATCTGGGTATGATTTCCGAAACTCACTAACAAAATACGATCCAGGATCAGAAATAGCAGGTGTTCCAGCATCAGTCACGAGTGCAATATGCTCATGCTTCTGACATCGCTCAAGTGCCTTATGCAGTGCACCCTCGCTCGACTGGGCATGACTTGAAATAAAGTCTTTTTTGCCTTCCACACCAAGAAGTTTCAACAGCTGCCCTGTCGTACGAGTATCCTCAGCAATAACAAGTGTCGCCTTTGAGAGAACGTCGACTGCACGAGCTGAACTATCAGCGAGGTTGCCAATAGGAGTAGCAACAATTGAGAGAATCATATGGTGCGTGTACTTGGAATCGGACCAAGGGCCTCTGTCTTATCAGGACAGCGTTCTACCACTGAACTATACACGCAAGCTTGCCTACTATATCAAATTTCCAGGATTTTTCAACCTACTCGTCGTCATCCTCACCAGCATCATCTGCACGCTCACCACTCTTGAGCGCATCAATAATCTTGTCGATCTTGCCCATCATGAGCCCTTCGATATTTGAGAAGTTCTGACGAATACGATGATCTGTCACCCGATCCTGCGGAAAGTTGTAGGTACGGATTTTCTCACTACGATCAGCGGTACCAATCTGATTTTTGCGATCACCGGCATATTTACTCGCCTCCTCTTCTTCCTTGAGCTGCTGGAGCTTCGCAGTGAGAATCATGAGTGCCTTTTCACGGTTTGCAAGTTGACTACGCTCACTGGTTGAGCGTACATCAATGCCGGTAGGCTTATGAATGAGTCGAACAGCTGTTTCAACTTTGTTGACGTTTTGTCCACCCGCACCACCAGAACGTGAGTATTCCATTTCCAAATCACTTGGATTGATCTCAAACTTCACTTTCTTGCGAATCGGAAGGATTGCAATAGATGCAGTCGATGTATGAATACGGCCATTTTTTTCAGTGGCAGGTACACGTTGCACACGGTGCACACCTGTTTCAAAGCGAAGCATTTTATACACATCCTTGCCACGAATTTCAAGTGAGTATTCATCCAGGTGCTTCACTGCCCATTTCTGGCTTTCTGCATACCGCTCATACATTGCAACAAGCTCAAGTGCAAAGAGTGCAGCTTCATCCCCTCCCGCGCCAGCACGTGCTTCGAGAATGATTTCATTTGGAAATTCTTCTTCTTCTTTTTCCGATGCTTCGATGGCTTTGATCTGCTCCTCGACAGATGCCTTTTGTACTGCGATCGCAGCCATATCCTCTGCTCCGAGCTCACGCATCGTTTCATCACTTGCCATAAGCTCTGCAACTTCAGCCTCCTGCTTCAAAAGCCCCTCGTACAGTTCTGCAAGGTATTGGGTCTTGGGATTCTTTTTGAGTGTTTCAATATCCATATAAATAGTTGGCAAAACAAAAACCGCCCTGAAAGAGCGGCTGTTGTCGTAGTTACTTCTGTGCAGAAGCAGCGCGGCGCTTGTTGAAACGATCAACACGTCCTGCGGTGTCGATAACCTTTTCGGTACCGGTATAGAACGGATGTGATGCAGACGAGATTTCCATACGAAACATCGGGTATTCCTTGCCCTTGTAGGTAGTGGTTTCAGTGGTCTTTACCGTAGACGCAATCAAAAACTGTGCTCCTGAGGAGTTGTCGTTAAATACCACGTCGCGGAAAGTAGTAGGATGGATGTCTTTTTTCATAGCAAGCTATTGTAGCATATAATCTAAAGCTTTCAAGTCTCCCCTAGTCTCTCGTATTATCTGCGAGAAACACCATATGTTTCGAGATAGTCAATATCTGCTTGGATGGTGCGGGCAAGCGCCATTACGTTGTTACCGTAGAAACTATTGGCTGGCTTTTTGCCATCACAGGCACGTCCTGAGTAGTAGCGACATGCGGCGTTGCGCTCATTTGCTTCGGCACCAATACCACCACGATCTTTGAGATAAATAGCAGTCGCCATGATCGCATCACGTGCAACCCATGGATTTGCAGCTGAGGCTCCCAATGCAGTTGCTACACGCCCTTTTACACTCTCCCATGTAGATGGAATAAACTGGGACGGCCCCATTGCGCCCCCCCATCCGCCACCAGCAATTGGACATGAAACCGGTGTGGTTTCAGGATTGAGTCCAAGAGCTGCCGTAATACGAAGGAATGGTGGGATATCACGAGTTGGATGCATAATATTTTTGTAGCTTTTGGAGACAGGATCACCTGCGCGGTTACACGTACCAACGTTCTTACCCAAGTTTGACTCCTGCGTCAAAATAGCAAGAATAAAAGCTGGTCTGACACCAGTTGCAGCTGATGCATTTTGCGCATATGCATAAGCATCCTTGAACTTAATCGCAGATGTCGCACCTCCGGCAAAGCTAAAGAGTTTACTCTGAATTGCTGCAACTTTTTTCTGCTGCTCAGCAACGAGTGATGCTTTTTTCTGCTCTTCAGTTTTACTTGTGTTTAATAAGAGACGAGCTTGCGCTTCAGATGACTGAATTTTTTTCTTTTCAAATTCAAGTGCGTTTTTTGCATCAAGCGCCTGTGCTTGCTTGTCCTGCAGATCAACTTTTTGTTCCTCGGTCATGTTTTTAATTTCTTTCACCTTATCAAGAGAAGCGTAGAGCGACTGCTTGATTGAGAGAAAGTCATCAAGATCTTGGTAGAAATCTGTTACTGACTCAGACGAAAGCATGACATATACGGCACCTTTCTGATCAAGTTCGTTGGTACGCTTTACAAGTTGTCGCATAGAGTCATGCTGACGGTCGAGTTCAGCAGTGAGCTCATTGATAGCTTTTTGTTTTTCACCGATTTGTGATGAGAGACTGCTGATTGTATTGATCTGTCCTTTGATTTTGCTCTGGGTACTATTGATTTGATTAATCAAACTATTTACATTCCCTTGAAGTGCACCACTTTTTGATCTCTGCACTGCAAGTTGAGCCTGGAGCTCTTTGAGTTTTGCGCTTTCGTCCGCATAGTCTTTACATGCTTGTGCAATATCAGCACTGGTTGGATTGGTACATACTGCAGGTGTTTGTGCGTTAGCTATATCTTTGTAAATCAAAGATATAGCGGTAAATGATGTAATCGCAATTGCGATGATAAAGAAAAGCGCTTTTTTGGTTCGCATAACAATAAGACTCCTAGTATACCAGGAGTCTTACATGCAAATCTATTGATTTTGAATTGAAGTATGGTGGAATTATTCTGCTACTTCTTCATCGTCTTTCTTGCCTTTCTTTTCAACTTCGATAGATGAAAGATCAAGTACTGGAGCTTCTTCTTTTTCTTCAACGAATGCCGTCACGAGCGCAACAACTTCTTCACTGTCAGTAACCATCTCAACACCAGCCGGAAGCTTGATATCGCTCACATGGATCTGATCTTCAAGGGTCGCAAGACCTGATACGTCGATTTCGATTGAGTGCGGAAGATTTGCAGGAAGTGCCCGAACCTGTACTTCATGGAGTACTTTGGTGAGTACACCAACATTTGTGGTCTCAGCTTCGGCAGTACCAACAAATTCAATCGGTACAGCAACTTCGATCTCTTTTTTCATGTCGATAACAAGGAAGTCTACATGTGTTGGAGTACCAGTAATCGGATCATGCTGCATATCATGAATCAAGGTTGTAACCTTTGTACCTTCAACATCGAGCGTAACAGTCGTGGTCTCGCCTGCCTGCTTCCATACCTTGATAAAGTCTTTGAGTGAAATACTAATAGCTGTTGATTCGGTACCTGCACCGTAATACACAGCTGGCATAAGCTCAGCCGCGCGAAGCACTTGGGTCTTCTCGTTGCTGCGTTTTGTGGCTTTCATGGTGATAGTCATAGTTGCTCAAGTATACTGAAAAAAATGATTTACGCAAGATGGCAATCCTCTTGCGCTTTATTGACAAAATGCTAGTAATCTGATACTATGACGAAAAATAAAGCTCATGGCAAATAATGAAAACGAATTCTCAAAATTTTTGAAAACAAACTGGTGGTGGATTCTAATTTTTGTAGTAGTCATAATCACCGGCATATGGTATTACCGTACACAAAGATCTACGGTTCCAAGAAAATCTCTTTCCGAGCACTTTTTGACTGCTACAGTTATTAGTACAAAGAAACCATTTTTTCTGGTAGATACTAATGGTGATTTAAAAACAGACAAAGAATACACATCTGACACTCTGCCAAAAGTAAAAACTCGGATTATTCTCACCTTTCAAGGTGACAGTCTGGTCCGTTGGTATTATGACCCGTTTGATAGTGATGTACAAGGTACTACAACTACCACAAAACCCGAGACTCCAGGAAAAGTCTCAAACGATCAAAAACCTCCAGGAAAACCAAAAAGTAGTGGTAATCCTCCAAAAAAAGACAAAAACAAAAGTTCTTGTCCAGACGTAAAGCAAAAAACACGTAAGAAAGACAATTTTATTCCTCCAAAAATCTCGTAGACCTCTACGGGATTTTTTACTTATGAGCCATGTTCAGTATCGTGCTTTTTGATCAGATGACTCGTGATGTACTCAAATGAGCCGCCGACTTTTTTGCCTGGATTGAAGATATGCAGCGGATCAAAGATGTCTTTTACCTTTGCAAAGAGATCAATGATCTCAGGTTTGTACATATACGGCAGAAATGGCGTACGAATAATACCGTCATTGTGCTCAGCAGTGATCGAGCCATTGTACTCAACCACAAGCTTGTACACACGCTTTGAGAGGTCAAGAATAATATCGCTTGAGATTGGATTGTCGAGATCCATGAGTGGAATGATATGGAAGTTGCCGTTCCCCGCATGACCTGCAATCGTGTACTCAAGCTTATACTCAGCCATGATCGACTGAAGCTTCGGGAGAAATTGCGGCATCTGATGTGGGTTCACAATGATGTCATCAATAAACGGTGCAGTTCTCTTGCCTTTGACATGATTGCGCAGCAAGTTGAAACTCTCACGACGGATTTTCCAATACTTGTCGACTTCAGCTTTACTCTTTGCAACTTTGGTTTGATAGCCAAATGGCTTGACTGCAACTTTGATCGCAGTCGCACGAGCCAACACTTCAGCTTCATCATCACCTGTGACTTCTGCCATTAAGATAAGCTTTGGTACACCACCAGTCACCACCATCATCATGTCAGGTATGAACTGCAGTCCGAGCTTGATCGCACCCCAGAATCCAAGGACTTTAAAGAAATCAAAGGCGAACTTGATCGCAAGCTTCATACTGTAGTCGTCGTATGATTCAAAACTCTCTGGTTCAAACTGCATGATCGTATCAACGATATCGCCAAGCTTTTCGATGTTTGGCAAAAATACGACAACCATTTTTGAATACTTCGGCACTTTGACAAGCCCGAGCTCAACTTCAGTCGTAAGTGCAAGCGTACCTTGTGAACCAACAATCAGTTTGTTGAGATCAAAGATGTCAGTCTCACGATCCCACACATTCCAGAGATAGTATCCGGCTGAGTTTTTGGTCACCGTCGGACACGCGGCTTGAATCGCATCGTAGTTTGCATCAATGAGCGCAAAGAGTTCTTTGTAGACTTTGCCTTCAAAGTTCTTCTGCTTCATCTTTGCATCAAGCTCATCTTTGGTGAGTGGTTTGATCTCATATTCATTCCCATCAGCAAATACTGCCTTTTGACGACGAATGTAGCGTTCAGTCTTGCCGTATTTGATGGCCTTTTCACCACCTGAGTTGTTGCCGACCATACCACCGATCGCATTGATGCCTTTCGATGCAGTGTATGCAGGCATGATGCGTCCACGCGCAAGTGTTGCTGTTTCAAAATCACGATAGTACACACCAGGCTGCGCAACACCTTTGGCATCGTCTATCATAACAATCTTGTTCATGTACTTGGTGAAGTCGACGATCAAACTTTCGTTAAGTGGACCACCTGACATATCAGTCCCCGCTGAGCGTGCAGTAATAGAGAGGCTTTGCTCGAGCTCTTTGTGTTCACCGACGTATTTGACGAGCTCTTGGATATCTTTGCTATCCTTTGGAAATACAACAGCCGCAGGCACAACCTCAAAGAGACTCGCATCGCGCGAATACTTGTCGAGTGTGACATCGTCTGCCATCACCTCCCCTTCGATACGCTTTTGAATATCTGAAACGTTGATCATTTAGGCAATCTTGTTGAATATCTTGAGCTTCTCAAGCACGACCGCCTCCATACCGAGTGATGCATTGGTACCATATTTGTAGGGTGCAATATCATCAGGATTTTTCTCGATATATGCCTTGAGTGCATTGGTATATGCACGGCGAAGCTCAGTATTTACATGAATAATGGAAATACCTGCATCAATCGCTGCAGCAAAATCTTTGTCTTCACCAGACCCACCATGGAGGACGAGTGGGATACCAAGCCCGGTACTGAGTGTACTAATGCATTCAATATTGAGACGAGGCTTGTCCGCATGTTTAAGCATGCCATGAAAGTTGCCGACTGCAGGTGCGAGCATATCTGCCCCAGTTGCTGCGAGGAATTTCTTGGCCTCATCGAGACTCGTCACGACCGCGACGCCTTCGGGAATCTCATCACGCATCTTGGAGCCTTCACCAATATAGCCAAGCTCAACTTCAACGATAATATCGCGACCAGTTTGCTGTGTAACTTTGCGCGCATAGTCCACGCATTCTTTCGCCACCTTTACATTGTCTTCAAACGGCTGCGCTGCGCCATCATAGATCACTGCATCAAAGCCAGCGTCAATCGCATCCTTTACGGTTGCAAATGAGTAGTGATGGTCGGCATTAAGGAAGATCGGCATATCCCAGTGTTTACGGATTGCACCAACCAGCGCGACCGCTTCGTGAATACCCACCGCATCCTGCTCGCCTTCTGATACACCGATGATCACTGGTACATTGAGCGTCTTTGCGGCACGAGCAATCGCATGGAGCCCTTCGAGGTTGGAAATATTGAAGTGACCGATGGCAACTTTCTTGGCACGAGCTTCCGCGATGTACTGGCGAAGTGTTTTCATGGGCAAAGTATATCATGGTACAATCCGCGATATGAATACCCAATATGATTTCCTGGCTATCGGGGATGTGGTCACCGATGCGTTTATTCGTGTAAAGGATGCTGAGGCACACTGCGAAGTTGATAGTGCAAATTGCAAGCTCTGTTTCCGTTTTGGTGACAAGGTACCGTATGAGTCAGTAGACGAACTCCGCGCTGTTGGTAACTCTGCAAATGCAGCAGTAGCAGCTGCACGACTCGGTCTTTCTACCGGACTCCTCTCTCATGTTGGTAAAGACTATCAAGGTGATGGTTGTATCGAGGAGCTCAAGAAAAATAACGTCGGTACTGAGTTTGTCTTTGCACACGAAGGACTCAAGACCAACTATCACTACGTGCTCTGGTATGACGTGGAGCGCACTATCCTCATCAAGCACACGGCATTTCCCTACATCATGCCCAACATCCCTGCGATGCCACGCATGATCTATCTCTCATCCCTCGGTGAAAACTCGCTCGACTTCCATCACAAGCTCGCTGAAGTCCTAGAGAAACACCCTGAGACCAAACTCGTCTTTCAGCCGGGCACATTCCAGATCAAGTTTGGTGTACTCGAACTCCGCGCACTCTACAAGCTTACCTACGCATTCTTTTGTAACGTTGAGGAAGCGCAGCGTATCCTTGGTGTAGAGACTCGTGACCTGCCTACCCTGCTTCGCAAGATGCATGAACTCGGTCCAAAGCTCGTATTTATCACTGATGGTATCAAAGGTGCCTACGCAACCGACGGTGCTGACATGTGGTACATGCCAGTCTACCCACATGATCCGTACGAGCGCACTGGTGCAGGTGACGCATTTTCATCCACGACTGCGATCGCACTTTTGATGGGCAAAAGCGTACCCGAAGCACTCAAATGGGGTCCGGTAAACTCCATGTCAGTCGTCCAATACGTTGGTGCACAAAAAGGCCTGCTCACCCGCGAACAACTTGACCAGTACCTCGCAGACGCTCCGGCAAATTATGAAGCAACAACATTGATGTAATATGGAACAACCAAAGCAACAACCATTTTCTGAAGACCAACAATCTGAAATGAAAAACCTCAAGTCTTTTGAGGGAAATAAAGGAGTTTTTGATGTAATGGCTGAGACATATGCGACAAAACTCGCCTTACTAAAGGAGCAAATTGAGCCACTTGCACCATATATAACTGCAAAAGAAAATATTTCACCAGCAGAAATTGCAGTGAACAGACTGTTTGCATTACCATCACATATAAAAAACGCTTCCCACTCTGAAGTGATGCAAACCTTGAGTATACTCACCAGTTACCAAGAAACGATCAAGCAATTTGAAGTTATGAACAATATTAGCTCTGAGCAATATACGGATCTTAAAGAGGCGTATGACGATGTAGTCCAATCACTTAAAACACTGGAAGATATCCAAAAAGTTTCAGAACAAACCCCTTCATTAAACTGATTAAAAACCCACCGATCAAGTCGGTGGGTTTTTAATTATACTTTTCGTTCCAAGAGTTTGGTGACGGCAGTCACAATACCATCTCGTCCCATGCCGTAGTGCTCGATGAGTTGGTTTGGTGTCCCCGACTGTCCAAACACATCATGCACGCCGACAAATTCGATGGCTGTCGGTACTGATTGCGCGAGCACTTCAGCAACTGTGGAGCCAAGTCCGCCTGCGATCTGATGCTCCTCTACGGTGACGATCGCTTTGGTTTCCCTGGCGAGTGCGATCAGAAGTTCAGTATCAATCGGTTTGATTGTATGAATGTTTGCAACGATAGCCTTAATGCCACGCTTCTCGAGATCCTTGATCGCACGAAGTGCATTGGCGACGAGTCCGCCAGTCGCAATGATTGCAACATGCGCGATGCCGTCTGGACGATAGAGTATTTGTCCTTTGCCCAGTTCAAACGGTGTATCCTCGGTTGTGATGATCGGAGTCTTTTCGCGTGCGAGACGCAAGTATGCGATGCGAGGGTTTGCACCGAGTGCAAGGGTTGCTTTCTTGGCTTGAATACTGTCACACGGGGATATGACCGTCATGCGAGGAAGCACACGCATAAGCGCTATGTCCTCCACTGCCTGGTGTGTACCACCATCAGGCCCGACAGAGATGCCGGCATGTGAGCCTACAATGACCGCAGGCACGTCGTTGTAACAGATCGTGGTGCGAACCTGCTCCCAGTTGCGGCCAGGGCTAAACATCGCATATGAGGAGAAAAACGGGTACTTGCCCATTGCAGCCATTCCAGCAGATACGGTGGCGAGGTTTTGCTCGGCAACGCCGATCTCAACAAAGCGTTCTGGAAATTTGTTCTTGAACAAGTGCATCTGCGTACTCTCCGTGAGGTCAGCGGAAAGCGCGACGATAGATTTGTTGGTCTCGCCTACCATCGCCAAACCTTCACCAAATCCTTTTCGAATCGGCGCCTGCTCACAGTCATCTGCAAAAATTTTTGTATTGAGTTTTAAATCAGAATTAAGCATTGTTTAATTATCACTTATTAAAGTAAATCGTGATATTACTCTCCCTTCCCATTCGACATCTTGGAAAAATAATTCTATCGGTCGGAAATACACGTGACCATCTTCTTGGCGCTGGTATGCAACTAACTCTTCACCGGTTTCTGAGTGTTTTCCAAGAACAATGATTTTGTAATAATTGCCTTTGTAGTGTTGATACACTTGGCCAGGTTTTATTTCGGCGTGAGTTACATGTGATTCCATATTTATTTGTGTTCACTCTTAATCTTCCCTCCCAGTGTTCGGAGTTCATCAAGTGCCATGTTGGCTTCTTCTTTGTTAGGTGCTTTGCCGTGCCATTCAAATTTACGTTCAAATTCTCGTACGCCTTTGCCTGGGATCGTGCGCGCAATGATGACTGATGGCTTTTCAAATACTGCCTGTGCTTTGTGCACTGCATCAATCACTGCAGAGATGTTGTTGCCATCGATTTCCTGAACATGCCAATTGAATGCTTCCCATTTCTTTGAGAGGTCATTGAGCGGCATGATATCCTCGGTATATCCATCAATCTGAATATTGTTGCGATCGACAATTGCAATCAGATTGCGAAGCTTTTCTTTACCTGCAAGCATGATAGCCTCCCAGTTGTTGCCTTCGTTGAGCTCGCCGTCACCAAGGAGACAGTAGAAATATTTCTCACTGGTGATGCCGTGATCCATGCGATCAGCAAGAGCCATCCCCACCGCTTGCGAAAGTCCTGAACCAAGCGGTCCAGATGATGTCTCAACCATCGGCAGAAATTCACGGTGCGGATGCCCCTGGAGCCGTGAGCCAAACTGTCTGAGTGTCTGAAGCTCCTCTACTGGAAAGTACCCAGCGTGTGCCATCGTTGCATAGAGTACCGGACAAATATGTCCGTTTGAGAGAATAAGCCTGTCGCGATCTGACCATGACGGGTTCGTGACGTCATGTCGCATGAGATCAAAGTAGAGCGCTGTAAATACATCAGCCATACCGAGCGGCCCTGCAGTGTGACCACTACCCGCAGCAAGCAACATCGAAATGATCGACTCACGAATATCGTTTGCCTTTAGTTCGAGTTCTCGTAGGTTGAGGTTGCTAGTCTGCATGCGCGTTTGATTGCTTGTATTGTACCGTGCACATCATTACTTTGAAAGAGCGCAGAGCCTACAACGACTGCATCTGCACCTGCTTTTGCAACTATTGCTGCTGTTTCAATGTTCATACCACCATCAACACTGATGATTTTATCAGGATAGAGTGCTTTGACTTTTTGTATTTGTTCAATCACCCGCTCATCAAACTTTTGTCCTTGAAATCCAACTTGCATGATACCCATACATTGGATCGTATCGATGTGTGGCATATATGGTGCAAGGAGGCTTGGATCAGTTTCAATACCAATAGCCATACCAAACGTAATCGTCTGCTTCACGATCTCCGGGAGCTCTTCAAAGTATGCGAGCATTTCCTCAGTATCAAGCCCTTCAATATGAAAAATAATCTTTGAAGGACCAAGTGCAACAAAGGTATCCATATGCTCGAGCGGGCTTGCAACCATGAGATCAAGCTCATAGTTCATCGAGTCCCAGTATGGAAGCCCTGCATCCTCGGAGAGGATCTCGCTCATTCTGTCGCTATCTTTGTTATTAAACAGCCAGGTGCGGTTGGGCGCAAACGTACCGTCGACAAAGTCGATTTGCACGGTATCAAGTATGGTATGCACTTTCTCAACACCCGCCTCAATGGCGCGGTATGAACTTGGTAAAATTGCAGGGATTATCTGGGTCATTGAAATTAAAATTTAGCGATGCGTCTCATGTGGCGTTCGTCTGCGGAAAACGGTGTTGCAAGCCAGAGCTTCACGGCTTCGATCGTATCCTGTGTCGATACAAATCGTGCAGCTATAGAAAGGATGTTGGCAGCATTGTGCTCGCGTGAGAGCGTGAGTATTTCACTCGGACCCCCATAGTACACGACAGCACGGATACCTCCTACTCTATTGGCACACATTGCCTCTCCCTGCCCTGACCCACCAAATATCACCCCCATACTGCCATCAGGATCAAGTGCGACCGCTTGTGCGCACGGCAAGATGTAGTCCGGATAGTCATCCTCGGGCGCGAGCTCGACTGCGCCGTGATCCATAACTTCAATCCCCTCTTCTTTCATGAGGAATTCTTTCAAAGATTCCTTGTGCAAATATCCTGCATGGTCGGTGGCGAGATGGATTTTCATATATCGACAGTATAGCAAAAAGCCCCCGTTTGGGGACTTTTTGAATACTTAGTTTTGAATCTGAGATATTCTGAGCTCAAGATTAGTAATGATTCTCTTTAAATCAGCAGCTTCGGCCGTAAGATTCGGATCCTTTTCAATACCTTCAAGCTCATTCTTCAAACTTGCGATTGAAACTTTCAACTCCTCAGGTGTTTTGATAAAAGAGCCTTCAAGTGTGTCATTCATTTGTTCCATACCAGTACTTTACACTATTATCGAACAATTGTCTTGCCAGTCTTTGCCACGTGTTCCACCAATGTATGGGTATATGAGTATTCATTGTCATACCATCCAAGGACTTTGACGAGGTTGCCACCGATCACACGAGTCATTTCAAGATCCGCAATTGATGCATGACTCTCACCCAAAATGTCACTAGATACAAGTGGCTCCTCAGTTACGGCAAACAGATTGCTCCACTTTGGATCAGTAGCAGCTTTGCGAAGGATGTCATTCACTTCCTCTGCAGTCGTATCACGCTTTGCAATAAAGGTGATGTCTACGATAGAACCTGCAGGTACTGGTACGCGCAGTGAGATACCATCAAATTTATCAGTGAGCTCTGGGAATGCCTTGGTCACCGCAATTGCAGCACCAGTTGATGAAGGCACAATGTTTTGTGCAGCAGCGCGCCCTTCACGGAGGTCTTTTTTGCTTGGACCATCAACGAGCGCCTGAGATGCAGTGTAGCCGTGCGTTGTAGAAAGCACTGCCTTTTCGATACCGATTGCCTCATGGAGAATACCGATGAGTGGAGATGCGGCATTCGTCGTACATGATGCGTTTGACGTAATATCACAAGTACCAAACTTATCTTCATTTACACCAAGGAGGATAGTCTCACCTGGGAATGAACCATCACCCTTTGACGGAGCACTGATGACCACCTTTTTAGCACCATCATCGAGGTGAAACTTCGCTTTCTCGTATGCAGTAAAGAGTCCAGTACATTCAACAACTACATCAATACCGAGATCTTTCCATGGAAGCTTGGTCGTATCCTTTTCAGACACAAAGGTGATCTTCTTGCCACCTACCCAAATATCCTTTCCATCATGCTTTACATCCTGGCTAAATTTCTTGTAAACAGTATCGTATTTCAAAAGGTAGGTAAGACTATCAAGTGACCCAAGGTCGTTGATCGCCACGATCTCAATATCAGATCGCTCCCACGCAATACGCAAGAATGCTCGCCCAATTCGTCCAAATCCATTAATCGCTACTTTTATTTTGGTATCCATATGGGAGAAGTATACCAGATAGTACTTATCTTATAAGTGAGACTTCATTCAAACACCTATTCTTGCGTCGCCATACCTCACCCAACCCTTGCAAGAATAGGTGTTCTCATTTGTCTCCCGTCCATGGTTTTTGCACAGTAAAAGCTTGTATAAAAAGCATTTCGCAAGCGCGACTGGCGCGAGAATAGCAATTTTTCAGCAGAAAAATATGTGCGGTTTTTATACAGGCTTTTATGAAGCAAATTTAGGAAAGCAACTCTTTGAGAAGCTTGAGCGCAATGCCAGGATTCGCACTTCCCTTGCTTGCTTTCATGACTTGGCCAACAAGAGCTTGAATAACGACTTCCTTGCCAGCTTTGTAGTCTTCGACGAGTTTTGGGTTTTCAGCAATCACCGTTTCGATGATTGGCTTGATCGCATCTTCATTATGCTCCTGGATCATCTTGTGTTCAGCAGCGAGTACTCGGGGTGACGCAGGGTTCTCTGCCATCATCGTAAGCAAATCTTTGGCACTGCGAGAGGTAATATCGCCAGCGATGACCATTTGTATAAGTTCAATAAAATGTTCGGTGGATGGAAATGGTGGTGGTGTGTTGACTAGGTAATTTACAGCAGTTTGAATAAATACAGGGTCATTTGAGTACTTACCTATGATTGGCTCAACATTAGCATCAGTAAATTCCTTATTAGCAACAAGCATCTCTATATCTCCGGATTTAATTCCAAGTCCTGCATACCGAGCACGCTTTTCCCACGGAAGTTCAGGAAGTGCATCTTTCATTGATGCAATATCAAATGCACCATGAAGCTTCATCTTTGGAAGATCAGGATCTGGGAAGTACCGATAGTCGTTCGCATTCTCTTTTGAACGCTGTGAAAAGGTCGACTGCTTTGCCTCGTCCCATCCGCGCGTCTCCTGGACAATTTCATCTTGTCTCCCCGCTTCGTACAGTGCCTGCATACGTGCAAGCTCGTACTCGATCGCCTTTTCAACACTTTTGAATGAGTTCAAATTTTTCACCTCAACTTTCGTACCAAATTTTCCTTCAACATCAGAGATAGAAATGTTGGGCTCAACACGCATCTCACCTTTCTCAAGATTTGCTTCTGATACACCGAGTGTGCGGAGGAGGAGCTGGAGCTCACGGGCAAAATCCCCCGCCTGCTTTGCAGAATGAATCATTGGCTCAGTCACGAGCTCCATGAGCGGTACACCTGCGCGGTTGTAGTCGACAAGGGTGAATGCGCCACGATCATGCTTTGATAGTCCCGTGTCTTCCTCAAGGTGAATACGTGTAATATCGACACCATTGAGTGCCCCCTTTGATACGATCGGATATTTGTATTGTGAGATTTGATATCCCTTTGGAATATCAGGGTAGAAATAGTTCTTGCGATCAAACTCGGTGAAGTCTGCAATATCAGACCCGAGTGCAAGACCAACCTTGATCACCGACTCGATAGCAGCTTTGTTGGCAACCGGCAGTGTCCCTGGATGCGCCATACATACCGGACAAATGTTCTGGTTGGGACGAGTCTCATCAGGGTCGTTTTTGCAGGCGCAGAACATCTTGCTCTTGGTGTTGAGCTCGGCATGAATCTCGAGTCCGATGACCGGATAGTACGTTTTTGACATGACCGTCAGTATAACGTATTGACACACTTTTTGAAAGTGGTAAGATAATAAAAAATCTAATTATGCTTACAGTTCAATCAACTCAAAATCCATGGCTTGCCAGAGCTAACAGTCAACAGAAAAAATTCAATAAGAGTTTTTCCGAGATTATTGATTTAGTAAATCTTAGGGTTAAAAAAGGAGTAACATCTTTTTTACCATCATGTACTTTTGAAAATGAACATGGTGATATTATCCAAAGTAAAAAAGAGCCATTACACCTTAAAAACACTAAAGACTTAAACTGAACAACAAGAAGCCCCCGATTACTCGGGGGTTACTTATTTTTTGAGTATCTGTACGAGTTCATCACTAAAGTCTTTGACACTTGCATCATCAAAGAGTGTGAGTGCGTAGACTTGCTTGCCGAGCTTTTCAAATTTCTTGATCTCCTTTTGCACTTGCTCCTCTGGCACGATGTCAGTTTTGGTGAGTACAATGATCTCTTCTTTCTCATCGAGTCCTTTGCCGTACTTCGTAAGTTCCTCACGAATAGTTTCGTAGATCTTCATCATGTTTGGGTTTTCAAATGAGATGAGGTGTGCGAGAAGTTTGGTGCGGGTCACATGTCGGAGAAATTTGTCGCCAAGCCCCTTACCATCTGAAGCGCCTTCAATGAGTCCTGGAATATCAGCAATGATAAATCCGTAGAGATCACCGAGGTTGGGATCAATGGTCGTGAAGGCGTAGTCACCAATCTTTGCAGTTGCGTTGGTGAGTGCATTCAAGAGTGAGCTCTTGCCGGCATTTGGTTGGCCGATGAGTCCGACATCAGCAATCAGTGAGACTTCAATGTGAAGCTCTGCTTCCTCGCCTGGTTTACCAAGTGTTGCTTCCTCTGGTGCTTGGTTGGTAGAGCTTTTGAAATGCTCATTACCATGTCCGCCACCACCACCTTTGAGGATGGTGATTTCCTGGCCATCTTTGGTCAGGTCATACACCACACCAGTTGTGATATTGGTCACCTTTGAACCAACCGGGAAATCAATCCGGAGATCTGGTGCATTTGCACCTTTGAGGCTGCGACTATCTCCTGCCCCACCATCAAGTGCGACAAATTCACGCTTTGCACGGTATTGGTCAAGCACACGGAAGCTGCGTACTGCGCGAATCACGACATTACCACCACGACCACCATCACCACCAGAGGGTCCACCTTTTGCGATAAACTTTTCGCGACGCCATCTGACGACTCCATCGCCTCCTTTGCCTGCTTTTGCTGTTAGTTGTATTTCATCAAGAAATGCCATAGGTCTCTACGATAGCACAGGTTTGTTGTTTTGCATATATTTAAATAGAGTGTCAATGGCATCAGCAACTTCCATCGCAGTACCATCGTCATGTTTGAAATTTGCGCCTGATGCACGATCATGTCCGCCCCCAATACCCATACCCTCGCACAGGAGTCTCACATTCACACTCCGCGCAAGTGATCGAGATGACATACGCACCCCACCATCGCTCCGTGGTGAAAAGACAACACCCCACGCTTGTCCTTTGATACGTGGCAAATACTGGCCCATATAGATATGACTTGCAGCACTCATGTCTTCGTCGGAAATAGCATGCTCAGCAGCAAATGACCGTGTGATGAAACTGTATTGCATCGATGGCCATCCCTCAATATCAATAAAGGTTGTATTTTTGACGAATTCTTGGAGCAACGGAACAACACTTTTTTCCATCATACGAAACTGTGACAGAAATGAATCAATGCGAATATCTCCAATCTCAACGAGTTTTTTTACAATAGTAAATACTTCTGATTGTGAGCTATCGATATGAGTCAGATTGCCGGTGTCACCCAAAATACCGAGCAAGAAAAGTTCAGCAAGTTCTTTGGTCAAGAAATGCTCAGCATCAAATACATTGTAGAGTAATTCTGAGTTAGATGAATATCCAGACTCAACAAGTGCGAGAGTAACCTCATCCCCTTTTGTTGCATGATGATCAATAGAAATAATATTCGCTATCTTTGGCAGTTGTTCTGAGAGATTTGATATGCGAGAGAGACGATTCACATCAAGTATCACCAATAGATCGGTACCATCTACATGGTGTGCAATATCATCCACCCATTCGATCTTGTCGAAGTGATGAAAGATATTGTAGCGATCAACGATTGGTCCCGTATAGACGATGCGAATATCTTTGTCAGAATACTTTGCTTTCAATATTGTGTAGGTCGAAAGCACTGATCCGATCGAATCATCATCTGGTGAGTAATGTGCAGTGATGACGATATGCTCTGACTGTTCGACAAGCGCAAAAAAAGAATTGCGAAAATCAGTAAAGTCCTTAGTCATGGATAAACTGACTGACGATCCAGTTGATGACTGAGATCACAAACGCACCAATGAGTGCTGCAGTGAAATTGGCAATCGTAAAGCCGGTAATGATCTGTGATACAAACCAAAAGAACGCGCCATTAATGATGAGTGAGAAAAGTCCGAGTGTGAGGATATTGAGCGGGAGCGTCAGAAGCGTAAGTATCGGCTTCACCACCATGTTGAGAAATGCGAGCACTGCAGCAACAATGACCGCAGTCAGTACGCTATTAACAGTAATACCTGCCACAAAGTACGGAAGTGCAAAGATTGCGAGAGTCGTGATGAACCAACGAAGTAAAATCATATGTTATACAAAAAGTGAATCAATAACGCTTTTAATAGTCGCACCATCAGCTGCAGATCCAATCTCCTTTTTCACTGCACCCATAAGCATGCCTGCCTTGACCTTGTCAGTCAGGCCAAGTTCGCCCTGGAGACGTACCGCGACTGCACGGATTTCTGCCTCAGGCATTTGTGGTGGCTGAAATTGCTCAAGCACTGCAAGCTGCGCCTGCTCGTCTGCTGCGAGATCTGCACGTCCACCTGCTTCAAATTGTGAGATCGCGTCTTTGCGCTGCTTGATGAGCTTTTGGACAACCTTGAGCGCAATATCATCAGAGACTTCATCCTGCGGAGTCTTGCCTTGTGCAACGAGCTCGCTTGTAAATCCTGCAAGCAACGCACGAAGTGTATCAAGCTTGATCTGGTCTTTTTCGCGCATTGCGCCTTTGAGCTGTTCTCGAACATCAGTAGAAATCATGGCAAAAGTATAGCATGTGTATTTGCTGCATACCCATTTTTACTCTATGCAATATCTATTGACATTTATGTATAAATGTGATATTATAAAACAGTAAATCATTCTTTCACAAAAACTAAATACAGATGAAAAAGATACTTTCTTATGCCCTTTTCCTTTTTGCCATAACCCTTACAAGTTGCAGTGGATGTTCCAAATCTGGAAAACGCCCTACTGGTCCAAAAACATTTGTAAAAGGCTTTGTGCTTTCAACCAAACAAATTAATGGCTACGGTACTAAATTCCTTATCGATTTAAACTTTGATGGCAGAGCCGATAGTGAAGAATTGATTAGGAATCCCATGCTTGCACCTCGAGCAAAAGATACTGTTACGTTAGTGATGCAGCAAGGCCAGATTGTAGAGTGGTATAAATAACAAACCGATAACCCCCTTGAATTAGTTCAAAGGGGTTATTTATTTATATAGTACTCACTACAAGTCTATCTTGTTGATTGATGTGCTACCATTGGCTATATGAAGATCTACTTTTTTGATACCGAAACCACGGGCAACACCACTACTGACTATTTATGTCAGCTTGCCGTTAAGGAACAGGGCGTGGCTGAGCCTGTGGTAAATGCGATGTACAAACCGCCCGTACCAATCCCCTTTGAATGCTCCATGATCCACCATATCTCAAACAAGATGGTCGCTGATAAACCATTGTTCAAAGGCGCACCTGAATATACCTCCATCAAAACACTCTTTGAGTCCCCTGACACCATCGTCGTTGCGCACAATGCTGCATTTGATGAGCAAATTTTGAAAAATGATGACATTACATCAACCAATATCATCTGTACCTTTAAGGTCATCCGCGCACTTGATAGCGAGATGAAATTTCCCATGCACAAACTCCAGTACTTGCGTTACGCACTTGGTATGGAGCTCGATGTCCCCGCACATGATGCATTTGCAGATGTACTTGTCCTTGAACAACTCTTTGCATACTGCCTCGCACAAGCACAAGAAAAATGGAGCATGAACGAGAAGCAAGCAATTACTGAAATGATGCGTATCACGAGCGAACCAATCACGTTTAAGACGATTCCATTTGGTAAATACAATGGGAAGACCGTAGCCGAAGTTGCGGCAACCGATCGTGGCTATCTCGAATGGCTCCTCAAGCAAAAGCGTGAAAGTCCTCAAAACGAAACTGACTGGATCTATACCCTCGAGAAAGCCCTCGAACGATAAGTTTGAACTCAAAGAAATCTGCACCCCTTAATTACAAGGGATGCTTTTTATTTTATTGACTTTTCTAATTTTAAATGTATAGTAATGAAAAAATAAAAAATATGAAGAATAAAAATGTAGTCCTTTTTATCACATTCACAAACGAAGAGTATCAAATTGAAGAAGTGCCTGAGATTGAAGTTCCAATCGAACAACTTGTCCAAACAACAACTACTGATGGCATCTTTATCTGTATCAAACATCAGGAAGCTGGTATATACAATACTGAATTTCCTCGACCAGTAGAATTTCGAATTTATGATACCTCCACAAAAACAGGACCCATGAGAGGTCATGTCATTATCACAATGAATGCAGCTGCAGCAAAAGATCGTGACTTGATTATGGTTACCAATAATCTAGGACTCATTAGTGATTACCATTATTTACTAAAACGTAATCCAAAAGTTTTAGTAAAGCTTTTCAAACAGATTGAGCAAGATTATATAAACTATGACTCTCGCGGAAAACTCTTGTTTTCTCAACACCCAGAAAACGTGGTCAACTATTTTGGACTTATTTTTGAGCTTCGACGTCTACGTGTAGAAGAATAACTATGTGCTGTAAGGCCCTGTATCATTGATATAGGGCTTTTTTATTGGCTTTATATCCCAAATGCTACAATGGTCCCATGGCTATCACATATGCAATTATCGGCGTGGCTATCGGCGCATTACTGGTCTATATCTTTACGCGCAATCGTCCATCGCCTGTCGCGAACAATGACGCCCAAAACACCGGCTTTCAACTCCTTATGCAGCAGGTCACTGACCTCCAAAAGACAATCGATCAGAAACTCGGCGAGAGTGAAAAGAGTGTGCGCGAAGGCATGATGCATCAGTCCAACCAGTCCAACCGTCTCATTGCTGACATTACTGAGCGTCTCACCCGCCTCGACGAGACCAACAAACAAGTCGTTGGCTTTGCTGATCAGCTCCGCAACCTTCAGGACATTTTGAAAAATCCAAAACAGCGCGGTACCATCCTCGGTGAATACTACCTCGAGACCATCCTCTCTCGTGTCCTTCCACCTAAGACGTTTCAGACCCAGTACCAATTCAAAAACGGTGAAGCCGTTGATGCGGTGGTATTTGTCGATAAAAAAATCATCCCAATCGACTCCAAATTCTCACTCGAGAACTACAACCGTATCATTGACGCCCACAAGGAAGGCACCGATCCCGAGCCATTTGTTGCAGAGTTTAAAAAAGATATCAAAAAGCGTATTGATGAAACATCCAAGTACATCCGTCCTGAGGAAGACACGCTCGACTTTGCGTTTATGTTTATCCCTCATGAGTCGATCTACTATGACTTGCTCGTAGCAGAGGTTGGTAGTATTAAGGTCAATACCCAGGATCTCGTGCAGTATGCATTTGAAAAGAAAGTGATCATTGTCTCTCCGACGTCATTTCTCGCATACCTCCAAACCGTACTTCAGGGACTTCGCGCGCTTCAAATTGAGGAAAGTGCGAAGGATATCGTAAAGCGCGTTGAAGAGCTCGGCAAACACCTCAAAGCATATGAGGAGTACCACAACAAGCTCGGCAATAGTCTCCAAACTGTAAACAACCACTTCAATGCTTCAGGCAAAGAACTCAAAAAAGTAGACAAGGACGTGCTCCGTATTAGTGGCACGACTGCAGGTATAGAACCACTCCTCCTCTCAGGAGACGCTATTGAGTAAAGACTTCAGGATTCGCAATAGACTTGAATACTGAGAGTGGAACAGCAACTTCTTGTTTCCCTTCTGCATAAGATGCAACTTGATACGGATCAAAAATAAATGTTACACCCTCATCGGTCACGACAAAACTTGCAAACGCATCAGCAGTCGGTTGTGTACCGTCCTCTATCCACTGTGTTGCTGCATTGCTAATCTGCTTTGCAAGTTGCCCGCGAACATACGGTACGATTGTTTCAAGTCCTGCAAGACCATTCGTGAACAAACTCTCAAGTCCGATCAATGTCCCGTTTTTAGAAAATGAAAAGGTCTTGGTTGTAGTAAAACCATGCGCACCCCCGTTGTCGGTCGAGGTCAGAAAAATATAGTTGTCAGCGCGCAGATGCTTTTCCTTACGATAACTCATATCGAGTGTTGACTGATACGTGGCAGTGTCCTCGGTTGGTACAGTATTTGCCAAAAGATCAGTCTTGAATGATACAACTGTTTCATCTGCAAATGTTTTGAAATATGCATTAACTGTATCACTTTGGGTTATGGGGTATATTACAGCGATATGATAGTCTTTTGTATCATCCTCAACACGCTCTTGTTTGACCTCAGTTGATGGCCACTCAATATTGAGTACTACACTACCTGTCTCCTGAGATACTTCTTTGCCTCGCCCGCCAAACACTACCAATCCAACTACTACAAGAATGAGCACTAAAACGGTGATGAGTTGCGTTCGTGAAATTGAGCTCATTGTTTCCATAGTAATTAAAGGTTAATTTTAAATTCAAGCGCATCATCAAGCTGCAGTTCACCTGATGGGTTATCTTTTCTGAGTATGAGGTATCCGTGTGTATATGGTATATCTGTAGGAAGTTCGTAGTTTATAGTTGAAACAAATGGCACGTACTCGGTCGTCATCCAGTCATCTTGTGCTGTCGCATAGCCTTCTGCAAGGATCTTGCCATCCCAGTCAGTGAGTGTGACCGGAAATGATCCTTCAAAAAACCAGTTGCCACGCGCCTTTCCCCGAATGGTGATTGGAGAGGTAACCTTTGCGTCAGGAAGCGGGGTATCAACAATGATCATATCTGGTTTGAAAGCTTTGTTAGTCGGAAATGATGTATCAGCCTGCACTGGAACCTCATCACTTTTTTCGGAAAGCGGAGCGCCCGCACGCTGCACTAATGCCCAGAAAAATACCGCAAATGCAATTGTGAAAAATAAGACAACGTAGCGTTTCTTCATATGCTTGAATTATAGCCTACTTTTCGTTATAGTAGTCAAGCTATCAATGGCCCTATCGTCTAACGGTTAGGACGGAGCCTTCTCAAGGCTTAAATCGGGGTTCGATTCCCCGTAGGGTCACCAAGAGAGACATTCGCGAAATTAGAAATAAGGAGCGGATTTTTGGAACAAAAATCCGCGCTGTGTGTCCCGCTTCCGCCCTTGGCGGAGCGGACGAAATCCCAAAGTTCCCCCCAGTGTATGGAAAC
>CALCZP010000007.1 GCA_937903035.1 uncultured bacterium | reverse complement strand
AGGAGATCACTTGAAATGAAGAAATATGCATTCCTGAAGTATGGTTCTCACTTGAGGAAAGGGATATTCGTGGCCGGTATCTCATACCTTCTGTACCCTGTCTCAGGCTTGTTGTTGGTCTTGTAGTAATTATCGAGTGCGGTGAGGATCTTTGGTTTCACAGCCTTTGAGTGGTTCTCCAGATTCGACCATCTGATGCAGTGGCCACCTTTCGCCTTGTCGAAGTCCACTCCATCAAGGTTCCCATCCTTCGCATCATCCCTATATGCCTGACTGGTCATGTAGGTCATCACCATGGTGAAGTTGTGCGCGAGGAGAGTATAGAAGGTTGAAGTCCCGATCTCTGTCCTGAATGTCGAGACTGGAGTCTTCGGGAACATCTGGTTGTGCACCCTGACTGCAATCTGAGCTGATATCGCGGTATATGCTCCAGACTTCGGATCATAATCACCTGTTTTAATCGCCTCAGCGATGATTGCATCTACGAGACGTATGTATGTCGCCTCATCATACCCCATCGCGTCACAGATAGCCCCTGCAGTTGCATAGTAGGTACATGCATAGTAGTGCAAAGGATCACGATTCTGGTTCAGTTGGACATATGCTTGGTCGAGGATTTTGAACCTTGCGATCTTCTGGAGGAGATTCTCCTCTTGAGCTCATGCAAGTGTGTCCTCTTCCCTCTCCATCCATTTTGCTCCGGTAAATTCCACCGGTGGTGCGTATTGTGACATATTCTTAATTGGTAGTTGATAAAATGCCGGGAAAGAGATTCGCGAGCTCCTTTCGTTTCTCCATGAGTTTCGTTGCGAGCTCCTCAAGCTTTTCTCTGTGCTCGAGAATATCCTGTACTGATCATGCAACACACTTTCTAAGGTGTGTGTTGTAATCGGATTGAAGATTTGCCACCTCATTTCAAAGTCTGAGAAGCATTCTATTTGAGGGAGTTACGTGGGGAGTCTCATGATACATAGTGGGTATATATAGGAGATTGGCCTTTCTCAAGTTCTGACATCTGCTCATTGGCAATGATGCGACGTATAGTCTCCCTCCGGAGTGCCGTCTAATGATGAATGACATGGAGTGGAGTATGTCAGTTCGCCTCGTGTTCACCGTGTTCAAATTTTTCCATGATGGTAAGATTAGAAAATCCGAGCTTTGAGACCGTGCTTCTTTATTCTTTGCCAAAGGGTGAGTCTTTGCGGAATCAATGTGATCCATCAGAAATGTGGGTCATAGATTTCATGTGCCATTGGTTCAGGGATTTATTGATTATTCCGGGCTTTTCCTGCTTTCTGTTTCGTTCTTCATCGCCTGTACTTGTTGGATTGCTGCTTGCTTTGTTTTCTGTGAGAGGACATTTATCAGACTTTCAAGAGAAGCTGTGATGATATCCGCCTCCTCAATCTTTCTTCATGTCTTGATTCCGATGATATTCTTGAGGATCGATACTGTCTCCGCTATCATTGCGATTCCAAGGAGCCATCATGCGAAAAGCTCACTTGACCATCCCATCCCTTTTGAGAGGAGCGCAACTGAGAGAATTGCCATGAGTACAGCACATTTCTTCATCACTCCATCCCATGCCTTGCGTGAGGTGTACTCGGTGTATCTGAATGCATATATAGCTCATGCGATCGTGTCGACCACCATGAGGCAAAGGAGAACATAGAATTGCAGCTCTGCGAATCCCAGAAATGCAAGGGCCGATCATATGAAAGCGATGTGATACCCTTCTTTCATTGCGAGAGTCGCTCAGGTGAACATAAATACTAATTAAGTGACGAAATAAATTCTTTGAATGCTTCCTTCTTGGTGTATAAATCTACGACGTTCTGGTCTTTTGGGCTCATAATCATCTTCTGAATAAATTCACTTTCCGCTGTCCTGCTTCATCCAAAAAACCTTGCAAGAATCACATAATCCATGTCGATTTTTCAAGTGAATCATTCCAAGTCAATTGTGGTATAATCAACATCTGGATTTCAGAAAGCTACATTGATCCTCATCGTCTTCTCTTCAGGTGTCTCAATCCTCTCAGGGAGATCAGCAATCTCAATATCTTCTGATTTTACAGTTTCCAATCATGTCTTCTTGTCCCTTGTGATTGTGAACTGGAGAACCTGTTCACGAGTGTCGAAATCAACTTCGAAACAAGCAATGCAATCCTCTCTTCATCGAGCGGGCATTGCTGGAATTGTATATGTTCATTCGACTTCATCCATTGCCTCAACCGCTTCCTCGATGATGTTTCCTTCACCATCTTTGACAGCTTCTTTTGCCTCAATTGCAGGCTGATAAACAACTCAAGGAATTTCTTCAGTTGCAGGCACATATCGAGCATCGATACCGGTGAGGTATGTTCAATCAGAGAGGAATGATACAAGTTGAAACATATATTTTTATGTGTTAAGAAAGTCACCGAGATATTGGGGCTTGTTGAGTACAGTGAGTGTCACATTTCCTGATGATGGGAATGCAGTTATGATATCTCCAGGAAGAACCGCATAGGATGTTCCAGATGATTTTGTCGTTCAGTTGATCCAATATTGTGAAAGTGTTCCACTGACGACAATCGTTGTTGGTTCACGGACAATATAGAGTAGTGGAAGTGGATTCGCGATCTGTGCGATTGTTGAATATGTGAGAGTTCAAGCTTGATCGATGAGAGACTCATTATTCTCTGGGAGATAAATAATGAGGTTCGCTGTTCCATTGGATGTGTACCCAATCTTTCTCACTTGAGTTCCTGGAGTCGTGGACATTGCTCCCGGAGTATTCGAGAGATAGTATGTCGAGTCTGCAGTGAGCACTCCGAAGGAGGATCACATTCCTCATTGGTTCAGAGTCAATGCTCATCCGACCGCAACAGCACCCGTTGCATAACCAACATGATAGGATGTTTCTTTATAGGTTGCGTTTGTCTTAACTAATACTTCCGAGTAAATACCAGTACACGAAACATACACATCCTGGGTAGTTGTTGCAGTCTGGAATGATGTTCCGTTGTGAGTCGACATTGTGAATGCTCTGACGTTTCTCTGGAGACCGCAAACGTAATAGTAGTTGACAGCATCGATTCCTCATGATCTTGCAAGCACTATCCAATATACAACTCATGCTGTGAGTGTCACGGATCATGCAAGTGTGATAGTCTGGTCAGTTGAACCAGTTGAGAGTGTTCCTCATCCAATCGTTGATGTCGCATTTGCATGTCAAAGTGTTCCACTTGGAAGTCAAGCACTATCAGTCTCGATACGAAAAGACACATTGTCGACTGGTGCTCAAGCCTTGTTGAGTGCCATTTTAAGAGTCGAAAATGCTGTTCAGTTTCATATAATCCTGAATGCTTTTCTGGTTCTTGCAGTAGCTTGACCAAACTGACCGATTGTGTCATTGTTGAAAGAGAGTCATCCAACTGAACATTGAACAAAATTCGAATATATCTCTTTGCATCCCCATTCATATGCTGAAAATCCCTCACCTGCAATTCAAGCAAAGAGCCGTGATGCAGATGACGTAATATCTGCAAGAATTGATGAATACGGAGTCTCAGTTACATTTCTGGTCGATGCGTCACGGAATTGCAGAAGGCTCGTATTCACTATTGATGATGAAGTGGAACGAGTTCTCAAAACATCCGCTCATGTTGTTGGATCGACCTCTTTGACCTTATTGCTTCAGTATCCTGTATTGAGACCGCCTACAGTATCAAGCTTTGCATTTACCTCAGTGATGAGTGCTTGGACCAGATTATTTGTTACATTGAGTGAGATCTTCACAGCCCCATCATTTGGATCAAATGAAAGTGCTATATTCGACTGCACTACAGCGGTATAAGATTGAGGACAGTTTGCATATGCTCTCGTGAGTGTAAGGAGATCTCATACGCGGTTCGTACAGAGAGCCTGTTCTCTCTTTAATACTCTCAATTGAATATCATAGAGCTCAATTGTAACTTCAAATGGGAAAACACTTGGAAAAAGTGCACCATATCAAGTATCCAAGAGAGCACTCGTAGATGCAGCGCTTATCGCTGTTTTGAGTGGTCCTTGTGCATTGTTTGCTGTTCAGTATGTAATCATAAAGCCAGTATATATGCTCTATATATCAGAAAAAGTGATAATTTTTTTAATAGCTAATTTCGCACACTTTCCCCGATCGAATCGATTTTTTCTACTTCGAGCGTTGCCATATTATTTCCATATGTGATCTTGTATATCTGAAGATTTACTATACTGATAGGGGCATTGTTGATCGTGATTAGATGTCCAGGAAGAATAGAATAGATGTCATACCCGGCAATCTGGACCGTAAGGGTCCTGGAAGGCGCAAGTAAGGCCTTTCACTGGCCATAAGTATTCGCATATGGAGCTGTGGTAATATCAGTTTTTGCTTCATATAGCTCTCTGATGCCATAATTCGAGATACTTGTTGCATCTTGATATACTTCATTTCATGCGCTCCATCCGATTGTAACCTTGTTTTTTATCTGCTCTGCATTGTCAACGATAGAGATCCTTTGAATCTGATTACCCATGGTGAATCGATGCAAAGTTTGGGTGCTCTTCTCCTTCCAGATAAAGTTTCACTGGCCATCCACGGTCCAGGACCAATTTTGCTGCTTTACAGAGTTGATGACATCGAGCACAGTCTTATATTGGAAATCATAATTTCACGTTGTGGCGAGCGAGCTAATGACTTTTGTGAAGTAGTTATACGAGAGGTTCATAAAATCAATCACATCTGAAAGAATGGTCGAAAGACCACCAGTTTTTGCTCAGTTCGTGAAGAGTTTGAATCCAAATAGTGCAGAAAGCCCGAGAGCAGTAATCTCGATATATTCTGAATCTTTTGTCATTTCTCTTCAGATCTTTGTAATCACTCCGGTGTATACGATTTTTCCTGAAGGATTATATTGATCAGTGCAGAATACTCTCAGGATATCTGAATCGATGATGCTACTCATTGGCATGTTCAATTTAACCTTCAGTTCACCTTGGCCACCATTGATCTGTGCACTCCATGAAAAACTACCATCCACGGTTTTTACCGAGACAGCATCATCGAGAGTTGCAGCGAATGAGTAGAGTTTGACTTGGAGCATTAGAGGTAATTTTTATCAACTGCGAGATTGACATCTGCGAGAGTGGTCCCAGTGAATCAGACTGTAAAGGGATTTGAATATGTCGAGAACTCTGGGAAGACACCGGTAAAATCGATATCTGCTCCATTTTTCTTCACTTCTTTATTCACGCCATCGATGACCAAGAGATCTCCAGAAGCAAAGGATCCTGGAATGGTAAAATCCAAGCCACCGTAAGTCAATTTGACCTGAGATGTTGCTGATCATGTTCAGAAGATGATATACCAGATCGGTGATGATGGAGCACTTCATACATATGAGACTTCTTCAGAGAATGTGACTGTTTTTCCAAGATAGCTTGTCAAAGCAGTTCATTCTTTCCAGAATGGATCCACGGTTTCAAACTCCATTGCGATCGGAGATGCTGTGATATTGTATCACTCACGATTGAAATACATTTTCTTCAGAGTGGCATTGATAGTCCTCTCTTTCACCTTCAAGGATCCTTCGAGCTTCGAGGTTGATTTCTTCAGGAGATCCATATATGCCTGGAAGAGATCTGCAGTGGCCGCTTTCACCATCCCTTCGAACTTGATGGACCGTCATCGGTAGTAACGATCTATCACCGCGCCACCGTGATTGTATGCAAGATTATAGCTTGGCACATCCATCGGTCCAAGATCATCATTGTCCACCTTTCTGAGAGTAATATTTACAAGATC
>CALCZP010000006.1 GCA_937903035.1 uncultured bacterium | reverse complement strand
AACCACCCTACTATGTGATGGAAATATAACCATAAAAAAGGCACTCTCTGAAAGTGTCAAATCCTCTCCACCGATTACACACAAAAGAAGAAAATCAAGCAAAAGATCGCAAGGAAGAAATACGAGATCGAATTGCTCCAGATAGAACTCGAGCACCCAACGAAAGTTGCACCGGTCAATAATAAGATTGGATTTACTACCGAATAACTTTTTCACCAATGGCCAAACAAGCACTCACAACAGTCAACAAGGGAGGCAGACCATACAAGTGGACAAGCGCGCCCGAACTCGAAAAAAGGATCAACGAATACTTCGATGATTGCGACAACCATATCGAAGTCGTTGAGAATCTTCTGTACGATGAGCAGTTGGAAGAATATCAAAAAGCAATGGTTGAGTGGGAGGATGATGGTATCGCGGGGATAATCTATACCAACCGGAGAGATTGGATGGCAAAAAAGCCAGTTCCACCAAAGAAGTTCACGAAAGAACAGAAGCGCAAGGAATACACCATATCTGGACTTGCATTGTGGCTCAATTGCGACATCGAGACAATCAAGGAATACTCAAAAAAGGACAAGTTTTCCGTACCGATAAAGCGCGCGTATCTCAGAGTGCAACAATGATACGAGAACAGACTTCATTGAGCGAATCCAACTGGAGCAATATTCGCACTCAAGAACTTCAATTGGAAAGACAATGAAGTGCAACCCGGATGACTGGTCATCAAGGATTCCAACGTCATTGTCCAACTCCCGAAAATGCCCGAGAGATTGGAAAGTCAAGAATCGCAAGAGTAAGCGAAAGAGATTCCGTATACCCCTATTTTCTTTTACTATTATACAATATGGGTTCACCTATAATAGCGGACTTCTCCAACCCTGATCACTTCAACTCAAAATATATACCTCTCTTTCACTCGAAGAAGAGGTATATTTTTTTGATGGGATGAGGATGAAGTGGGAAGAGTTCGGCAGAGGCACAGAACGAGGTCATGAAGACATACCTCAAGGACAATCGTTGTCTTGCTGTTCGTAAGGTCATGGCCACGATCAAGGAGTCGATGTTCGCGGAGCTTTGTCTCGTGATTGAACGGTGGTGAATCGAATCGCACTTCGAGATCACCAAGAGTCCGATGTATATCCGGAATCTGGTCACATGATCGGACATCATCTTTCGTGGTATGGATGATCCCGAGAAGATCAAGTCAGTCTCTAAGGTCAAGCGAATATGGATAGAGGAGGCGAGTGAGTTCGATGCAAAGGACTTCAATCAACTCGATCTCCGCTTGCGATGATCATGAGACCTGCAGATTGTCGCAACATTCAACCCGGTGGATGAAGAGCAATTCCTCATCACTGATTATTGGAACAAGTGAGAGACCGATGATGTGATGCTTATTCACTCAACATTCCTGGACAACCGTTTCGTGTGAAGTGAGTTCGCAAAGGTGATGGAACGTCTGAGGGTGCAAGATCCACGGATGTATGAAATCTATGCGCTATGAAAGCCCGGGAGAAGAGTGGAAGGTCAGATATTCGACAATTGGGAGGAGATCAATTCGATTCCAGAAGATGCGAAGCTCGTATGACATGGCCTCGACTTCTGATTCTCCAATGATCCGACATGACTCATTGACGTATACGAATGGAATGGTTGCCTCATCCTTGATGAATCTCTCTACAGGACAGGCATGACCAACCCTGATATCATGGCACATATGAAGTCTGAGTGAATCGATCCGAATGACGACATCGTTGCTGACTCATCGGAACCGAAGAGCATCGAGGAGATATACAGGGGATGATTCAACATCCGAGGTGTGAAGAAGGGTCCAGACTCGGTGATGTTCTGAATACAGGTCATGAAGCAATTCAAGATCTATTACACAAGGCGGTCGTGAAACCTCCGGAAAGAGAAACAGAACTATGTCTGGAAGAAGGACAAGAATGGGAAGGTACTGAATGCACCAGTCGACATGTGGAACCACCTCATCGACTGAGCAAGGTATTTCATCATGGACAAGTATGGAACGATCGAGTCGGAGCCTCAAGCATATTTTCTTTAACTTTCACCTCTATGATTTTTACGGATTATCCAGAGATTAGTC
>CALCZP010000005.1 GCA_937903035.1 uncultured bacterium | reverse complement strand
TGGTCGCATCGACCAATCTAACTTGGTATTCTATATTACCCATATGTATTCAAAACTCTATTTATAAAACTCTGAATACATATGGGTACCCTGTTTCGTCTTCACCTCACTCACTCAAGTAAGAGACTCATCAGCATGGACTACATCCATGGACAGAGCTGAGTATGAACTCAGGATTTTGTAAGAGTGTTCTCTCTAGCGCTGCACGCCAACCGACAGTTTTAAAACGGTCGTAACAATAGACACTTGTGAATTAAAGGTGGTGTCATCCTTCAAGAAGTCTTTCCTTCCTGTCAGCACTCCTGTTATTCGCAGGAGTAGTCATATGTTCCTTTTGGTTCATACGTATCATAGCTTTCGCCATGATCGTAATTCCCATAGGAAGCATGACTTGTAGTCGCACTCTGGCGAGCGATTGCAATAGCATCAAGCGTGATCTTGCGACCAAACTCCATACCATAGACAAAAGCAGACGCGAGAGCAAAAGCTACAGCGAGGACGAGGGTTCCGTGTTTCATACGGTTAGTCCTGTCACTGCCCAGTTTTTTCACAGTACCGGTTTCAAGTCGCGATGACTCTATTCCAAACTGCCGCATCTTTGAGAGACTTTGCGGGGTCTTTACTATGTGTGACCATTCTTGCGATGAATCACTCCTCTATGTCTCTTTTGAATGAGTTTGTCCTTCTTGGTAGAAAGTACAGTGACGTCACTTTTTTCAGAGAGCTCAGCGAGCTCAAGCTTGCGCTTGATACTTGCCTCGAGGACAATCCTTTTCTTAAAAATTGGATTGACGACACAGCCCAAATTGGACCAAAAGTGCACAAATGCAGCATTTCCACGACTTTTTTCACGTGGATACTCAAATGCCGCAAGCACCTCTTCAGCCTTTATCAAAGCAGGTCCTTCATTCCTCAGGCTAAAAAAGTACCACACCATGCGGTCGAGGAACTTTGATGACGTGTAAGGATTCTTTTTCAAGAAATCCAACACCACACCGAAGCTTGTCACCTTGAGACGATCAAGCTTGTCGCAATCAATATCAGAGATCACGAACTTGGGCAAAGACATTTCTTGGATCATCTTCGCCCGGGCTGAATGCTCCAGAAAAGCTGTTCTCTTCTGCCGTGTTTTTTGCGCGGTCACAGCAGGCAGTTGAATTAAGCCTGCCCCGATTGCTTTTTGGATTATGTTTTTGATTGTGTTCACGAACAACTGCAAGAAACTGATCTAACACACCAGCACCAGCTTCATTACTGCC
>CALCZP010000004.1 GCA_937903035.1 uncultured bacterium | reverse complement strand
AACAGCAAAAGCGCTTCTTGGAAATAATGCATACTTTAGTGGAGATGAAGCGGGTCTCTATGAAACCAATAATGGCTTTGCAATAGCAGCTTTTGATTATAACGATAGCTTGTTCAAGTACGCCAATGGAGCGATTATTTCTGGAGGAGGAGTATTGTATGGTGCATATGATACTGGTAGCGCACTGTATGGCTGGGAGATTGGTGCTACAGGTGACGCACGATTTAGAGGTCTTCAGGCTGGTTCAGCTGGTATGGGTGTTTCAGGAACATTGATGCTTATCGATGGATCTACTGGCTATGGCTCGAGAATTGCTGTTGTTGATAATTCTATTACGAATGATCGAGATCTCTATATTCCTGACGAGACTGGCACAATCGCAACTCGTGAATGGACAGGGGGTCAAGGCTTCCTCACTGGCAACCAAACTATTACGCTCTCTGGTGATATTGCTGGCTCAGGAACAACTGCTATCACTACCACTATCCAGTCAAATGCAGTTGCACTTGCAACTGATACCACCGGCAACTACATCGCTACCATTACTGGTGGTGCACAGATTGGTGTAAGTGGTGGTACCGGAGAAAATATTGCGATTGGACTTTCTATCAATAATGACTCCATTGGAGACACACAACTCGCATTTAATACTGGGCAGCATTTGACGACAGGATCATCGCCATCATTTGCAGGACTTACTGTTGGAGGAAGTAGTGTTATTACAACGGCAAGTATCTCAGGTACCCCTGATTACATCGCAAAGTTTACCGGCAGTAACTCACTTGGTGATAGTCTGCTCTATGATGATACGGGAGGTGTTGGTATTGGAACAACTACACTAGGAGGGTACCGTTTCAGGGTTGAAGGAGGTGATACATGGCTCAGAGGACAAAATCTTAGGGTTGGTACAACAGGTAATGGTCCGGCGAGTATTACGTTGTTTGATGCACCAACCAATCAGTTCAAGATGACCTATGATGATACGAACTTTAATCCAGGACGATTTATCATGGATGGTACCAATCAAAATACAAATGATGTAACAACCAATATCATCTTTAACCCTTATGGAGGTAATGTTGGTGTTGGTATTGTTGACCCTCAAAGTAAATTGGAAATCGGTCGAGTAGATTCAAATTATGGTGATCCAACCACCATGCTCACACTCACGCGTCGGAGTGATGACAACAGTTCAAACAATAATAACTCTGGCGCATCTATTCTCTTTAGAAGTGCTGATGTTGACGGTAATGACATAGAACTAGTGCGTCTCGATGGAACGATTCAAGATCCAAACTATGATGAAGGTGGTCGGTATGGTGACTTTGCGATCAACCTCATGCAGCAGGATATTGGCGGCTTTGTAGATCGTCTCCATATCAAAGGTAATACAGGAAATGTTCTGCTTGGTACCTCAAATGATAACTTTGAAGGTGTATTGCAGGTAGGTGGCACTATTGTTCCAACAAGTGACATGGGAGGGAATCTTGGTAGTGCAAGCTATCGATGGGGTGATGTCTATGCAAACAATGGATTTTTTAATGACACGGTGTATATCGGAGGTAATGTTGCATGGCATGCAAACAATGACGGCTCAGGTTCAGGACTCGATGCTGATCTCCTTGATGGGCATGACACGTCATACTTTGCAACAGCAGGTGCGATTTCTGGTACAACAAACTACATTCCAAAATTCACCAGTGGCTCAACTATTGGAAATTCAATCATTTATCAGAGTGGATCTGGTATCGGTATTGGTACCACTAGTCCTGATGCTGTACTTACCGTGCAACCATACTTGAGTATTAAAAATACAGGTGGCTCAGCAAGAGGGTACCTTGGTACAGGCATCAGCGGTGCCGATACAACAAGCATGACACTTCGGGGCGAGACTCAGATCTTGTTTAGTATTGCTGGCTCTGATAAAGCGGTCATCGATTCATCTGGTAATGTTGGGGTTGGAACGGCAACACTAGGAACTGATAAATTACGAGTGGCCGGAAATGTTACTGCGTATGGAGGCAAGGTAACTGCAGGAAATAGTGGATTTGGACAGGTTGAGCTTGGATATGATGATGGTTCAAACCTATGGCTTAAAACGGTTGACTCAAATAGAAATCTCGTGCTTCAGGCTCATGGTACTGGAAGTGTCATCATCAATGATGATGTCCGTTTTGATGGATCTGCAACATCTGTAGGTACTATCATTGCAAACAGTGCTGGATCAAATATCTATTTGAAATCAAGTGGAACACATGATGGAGGACTTTATATGGGTTCAGATGTTATGTATCTTGCTGACTGGGGTACTGCCAGCGGTCTGCGTATTGCAACGCCGAGTGGTGCAGCGACATTTACCAATACGCTTACCGTAACTGGTGCAACAACAATTAACAATGATGTAGTAGTATCTACTTCAAACAACACACCAGTTATATACGCGACCACAACTGGTTCAGGTAATCTATTACAACTTGCAAAAAGTGGTACTGATAAATTGTATGTTGATAACAATGGAGCAATAGTTTCAAGTGGTTCAATTAGAACAGTTGCTGCAACAAATGGAACTGGTCAGTATATTCTCAACCAATCAGCAGGCAATATTATTTACAATGTGTATGCAAATGCGAGTAATGAGGGGGTCGTCCAGGTTAATAATGCATCTGGAACACAAAAGATAGCACTCTATGGTGGATCAGGAGATGGTGTGTTTAGTGGATCACTCAGTGCAACCTATGCAACATTTACTGATGTCGAGCCTGTTGTGACGATTAATGCTCTTGGTGCATCGAATACTGCACGACTCTATCTCAACCCAACCGTTGGATATTTAGGTATTATAGGAACACAAAATGCAAGCCCACTTTCTCTTGTTACTGGTGGTGTTGCGCGGGTAACGATTGATACCTCAGGTATAACTACCTTTGGATCAAGTGTGAATGTTAATGTTAGCGACTACGGTGGTATTGTCGAAAATGGTGCAAATGTAATCAGACTTTTGAGTACCAATGCATCAAGTGGTGGAACCAATGAGAAGCGATGGGATATCGAGCAAAATGCAACCGGCAAGACATTACAATTCCGTGCTATTAATGATGCATATAGTAATGCAAATAGCTTTATGAACGTCACTCGTTCAGGATTTACGATTACAAACCTTGATTTGTACGGAACATCAGTTACTGCAAACGGTAGCAATATTTGGACACAGGGTAATGATGGGTCAGGAAGTTTGCTTGATGCTGATCTGCTTGATGGTCATGACACGTCATACTTCGCAACCGCTTCATCACTCGGTTCATACTTGCCGCTTAGTGGTGGAGATGTGAATGGTGCTACTCATTTTTACAGTAATAAAGGTGTTGTCAGTCTCAATGCAAGTGATACACCATCGTTGCAAGCATATTCAAATGACACAGGACCAGCGTTTATGTCATTCCATCGAGGGGGCGCATTTGCAATCAATATGGGGCTTGATTATGACAACGTATTTCGTATTGGTGGATGGTCTGCACCGGCAAATCTCCTTGAGCTTGATATGAATGGTAACCTCAGAACCAAGTCATTAATGGCTGATCAGGTGAATAGTAACTATAGTGATCCAACCACAATGCTCACCCTTACACGTCGCAGTGATGACAACAGTTCAAACAGTGACAACTCTGGTGCATCGATTCTCTTTAAGAGTGCTGATATTGATAACAATGATATTGAGGTCGTGCGCCTTGACGGTACGATTCAAGATCCAAACTACGATCAATATGGCCGCTTTGGTGACTTTGCAATCAATGTGATGCAGCCTGATATCGGTGGCTTTGTGGATCGTCTCCATATCAAAGGTAATACAGGAAACGTGCTCCTTAGCAGTACGAGTGATAACTTTGAAGGTGTCTTGCAAGCAAACGGTAACATCGTTCCGACAAATGATTTTGGAGGCAGTCTTGGTACTACAACGTATCGCTGGAATGAAGTTAATGCAAACATTGGATACTTCGGTGATCTGTATGTAGGTGGTAATCCTGTCCTTACTTCAGCAAGTGTTTTAGGTACAACAAATTATATTCCAAAGTTCACAAGTGGTTCAGCGATTGGTAATAGTCTTATATATGACAACGGTTCAGGTATTGGTATTGGTACCACTGGTCCAACACGAACATTTGAGATAGCAGGAAATCTGGTTAATAATACGAGCGGAAGTGCTTCTCAAATGTCGATACGTGGTACAGGTAGTACAAGCCATAAACTCAACATTGGATATAATACGACCAGCAACTTTGGCTTCATTGAAGCAGTAAACCAAAGTGTTGCATGGGAAAATCTCATCCTTCAGCCAACTGCAGGTAAGGTCGGTATTGGTACTATGCCGTCATATACTCTTGATGTTAATGGAGATATACATGCAGTTGGTACATATTATGGTAATGGTGGAGGACTCACTAATATCCAAGACTACGCAATTGCATATTCAGGTTCTAACGACATCTTCATTATCGGCTCTCAACAAACTAATGTAAGTGGTGGATCTGAAGGAAATACAGCACTCGGCTACAATGCACTCATCTCAAATACTGATGGTGCGACAAATACTGCCATTGGTGTGTTTGCGCTTCAATCAAATTTAACCGGATCAGACAACGTTGCGGTGGGTAATGCGGCGCTTTCAACAAGTACTACAGCACAGTGGAACGTTGCAGTTGGTGCTGCTGCATTGCAATCATTAGGTACTGGTACTGGTAACGTTGGTGTGGGTGATGCCGCAGTCCCATCGCTTACTTCTGGTAATTACAACCTTGGTATTGGATACAATACACTCACTTCGCTTTCAACAGGTTCAAACAATGTTGCGATTGGTCCTGCAACATTAAACAATCTCACTTCAGGTTCGGGGAATATCGCTATTGGTCAGGCTGCATATGTTGCTTCAGCAACGGGATCAAATCAGCTTAGTATTGGAAACTTGATTTATGGTACGGGTCTTGACGGTACGGGAACAACCATAAGTTCAGGTAGTATCGGTATTGGTACAAAAGCACCAGGTGCAAAACTTGAAATTGTTGGTGATGCTAATAGTATTATTTTGCGAGCTCCTACATCATCAAGTTATGGAAGCCTCCGGATCTATAATGATCAAAATAGTTCGAGTCGTGCTTTGGAAATTGGATACGGTGGTTCCGCATACGCATCTGCACTTATTTCAGGAGGTATGAATGGGGAAACTGCATATATTACTACAACTGGAAGTAAAGGTCTTCAGTTTGGTACCGGTAATACTTTTCGAATGGGAATTGATACTAATGGAAGGGTTGGTATTGGCACACCAGCGCCTGGCTATAACCTTGATGTGAATGGAAACGTTCATGCAAGTTCGGCCATTTACTCAGACAGTATTATCATGGGTAGTGGTGGTAGTGGTCGTGCATTTATCGGTAATGGATGCGTTGGTACCTGTGATGAGACTGGTCTGTATGAAGACTATAATGGTACTTCTATCGCATCGTATGATTATGGTGATGGACAGTATGTGTTTGCCGGAGGTCAGTTTACAAGCAACGGTGCTGGCTTGAACGTAAATGAGCCAGTATATGTGAGTGGAACTGTTCAAAATACTGTCTATGGCAACCTAGGAGGAACTACTGGAAATTACAAAACACTCAACCGTGTTACTGGTAATGGTCAGACCAATAGCTTCATGATCAATGACTTTCTTGTTCGCGAAAGCACTGGTACTGACTGGCAAAGTACAAGTTATGTTCGTGGTGTTTCGGTTGATGCGTCATTCCTCACACCTTCAACGCTTCGTTCATGGATCAAACAATATCCAAATGCTGGGAAGGTCTCGTTTGGTGATGCTGCTACTGAATATGCTCAATTCACTGGAAATGGTCTTGCACTCAACCCTTCTAATAGCTATTTGAACTTCACTGGCACACTTGGTTCATCTGGATACGGTATCCGCGACAATAGTGGCACCATGCAGTACAAGAACAGTGCTGGCTCATGGACAAACATTGGCAGTGGTGGCGGAACTCCTGCAGGATCAAATACCCAGATTCAGTTCAACAACTCTGGTGCATTCGGCGCGAGTTCAAACTTTGTCTGGAATAATGGTAGTAACCAACTTTCTGTAAATGGCGGGATAAGTGTTTCCAATAGTGCAACAGGTGACGGTTTGTTCAATCTCTATGGTGCTTCAACATACTGGGGCATGAGTCTTAGTGGATACCAAGGAAATGACATGTTTAGTGCATCAGGAAATACGACTACCAACTATATCTCGGCTTCCAATCGTGATGGTAACAACTTCTTGAATGCTGTTGGTGGTACAAATTTTAGTTCATTTACTATTTCCGAACCATCGAATGGAAATCAGGCATTTGGTATATCTGCCTCAACAACAGGATCATCTTTTAATGTGTCTGATCAAAATGGTGATACATATTTCACCGGATATGGAAATTCAACGACTGCATCAATTTCTTTCCAAAGACAGGGTAATGAACTTTTCAAAATGTATGGAACTGGTAGTGATACTATCATTACTGCAACTGAAATAACTGGTAATGAATTCTTCCATCTGGAAGGGGATTCCGGGCAGGCCATAATGAGTCTCACTAATCCAATAACAGGATATCAATCGATGTTAATGGAGGCGTATTCGACTGGTTCTGCATTTAATATAAGAAGTCCTATAAATACTGACTTCTTTGTTGCTAACACTTCTTCATCAAGTAGTTTCCTTAGACTTAAGGAATCAGGAAGCAACACTGCATTTTTCTATGTAGAGGCAAACCCTTCAACCGCAGAGATAGATTTTAGAAATCCTTCAACCAACCAGCGAATCCTTAATATTGGAGGTGGTACGTCAGATAACGGATTTTATTTCTATGACCATCTTGGAAGTGATGCGTTCACCTATGGTATTAATGCAACGAATAGTGAGCTTAATATAGCAGGTGCTTCAGGAGGGGATCCGTTTATGAGATTCGATTCTAACCCTGCAGGTAACTCGTCATTTATCGGTGATCCTAACTATCAGTCAGGCTTTAAATTGGGTATTATGAATACGGGTGCCAATTTTACATTGGATGTTGGTGATGGAAGTCTTACTGATGGTGTTGTTGCTCGATTTGAAAACCAAAACGGTCATTGTGATATTGATGTAGATAATGCAGTTCTTAGTTGTAGTTCTGATGAGCGGCTTAAGAAAAATATTGTAAGCGTTGAAGATGGTATTCTTGGTCGTATTCTTCAGCTTCGTGCTGTAACCTACAACTGGAATAAAGAGGATGATAGTGATCCAGCGCATGGAGGCTTCATTGCACAGGAAGTGGAACAGCTCTTTCCTGAGCTTGTAAAGACTGATCCACTTACTGGATTCAAGTCAGTTGGTTATGGCGGATTTATCCCTTATACGATTAAAGCTATTCAAGAGATGGATATAAAGGTACAGGCATTGCCAGTATTTGAAGATCAGACCTTTGCCGAGAAAGTCGCGACCTTCCTCCAGGGTATTGCAGAGCGTGGCGAAGCACTCGTGGACAGTGTAAAGACCAAGAAAGTCACGACTGAAGAGCTCTGTGTCGGTACTGATGAAGATCAGGTCTGTGTCAGCAAAGATCAGCTCCAGCAGCTCCTTCAAAATGGTGCAGCAAATGCAGGGGGAGCAAGTGGAGGAAGTAGTAATGATGGATCAGGTGATGAACAGACACCACCACCTGCAGATGACGGAGGGGGTGAGGTGACATCTCCAAGTGAAGAAACACCTCCTGTGGATGAAGGTGGTGAAAGTGCTCCGGCTGATGAAGGAAGCGGCGAAGCATCTGCTCCTGCACCAAGTGAAGGGGAGTAATATTGACATTATTCATATAATATGTACAATATTCATCATATATGAATAGATATATCGCCGTAGTAATGATTTGTATTGGAGTATTTGTACCAGTACAAAACGACAATAGTCGTCTGTTTGGACGCTCACTTGAGAGCCTTTCTGCTCTATCAGAAATAGCTGAAATCGAGACTGTTGTACCTACGAAAGGGGAGACTATTCGTCCTTCTCGCGATATAAAAGATATTGATACCGTTGAAATTCCTACCTTTCAAACAGGTGGTATCAAACCACCACGACAAGTGTTGCCACAACTTGAAGTAGCTCCCGAGATTGTTGCAACACCATTGTGTCGACAAAAGGGGATAAGTAAGATCAAAAAATGTTTGGATGATCCGCTTCCGACCCTGACAACCACTATTTCTATCGATAATCCTCCTGCTCAGACAGTTCCTGCGGGAACTACAAACGTGAAATTGGCGGAATTTGATTTCACTGCTAATAATCCGCTCACGCTCTATGGAATATCTATCACCATACCGCAAAGTCCGGTCGTTTCTTCAACGGTTACCAATCTGCTTCTTCGTGCTGATAATGTACAGATCGGAACAACGATCGTAGATCCACTCATCGGATCTTCGTTTGAAAATAAATTTATCCCACTCATGTTGTCGTTTACTGCAGGTGAGACAAAGAAATTTGCAATCTACGGTGATATACGAACTACTGCATTTGTTGGTGCTCAAATTAATGTACAAATAGACACCTACTATGATTTTCCCGGTCAGTATACGTGGGCTGGTATAGGAAGTGTTGCTCCTGTAGGGAATACCTTTACTATTGGTCCAGCAATTATCCCACCATCTGTTACTTCTAGTACACTAGTATTTCTTGGGGGTGGGAATGACGTAACACCTTATGCATCATTTAATGACATTTTTTCTTCGTCTAATCTTCAGCAGTGGTCATTAATGTCTACAAATACTGCTGCTTCATCAATGTGGTCGGGCCGTCGAAGTTTCGAAGCACTTTCTTTTAATAATAAATACTGGGTATTCGGTGGTGGTACGCCGTTTGTGCCGCGTCTTACTGATATATGGAACTCATCTAACGGTACGACGTGGAGTCAGGTTGCATCAACAGTACCATTTGCTGATTATTATCGATATAAATCGATCGTGTTTAATAACAAAATCTACGTTATTGGAGGTCGTTCAAATTATATGGGAGGTATCGAATATGCAAAGGCATGGTCAACAACTGATGGTATCAATTGGACGACTGTGCAACTCCCGTTTTTCGCGCGAGAAAATCCGACACTTGGAGTATTTAATGGATCGCTCTATGTGATTGGTGGCGTGCAGGGCGTATTACCTTCAGGGTGCACGGTGCCAATGGGGTATAGTACGACATCAGGTCTGCCATGTAGCTATGCGCAGTCAGATATATGGAAAAGTATCAACGGCATATCATGGTCAAAAGTTGCGGACACATCTATCCTTGGAACCACAAGCGATGCAAAAATCCTCAACTACAACAACAAAATGTATTTCATGGGCGGTGTTGCATGGAGCGGTGTATCAGGAGGATCTTCTCGTTCAATTTATACTTCAACAAACGGAAGTTCATGGACATTACTGAGTACAACATTCCCGTCGTCTATTGGTCTCTTTCAAGAAATGGACGCGGTGGTAGTACAGGGAACCATGGTAGTGGGTGATAGTCGAAATGTCGGATCATTCGGCAATAAGATTTGGACATCAACTGATGGTATTGTCTGGATACAATCACCGACACCTCTTCCATGGTCACCTCGTACAGGGTATCGGTTCATTGCAAATTAATATCTCTGATTTATATACATATATATAGTATGAAATCCTAAACCGTTCATATATAGCGGTGTGGTATGATAGATGGATATGAAAAAATACATTATAGGAATCATTCTTGCAGGAGGCATCGGTCTTCTGATATGGTGGCTAGGTGGAGCACCAAAGGATGTGCAGGTATCAGATACCACGACACCGCCGCCATCGATTACTGAATCTACTGAGTCAAAACCAACATCGATCGAAGGCACGCAGCAACAACAGCAGCCACAATCACCAACTACTACCAATCAATCTAATCCTAAAAAAATGACTATTCAAACCACCAAAGAGGGCACTGGCCCAGCCATTACCAACGGACAGACCGCAGAAGTCCACTATGTCGGCAAGCTTACCGATGGCACAACATTTGATGCGAGCAAGCCTCGCGGCAGTACCTTCTCATTCAAACTTGGCGCAGGTCAGGTGATCAAAGGATGGGACGAAGGTGTGCTCGGTATGAAAGTTGGCGAAGTTCGCATGCTCACTATTCCACCAGAGCTCGGCTATGGAGCAGCTGGTGCGGGCGGGGTGATTCCTCCGAATGCAACACTTGTCTTTGAAGTAGAGCTTGTGGGTATTAAATAATATGCAAAAGGTCAAAGAATTCTGGAACAGATTCAAGGTATGGTGGAGCGCTCGTCGCCTTCGCGTCAAAGTACTCATCATTGCGCTCATTGGTATTGCACTCATCGTGCTCCTCGGTGGTGGCAAGGCTGATGCTGACTTTGTGACTGAGACAGCAAAGCGTCAGGATCTTGATCGCACGGTTGCAGCAAGTGGAGTGGTCGTAAGTTCGACCGACCTCTCACTCTCATTTGAATCAACCAAAATGGTGGATAGTCTTCGTGTTGTGGTTGGCACCAAGGTTAAAAAAGGTGACATCATCGCAACGCAAAAGAATGCGAGTGAGCGTGCAACGTATCAGAGTGCGCGCGGCGGACTTCTTGCGGCACAAGCACGCTATGATAAGGTACTCCAGGGTAATTCAAACGAAGAAGTCGCACTTGCAAAGGTGCAGCTCCAAAATGCGCTTCGCAAACTCTACAGCGATGATCTCATCGCTGATCCGCAGGATGCGAGTGATACAGCGCAGGCTCCGGTGATCACTGGTACGTATACGGGTGATGTTGAAGGGGAATATCGTATTTCATTTGATACGTTTACGAAAACTGATGTCCGCTTTACTGGTCTTGAAAAGGGAACCGCTGATGTGGATGTCTTGCCACAACCGCTTGGTGCCAAAGGACTCCGCATTGCATTTCCATCAAAAACAAATGATGCTGATGCAAGCTGGAAGGTTTTGATCCCAAACAAAAGTGGTCCAAACTACACTGCCAATAAAGCACTCGTCGAAGAAAAGGAAGCAGCGCTCGCACTCACTCGTGCAACGGCACGTCAGCCAGAGATTGATGCAGCGCTTGCAGATATCGTGAGCGCACAGGCACAAGTTGATGCGGCAAATGCGTCGCTTGAGAAGACTATTCTTCGTGCACCTGCAGACGGTACGATCACTCGGGTGGATGTGAAAGTAGGTGAAGTGCCTGATGCACTCAAGCCAGTCATTGTTCTTCAGGATGTATCCAACCTCTATCTCGAAGCAAACATTAATGAAACATCGGTTGCATTGCTTTCACTTGAGCAGCCAGTGGCAGTGACGTTTGATGCATTTGGCAGCAACAAGCCGTACCAGGCGGCGATCTCATCGATCGATCCCTCAGCTACTATTGTGGACAGTATTGTCAACTACAAGATCAAAGCACTCCTTCGTGACAGTGAAAACATCCGTCCTGGCATGACAGCGAATATGACGATCAGTGCGGCGCACCTCACCCAAGTACTGACCATTCCTGGTCGCGCACTCACGCATACACCAGAGGGTGCCTATACCGTGGATGTGCTCGTTGATGCTCGTCACAAGAAAACGGAGACTCGTACGGTGGAAGTTGGTCTTCGTGGAGACGGTGATGTGGTTGAAATCAAAAGCGGTCTCACTGATGGTGACCAGGTAGTCTGGAGTACAAAATAATTAATCCACGTAATGGGAGCACACCGAACATTCTGGCAGACACTCATGATCGACTTCCGGGTCGGGGCATTTCTTGCGAAGCGTGAGCTCAAGCGTGCAAGTCTCTGGACGACATCACTCATTATCTTTGTGATGCTCCTCACGTTCTTGAACCTCGTAGTGGTCTCCGGTATTTTGGTGGGTCTCATCGAAGGATCGGTCAGTGCGGACAAGCAATACTCATCCGGTGATATCCTGATTTCACCATTTCTCAATAAGCCTTACATCGAGCAGACACCAGACGTGGTAGCAACCATTAAAACATTGCCAGGCTTTTCACGACTCGCTGTGCGGTATACAGGGAGTGCTCGTATTGAGAGCAACTACCGTACGACGATCAAGCCAGGTGAGATTCGTGATGGTGCAGGCGGCTCAATCCTCGGTATCAATCCTGATACCGAAGCAGCGTTTTCTGATATTGCAAAGTTCATGGTGGAAGGTTCATTTATCGAACCAGGAGATAGCGACCAGATCGTACTTGGCAAGAACTTAATCTACAAATACACCCCGATCGAAGCGCCAGGATTTCAAACACTCAAAGATGTGACCGTAGGCTCACGCATCAGGCTCACAGTGGGAGATATTACCAAAGAATATTATTTGAAAGGCATCATTTCGAGCAAGGTGGATACCTTTGATCAGTCGGTCATCATGCTCGATAGTGAAGCCCGCAAACTCATCGGACGTAGTGACTACGATGCCAACCAGATTGCTGTCAGATTACTCCCAGGGGTTGATCCTATTGTTGCCAAGGCATCACTTATTGCAAGTGGGGTGGGTGAACATGCACGTGTGCAAACGCATGACGAAGCGATGCCAAAATTTCTCAAAGATATTCAAGCAACGTTTGCAATCCTTGGAAATGGTATTTCATCAATCGGTCTTGTGGTTGCTGCCATCACAATCTTTATTGTGATTTTTGTGAACGCCATCACACGCCGTCGCTTCATCGGTATTTTGAAAGGTATTGGTATTACACCTCGTGCAATCACGGTCTCATACATACTCCAGTCTATTTTTTATGCACTTGCAGGATCAGGGGTCGGTATTGCGGTTGTCTTTCTCTTTTTGAAACCGCTCTTTGTTGCACATCCGATCGACTTTCCATTCTCTGATGGTATCCTTGTTGCGACAGTATCGGGTACGTTGATCCGCACTGCGATCTTGCTCGTCGCGACGATTGTCGCAGGATATATTCCGGCGCGTATCGTTATTAGACAAAATACGCTTAGTGCTATTTTAGGTAGATAATATATTTTTTTGAAGTAATACTTTTATGATTAAAGTTGAACATCTATTTAAAACATTTAAAACAGGAGACGCTGAAATCCATGCAGTGGAGGATGTCTCATTTGATATTCCCGAAGGACAGTTTGTGGCGATCACTGGTCGTAGTGGTTCAGGTAAAAGTACGCTCCTGTACCAGCTTGGACTCCTTGATATGCCGACTGGGGGGAAGGTCTATATCGACGGTATTGAAAGTGTGAACCTCTCTGAGCATGATCGTACGAGACTTCGTCTCAACTCGCTTGGGTATATTTTCCAGGACTATGCAATCCTGCCGACACTTACTGCACTTGAAAATGTTATGGTGCCACTCCTTATGCAGGGTCTTGATGAGAAAAAAGCTTCCGAAAAAGCTGCCTATGCACTCTCACGTGTCGGACTTTCTGATCGCATGCACAACCTTCCGAGTCAGCTCTCTGGGGGACAACAACAACGTGTTTCCATTGCGCGTGCGATCGGTCATGACCCCAAGATTGTCTTTGCTGACGAGCCGACCGCCAACCTTGACTCTGAGACATCACACACGGTACTTGAAGCCTTTCTTGAGCTCAACAAGCATGGACAGACGATTGTGATGGTAACCCACGAGCCTGACTACGCAGCAATGTGTCACCGGATTATTACATTAGCTGATGGGAGACTTATAGGTGACGAACTCAACAAAAAAGCCTAGGTAGTCTGGTATACTAGGCAGATGCACCCATTTATCGAAAAATATCAAACAATCATTATTAGAGTTATCGTTGGTCTTGGCATTTTGCTTGGACTCTTGTTCCTTGGTCTTACACTCAATGCGTTTAAGGAACATCGCTTTATTGGAAGTGGTCTTTCCGCGACGAATACCATCACGGTGACTGGACAGGGTAAGGTAGAAAAAGCTCCTGACACAGCAAAGATCTCATTCTCTATTCGCAACGAACAAAAGGATCTCAAGACTGCACAGAGTACGGTGAGTACTAAAGTCGATGCTATCAAAAAAGCATTGATGGATGCAGGGCTTGAAGAAAAATACATCAAGACTGAATCTTATACATCATACCCACAGTACGACTATCCTCAGATACAGTGCTTCCGTGCACCATGCCCACAGTCAAATCCAAGTCTTCGTGGCTATGAAGTGTCACAAAACATTTCACTTGCAATCAAAGATCTCGACAAGGTTGAGACTGTCCTTGGTATCCTCGGAACAAACGGTGTAACCGACATGAGTGGTCCATCATTTGGATTTGAAGATGATAAGGCTGTTGCTCGTGAAGCTCGTAACGCAGCCATCGATGATGCAAAAGATGAAGCACAGAAGCTCGCAAAAGCGCTCGGTGTGCACCTTGTACGTATCGTGTCATTTAGTGAACAAGGTAGTGGCTATCCAATGCCGTATGCAGCAAAACTTGAAATGTCTCGTGACGCTGTAGCGGGAAGTGCTGCACCAAGTATTCCTGTTGGTGTGCAGAACGTACAAACTACCGTAAGTGTAGTCTACGAAATTCGTTAAGTTCTAAGTTTTCTACTCAAAAATCACCCTTCCGTAGAAGGGTGATTTTTATTTGACTAAAAAGAATACACAGGGTATGATGTGTGTATTCAGCCCTCCGGGGCGGTTTTTAGTAAGAGCGATTTAATCACCATGAAAGCACTACAATTTCTCAAAGAAACAAAAGCGGAAATGAAGCAGGTCACGTGGCCAAGCCGCAACAAAGCCTTGCTGTACGCATTGGTCGTCATTTTATTTTCAGTAGCACTCGGCTATATGCTCGGGGGATTTGATCTCATGTTCCAAGCATTGCTCCGAAGTCTTATTCAATAACAACTATGTCTAAACAAGAACACACAGGTGAACGACACTGGTACGCGATTCACACGTACTCAGGCTATGAAAATGCGGTGCTTCGCAATCTCAAGCAGCGTATCGAAAGTCTTGGCGTCCAAGAAAAAATCTTTAATGTTGTCGTTCCCGTAGAAAAGAAAATCAAGATCAAAGGCGGCAAGCGCGTTGAAGTTGAAGAAAAGGTATATCCTGGATACATTCTCGTGGATATGATCGTGGACGAGGATACATGGTACATCGTTCGTAACACGCCTCGGGTGACCGGATTTGTGGGTGCAGGTGTAACTCCAGTGCCACTGACGCAGAAAGAGATCGACTACCTCCTTGGCAAGATGGAAGATACTGGTGATGCAAAGCACACAATCGACCTTGAAGTAGGGGAAATCATTATTATCAATGATGGTCCGTTCAAGGACTCAGAAGGTCGCGTATCAGAAGTTGATCGCGAGCGCGGCAAGGTCAAAGTCATGGTATCACTCTTTGGTCGCGAGACCCCTGTTGAGCTCGACTTCCTCCAGGTCAAGAAACTCTAAATCACTCACAAAAGCCCGTTCCATATTGTCTTCGAAAGGCCAGTCCCACCCAACCCCTTTCTCAAACAATATGGAACGGGCTTTTTGTTTCGTTTGTGCTCAGGTATCTCGTATAAACGACGAAGCGCAGTAATACTGCTGACGAGGACTGTCTGAGCTGATAGGCGAGTTCCGCAGGCAGGAGTATTACTGCGGCAAGGAATGTCGTATTTACACCTACGTCTTTTATGCTATAGTGTCCCTGTTACGCTATGCTTCTACATTAGCACTAACCCCCAATTTATATGGCAAAAAACATTACCAAACGTATCAAACTTCGCGCAATGGGTGGCATGGCTACTCCTGCGCCTCCACTTGGTCCCGCACTCGGTCAGGCTGGTGTAAACATCAGTGACTTCGTCCAGAAGTTCAACGCAGCGACTGCTGACAAGCGTGGCGAAACCCTCGGTGTCAAGATCGATGTCTACGATGACCGTTCATACGACTTTCGGGTGACCGAACCAACGATGACCTCACTCATCTTCAAAGCAGCAGGTGTTGAGAAAGGTTCAGGTAAAGCTCGTACTTCAAAGGTAGGCAAGCTTACCCGCGATCAGGTTCGCACCATTGCAGAGCGCAAGATGCCCGACCTCAATGCAAACGATATTGAGGCAGCGATGAAGATCGTCGAAGGCTCAGCTCGCTCAGCTGGAATCGAAATCATCGGCTAATGCCAAAAAGAAAAACCGCATCATGATGATGCGGTTTTTTGTGGAGAGGTACTTACTTTGCCCAGACCTGAAATTCTACGGCAGATACTTCATTAGTTCTTTCACGCCATGTATCTTCATAATACTGCCTAAAGCTTGAAAGGAGACCCTTATCAAACGTCATAGGAGATTCAAGATCTTCATCTATTCGAGTTATGAAGATTCGCTTTACTGCACTATCACGGATCAATGATTCAAAAAATTCAGTTCCACCAAGAACAAAAATTTCTGTATTTTTGAGTCCGTAGTAGGGAGATATAGCATGGATAATGTTTTCAAAATGCGAAGCATCTTTAGGAAGTTCTGGTAGAGGAACTTTGCCTTTACCAAAGACAAATACAGGTTTTGCTTCATTAAAGATTTTTTCTTGTTTACTAAATAACTCCCACATTTTGTAGGAAAGAATGACTACATTGCCTTTTGTTTGTCGTATGTAGTGCTTTTCTGATACTGCAAGGTTTGGAATCCAGGGTAGTCCATAAATACGATTTTCTCTCCCAAGAACAACATGTATTGTTATCATAGTTAAGTGTTTTTATGTACACTACAGTAAACTATAGGAAAGTAAAGAGCTTTGACTTTTACCCCACAAAGCGTAGTATCTGGACAAACAAAACCTAGGACTATGATCTACATAACAATTACGTACGGAAAGTACGCTGTATTGATGAGTAGTAAGGCACGTGAGATATTGCGAGCTGCACTTGTAAAACAGTTGTTCGAGATGGCGGTAGCACTCTTTGCTGTTGAACACAAAAGTCCGATCTACCTCGTTTTTCAACAAGGTGACATGCCGCATCCTGATACGTTATCTATGGAGATAAAAATCAGTTCATCTAAAAACGTGTTCCGTGTCGAGCTTGAGCCTTTTATTAAACAATGCCTAACCATTGTACGAACAGAGCTTTCACGGTATAGCAAGTATGATAGCCAGAAAACTCAAATTCCAGTATGGGTTTTCCATAACAAAGAGTTCTTTTTGTATGAAGAAAAAAAGTAAACTAAAACCCCGCGTTATTGTGGGGTTTTTCTTTGACTTTTTTTGGATTAAGGATAGTATGCCTCTAAACTAAAACTATACATTATGACAATTGTAAAACTGTATGTTGGCTGCGGATTAACGTATGCCCCACAAGAATACAAAGATCAAATTGCATCATTTAAAAACAAACTTCGCTCCATTGAGTGGATAGAGGTGCTTGATTTTTGGAATGCAAATTCTGCATCAAACGGAAAGCAGCCTGATTCGCACGAAATATATTGCACAGATATTCATGAATGCGTTGGTAATGCTCATGCCATGATTGGAGAGTTATCGTATCCTTCAACCGGGTTAGGGTGGGAGCTTGCTACGTCAATAGAGAAGCATGGTATCAGGGTGCTGATGTGTGCCCACAAGGATGCACTGGTTTCGCACTTGCCCATAGGTGCATCCTTGTATGATGTAAATAAAAGAAGTACTTCTTTTATTCGATACAAAGAATCTATTGAGGAACTTATCCCGTTTTTTCTTGAAGAACTTAAGATTGTTCAGAAAAATATTGAAGAGTCTGAATTCATTCATGAGTAATAAAAACCCCGCACTAGTGCGGGGTTGTTTTACTGTTTTTCAGTGATGTCTTGTGAGCCTCGTTTGTAGCTCCAGGTGTCTTCTGAATAATCAACATAGAGTTTTGCGTAAGGAACTGTTTCTTCAATCCATCTACCCAAAGCTTGAGCGTGAATACGGAATGTTGGATGAACTGTTGTCGCACTGCGGAGTTCTGCAACATAGATACATTGATCAAATGACCAGGTAAAATCTGCAGGAACTTTATATCCCATTGGAATATAGTACTGTCGTTCAACGTCTGCGCAGGGAAGAGCATTGATAAGTATATCCATTTCAGCGATAAGCTTTTCAGCTTCGATACGAACTTCTTGTGGCAGTCGTTCGAGATACCATGAATGGAATCCATACTTTGTTGTCAAAAGCGGCATCATGCATACACCCTTGCGGTGGCGTTGGGCATCACGAAATGAACCAAAGTCAATCATGAAAGAAACATTTATCTCACCAGCCCTACCTAGTTGATGTGGTGGGATTGTTTTTTCTGGTCTGTTTTCAAGAACTTTCCTAAAATCTTTTTTGATTATCTCAGTATCAAAATTACCGATGATTTCAAAGCCTTTGCTTATATATTCTGGTTCAAGGGCCCATTCTGTATAAGAAAACTCTTCTGCAAGCATTTGATAATACTCTTCAGTTTTGTCATACACTTTTTTGTCAAAGCTTGCTGGATAGACTGCTTTGAGTCCGGCAAGTGCAGTCATTGCAATTCGCGCAACTTCAGTACTTGGGTGGTACTTCAAGATTGCAAGGTTATCACGCAGCTGCCTGATATTGCTATGCCAGCTCACAAGAGTTGTCATACCTGCGGGGATAAATCCTCGCATGATATCAAATGCACGGGCATTTACAGCTTTGTCATACTGAGAATCTGTTTGGTCATCACTTTTTGGATTGAGTTCGGCAACATATTTTTTAACAATCGGCATGCTTTTTTCGTAAAATGCCATCCATGTTTCTTGGATAATTTTTCCTTGTTCGCTTGCGGACTCGTTTGCAAACTTTTTGTACTTTTCTGAAAAAAATGATGGAGCATCAATTAGAGATGCAGCATTCAAATTTTCTTTTGGTATGTACAAATACTTTGCATTTGGTAAGCCCGCGAGGGGATTAACCATCATTCTACCGGCGAAATCCAAGTAACGAGTACTCGCTTCTTGTCCGTTGTAGAGCGGATTGTTTTGGATTGCTTTTGCGGCCAGCATGCTTACATGTTCAAAATAAAGCGTTGTTGAACCACAATCGCCAATACTGTTATGTCCGTACCCTGTGTACCATGTTTCCATAAAACCTTGAGCACCTTTTTTCCATATTTGTTCCAAATGGCTGAGAATGCTCTGTGGTCGTCTGGAGTACAAGGCTTGGGACATTGCCCCTTCTTCTGGTGATAGTCCATCGATAATGATGACATTAGAAGATGTTTCGTTTTGTTGAGTCATATTGAGTTGTTTTTAAATGACGAAATGTTGTTTGAGCTTACATTACCTTAAATAGTAAGGAAGTCAAATAAAAATTCCCGACCAATCTCTGGTCGGGAATTTGTGCTACACCATAGCGTTTGCGCCTTCTGAAATACGAATACAACAAAAAATACAGTAGTTGCAAATGTCAGAGAACACTTCGATGAATTCTTTTTGAAGTTCTTGTCGATTCTCAGGCTTGAATTTTAATCCGGCGTACATCGTAAGCATGCGATTATACTTTACCAGGCATTCCTGTGTCATATAGCTTATTGAGAGCTGTCGCCATGCTTCACCATAATCATGATTTTTCTTTTGAAATAAATTTCTCGTAGATGCTGCTGCTTGGTCATACTCTTGAAAGAGTGCATCGCTGCTATAACATACTCTTATTCCGCTTGCTATTTGGTTTGCGACAGTGATGCCAAACAAACAATAGTTGATAATGCCGGGAAGTTCTTTCTCAATAGGTTCGCCTTCAACTTTATATTCTCCAGCTTCCTGGATTGAGGCAATGCGATACAGCTTGATAAAAACTTTTGAAAGGACACCCATTGCGTCATAGCTATCGAGACTGTTTCCGTATTTTTTGTTTTTTTTAATGAATTCTTTTTTGCAGTCAGCGATGATTGTATCGTACTGCTTATTTGATTTTTCTTGGTTCATAGTTGTAGTTTTTCAGTAGAGTACTCCAAAGTGGGGGAAAGTCAACGCTCGCGATTTAGGCGTTTTCTGCTAGAATCACCATATGGAATCCACCATCCGAACACTCATTGCAGACGTGCTTCAGGCGAAGTTTGGCATAGCTGATGTGGCGTTTAGTCTCGAGCGTCCCAAGGATCTCTCGCATGGTGACTATGCGACTAATGTTGCGCTGATCGCCTCAAAGCAGCTCGGCAAAAATCCGACCGAGATCGCGACTGAGCTCATGCAGGTACTCCAGTCCGCAGATAGTCGCATCGCATCAGTGAGTGTTGCGGCGCCCGGCTTCATCAACTTTGAACTTGATCGCTCGGTGATCCTCGATATTCTTGCGGATGTGAATAAAGACTCATGGGGGCAGACAACCGTGTATGAAGGCAAGAAAATTCTCGTGGAGCATTCATCTCCAAATCTTTTTAAGCCATTTCATATTGGACACCTCATGAACAACACTGTAGGGGAGTCGATCACTCGTCTTGCCAAAGCTTCTGGCGCTGATGTGTCTACGATGTCATTTCCATCTGATGTGTCACTTGGTGTGGCAAAGGCGGTGTTTATACTCCTTGAGAAATACGGTGCAGACTTTGCACCAGAGCAGGTTTCAATACTCGGTGATGCATATGTTGAGGGGACAAAGCGATACGAGGATGATGAATCAGTGCAGACGCGAGTAAAGGAAATTGCTGACAACCTCTATGCACAAACATCATCACCAGAATGGTCACTCTATGAGCGCTGCAAAGAATTCAATATCGCGTACTTTGAAACAATCGTCGCACGACTCGGCTCACACTTTGACTCTTATATCTATGAAAGTGAAGCAGGAGTTGATGGCAAGAAGCTCGTGCTTGCACATACACCAAAAGTCTTTACCGAGAGTGAAGGGGCGATTGTGTACACACCGGACGAGTCCCAAAAGCTTCATACTGCAGTCTTTATCAACAGCAAAGGCAATCCGACGTATGAAGCAAAAGACCTCGGACTACTTGAACTCAAATTTGCAAAACACAATCCTGATCTCTCTATTTTTATTACCGATGCGCAACAGGTGTCGCACTTCAACGTCGTTCTGGATGCAGCGATGCATATCAATCCTCTCTGGAAGCAACATAGTCTCCATCGGTATCACGGTCGCATGAGCTTCAAGGGTCAAAAAATGTCATCACGACTTGGTGGGGTACCGCTTGCAGAGGATGTGCTTGCAACCGTTGTTGAGGAAGTAAAAGAAAAGAATGCTGATATCACTCCGGAGTCAGCAGAGATGATTGGTATTGCTGCGATCAGGCTGGTAATCTTGCGCGCAATGCCAGGCAAGGATATCAACTTTGATCCTGAAACATCATTGTCATTTGAAGGGGATAGTGGTCCCTATCTCCAATACACCGCAGTGCGCGCGATGTCGCTTGTGAAGAAAGGTGAAGAAGCAGGTATTGCTCCAAGTATGCAAAAACCGATCGTGGGTACTGAAATCCTTGAGCGTATGATTGCACGTTTCCCGGATATCGTGATTCGCTGTCAGACTGAATGGACACCGCATTACCTGGTGACCTATCTTATGGAGCTCGCACAGGCATTCAATAGCTACTATGGGCAGCAGAAGATTATTGATGACAATACTGAAGCATCTGCGTATCGACTTGGTATTACGCATGCACTTTATAGGACGATGACAAAAGGTCTCGCACTGCTTGGTAGTACAGTACCTGAAAAGATGTAATTTGCGCTTCATTTCCTGGCGCGGTATAGTCATCTCCATATGAAAAAAATTCACGAAACTGAAGAGCGGTCACTGATCATTATTAAGCCTGACGCAATCCAACGTTCATTGGTAGGGGAAATCATTACTCGTTTTGAACGCAAGGGTCTCAAGGTTGTTGGAATGAAGATGATGCAGCTTGAAGAAGCTGTGCTCAAGGAGCATTATGCACATATTGCTGACAAACCATTCTTTCCTCGCATCCAAAAGTTTATGATGTCAGCACCGGTGGTGGTGATGGCGGTCGCAGGTCTCAAAGCGATCGATAGTATTCGTATCATTGTTGGTCCGACCAAGAGCTTTGAAGCCGCTGCGGGTACTATTCGTGGTGATTATGCACTCTCAATGCAGTCAAATATCGTGCATGCATCAGACTCAGTAGAAAATGGTGTGGCTGAGATCAAGCGATTTTTCAAAGAAGATGAAATTGTGGACTATGATAAGGTTGACACCCACTTCATTTTCTCTGATGATTTGATGGTATAACAGAGAGCACACTCGTTCGACAGTATTTTTTCTCGCTGTCTATCTTGAAAAGATACAACAGGGGACTATACTGCAAGTACGGCTATTTGTTCATAGTGCCTAGAACAAGATTTGTACGGGGAACCGTTGTGTACTATGCGATATCGAATTTTTTATGAGATATCTCCTAGTACCGCGTGCCCCACTTAGCTTTAACGCTAAGGCACTATGATCTAAATAGCCGTAAGAACATACCCCTCCACGAGAGGGGTATGTTCTATTTGGAATTATCTGCGATAATGCAGATATATGCGTCGATCACTTCTCAAAAAAGCGCTCATGCTGGTAGCAGTAATCTTTGTTGTGAATCTTTTGGCATACCAGTTTTATTGGTACTCATCGATATGGTATTTCGATATGATCATGCATGCGGCTGGTGGAATATTTCTGGCGCTTTTCATAGGAGGGTTGGCACACCGAGAGATCAAAAGCCTCGGCTGGTGGAATACGATCGTTATTGTACTGCTCGCAGTGTTTGTTATTGGACTATTGTGGGAATGGTATGAGTATATCGTGCAGTGGCTGACCAAGCCGGTGCCATTTGCAGACATTGATGACTCGATATCTGATCTCATCTGCGATATGGTGGGTGGTATACTCGGCAGTATTTTTGTACTTCGTGCCAAGAAGCGCTACACTGTAAAGTGATGCAATCAAAAAAACTCAAACTCACGTTCGTTGGCGGTACTGGAAGTGTAACCGGTGCCAACTTTTTATTTGAAGGAGATGATAAACATTTTTTGGTGGACTGCGGTATGGAGCAGGGGACTAAAATGGCTGATGAGAACAACTGGCAGCCGTTTCCGTATGATGTGAAGTCGATCGATGCACTCTTTATCACCCATGCACACATCGATCATATCGGGCTCATTCCAAAGCTCGTGTACGAAGGATTTGAAGGCGAGATTTATTCAACCATACCAACCAAGGATATCACCGAGCTCATGCTTGATGACACTGCGAATATCATGTCAAAGTCGGAGAATGAGCTCCTGTCCAAGATCTATGCACCCAGTGTCCTCAAAAAAGTGTTTTCAAATTGGAAAGTCGTTGACTATCATCAGGACTTCAGAATCGGGGATTTTGTATTCCGCTATCGAGACTCAGGGCATATCCTTGGATCTGGTATGCTTGAGGTGATCTACAACAACAAAAAAATTGTGTTTACCGGAGATCTTGGCAACAGTCCATCGCCATTGTTACGTGATACGGAGAAGCTCGCGAACGTCGACTACCTCATTATGGAAAGTGTCTATGGTGATCGCAATCACATTGCGCGTGAAGAACGTCGTGCACGACTCGAAGCAACGATTGAGGATAACTTCAAACGAAAGGGGGCGCTCATTATTCCAACATTTTCACTCGAGCGTGCACAGGAGCTATTGTTTGAGATTGATCAGTTGGTAGAACATGATCGTGTACCTCAGATGCCGATCTTTCTTGACTCACCCCTTGCGATCAAACTCACGTCCGTTTATCACAAGTACTCAAAATACTTTAATGACTTTGCACAGTCACAAATCAAAGAAGGGGATGATATTTTTAGTTTTCCAGGGCTCAAGTCAACCCTTCTCACTGAAGAGTCTAAACAGATCGTTCGTGCACCAAATCCAAAGATTGTGATTGCAGGAAGTGGTATGAGCAACGGTGGGCGTATTTTGCATCATGAAGCGCACTATCTCCCTGACCCTAACAATATTCTGCTCCTCACCGGCTATCAGTCGCAAGGCACACTTGGCCGCTTGATCCAAGATGGTATGAAAGAAGTCCGTATTAATGGCCAGACGGTGCCAGTGCGAGCACGCATCGTGTTTATTGATGGATATTCAGGTCACAAAGACTCCGATCATTTGATTGAATTTGTGGGTGATATTGCGGACAATCTCAAGAAAGCATTTGTCGTGATGGGCGAGCCAAAGTCATCGCTCTATCTCACGCAACGTCTGCGTGACTATCTAGGTGTCAGTGCTGTCGCTCCTGAGAAAGGCGATGTGGTAGAATTGGAGTGTTAATAGTCTCGATAATTTTTTATAGTTCTTATTTATGAACGAACCAGTACAACCAACTGATAAATATGTCTGTTACAACGGGCCGCTCGATAATAATGAGAAGCATGCGCATCTGAAAATCAAAATTGGTGTGAGTGGTGCAGCAGAGACCAGTCACTGCGGACTTCATGCACTTGAGAAAGCGCAGGAGCTCGGTCGTGAGATCGTACGTCAAGGAGGTATCATCATCACCGGTGCGACAACAGGCTTTCCACTCTGGTCAGCGATGGGTGCAAAAGAAGAGCGTGGTGTCTCTATCGGACTTTCGCCAGCAACTGATGAAAAGGATCACGTTGAGAACTGGAGATTACCGATCGACTACATGGATCTCATCATCTATACCGGCTTTGGTTTTCCGGGGCGCGACCTTTTGTTTACTCGTTCATGTGACGCACTCTTGATTGGATGTGGACGTATTGGGACAATCCATGAGTTTACAATTGCATTTGAAGATACCAAGCCAATTGGTATTCTGGATGGGCCATGGGCGACCGCAAATGACTTTCGTACACTGATCAAAAATGGTAATCGTCCTGCACCACATGTGATTTTTGATGAAGATCCAAAACGTCTCGTACAAAAGCTTATTGCGATGGTTGAGGCAAATAAGCAAGCGCTCAAGGAGGCTAATCCTCATATCTAATATGGAGGTGACTGGCGCAGGGTTCACCGGTATCAGTCAATCTCAAGTAGAGGGGCTTCAGGTTCGCTACGGCAAAAACACCCTGGTTGCACGTGAGCAGCAGTCTGCATTTGCGACATTTCTCCAAGAGTTCAAAAGTCCGCTCATGATCATACTCCTGGTCGCAGCAGGTATTGCGCTTGTGACGGGGGCAACTATCAGTGGTGTGTTGATTATTACAATCGTCATCATCAGTGCGGTGCTTGATTTTGCTGTTTCGTACAAATCACAAAAAGCAGCAGAGACATTAGCAAAACGAGTATCACCAAAAGTCCGTGTTATTCGTGATGGTAGAGAGGTACTGATTGAAAGTCAGGATGTGGTACTTGGGGATATTGTTATGCTTGCAGCAGGGAATGTTGTCCCGGCAGATGGGATAATGGTGAGATCATGTCAGCTCTTTGTAAACGAGTCATCTCTTACCGGTGAGTCACTCCCTGTTGAAAAGCCAACTGAAATGACAGTGTACATGGGAAGTGGGGTCGTGAGTGGAGACGGACTGCTCCAAGTGACTGCAACCGGTCGTCATACAAAATTTGCTGATATTGTGTCACTCCTTTCGGTCAAAGAAACAGCAAGTGAGTTTGAGGCCGGTATCAAATCATTCAGTTTGCTCATCACTCGCATTGTACTCGTACTCACCATCTGTATCTTTATTGTAAATGTCGTCTTTAAACATGACATCGTGTCGTCGCTCACGTTTTCGCTTGCGCTTGCAGTGGGTATTACCCCAGAGCTGTTGCCAATGATTATTGCGGTCAATCTTTCATGGGCATCGATTCGTATGTCGAAGAAAGGAGTGATTGTGAAAAAGCTCTCTGCAATCGAGAACTTTGGTTCAATGGATATTTTGTGTACTGACAAAACAGGGACGCTCACCGAAGACAAGATCAGTGTTGTGAAGTATGTGAACATTGATGCACATCGATCCGAAGAAGTGATTGAGTCTGCCTACCTAACGTCAAGTATGCGCGGTGGAGTGCGCACGCCACTTGATGAGGCGATCGTGCAGTTTCAAGCATTTCCGATTACACACTATAAAAAGCGTGATGAAATACCATTTGACTTTGAGCGACGTCGTGACAGTCTGATTGTAAGTTTGCCCAATGGCACTGATATGCTTATCACCAAAGGTGCACCTGAGGGAGTAATGGATGCAAGCACACTCGCACCTGAGCAGCGTGCCAAAGCACTCGCACTCTTTGAGTCACTCTCGTCCGAAGGTTATCGAGTGATTGGGGTAGCACGTCGTATCTTTCAGACACCACAGCAGAGCTACAGTACGCACGATGAGGTAGGTCTCATGTTCTCAGGATTCATTGCATTTATTGATCCACCAAAGCCATCGGTCAAGGCAGTGCTCGATGAGCTGTGTCACAAATCGATCGCAATCAAGATTGTGACAGGGGATCATAAGCTTGTGGCTGAGAAAATCGTCCGTGATGTCGGTATTGTCTCACTCGGTACATTGGATGCAGCTGAAGTCGACGCACTCACTGATACTGAACTCGCAGTTCGTGCAGAAGAGACGACGATATTTGCGCGTGTTACGCCAGTGCAGAAAAATCGCATTATCAAAGCATTGCAGTCCAGAGGACATGTCGTCGGATATATGGGGGATGGTATTAATGATGCACCCGCACTCAAGACTGCCGATGTCGGTATTTCAGTAGAGAATGCGACTGATGTTGCAAAAGAAAGTGCTGATATTGTACTTCTCACAAAAGACCTCGATCAGCTCGTGAGTGGTGTGGCAGAGGGTCGTCGCACATTTGCAAATACGATGAAGTACATCTCAATGGCGATCAGCTCAAACTTTGGCAACATGATATCAATGACGGTTGCATCTCTCGTGCTTCCATTTCTCCCGATGTTGCCTGCACAGATACTGTTGAATAACTTACTCTACGAAACATCACAGCTGGGACTTATGGCAGACAATGTCGATCCTGAAGTTCTTGATCGTCCAACGCCATGGAATATCGGTCATATCAAACGCTTCATGATTGTTTTTGGTCTCATTAGTTCAGTGTTTGATTTCGTAACGTTCTATGTACTGTTTGCTGTATTTCATCTTTCGGCTTCTGGATTTCAAACAGGATGGTTTATCCAGTCATTCCTCTCGCAAGTTTTTGTAATCTTTTTGATCCGATCTGCTCGTAGTATCTGGAAGGCACGCAAGCCACATCTCGCGGTGATACTCTCAGCACTTATTGCGACTACTGTTGCGTGGGGTGTCGCACTCTCATTCCTCGGTACAACATTTGGCTTCATACCAATCCCGCTCACAATCGTACTTTCACTTGTGGGTATTACGCTGTGCTACTTCCTCGTAGTTGAAATTGTGAAGCACTTTTTTTATCGTTCCAAAAAGAACAATGTACTGGAACCAGCACAGGCTTTATGCTAAAGTGTTTTTATAAGCGTTGATGGAGCTATCACTCCTGAGCTTTGGGGAGAAATCTGAACAGAGAGTAAATCCCAACGGGTATGCCCGTTATAGCGGTAATGAGTGCCCACCTTCGTCCATTTGGACTTCGGTGCGGCGAAAAGCAAGGTGGTACCACGCAGTGAAAAAGACACTCGTCCTTGCATGACAATGTTGTCGTGCATGAGCGAGTGTCTTTTTATTTTTTATACCTATGAATGAATCAACAAACCAACAGAAAAGCGAGTCGGCACTTCGTGAAGAGCGAATGCTCGATTTTTGGCGCGATAATGACATATTCAAAAAAACACTTGAGAAGCCTGCGACCAAGGGTGAGTTTGTCTTTTTTGAAGGACCGCCAACAGCAAATGCAAAGCCAGCGCTTCATCACTTGCTCGCACGTGCATTCAAGGACGTGATCCCTCGCTACAAGACCATGCAGGGCTTCCATGTACCGCGCCGTGCCGGATGGGATACTCACGGACTTCCGGTCGAGCTTCAGATCGAAAAGAAATTGGAACTTGCTTCAAAAAAAGACATCGAAGCCTACGGTATCGAAAAATTTAACAAAGAATGTAAGGACAGCGTCTTTACCTATATTAAAGACTGGGAAGATTTCACCGATCGTATTGGCTACTGGGTCGACAAGGACAAGGCGTACTACACGTTCAATCCTCGCTATATGGAGAGTCTCTGGAATATTGTCGGTAAGGTCAACGATCAGGGTCTCCTCTACAAGGACTATCGAGTCTCACCATGGTGTGCGCGATGCGGAACAACACTTGCGACCCATGAGCTTGCGCAAGGATATCAGGATGATAAAGATCTGACAGTATACGCAAAGTTTAAGGCAAAAGTTAAGGATTTTGAGAATGTTTATATTGTTGCTTGGACAACAACACCATGGACATTGCCAGGGAATGTTGCACTGGCGGTAGGTGCTAATATTACATATCTTTGGCTCAAAAAAGAGAATGAAATTTTAATTGTTGCTGAAGATAAAAAAGATTTGGTTGGTGATGGTTATGAAGAAGTGCGAAGAGATTTTGGAGAAGATTTGGCGGATATGCAGTATGAGCCACTCTATCCATACCTTGCCGCACAGATCACTGGTACAGAAAAAGAAAAACTTACCAATGCGTATAAGGTCTATACTGCTGACTTTGTCACAACGACTGATGGTAGTGGTATCGTCCATATTGCACCAATGTATGGTGCAGAGGACTTTGAGCTTGGTACCAAGGTTGGTCTTCCGAAATTCCACACGGTGAATGTCGAAGGAAAGTTTATTGCAGGCACTGATTTTCTTGAAGGAAGATTTGTCAAAGACGAAGAAGTCGCAGTCGACATCATCAAAGACCTCGCACATCGCGGACTCCTCTTCAAGAAAGAAAAGTACGAACACTCATACCCGCACTGCTGGCGCTGTAAAACTGCGCTCATCTACTACGCGCGTGACTCATGGTATATCGCTATGTCGAAACTTCGTGACACACTTGTTGCTGAGAATGAAAGCATCAACTGGGAGCCGTCACATATCAAAGAAGGGCGCTTTGGCGAATGGCTCGACGGTATCAAGGACTGGGCGATCTCACGCGAGCGCTACTGGGGCACACCGCTTCCGATTTGGATTTCAGAAGATACTGACCGCATGGTTGTCGACTCGATCGATATGCTCAAGAAATATGCCAAGCATAATAACAACAAGTACTTTGTCATGCGGCATGGCGAGACAGAGTTTAACGTTGCAGGGAACTGGAATGTGAATACTGCAACCACAAATCCACTCACCACTCGTGGCAAAGAGCAGGCAATTCAAAGTGCGACTGCGCTCGCTGACAAACAGATCGATCTCATCATCGCGTCACCATTTGCTCGTACCCAAGAGACAGCGCGTATTGTCGCTGAGAAGCTTGGATTAGCTGCCGAAGCTATCGTGACCGATGCTCGTCTCGGGGAGTGGAATGTGGGTAGTGCATTTGAAGGAAAGCCGATCGAGTCATACTTTGAAATGCGCAACAAGGCAGCTGATCGCTATGGGTTCAAGACTGTTGATGGTGAATCATATGCCGATGTGATCAAGCGTGCAGGTGAGGCGCTCTACGATATTGAATCTCGCTACCAGGGCAAGAATATTTTGATCGTTGCCCATGGTGCATCAACGCGCGCACTTGAGCTTGTAGCGCGAGGGATTAGCTTTGATCGTCTCTTTGAAGAAACGCGCGACTATGTGAACTTCAGTAATGCCGAAGTCCGTCCGCTTCACTTTGTACCACTTCCACATAATGCGCAGTTTGAGCTTGATCTCCACCGTCCGTTCATCGATGATGTAGTGCTTGTCAAAGATGGCAAGGAATATCGCCGCACCAAAGAGGTGATGGATGTGTGGTTTGACTCAGGAGCGATGCCGTTTGCACAGGATCATTATCCGTTTGATGGAGAGATTGCATATCCAGCTGACTTTATCTCCGAAGCTATCGATCAGACTCGTGGATGGTTCTACACACTCCATGCGATTGGCTTGCTCACTGGGCGTGGCAAGGCATACAAAAACGTCATTTGTCTTGGACATCTTCTTGATGCACAAGGTAAGAAAATGAGTAAGTCTATTGGCAACATCGTGAACCCATGGGAGCAAATGGAGAAGTACGGTGTCGATACACTCCGTCTCTGGATGTACTCAGTCAACCAGCCAGGTGATAGCAAGAACTATGATGAGAAAACAGTCGTCGAGCTTCAACGTCAGGTATTCGGATTGCTCTACAATGTGCTCTCATTCTACGACCTCTATCGAGATCCAAACGTAGAAGAGGTAGATCCAAGTGGTGATAATGTGCTCGACGCATGGATTACAACTCGGCTCGATCAACTCACGAGTCTGATGACTGAAAGTCTCGATACCTACAAGCTACTTGAGCCGGTACGAGCACTTCGTGACTTTATTGATGACCTTTCGACCTGGTATGTGCGTCGGAGTCGCGATCGCATCAAGGATGGTGATGTTGCCGCAAAAGCGACACTCTACCGCGTACTCAAAACAGTCGCACAGCTCATGGCACCATTTGCACCATTTGCAGCAGAAGATATCTGGCAGAAATTGAAGTCCTTATCAAACGAGGAGAGTGTGCACTTGAGTACTTGGCCAGCAGTAATGCCAGTGAGTGATGAGCTATTGAAAGATATGGCTACCGTGCGCGAGGTTTGTACACAAGGAAATGCACTTCGTAAAAAAGAGGGTATCGCAGTCCGTCAGCCACTCCAGGCACTGTATGTCAAAAACTGGAATCTCAGCGACCAATACGCAGCGATTGTGATGCAGGAACTCAATGTGAAGTCAGTGATCGCAGGTGAAGAAACAAAGCTTGATACAACGATCACACTTCAACTTAAACTCGAAGGTGAGTACCGTGAGCTTGTACGTACGGTCCAAGACATGCGCAAAGACAAAGGTCTTGCACCATCTGATATCATCACTCTTACACTTCCATTTCAGTATCAATCAGTCGTTGATAGTTTTGGTGAGGAACTGAAAAAGACCGTGGGTGCCACTAGTGTTGCGATTGGTGGAGAAGCTATTACACTCAGCTAATATGAAAACAGCGATCATTATTCACGGACGTCCCGAAAAAGATGAGTATTATGATACGAGCTTTCCATCACCATCAAACAGTCATTGGTTGCCATGGCTGCAAAAGGAATTGCTCTGTCGAGACACTTTGACGCAGACTCCAGAACTGCCTCGTGCATTTGCACCTGACTATGATGAATGGAAAAACATATTTGAACAGTTTGCAGTTGATGAAAATACTATACTCGTTGGGCATAGCAGGGGAGGAGGATTTCTGTTGCGGTGGTTGAGTGAGACAAAGATTACTGTTGGAAAAGTAGTACTCGTTGCACCATCAATACTTGCGAATCCTGGAGTGGTGACCGGCTTTTCTGAATATAATATTGATCCCACTCTTGAAAGTCGAACCACTGGTATCACGGTCTTTTATTCGACCGATGACGAAGATGGTATTCTAAAAAGTATAGAGAAGATCAGGTCAGTACTTCCTGCTATATCGTTTAGAGAATTTTCCGACAAAGGACATTTTACTTCCGGGGATGGTATGGATAAATTTCCAGAACTTCTTGCAGAAATAGAGAAATAAAAACAGCCGACGTATGTCGGCTGTTTAGTTAGATGATGATATCTATTGGTCTCATCTCTACTCCAATCAGTTGTGTTTTAGTACTCAATGCATGAAGTTCTTTGGTTGCGGCTTCCATGTGGATCATCCCAACTTGTTTCTGTACTGATATTTCAATCAAGACATTGTTTGCTTTTTTGGGTCTACATCCAATAAAGAATGTGTCACAGGTAGTTTTACCAAAGTGTTTGTTGAGGATACTTTTCACTTGTTTCAAAAATGCACCTTGTTCACTAGAGAGTGTAAGTGTTGAGTAGTGATTACGTTCATCATAAAAGATTTTTAACTTTACCTTGCTCATATGTAGTTGTTTTTGTGATTACTATACTTATCAAATCCTATTCGTCAATACTGCTATACTCACAGGTATGCACACGATTCATCACACTCCCGCAGTTATCCTCAAAAGCGTACATTTTGGCGAGGCGAACAAGCGCGTCTGGCTCCTGACCAAAGAATTTGGGTTGATTGTTGCTGCGGTGCAGGGGGTGCGTAAGGTAGGTGCAAAACTTCAGGGACATCTTGTAGATTACGCATTCATCAATGCAGATCTGGTGCGAGGCAAGGAAGTGTGGCGGCTCATTAGTTGTGAGCTCCTGCACAACCCCCTTGAAGGAAATCCCAAGCTTCCACTTGCACGGAGCTACGTCCGCACTCTGACATTGCTTGAACGATTTCTCTTGGGAGAGGGTGATCATGTCGAGCTCTATGCGCATGTGACGGAGATATCGACGCTTATCTCGCGTACGGATATCGATGAGCGACTTTTTGATACACTTTCGCTCTGGCGAGCGATCGCGATTCTTGGCTATATTGCAGTCGAAGAAGGGGACGAAGAGCTTCTACATGCTCCATTTGATGAAGCGATCGGCATGATGGATGACGCACATATCAGATCATTCATCACAGTGGTGAACGCGTCGATCAAAGAAAGTCAGTTGTAGCACGCGATTGAGGTCTTCTCTGGTATAATTGAACTACTATGGCTGATGAAATAGATCATATTGGTGACTTGCAGCAGCGCCTCTATGCGCGCGACCCCGAAAACATTCCCAAGCGGAAGTTTGGTATCTTGCGGCCGATTAAGCAAAATATTTCCTCAACATGGGGTGAAGCTGAGGTGCCACATGAGCGTGCTCGTCACCCAAAACTCTCTGCTGGATACAAACGTTTTTTCATTTTTTCATTCATCTTTTTCATCATTGGACTTGGCATTGCTCTGTACTCTATTTACCATGGCTCGATTACGCTTTCGAGCAAGAATGTTGAAGTAAAGATCCTCGGCAATTCATTCGTAGGTGGGGGAGAGGAGCTTCCTATACAGATTGAGATTACTAACAAGAATGCCGTTGACCTCACCAATACAATCCTATCAATTGACTACCCAAGAGGTGCCACTGATCAGAGTGGTAGCGATGTGATGCATATCGAAAAACAGCTTGGAACGATCGGATCTGGTAAAACAAAAAGTGAAGAAGTTACTGTTGTGCTGTATGGTGAGCAGGGCCTTAGTAGGAGTATTAAAGCGCGTGTTAGTTATCAGCTTGCAGGTTCAAGCTCAACATTTCAGCGTGAACAAGACTTTGCAGTTATCATTAGTTCATCTCCGGTGACACTTACTGCGGATGGTCCCTCAGCTATTGTTTCGAGTCAGCCTTTCACACTTACTATTCGCAACAACTTCACTGGTGACAAGGCACTCAATGATGTAATCACTCGTGTTGAATATCCAAACGGATTTGTCTTTAAGTCTGCAGACCCAGCTCCGGTATCTGGTAACAACGTGTGGTCACTGGGTGATCTCGAAAAAGGAACTGAGCGCATCATTAAAATCCAAGGACGTCTCATGGGTGAAGAAAATGATGAAAAGTCGTTTCGTATTTATACGGGAACACCCGAGAGTGCTACGGATCGGCGACTTGCAGTTACCTTTAACTCAGTACTTCATCCAATAATACTCGCTCAGCCATTTATCAGTGCAGAGATTGCGATTAATGGAGATAAAAATGATGTTGTTCCTATTTCAACAGGTGCTACCGTAACGGGTACTATTCATTGGAAAAACAACTCACCACTTTCGGTCGTGAAGCCACTCTTTACGCTTTTGCTTGGTGGAGAGGGTATCGATGTAAATGCGCTTAAGGTCGACAATGGCTACTACAATGCCCTTGATCACACCATTACTTGGACACCAGAGTCTGACAATGCACTTACTGTTATTGCTCCAGGGCAGGAAGGAGATTTGATGTTTACATTCCCAACCAAGCAAGTTCGACCAGGTGCTCCTGATATGGTTTTCTCACTATCAGTGTCAGGCGTATTTCCTGATCGTGATTATTTCCAACAAACAATCGATATGATCGACCAAAAGACCGTTCGATTTGCTTCGACGTTGCAGTTTGCCGCCCAGTCACTGTACTCAATTGGTCCTATTAAAAATACTGGTCCATATCCACCAAAGGCTGATATTGAAACAACCTATACATTGACCTGGACTGTCCGACCTTCTGAGAACGCACTTACCAATGTTCAAGCAACGGCAGCACTTCCAAATGGAGTTATCTGGTCAGGTGTTGTCGTACCGCAGTCTGAGTTGATTACATACAACACTGAGAGCAAAGTTGTGACTTGGAATATTGGGACATTACCAAAGGCAAACGGTTCAGCACTCCAAAAGAAGACTGTTTCGTTCCAGGTCAAAGCTCGACCGACACGGGCATCTATTGATAGTGACATTATGCTTCTCGGGGAGACGATGGTCACTGCCACTGATACTGCTGCAAATGCGCCACTTACCACGACTCGACCTCCACTCACAACAAGACTTGATAGCGATCCCGTCTATACCCCAGGGGGCGAGCGTGTGCTACCATAGGGGCTATGAATGCATCAATGGAACAACTCATCAGTTTGTGCAAGCGCCGTGGCTTTATTTTTCAAGGGTCTGAGATCTATGGGGGACTTGCGGGTACGTGGGACTATGGCCCACTCGGTATCGAGCTCAAGCGCAACATCCAGAACCTCTGGTGGAAGACCTTTGTGACTGATCGAGAGGATATGTATGGTGTGGATGCTGCTATTTTGATGAACCAGAATGTCTGGAAAGCATCAGGTCACGTTGGTGGATTTTCTGATCCGTTGGTTGAATGCTCAAATTGTAAGTCACGGTTTCGCGCAGATCATCTTGAAGGTGATGCGTGCCCAACCTGCAACAAAACTGGGACACTTGGGGAAGCTCGTCAGTTTAATATGATGTTCAAGACGACAGTGGGTGCACTCGAAGACGCGGACTCTATCGCATATCTTCGACCAGAAACTGCACAAGGCATGTTCGTGAACTTTAAAAACGTTGTTGATAGTATTCATCCCAAGCTTCCGTTTGGTCTCGCGCAGATCGGTAAGGCATTTCGAAATGAGATCGCACCACGAGACTTTATTTTCCGTTCTCGTGAATTCGAACAGATGGAGATTGAATACTTCGTGCATGAAGCACACTGGAAAGATCGGTTTGAAGACTGGCGTGTATCAGTGCATGCATGGATCGCGTCTCTCGGTATTCCTGCTGACAAAGTGCATGAACTCGAAGTTTCCGAAGGAGATCTCGCACACTACTCAAAGCGCACGATTGATTTTGAGTTCGACTTTCCATTCGGTCGCAAGGAGCTCTATGGTCTTGCATACCGTACCAACTTTGACTTGAACACCCATGCTGATGCAAGTACCGTACCGCTCTATGTTGTTGAAGATGAAACAGGTGAGAAGGTGACACCGCACTGTATTGAGCCATCATTTGGTGTGGATCGCACGGTCCTTGCAGTGCTTGCAAGTGCATATCGCGAAGAAGGCGATGGTGCTGATACCCGTATTGTACTCAAGCTTCCGGTAGTACTTGCACCATACAAAGCATGTGTCTCACCACTGTTGAAAAACAAACCAGAGCTCGTTGAGAAAGCACGGATTCTCTATAGTGCACTCAAGAAATCAATGGGGTCTGTGGCATGGGATGACAACGGCAATATCGGCAAGCGCTACCGTCGCCAAGATGAGATTGGTACACCATGTTGTATTGTGGTTGACTTTGATACGCTCGGAGAGAATCCTGATCTCCTCGATACGGTCACCGTGCGTGATCGTGATACTGGCACCCAAGAGCGTGTTGCAATCAGTGCTCTTCCTGCATATCTCAACGAACGAATGAGCTAATTGATGAAGCAGCCTACCGTTGTCACACTTCCTACTGGTCTTCGTATGGTGCTTGCACCACGTGCCGAAGCCACCACTGCAACAGTGCTTGTATTGGTTGGGACGGGGAGTGAGTATGAGACTGCATCAGAAAAAGGGCTTTCACATTTCCTTGAACATATGTATTTCAAAGGGACAGTCCTTCGTCCGACCTCACGGATTATAAGCTCTGAGCTTGATGCGCTCGGTGCAGTATCAAATGCATTTACCTCACAAGAGTACACGGGCTACTATGCAAAAGGTAATCCAAAACATGTGAAAACCTTTATTGATATTCTCGGTGATATCTACCTCAATGCGACTTTTCCTGAAACTGAGCTCGAAAAGGAACGTGGTGTCATTATTGAAGAGATCAACATGTATGAAGACAATCATCGCTACAAAGCAGCGGAGACAGTCATCTCACTTATGTACGGTGACCAGCCAGCAGGGTGGCCGACACTTGGCACTAAAGAAACGGTTGCATCATTTTCTCGCGCTGACTTTATCAGATACAAAGATACTCACTATCATGCAGCAAATACGATTGTGGTTGTTTCAGGATTGATCGATGAGGCAGCAATACAGGCACATGTTGAACATGTATTTTCAACTATCAATCAGCAGCCCTTGCTCACAAAAAAGCCTGTCACTATCGATCAGGATACGTTGCGAGTGAAAGTTGTCAGACGTCCGATTGATCAGGCACATCTTGCGATCACATTTCACTCAGTACCACTTGGTCATCCAGATTATGCAACAGCACAACTCCTCGGGGGAATCCTTGGAAGTGGTATGAGTGCGCGTCTGTTTCAAACTCTTCGTGAGGATCTCGGTGTTGCGTATTCAGTAGAGGCGGGGCAGGAAGGGTTTACTGATCATGGTGTCTTTGGGGTTGCCTGTGGTATCGACAAGACTCGGGTAAATGAAACACTCAAGGTTCTTGCAAAAGAATTCAGTTTACTCAAAGAAGTGTCAGTCTCTACAGAAGAGCTCAATAAAGCCCGTGAGTACATGCTCTCTATGATGCGTATTGGGCTTGAGACGACCGATGAAGTCGCTGGCTTCTATGGGGGACAGCTCATCTTGGGGCAGCCACTTCGAACGCCTGAAATGATCACTGAGCACTATATGGCAGTGACCCCAGAAATGATCCAGCATGTTGCTCGCAGGCTTTTTGTAGCAACGCATGCCACTGTTGTACTTGTTGGCCCGTTTGAATCAACAGATTTGGACACTTCACCACTTAGTTCCTTGTAAGGGATACGTTTGCGGTGTACCATATCACTATGTCTGAAGGTCGCTCCATCCGTATCACCAATGATACAATCATCCGTACCCTCTGTATCATGTTTGGAGCATATCTCCTGTTTAAAATACGTGATATTTTGCTTTTAATTATTGTAGCGGTTGTCATTGCGTCATTTGTTGAGCCAGGTGTCCAGGCGCTCAAGAAGTACAAGATGAACCGGTCACTTTCCGTCCCGATCATTTTTGCGCTCGTAGTAGGATTTCTCACTGCTATCTTCTATGCGTTTGTACCGATTGTGATTCGTGAGCTCTCGGGAATGATTACGCTCCTTCTCGGCTACCTACCAGAGACATCATCAATTTCAACACAGTCAATCGAAGGGGCGACACAGTTTGTCTCAACGATTACCAAGGGGTCATCACTTACTGACTTGCTCGGTAGTGTGAAAAATGCGACAGCACTCCTCTCACAAGGCGCGACCAGTGTGATCGGCTCAACATTTGGCGGCGCAGTGAATGCCATCCTTGTGATTGTGATGGCATTTTATCTCTCGATCCAAGAGGACGGTCTCGCAACATTCCTGCGTATTCTTACGCCAAAAAAACATGAGAAGTATGTGGTAGGACTCTGGCTTCGCACGCAGTACAAGATCGGTCTTTGGTTCAAAGGACAGCTCCTGCTTGCACTCATCATGGGAGCGATCACCTTTGTGGTGTTTGCACTCCTTGGTGTACAGTATGCATTTCTTATTGGTCTTATTACAGCGATTGCTGAGCTTGTGCCGTTTGGTATCATCTTTGCATCAGTACCCGCAATACTCTTTGCGGTGATTGATGGTGGAGTCCTCCTAGGAGTGAAAGTGATGGTATTTTATATCATTGTTCAACAGCTTGAGAGCTACGTACTCTCACCAGTTGTTGCTCGTCGTGTGGTCGGTATTCCACCACTCGTTGTCTTGCTCGCATTCTTGATTGGTATTACACTTGCCGGATTCTGGGGGGCGATCATTGCAATGCCGGTTGCAGTCTTTGTCCTTGAATATATGAGTGATATCGAAAAGCGCAAACTCATCCCTGTTACCCAGAACCTTCCTGAATAATTTTTCTATTATGAACAATCCATTTTATATAACGACCACGCTCCCATACGTGAACAATGATCCGCACGTTGGTTTTGCTATGGAGATTATTCGCGCAGATGCTATTGCTCGCTTCAAAAAAGAGCAGGGCTGTGAAGTCTTTTTTAATACGGGTACTGATGAACATGGACTCAAGCTCTATCAAGCTGCCGCAAAGGAGGGAATTGCGGTACAGGAGTATGTTGATCGGTATGCAACAACATTTCGGGGACTCGTAGCACTCCTTGGTATCTCTCCTGATGCACATTTTATTCGTACAACTGACCCGCATCATATCACTGCGGCGCAGGAGTTCTGGAAGCGATGCGCTGATCGTGGCTATATCTACAAGAAAAACTATGAAGCGAAGTATTGTGTTGGCTGTGAACTCGAAAAGACTGATAGTGAACTCAACGATGCTGGACGATGCCCGATTCATCCTGATCGAGATATTGAAATCATTAATGAAGAAAACTATTTCTTCGCGTATTCAAAAGTCGCTGATAAGCTCCAGGCTTTTTATGATGCAACACCTGACTTTGTAATCCCTGACTACCGCTACAATGAGATGAAAGCGTTTCTCACCCGAGGCCTCCAAGACTTCTCCATCTCTCGCCTCAAGGCGAAAATGCCGTGGGGTATCGAAGTTCCAGGAGACGAAGCACATGTCATGTATGTGTGGTTTGATGCACTCGTCAACTATATCTCAACACTTGGCTGGCCTGAGGATACAGAAACATTTGAGAAATACTGGAAGGATGGCACACCGGTGCAGTATTGTGGTAAGGACAATACTCGTCAGCAGTCGTCGATGTGGCAGGCAATGCTCCTTGCTGCTGATCTCCCAACGTCACGACACATCATCGTAAACGGTTTCATCAACTCAGGTGGGCAAAAGATGTCAAAATCGCTCGGTAATGTCATCAGTCCGTATGATGTTGTGGATGCGTTCAATGATGTGGCAGGAGATTTGTCTCATGATGTGCTCCGATATTATTTACTCCGTCACATGAACTCATTTGAAGATGCGGACATGACCATGGAAAGTATCAAGGATGCGTATCAGTCACATCTTGCCAACGGACTTGGGAACCTTGCATCTCGCATTCTGACACTTTCAGCAACACATTGTGATGTATTTGAGGGGCTACCAAAGACTGAGCTTGGGGAGAAAGTTGCTGCATCAATGGAAGCATTTGATATCCAAAAGGCGATGAATACAATCTGGGAATCAGTTGGAGAGCTCGATACAAAGATCGCACTTGAAAAGCCCTTCTCAGTTATCAAGACTGATGTAGAGGAAGGGAAGCGAATGATCACTTCTCTCGTCCAAGAGCTCTACACAATCGCAGTCGTACTCGCGCCATACATGCCTGAGACATCTACCAAACTTATCGAACTTATTCGCTCAAACAAAAAACCAGAGACACCACTCTTTGCGAGATTAGGATAAATAAAAAACCTTCAGAGTATTACTCTGAAGGTTTTGCTTTACAGAATGCTTGGCATATCCGTTATCTTTGCAATGATACCCAACTCCTTTGCTTCATTTGGATTGAGAGAATAAGAATGATTTTCTCCAAATTGTCTTAATTCCATAATTTTTTCATCTGAAAGTTTAAAGCCGTCAGATTCTTGTTTAATGGCTTTTTCAAACCATTGCCATTGTTTTAGGAGTGCTTGTTGGTTTGCCTCAAGACCTAAGTTGTGTCGAAGGTTTACTCGATAAAAATGGCTATGAAATAAAAAACGAGTGTTTGGTGCACATTCTCTAAATTCATTATCACATGACGATAGGATGGTAAGGCCTGCCGAGCTGCACTCTCCCAAGCAAAAGGATTTGACTTTTTTCCCTTCTACTTTTTTCCATAAATTCATAAGATCAACAATAGACAATGCAACGTTTACATCGCCACCACTTGTATTGAAGAATATTTTTAAGTCATCTTCCTGTTTGATGATGTATTTTTCGAAGCGATCCCTTGTTTCAAAATCTATTTTCTTGAGAATAGGGAACCATCCGTTTTTCTCGAATTTCTTTTCAAGTGACATGATTGTAAGTTTTGTTTGATATTATTATACATATTTAATATATTATGTCAATATTTATGATGTATAGTACAATCATTAGATGAAAGTAATTGACACTCATTCACATTTCAATCTCTCCCAATTTGATGCTGATCGCGAGGATGCAATCGCGCGAATGGTAGAAGCTGGAGTGGGTACAATTTGTATCGGTATTGATGAAGCAACAAGTGCGTTTGCAGTAGATCTCGCACATACTCATGACACTATCTGGGCAATCGTCGGGCAGCATCCGACTGAGTGGGCAACTCCATGGAATGCTGAGGCAATGAAAGAGCTTGCGACTAAATCTCGTGTAGTTGGAGTTGGGGAGTGTGGGCTTGACTATTTCCGACCTGATGAGCGTGCACATATTGATGAGCAGCGAAGACTCTTTGCTGCGCAGATCGCGCTTGCTGTAGAGCTCGATCTACCGCTTATGCTTCATATTAGACCGGAGCAGGGCACGATGACTGCCTACGAAGATGCACTTGATATGCTCGAGTCACACAAGGAGGTATGGCCGACCATGCGTGGCACCGCGCATTTCTTTGTGGGTAGTACGGAGATTGCGAAGCGGTTTCTTGATCTGGGATTCCACATTTCATTTTCTGGTGTGATTACGATATTCCCTGAATATGAAGAGATAGTAAGGTATGTCCCAATCGATCGTATTCTCTCGGAAACCGATGCGCCGTTTGCAGCTCCAATCCCATATCGAGGTCGCCGCAACGAGCCTGCATATGTCGTCGAAGTGGTGAAAAAAGTGTCTGAAATCAAGGGTATTTCACTTGAGGAAACCGAGGTCCAACTTCTCCAAAACGTCCAAAACCTGTTTAATTTACAAAACGCCTAATCTGGGGTAGTATTGCCCGGTAGCCCCCGTTCGTCCTTTGGCACAGTCCCTGGGATGCATGGTCCGAAGCGGGCTCATTTTAACAAGTAAATCAAACCTATTTCTTCTCAAATCTGAATATATGTCCGCTGCGGAAGTCGCCATTCGGCTCAGACAGTCCTCGCGACCATATATTCAATTTGTTCTGAAATAGTTCTTATTCTGATGTCAGAAAAAAACACACGTACGTACGAGCTTGGGTACATCTTTGCTCCGACTGTCGTTGAGACAGAAGTGTCAGAGCAGGTAGTAGCACTCGTAAGTGCAATCACCGCGCTCGAAGGTACCATAGTTAGCGAAGGTACAGCAGAATTCATCGACCTTGCATACACCATGGAAAAGGATGTTGCGAGCAAGAAATTCAAGTACAACCAAGGATACTTTGGTTCACTCAAATTTGAGGCTGAGCCAAGTGCACTTGAATCATTGAAAAAGACCCTCGATGGTATCATCCCACTCGTTCGGTATATACTAGTGAAGACAAGTGCTGAAAACACGATTGTCTTTAAAAAGCCAAAAGTAGAACCAAAGCGAGGTTTTGCAATGGATGTGGAAGAAGAACTCGCGGTCGAAGAAGAGGTCGCAGCAGATGATGCTGATGACATGAAATCAGACCACGAAAAGCTTCCTGATCTTGAAGCAGAAGTAGCAGCGGATAACGCTTCAACCGAAGCATAAATATCAGATATGTATCTCAACAAAGTACTCCTCATCGGCAACCTTACTCGTGATCCTGAACTCAAGGCGATCGCAACCGGCACTAAAGTCGCAAGCATCTCGCTCGCTACCAACCGTGTATGGAAAGACGCCCAAGGCGCTCGCAAAGAAGCGACCGAATATCACAATGTAGTGGCATTCGGACGTCAGGCGGAAACGCTTGCGCAGTACGCTCGCAAGGGAAGCTCACTCATGATCGAAGGACGTCTCCAGACGCGCAGTTGGGATGGTCAGGACGGCAAGAAAAACTACCGTACCGAAATCATCCTCGATACTTTCCAGTTTGGCGCCAAGTCTTCTGGTATGGGTGGTGGACCGAGTGCGGCTCCAATGAGTGCTGTGTCAGACGCAGAAGCTCCACAAAAGCAAGCTCCGGCAGACCTCGATACCATTGAGTACCCCGATGAAGAGATCAACCTTGAAGATATCCCATTCTAATTATGAAAAACGACTACTTTAACGCAAACAACATCCGCTTTGTTGACTACAAGGATGTAGACAACCTCAAGCGATTCCTCAACCCAAACGGCCGCATCTTGCCTCGCAAGCGCACCGGTTTGTCAGCGAAGAATCAGCGTATGGTAAGTGAAGCCGTCAAACGCTCTCGCTTCATGGGACTCCTCCCATTTGTAACGTACTAAACAAAACACAAAAACCGCCCATCCGGGCGGTTTTTGTTTATGTATATGAGTTATGCTCGCTCCGTATATTCTCCAGTTTCAGTGTTGATCTTGATGCGATCGCCGACTTCCACAAAGAGGGGGACTTGGACATTTGCACCAGTCTCAACAGTCGCGACTTTGTTGCCACCAGTGACACTTGCACCCTTGATTGCAGGAGGAGCTTCGGTGACTTCGAGCTCTACCTTGATCGGTACTTTGATACCAATGATCTGCTCTTCGTCATCGTCGTTGGTAAAGATGATGAGCTCGATCTCAGAGTTTTCTTTGATGAACTTCAGCTTGTCGCCGACCACATCCATCTTGATCGATGAACGTGCACTGCGATCCTTTACATCGCAGATCCAGACCTCAGTCTTGGTCTTGTAGAGGTAGATCATCGGGCGGGTGATGATATCAGCCTCCTCAACCTTGTCAGATGAAGCGAATGAAATCTCAGCCACACGGCCGGTAATAAGGTTCTTGAGCTTGGTCGCATTCACCGGCTTGCGCTGCTGCTTGCGAAAGACGTGCGAAGTAATGACCTCGTACGGTTGACCTTCCCAAAGGATAATTTTGTGTTCGCGAACTTCGCTGTATTCAAGCATTGCCATAGAACGAGATTGTAGCCAAATTAACGTTAAAAGTCCAATAAAAAAATCCCCTCTATATATTTATAGAGGGGATTGGTCGTGTTACTCCAATAATGAAGTATGTGTAGTAAACATAAAGCATAGCTTTAACAGATGCTCCCGAAATGATTCGGTATGAGCAATTAAAACTTTTGCGTTTTTAGTGTCTTTTTCCCATTCAAAATCGTAAAAGCTTTGTTTGATTTCTTTTGCAAGCTGCTGGCATGATGGAGTGCTTTCTAGCAGAAAATTTAATGCAGAAACAACATGTTCTTGTTGACTTTTTCTTGTGTTTGAATTGTTGATTATACCAAGCACATTGTCCGGAAGTTTCTTATAAAATGCACTTCTCTCATCTTTTAATTCAAAGAAGGGAGGTATAAAGAAACTTCTTGAAAGATATGATTCAATAATCCGAGTGATCATTGTTGCATATTCCATAACTACTCCATGAGCAACGAGTGCATCTTGGAGCTTCTCATCGACTGATTCGTAGGGTTCCACATATCGGATATACCGAGCAGGAAATCCCATATAATCTAAATGTGCTGCTGCTGTCATAAGTTCAAGTCTTGTCGGAGGTTTTTCAATTGTCATAGTACTATCGTTTTATTTCTCTAAGTAAACCATATAAATACAAAAAACGCAATATTATGCGCTTTTTGTCAAATATTTTAAAGGGGGGTTGGGTATTACTCGCCAGAGCTTTCCATTACCACGTCCTTCATGCGCTTACGGACGTCTTTGGTGATGGCATCACGTACCTTTGGATTCTCACGCATGAATACACGGGAAGCGTCATAGCCACGGCCGAGTTTTACCTCTTCTTTACCTTCGGGGGTGTAGGAGTACGAGGTACCGCTCTTAGTCACCACACCAAGCTTCTCACCGAGTGCGAGGAGTTCACCTTCGAGAGAGATACCTTCGCCATAGATAATATCAAACTCAGTCTGCTTAAATGGCGCAGCAACCTTGTTTTTGACCACTTTGACGCGTGTGCGAGAGCCGACAACTTCTTCGCCTTTTTTGATCTGGGCAATACGACGGATATCAAGACGGATCGAGGTGTAGAACTTGAGTGCTTTACCACCTGGAGTCGTCTCAGGGTTACCGAACATGACACCGATCTGCATACGGATCTGGTTGATAAAGATCACGATGGTTTTGGACTTGTGGACGATAGCAGTGAGCTTGCGGAGCGCTTGGGACATGAGACGAGCCTGTTTACCCATGTGCTGCTGACCCATATCACCTTCGATCTCATCCTTTGGTGTGAGAGCGGCGACAGAGTCAACAACAATGACGTCGATCTTGCCAGAGCGTACAAGTGACTCACAGATCTCAAGCCCTTGCTCACCAGTATCAGGCTGCGAGATAAGTAGTTCGTTGATATTCACCCCGATCTTGCCAGCGTAGTCTGGGTCCATTGCGTGTTCAGCATCGATATATGCACAGATACCACCTATCTTTTGTGCTTCTGCGACAACATGGAGCGCAAGTGTTGTCTTACCAGAGGATTCAGGGCCAAAGATCTCAATGATACGGCCGCGAGGCATACCACCAATCCCAAGTGCGATATCTAGACCGATTGACCCAGTAGGGACGGTACTGATGTCGACTTTTGGGGATTCACCGAGCTTCATGATCGCACCTTCACCAAACTTGGTCTGAATACTCTTAATAGTATCCTCGATAGAGGAGTTTGTTTCCTTTGCTGCTTTTGCTTTTTTGACTGCCATAAAATTGAAATTATTGTTGATACTGCTCGCTCGACGCTACTGCAACCGATGCGCTCTCTTGTACGACGAGGTGGTATGTTTTGACCTTTCGGTTACCAAATTGGTCCTTGAGGGCTACCTCTACCACATTATACCCTGGGGAAAGGAGAACGCCGTCATGAAAATTACCCTTACGGTCCAATGCCACAGATCGGCCGTTGATGGCAAGCTCTCGTGCATGGCCTGCAACACCACTTATCGGAAGAAACGGATCTTCGAGTGTTGTACCATCTGCCACCGTCTCAACGCGTAGCGGTGCACCAAAGATCATATCCTTGCTGTTGTAGAAGACGAGACTAGCAAGCGCAATACCTGCGGTGTAGAGCAGGATTTTTGGAAGGGTGAGTTGTTGGTGGTTGATTCGGTTCATCATAGAAGTTAGAGACCCATGTCTTCGGCTACTTGGTCGACAGTTGATGACCCACGACCATTACTACTATCGAGCACCTCACGAGGCTTTGCACCATCTGACGCACCGATAATCCCACGTTCTTCAAGCATATCCATGAGGCGTGCTGCACGTGCATAGCCGACTTTGAGCTTGCGTTGAATGTATGAGGTAGAGGCTTTGCCTGCTTCAATCACTATCATACGAGCTTCCTCATAGAGTGCATCGTCATCAGAGCCGCCTTCGCCCATGTCGTCACTGAACATACTCTTTTCACCAGCAATGTTGCCTGAGAGTTCGATCATGTCAGGGAGCTCGTCCTTAAAGGCGTTCTTGAGGTGCTTCACGACGTTCTTGACCTCATCTTCAGTGATGAATGCTGATTGAATACGTTCTGCTTGGCTTGTACCAACGAGTGCGAGCATATCACCTTGACCGAGGAGTTTTTCAGCACCAGTTGTATCCAAAATGGTACGAGAGTCGATACCGGTCGGCACACGAAGGGCAATACGAGATGGTACGTTTGCCTTAATCAGACCCGTAATGACGTTCACTTCAGGGCGCTGGGTTGAGAGGATGAGGTGGATACCCACAGCTCGGGACATCTGCGCAAGGCGAACAATAGCTGCTTCGAGTTCACGAGGATATGCCTGCATAATATCTGCGAGCTCATCGATGATGATGACGATGTATGGCATGCGGTCGTGCGCATCTGCGTCGTCAGTCGCAGGCTTTGCAAACTCGGCAGCATGCTTTTTGTGATAGCTGACGATATCGCGCACACTCTCAGATTCAAGAATGTCATAGCGGCGATTCATCTCGGTTGCTGCCCACTTGAGTGAGAGGATTGCTTTCTTTGGTTCAGTGATCACTGGAGTGAGGAGGTGTGGAATACCATTGTAGAGGGTGAGCTCAACGCGCTTTGGGTCAACGAAAATAAAGCGTAGGTCATCCGGTCCATGGCGGTAGATGAGGGATGAGATGATGGCATGAATAGTCACTGATTTACCAGATCCAGTCGTACCTGCGATGAGGAGGTGTGGCATCTTTGCAATCGAGTAGTACACCGGCTTGCCGGCAATGTTGCGACCAATAGCTGCGAGTAGTGGCGCATCAACATGGAATGCTGGATCAGAAATGAGGCTTGCGAGACCAACGGTTGCCTTGCTCTTGTTTGGAATCTCAATACCCACGAGAGACTTGCCTGGGATTGGGGCTTCGATACGCAGTGGGTGTGCTGCGAGTGAAAGCGCGAGGTCATTTTGGAGACCGACAATACGAGAAAGTTTGACACCTTGGGCCGGCTTGAGTGCATATCGAGTGACGGTCGGACCGATGGTGACTTCGTCCATTTCAACTTCGATACCGAAGTTCGAGAGGGTCCGTCTGATGATGTTGGCATTTGCTTTTACATCACCCACATTTGCCTTACCGCGATCACCTTCGAGGAGTGATACCGGAGGAGGGGTGTAGGTACCATTGCCACGCTTCTTTTTAGTGTCGATTTGGAACTCTTCTTTTTCAGTATTTCCGTCGGTTACTTTGAAGTCACGAGGGACTTCTTTTCTAGGGGTAGCCTCTGCCATTGCCGCTGCAACAGGTCGTGCAACAGGGAGTGCTTCTTCATCATCAAGGAGCTCATCTTCATCATCGCTTGTGCGTGAGGTATTGCCACTCAGACGTTCCCAAACCTTCGCAAAAAACGGGAAGAGATTTGGTGTCTGGTCAAAGAATACGATGAACGATCCTGCGGTCAAAAAGGCGAGTACGATACCTGCAAATGTGGCATCAAATGCACTCATGAGTGGGAGTGCGAGAATCTTGCCAAATAGTCCGCCACCAACAGCGCTTACCATTGAGAGGAGCGCGAGGAGTGAGAGGAGTCCAACTGCTGCACTACTATATTCACGAGGAGTTGCACCAAGAGATCGTTTGCGGATGACCAGGACGCCTGCAGTCGCAAGTGACAGCGGGAGAAGCACCTCTCCATACCCAAAGAGTATGCGTGCACCGCGGGCGATAACAAGCCCTCCAATACCTGCTGCACCAACGAGTCCACCTGCTGCAATCAGTGCTAGTAATAGGAGGAGAAGGCCGATAACAACATGGTTTGTTGAGCTTGAGGCCTGATTTTTTTTCGGGGGATTTGGTTTCTTTGCCATACAGAAAATGCTCTCATAGTATATCACTCGTATCGGGAAAAACCATTACAGTATAAGGATAATTTGGACACGGACATGACCTTGCAACAAGGGACACCTGTCCTCTATACTGATGTCCGAAAGAACAATCTCATGGACAAGAACGTATTTATAAGAGACAATCTCGCAATCTAAATTTAGGTTTAAAAACATATGGAAAATCTAATAGACAAAACAAAAGGACAAAAAATTGTAGCTGCCTTGTATTTAGTTACCGGGCATTTGTCTGATACTGATCCACTCAAGGTCGCCATCAGAACCGAGGCACTCGCGCTTGTCCGAAGTGATGCTGCTGCAATCCCACACGTTCGTGATCGAGTTGATATGTTGCTTGGAGGGGCAGTTATGGCAGGTCTAGTATCAGAGAAAAATGCGTCCATCATTTTGCTCGAAGTCAGACATTTCGTCACTTCAGTACTCGATGGTCAGAGTGACGTCAGATCACTATTTGCGGTATCAGCAACCACCCCAACAATGTCCGATAGTACAGCTAAAAAAATCTCGTCCTTTAGTACATCGGTCGCATCACTTCAGAACAGTTTGTCCGATAAAAAAATATCTAAAACAAATGAAATAAAGACTGATCGTAAGCAAGCAATTTTGTCCTTCATTAATGACCGAAAGAGTGCTGGTATCAAGGACATTGCTGCGATCTTTCCAGAGCTGTCCGAGAAGACAATACAGCGCGAACTCGGTGCACTTGTCTCTGAGGGCAAGATGACCAAACGAGGATCAAAACGTTGGAGTGTCTATATGTCTATGTAAGATTTGTGCGCTACACGCGTCTCAGTACTAGGTGGTTTACCACTTCTTTTGTTCTCTGAAGTCTGATGGTTTTGATACCACAAACACTAGCTCTACAAGGGCTAGTATGGTAGTATTATCACTGTCTTTCTGTCCGCCATCTGTCGCAAGACTGGTTGCGGAGCCAGAAGACAAATAGTGGGCACTTCATTCGAAAGAGTGAAATGTCTTGCAGTAATGTAAGTAAACCACGCACGGATTGATCGTTGAAAATAGCATATCGAAATTGTTCACAATAACGATTATTCATTTTCGGCGGTCGTCCAAAATATTTGTGTTCTGCCTCGCTCCGGTCAAACGGCAGCGGGCGGAAGACACGATATCGGCCCTGTCGACACGGCAGATACAGTACGGCTCGTTACCGTACGCCATCTGCGAACTCGTCGGTATATATAAGATGACAAAGATCTCATATGTATCTGACAACGCCATGCCTCAGTTTTGTCGAACTGAAAATTACAATTATGTAATGTATGTGCGATTAATAACGATAAACAATTATGACTTCAAAATTTAAATTTTTTGTAGCAGCGTTGGTTCTCGGTGTAGTTACTCTTGCATCAACTGCAAGTGCAGCAACTTACACTTGGTCAACGACTCTCAAATATGGTTCTAAAGGTGCTGCTGTTATGGATCTCCAAAAGTTCCTTAACATGTGGCCTGGTACTCAGGTATCAACATCAGGTGCAGGTGCTCCAGGAATGGAAACATCAACATTTGGTTCTGCAACAAAGGCAGCGGTTATGCGCTTCCAGGTTGCTAACGGTCTCACTGCTGACGGCGTCTTCGGACCAATGTCAGCTGCTAAGGCTGTAGCACTTCAGGCTTCTGGTTCAACAGGTGGATCTAATCTTCCTGCTGGCTGCGTAGCTGGTGCTATGTACAGTTCAACTACTGGTGCTCTTTGTTCTGGTGGTTCAACTAGTGGCCCTCTTACCGGTGGTGCAGGTGACATTACTGTTACTTCTACCTCAAATGGTGTAGGCGACAGTGAAGTTAAAGAAGGTGACTCTACCCACATCGTTCTCGGTGCAAAGGTTGAGGCTGACAATGGTTCAGATGTAGCACTCACTAACGTGAAGCTTTCATTTGAAAACACTGCTAACAACTCTTCTTCAGCTCGCTTGAACCGTTACGTTGACACTGTGTCAGTATGGCTCGGTTCAAAGAAAGTTGGTTCAGTAAGTGTTGATGATTTCAACAAGGATGGAGATGTCTACTCAAAGAGTGTTTCTCTCTCTGGTGCTGTAATCAAGGCTGACGAAAAGGCAAACCTTTACGTTGCAGTTGATGCTATTGATAACATCGATAGTACTGACCTTACTGCTACTTGGAACGTTGAAGTTTCAACAATCCGCTTCACTGACGCTGGTGGTGCTGTATTGACTGATACTTCTGCTCCAGATGAAGACTTCACTTTCACTGACCTTTCAGCATCAGGTGATGTTAAGGTTAAGGTAACTGAAGGTTCAAACAACCCAGAAGCTCAGAACGTAGAAGTATCTGACACTAGTGCAACTTCAGGTATTACTATGCTTGAGTTCAAGATCAAGGCAGAAGGATCAGATATTACTTTTGATTCTCTCCCAGTTCAGGTAAACACTACTGGTGCTAACGGTACTCAGATCTTTGATGAGCTCGCTCTTATGAACGGCTCAGAAGAGATTGACAGTCAGGATGCTCCTTCAAGTACTTCTGGTACTGTAACCTTCGACTTCGATGATGACTTCACTATCAGTGAAGGCGACGTTGAAACATTCAAGGTTGTAGCAAAGATCAAAGAAATCGACGGTGTTAACTTCACCGAAGGTGACTCAGCTTCAGTAACATTTGGCTCAAACGAGCGCAATGCTGTTGGCTTTGAGGATGAGAATGGTGACAACCTTTCTGTTGGTGATCTCACTGGTTCTGTAACTGGTGAAACTCAGACATTCTACTCAGAGGGCGTTATGGTTTCAGGATTCACTTCAAGTGTTTCTGCAACTTCAAACACTTCTGGTACCTTCAGTAAGCAGACTTACACAGTTTCTTACAAAGTAACTGCATTCGGTAATGACTACTACATTCCTAAGACTGTAGCTTCATCTGGTTCAACAGCTGGTCTCATCTACTCTGTAGAAACCAGTGCTGGTGCTACCGATACTTCTGTAACTGCTTCAGCTTCATCACTTACTTCAAGTGCTGACACTGTTGGTGGCTACTACAAGGTTGCTGATGGTGAAACTAAGACCTTCAATGTTACTCTCGAACTCACAAAGGGTTCAGCTACTGCTGGATTCTACCGTGTACAACTCGGTGCAGTTCGTTATGACACTGACCAGTCAGGTACTCCTGCTTCATACACTCTCGCTCCGGCGCAGAACTACGAAACAGCTGACGCTAAGCTCGACTAATACTCCTGACTTAGATACGTACGCAAAAAACCGCCTTCGGGCGGTTTTTTGTTTTGGGTAGTATTTGCTACAATTGCCTCATGAAAATTACTTGGCCACTGCTTACTGTAAAATGGATGATATACGGTATGCTCGTTATTGTTCCTTTATATGTAGGAAGCAGCCATTTTTTTCCTTATACAACACCAAAAGCATTAATTTCTACAGGGGTAGGATTACTGATCGGGATGCTGTTGTTCTATGACCGGTATGTAAATAGTCGAAAGACAGTACAAGTCACAGCACTTCATTTGATGCTTTTGGTGTATCTCGTAACACTTGTATTGAGTGCATTTGCCGGATTTGACCCTAAACTTTCGTTTTTTGGAAGTCTTGTTGATGGTGTGGGAGTCAACCTTATCATTGCACTTACAATAGTTGCGCTTGCTATCGCTCGTTGTATTAGAGAAGATGTGTCATTTTTGCGTGGCATGATTCTTGTATCTTTTTGCACGAGTATTGTAGTTGCTAGTGGAACTTATCTAAACAGTATGTTTATTAGTTCAAATGGTGGATCAACATTTGGGAACACTTCATATGTGGGGGCATATTTATTAGTACATGTTTGTTTTGGTCTGTATCTTATCCTTTCATCAAAGGATAGTATGTATAAAGTGTTGACTACTCTCGGGGTGGTACCGATTGTTTTTTCACCTATTTTTTTTAACAACGATCTTTTGAATGGAAGTATTGGATTTAAAGATATTATGCAAAATCCGAGTCTCGTCGCTGGATCTGCTGATGGAGCATTTTTGGGGCTGGTGACAGCAGTGAGTACTATGTGTGTATTTTTTTTAGTCACGGCAAAGAAAAAAAAGTTGCAATATGGAGGTATGGGATTACTGTTCGTAGGTGGCATAATCGGATTACTGATCGGAAAGCAGTTTTTTGATCCGAACACTCGACTGCATCAGGCGTACGTACAAGAAAAAAATACCAACCGTTTTATATTTTGGGATATAGCAAGAGAGGGGTATCTTGAAAAACCTTTCCTTGGATGGGGAGCTAATAATTATTCATACGTTTTCCAAAAACATTTTGATCCAGTATTTTTCTCAACTACTAATGCATATGAACCTTGGACTGATCATCCTCATAATATGTTTTGGGAATATTTGGTAAATGGGGGTATTGTAGGCCTGCTCGCTTATATAAGTCTTCTTGGTATGGTAATTGTTTATCTCTACCAAGTTTCAACAAGAGATCGTGAACATAGAATAGTTGCTATTGCCATGCTTGGTGCATTTGTGGGATATGTGATTCAAAATCTTTTTATATTTGAAAGTCCTGGAACACTGTTAATTTTTTTTGTTATTGTCGGCGCTACTATCGGTATGTATCAGAGAATAGTTTCTCATAAGTATTCTTTAGTATTCCCATTCCCAGATAAGATACTTTCTTTTAGCGGAATTCTTGCAGGTTTGATTTTTGTGGTGATTGCATTTGTACAGCCATGGCAAGAATCAGTTGCATGGAATAAATACTCCAAAAGAGATATGTTGATTCTATCTAATCAAAAAAACCCTCAGCATATTTCATCTCTTGGATACGCAAGTGACTCAGCTCTTTTTGCAGGAAAAGTTTTTGATAGTATACGAAGCAAGCTAGGAGTAATGAATGATGATCAAAAAAAATCTCACTTGATTATTGTTAATAATCTTATTGCTAATCTTGATGAAGATATTGCAACTGATGTAGACACATTTCGAGCTCGGTGGGTGAGTGGTCAACTCAAGACACTCAGTGTCGTACTTGCAGGGAATCCAGATCCTCTAGTGCTTGCGGATGCTCGTGGACGACTTCAGGATGCACGCTTGATAAACAGTAGGAATGCAAATCTATATTTCGATATCGCGCAGACATATCTGTTTGAAAAGGATTATCGTCATGCATGGCAGTATCTCAGGGCTGGTATTGCACTTGCTCCACAATATCAGCCAGGGTATCGAACCACTGAAAAAATAATGCAAACTGCGTCTCCGCGAGATCGTGCATATGTTCTGGCGATGCAAGAACGATGGACGTCCCAAAAATAATATGATCATCACACGACTTTCAGGGGGAATGGGTAACCAGATGTTTCAGTATGCGGCTGGACGCGCTCTTGCTGTTAAAAATAATACAACACTCGGACTTGATACACATGATCTGCTTGATCGAACTCCTCGCAAAGGATTTACGTTTCGCGAGTATGATCTCGATCTGTTTAATATAGCTGCTGAAATAGTTCCACAATCTAAACTAGGGTGGAAGTATCGCTCATGGGGATCGGGTAAGTTTGGGCTGTATCTAAACAAATTGCGACGAATGCTGTTTGGGGGAAAAGAAAAGGGATTCGCTTTCAATCCCGATATACTTACGCTCGGTTCTGATACCTATCTGGATGGTTATTGGCAGAGCTACAAATACTTTGAGTCTATTGCGGACACTATACGAAAAGACTTGACCCTGCAACAACCACTGCAGGCACATATACAGCGTGTTAAAACAGAAGTACAGTCGCATCATTCATCAGTATGTCTTCATGTTAGACGAGGGGATTATGTCGGGAATACCCATCACGAAGTCGTGTTCAAGGACTACTACTACCAGGCGCTTGATGTTCTTGAAGCAAAGACGACTATTGATCATATCTATGTGTTTTCTGATGATATAGAGTGGTGCAAGAATAACTTGGCATTTCTTCACCCTGCAACGTTTGTTGATGATATCTATCGAGGTGAGCGCGAGAGTGGGCACTTTGCGCTGATGCAATCATGCACGCACTTTATTATTCCAAACAGTACGTTTTCATGGTGGGCGGCATGGCTCGGTACAGCAACTAATAAGATAGTCGTCGCACCACAAAAATGGTTTAACGATACATCGATTGATACGAGTGGTCTTATTCCACCAGAATGGATACGTATATGAGTACACCGCTTGTTTCTATTATTCTCCCTACGTGGAATGGTGCTGCATTTATCAAAGGTGCAATTGAAAGCGTCCAGGTGCAAACGTACCACAACTGGGAATTGATCATTATCAGTGATGGATCATCTGACACTACTAAGGAGATCGTGGCAGAAATTATGAAACATGATGCAAAAATCCACTTTATTGAAAACGAGAAAAATCTTGGTATTCAAAAGACGTTGAACAAAGGACTTCGTATTGCGCAGGGTGATCTCATTGCCCGGATCGACGATGATGATCGATGGATTGATACAGAGAAGCTCGCCAAACAAGTGTCATATATGGTACTTCATCCAAACACTGTTCTTGTTGGCACGGGTGTGGTGATGATTGATGAGGTAGGAAAAGAGTTGTTTCGGTATTTGGTTCCTCAGACAGATGCACATATACGATCAGTGCTCCTTGGCAAGAATTGCTTTGTTCATTCGAGTGTTGTCTTTCGAAAAGATGCAGTACTCTCTGTCGGAGGATATGATGAAGATCCGGCTTCGCTTCATATAGAGGACTACGATCTGTGGCTCAAGCTTGGAATGGTAGGTGAGCTTGCAAATCTTTCGATATATTCTGTTCATTTTACTCTTCGTGCCGGGAGCTTGAGTGGAAGGAATAAAAAGCTTCAGTTCTCTCAAAACATTCCTCTTATTAAAAAATATAAAGCACAATACCCAGGATACTGGTCTGCAGTTATGAGATCGTACGCTCGTATCTTTATGTATGGGTTTGTATTGCGTACACCACTCCGACTCCTACTTACCAAAGGTATTGCGTGGTACAAAAAGCACTGGTAATGCCTGTTTGATAAGTGATACAGGAGGAAACAGTGTGAGTATTTTGTAGATGATTTTCAGCTTCCATCTCAACGGTACTCGTCGGTTGTGGTTGATCATATAACGGAGCCATACACGATAAAACGCAATCTCGCCCTGAAACACTCGTTTCTTTGATGTGGTCATGTTTTGTCCGTGCCTTCTGATATGAACGAGTACTGTATCGCTATAGTCGACTCCGTATTGTTCTGCGATACGGAGCCACATGTCCCAGTCTTCACCAAAACGAAGTGTTTCATTGAATTGTCCGACTGTTTCAAATACGGTTCGTTTAATCAATACGCCACTACCACTTGAGAGGATTTTGTTGCCCTTGAGGAGTTTGCTAAACACTGCACCTCGGATTGATGTGTCGAGTGGGACGACAAAGCCGTGCGGGTCAATCTGTCCTTGTGCATTGATAATGTTATACAAGCAATACACGAGTCCGAGGTTTGAGATATCGCTTTTATTGAATACTCCTATTTGTTTTTGAAGCTTCTCTGGGATCCATACATCATCTGCATCAAGAAAAGCGATGTACTCACTGGTTGCTGTATTGATACCTGTATTGCGCGCGGCGCTGAGACCTTTGTTTTCCTGATTGATAATGACAAGAGGGATTGATGTCTTTGTCTGGTATGAAGTTGCAATTTCGGGTCCTTTATCGGTCGATCCATCGTTAATAATAATGATATGAGTAGGTGAGTAGGTTTGCGCAATAACTGACTCAATCGCTGTAGCAATAAATGCTGCGCCGTTATAGAGCGGGATAATGACATCAATTGAGGGTCTCATAGTATTAGATGGTGCGCTCCCAATTTTCCCAAATGAATTCATATTGATAAGTAACATGGTGAGTCTTGGAAAGCTTGGTGCGAAGTTCCTCCATACGCTTTTTGGCATCGGGGACAAAGTTGTGAAATTGTACCTGAATGTTGTTGATCTTCTTGATATCACCAGTATCAATGAGGCGATTGAGCAAGTCATACTCTGCACCCTCGATGTTGATCTTCATCAGATCAACAGGAGTTCCTAGTTCTGTCATAAATGCATGGACATCTTTGATGGTGACATCGACTTCTTGTGCCGCTTCCTTGATGAGAGAGGTACCGCCCTCAGCGAGATAAATGGTAATAGTTTCATCTTTTGCTCCAAGTCCTGCTTCATGAACAATGATCTTGTCATGGTTTTTGAAACGACGTTTGATATTGAATGCAAAGTCTCTGACTGGTTCAAACACATGAATGGTTGGATTGTATTTGTTTGAGATAATACTTGCCCAATCGCCTTTGTATCCACCCACATCAACAACCACAGATGAAGGATCAAGGTCATACTCAACTCGCAATGTTTCATCACCGTTGATTTGGTACCATGGACGTTCACGTTTTTCTCGCTCGATGTATTCTTTATCTTCAGTACTACTATAAACGAATCGCGCAAAACGCATGACGTAGTGGGGGAGATGCTGCCAATATCTGACAGTTTTGCGAATAGCCACACTGCACGTCTTGCGTATACCTCCTACAATTCCTTCTTGTGTAATATTCTTTTTGAGCATGGTGTAGATTTTTTTCATAATGAGAGAGGTGATTGTGAATGGCTTTTTGATACTAGAGAGGTATGGATGTAGAGAGTGTTTGCGGGAAGTTTTTGTAATAGGAATTCGTACGATGCGAAGATAGTCTTTGGTGGTTGACGGTTTCCATCTTCGATAAAAAATATCCGAGTTTCGAGTGATCATCTTTTGGAAAAAAGCCGCTTTCTTTGCATCATACCCTGCAACCGTACCATTTCTGTTTTCGACATCAAGGAGTATCGTATAGACTTTGTACCCCTGGGATTTTGCTCGAAAACAAATATCCATATCATCATTATAAAGGGGGGCATACACTTCATCTAGATATCCATATGTTTCAAGGAATGATTTTCGAAAACAAAGGGGGCCACGCATGCATGCATCAACTTCTGTAATCTGCTCTTTAAGCGCGGGGTCTGTTGCCGCATCTTGTCGCCAGTACGCTTCGTCTGCGGTTGATGTCCGTTGCCCTGGGCCCTGTGAAAGTGTCGTTCCTCGTGGGTAGAAGTTTACCCCCGCAAGCCCCCCAATAATTGTGACCGTAGGATTTTTCTCAAAGAAGTGAACGACTTCAAAAATAAAATTCTCATCGTAGATAAAATTGTCATCCTGGATAATGATTGCGTACCTACCAGTGCTTGATCGAAGACCAAGATTGTTACTTTTTACTTCCCAAATATTATCAGTGACATGAAAGGTGACATCATGCTCTGGTCTGGTTGCAAAAAATGCTCGCACAAGGTGTTCGCTCTTATCCTTGCATCCATCAAAAATAATCTGGATTTCGGTATTGCCGTATGCAGTACAAGATTTGGTGAGGTGCTCTAGAAGAGACACAATAGTCTTTTCTTTGTTAAAGATTGAAAGTACGATGCTTGCGCGCGGGTAGAGTTCTTTGTTGATAGAATCTTTGAGTGAGCGACGGAGTTGTTCTTTGAACGGAGTATGGAGCTCGTTGTAGTATTCTTTTGTTTTTAGTTTCAATTTTTCAATGTCATCTTTGGGTAATGAAATCGCATGTTGCAAGACTGACATATTTTTTTCTGACGAGATTCTTGTTTCAAGTGTTCCAAGTGGTGAAAAATCAATACCCGTTGCTTTGCTCACAATCGGTATAACTCCAAGCGTGAGAGACTCAAGTACTGAGCCTGCCTGACCTTCCTCGAGTGCGGGATATACCAGAAAATCACTTCGTGCAATGATATTGGCGTAACGTTCATCGTTGGAATTAATCCATCCGTGGTACGTCAGCTTATCTCCGAGCAGTGTTTTCAGATCAGCAAGTTTTTGTTCGTAAAAGGGGGAGGTGGTTGTACCAATGATATCAAGGTGAATATCCTGCGTGGCCACTTTTGGGTCGCTGAATAATTGGGCAACAATATCAAATCCTTTCCGTATTCCTATCTCGCTTCCGACATGAACAAAGTGAGCTGCTGCTGTTCGCGCAAGTGGGGATTGTGCTATGAGGTCAGCTGCGGCATAGTTGATGATTTTGATTTTTTGCTTTGATACACCATGGGTGATGTACGAGTTATATGTCTCCGTATTGCCAACACAGAGAATGTAGTTAGCACGATTGATCGCACTTGTTGGATTGATGCTTTCGATAAGCTCATATCCAGCGAGTGCTGTTTGTGGGATATGTGCATGACTCATAAATGACTTAATACGCTTATTGCGCTCATATGGGTGCATGTTTACTGCAAAGAGAATGCTTTGTTTGATGGTGCACGAATCAAGAATGTCACTAAAATGTTCGGTAATACCAACAAAGAGATCAAATGACTGACCGGTAATACCCTTGTATTCACTTTTGTCGATATAGGTTACTGAGCCTAGCTCTTTGAGAAGGTGGTAGAGTGTGCGCGCGAGAATGCTTGCCGATGAGTTCCAGTGCTTATGGAGTTCAGCAGGCTTGCTGGGATCAAAGTGTGTTTTGCTGTACGAAAGGAGAATGTTCATTGGTAGTTCCACGTCGCATGTGGCATTAAAGGGGCTCTACCTTGGATAGGGTATGGATGCGCTGTTGTATCGGTGATACGAATAACGAGACCATCTTTTTTGTCGAGTGTTTCTTGTCCTTTTTCGATCACTACCATGACGGTATAGAGTCCTGCATTGAAAATGCCAGGAATGGTGACTGAGAGTGTATAGTCACCGGCGAGGCGTTCTTTGGTAGCGTTTTCGTCAGTATCTATTTCCATAAAGTCAGCGCATCGTCTCCCATCTTGGTCAAAGAAAATAATACTGATGAATGCACCCTCTACTTTTTCTCGAAGGGTCATATCGATATCAATAATGAAATCTTTCATCACGCCAATACTCGCTTCATTAGCATCTTTGGATACTTTCATTGCGGTAATCTCCATTTTTTTTGATGCATCAGGCTCAAATAATATGTCTGTATAGGCACTACTTTCCGCAAGGCCGATATATGCGTCAATGACTTCTTTGACAGGTCCCTGCATTTTTACCTGTCCTTGTTCTAGGAGTATTGCGCTTTTGCAGAGTTGTTGGATTGCTGCCATATTGTGGCTGACAAAGAGAACGGTCCGACCATCCTTTCTTGCAATCTCATCCATTTTACCAATACATTTCTTTTGGAATTCAGCATCACCAACCGCAAGGACTTCATCAATAATGAGAATATCAGGCTCCATGTGTGCGGCGACTGAGAATGCAAGTCTGACGTACATGCCGCTTGAATAGTATTTGACTGGTGTATCAAGGAATTTTTCAACGTCTGCGAATTGGACGATATCATTGAATTTTGTAGTGATCTCTTTGCGGCTCATACCGAGGATTGCACCATTGAGATAAATATTTTCACGTCCGCTGAGTTCAGGATGGAAGCCGGTACCTACTTCAAGAAGGCTCCCAACTCGTCCACGAATCATAATCTCGCCGGTTGTTGGTGGGGTGATCTGTGAAAGTATTTTGAGAAGTGTTGACTTGCCTGCACCGTTTCGTCCGATGATGCCAACCACTTCGCCTTTGTTTATAGTAAATCCGACATCTTGGAGCGCCCAAAAGATTTCTTTGGTTGAACTTTTTTTCGTGCGGCGAAATATGTCTGCCGCTCTTGTTCCAAAAGAGGTGAGTACGTCACGAAGTGCAACATAGCTTCCTTGGTTCTTATTCAAGGTATATTTCTTGCCAATGCCGCTTGCAGTAATGATAGGTGTCATAAGATTACATAATATCCGCGAAATATCGCTCGGTTTTTTTAAAAATGTAGATACCTAGCAAGAGCAGGATAAAAGTTGCAACAAGTGATATGCCAATAAGTGTCCAGTTGAGGGTGGTTGTACCTAGTACCGATGCGCGAGCACTCTGAATAACCCCCATCATTGGATTAAGTGCAAGGAGCCATGAATACTTGCCGGCAATACTTGCCGGATATATCACCGGTGTTACAAACAACAGTATTTGAATAAAAAAGGGCAATGCATAGCGAACATCCCGGTACTTTACATTGATTGCGGCAAGGATAAGTCCGAGACCACTCGATGCCATAAAAGTAATGACCAAAAGGAGTGGAAGTACTACAAGTGATATAAGGTGAGGTGTAAATCCATAATAGAGCATCATACCAACCAGGATGATTGCGGCAATCCCAAAGTCAATCACTTTTGTGAGTACTGAAGAAAGAGGAAGGAGAAGTCGAGGGAAATATACCTTGGTAATGATTTGTTGATTGGTGATGAGTACAGTACTCGTATCAGAAAGTGCAGTAGAAAAGAATTGCCAAAAGAGGAGTCCGGTATAGACAAAGATTGGATAGGGAACGCCATCAGAAGATACTTGAAGGAGTGATCCGAAAAAGAGACTGAACACTACCATAGTGACAAAGGGTTGAAAGACAGCCCACAGGATGCCGATCGCCGTTTGTTTATATCTGACCTTGATATCACGCCATGCAAAGAAATAGAGAAGCTCTCGATATTCCCAAATTTCTTGGAGATCTGAAAAGCTAAACAGCTTCTTTGGTCGGATAGTGACACTGTGTGTTTTCACCTTCCTACAATAGCATTTTATACGATTTTTACGAGGGTTTAATGGGTGAAAATAATCTGAATCGTCTTGATGAAAATGCCAACATCAAGGACTGGGTGTCTGTTCATCAGATAGTACAGGTCGTATTCAAATTTCTCTTGTGAGTCGAGTACGGTACGCGCATAACGAAACTTGATTTGTGCCCAGCCGGTAAATCCAGGACGGACGGTATGACGCAAATAGTAGTAGGGAATCTGTGACTCAAGATCTGCAACGATTTCTGGACGCTCAGGGCGTGGTCCGATGAGTGCGAGGTCGCCACGGATGATGTTGTACATCTGTGGGATTTCATCGATATGCGTTTTGCGAAGGATACGGCCGAGTGGGGTAATACGAGGATCATTTTTTTCTGCCCATTGCACACCACCAATTTCTGCTGAGCCATCAGTATTGAGAGCTTTCATACTGCGAAGTTTGTAGAGTTTAAATATGTTGCCATCTTTTCCAACGCGTGTCTGTCTAATAAAGATAGGTCGTCCATCTTCAATAAATCTTGCAATAATTGCAATAAGAAGAACTGGAGAGGTGATAATAAGTACAAGTAATCCTACAAGTATTTCAACGATACGGGTGAATATAAAAAGTCCTGAGCGCTCTTTGGTAATGATAGATAGTGCATGCTCATCGGTCATGAGTGATAGGGGGACTTTGCCAAAGAGTGTCTGGTAGGCCTGGATGACTGACATACGCTCGGTACCAAGTGATCGTGAAAGCGCAAGAAAGGTATCTGCTGACATGTTCTCGGCAATGATGAGATCTGCGCCTTGATGTTCACCAAGTTCCTGACTGTGAAAGCTGATAGTGCCGATATGAGGATGGTCTGAAATAAGGTCTTTGAGTGAATGGGCACTTTCGCTTGCGCCAATGATACCAATACGTCGAGTAAATGTTTGGGAAAATAGCTGGTAGAAGCTTCGACGCCATACAACAACAAGTGTGAGGGAAATAACTGCAACGATAGCAAGGTTAGTCTTTGGGGTGATGCCTTGGGTTGGGAATAGATAGAATATCAGTACTGAAAGACTAATATTAGTAATCATGGCACCAATGATAAGACCGATGGTGCGAGGGGTAGGATTGATACGGGTGTAGGTGTAGAGATCAAAAACAAAAAAGACAACCAGCCATACTACAAAAACTGTTGCAAAGAGTTTTGCTTGGAGATGTGCATTTTCAGTAAGGAGTCCTTCGTCAAAGCGAACAAGTGCCATGATGAGAAATGCACTAACAAATGCAAAGGTGTCGCCGAGTAGGAGAATGAGTTGGCGCGTGCGAAACATGGTTAAACTATATGACATATTTCATATTTGTCCATGTTTGCGAAATGTCTCAAAAGGGCTACGATACAGCTATTGCTAGAGTAATGAGTAAACTATGGATACATTGAAGAACAATTTCGAAAAGTACAAGAATTTCTGGATATTAGGAATCGCAATCGTGATTGTTGCAGCACTTGCACTCGGCACATCATACATGCGCAAGTATCGAGCTTCGGCACCTGCTACTGATGTCGTACTTGAGTCATGCAAGACAGGGGATCTATTTGATATCAATACTGGTAAGCCTTGTCCGAAAGATGTAAAACCTCAAGCTCCTTCTGCCGCAACACCCGGATATCAGCAGGCTATTATTGACTATAAAGGAAGATCAATTGCATTTGATAAAAATTGTGATCCCACACCAAAAACACTCGAAGTTGCTCATGGCGCACGTATTCTCTTTACGAATGTCAGTGATACATCAATGACAATTACTTTTAATGGGCGAGAAGTTACGCTTCGTCCACTTCGATACTTCACTGCTTCAGTAAAAACAGTTGGTAATTATGAATTGTATTGTGGTGCAAGAAAAGTTACTGAAATCAAGGCAATCTAACTAAATCCTAAAATAGTTGTTGAAAAACGCCTGGTTGACAGGCGTTTTTCATTTGGTATAGTGTTTGCGTGTAGATCACAGACAGCAGGTGGCGCAAGCCTCAATTTCCTGCCGAGGTCGAAATCTATCGTTTACGTTCTACACAGTTCAATCAAAATTATTATGGCAATATCAAAAGAGAAAAAGCAGTCTATTGTTTCTTCTTTCACCGATATTCTCGCCGATGCGACGTCAGTCGTATTTGTCCAGTTCGACAAGCTCACCGTTAAATCAGCGAATGAGCTCCGCCGCAAGCTTCGCGCGAGTGGTGTCGGCTACAAAGTCGGCAAGAAGACCTTGCTCAAGCGCGTACTCGCCGACAAAGGCTATAACGGTACGCTCCCTGAGCTCGAAGGTGAAATCGGTATCGCATATTCAACAGATGCACTTGCTCCTGCTCGTGAGGTCTACGACTTCCAAAAAGCGAACAAGAACATTGTGTCTATCGTTGGTGGCGTATTCGAAGGAGAATACAAAGACAAGGAAAGTATGCTCTCGATTGCAACTATCCCTTCAAGGGAAGTATTGCTCTCACAGATTGCATTCCTCCTCAAGAGTCCGATGCAGCGCTTGGCTATTGCAGTCAACGAAGTTGCAAAGAAACAGGGCTAGCACTTATTAGGTACGTTTATAGTTACAATTATTATGGCAAAATTTGATTCATTCCTCACCGAGCTCGAAGGAGCATCAGTGATCGAACTCAACGATCTCGTAAAGGCGATCGAAGAGAAATTCGGTGTATCTGCAGCAGCAGTCGCAGCAGCTCCAGCAGCTGGCGCAGCAGCGGGTGCAGCTGAAGAAAAAGACACGTTCACCGTGGTGCTTGCACAGGCTGGTGAACAGAAGATCGCAGTTATGAAGGTTATCAAAGAAGCTTTGGGTCTTGGACTCAAGGAAGCTAAGGACCTCGTGGACGGCGCTCCTGCAACCGTAAAGGACGGTGCAAAGAAAGACGAAGCTGACGCCCTCAAGAAAGCTATTGAGGAAGCAGGTGGAAAGGTAGAACTTAAGTAATACCGATTCATTTCGAAACAAAACCACCCCGCAATGGGGTGGTTTTGTTATGTTGAGGATAGGGAATAAGTATATTGACAAAATATTATTATTATATATAATACGTAAAAAATTACGTACAATGAAAAAATCTGTTATCGCATTTATTTCATTGCTCTGCAGTTGTAGTGCAATGAAAAAGCAGCAATTTGTTGGGGTGCAGTATGCACAGCAAATTGCAAAAAACGGCAATATTATTATCACCGCAAGTTCTGGAACAAAAACGTTTCCGTATACGGGCTCTCGAAAGATGTTTATAGAACAATTTAACGAGGGTGATAGTATTGTTCAGGCAAAACAAGAATGGATTGCTGTTATGCACAATCGTGCAAACCTTAGAGCAGGTGCTCCTTGGGATATTAGGGTTAATGGTGTAGTGGTATATACCAAAGCATCAAATCTTTCATGGTGGGTAGAATCAATTTATTTTATTGCACCTTATGATTCGCCAGGAGACGGTAAAATTACTTTTATTGCGGGCAGTAAGAACAAAAAGTATATTGGCATCAAGATACGAAGTTCGTACCTTGGTGGTGAAAAATCTTTTCTCTACGAGTTCCTCAATAATGAATGGGTTAATGTACCAAATCCCACAGATCAACAATTTAATGTGTGTATGTATATCTAAGTATATACAGCGCATAACCCCCGACCGTGTTTCTTTTTTATGTAAAAGGAACACGGTTTTTGTTTGTATACAAGGTCTGTTGGGCTATATACTAGAGCTGTTCTAAGTGGAACGAATCTATGGAAATCCTCGGAAAACTTCTCGGGGGAGTGCCGCGTGTTAAAATCATGCGACTCTTTCTCCTCAACCCTGATCAGGCGTTTGATGCAATCGACGTTTCTGAGCGCTCACGAGTGCAGGCTGCTATTGCGCGTCGCACTATTCGAGAGCTTGCAGCAATGTCACTCCTTCGCAAGAAATCCTATATCCGTGAAGATGTTGATGGTCGTGGCGTGCTTCGCAAAAAGCGTATTCAAGGCTTTTGTCTTGATCCAGAATTTCCTTACATAAATGAACTCCGCTTGCTGTTGGTTGAAGGACAATTTTTCAAACATGCTGACCTTGCAAAGCGTTTCAAGCCAGCAGGTCGGATTCAGCTTCTCGTTATCTCAGGTATCTTTATTCAAAATAGTGAGAGTCGTCTCGATGTATTGATTGTGGGGGACAACCTCAAAAAAAGTTATATCAGTAAAACAATCCAGGTTCTTGAAAGTGAGCTAGGCCACGAGCTTGCGTATGCAGTGTTTGAAACTGCAGACTTCAAGTATCGTGTTTCAATGTATGACAAACTCCTTCGCGACTTCTTTGAGTATCCCCATGAGCGCTTGCTCGCTGGCAAGGAGTTTTCCACCTTTGTCTTACCCAACTAGTTCAAAAGGAGTATACTAGAGGAGTACATCATGCTCTCGAGCATGTACCGTACGATATTTAGTAGCAATTTTGATACCCGCGCATGTGCGCTTTACGTTATGCTTATTCAATCATGGAGCCAGGTCTTCCTGCTCTCACTCCAAGGACTTTGGTACGGATTCATTGAGACGTTCCCAAAGATCGTACTCGCTGTCGTTGTCTTTATTATCGGTTGGATCGTTGCAACTACCATCGGTAAGCTCGTGATGATGGCTATTGACGCACTCAAGCTTGATCGTCTCTTCAAGAACGCTGGTGCTGAGGAAGCACTTGCTCGTGCAAATATTCACTTGCACATTGGTAAGTTCTTTGGGGAGCTCGTGAAATGGTTCATCGTTATCGTATTTCTTGTTGCATCACTCAACATCCTAAATCTTGATGCAGTGACTATGTTCCTCCAGCAAGTACTCGCATACATCCCACAGGTGATTATCGCAGCACTCATCTTGGTTGCTGGTACAATCCTTGCTGACTTTGTTCGCAAGCTCGTATCTGGTTCAGCAGCTGTTGCAAATGTTCGTTCAGCACGCATGCTTGGTTCAATTGCGTACTACGCAATCTGGATCCTCACTATCGTGACTGCACTTGATAAACTCGGTATCTTTGGATACTTCGGGCAGATCATCTTTACCGGACTTGTGGTCATGATGGCTATCGCTTTCGGACTGGCATTTGGTCTTGGCGGCAAGGATGCTGCAGCTCGTTGGATCAACCGTCTCTCAGACGATCTCTCAAGCAAGCATCACAATCAATAAGATTGTCTCTATAGATATAGATACAAAATACCCCTTTTCGAAGGGGTATTTTGCTATTTGGTATTGCTTGTAAAAGGGTATACGAATCGTAGTTGACTTTGAAAAGGTCGTCGTATATAATCCTCGAGCCTATGATAAGTATCAACAAAAACACCCCAAACCCGGCGGCCTAAAGCCCTAAGCTTTGGAGCCCGCCGCAAGGCGGTTTTTTGTTCAGAACATCATAGATGAGCGTTGTTTGATAATAGTAAATCCTGTCCTCTCGTAGCAGTCTTGAGTAAAGACAAATCTCTTGCATGTGGATGCAAGTAGATGCTGCAGGTAGGGAGAGACAGAGTATTCTGAATTGCGTCAGCGGTGATGCGATCAGAATGGAAATGATTTCTAGATTTCCTAATAGGAAATTAAGAGCATATGGCGGATGCCTAGGTTCTACATGGCGATGAAAGACGCGAAAGGCGGCGATACGCTTCGGGGAGGTGTCTTTAACCTTTGATCCGGAGATTTCTGAATGGGGAAACCCACGAGAGTAAACCTCTCGTATCTCAATCCGTAAGTGATTGAGGAGCGCACCTCGGGAAGTGAAACATCTCAGTACCGAGAGGAAAAGAAAAAAATGTGACGTATGTCACGACATTCCCTAAGTAGCGGCGAGCGAAAAGGGAACAGCCCAAACCGTGTGCTTCGGCACGCGGGGTTGTAGGACGAAAACGTCGTTTTACGAGAAGAGTTACAAAATGTATGTATAGAAGAAGTTGTTGGAAACCAACACCATAGTGGGTGATAGTCCCGTAATCGAAATGCATATATCTCTTTTGTTTTTGTTCCTGAGTACTTCAAGACACGACGAGCTTGAAGGAATCCACCAGCACTAACTGGTAAGGCTAAATACATTGTAGAGACCGATAGTGAACTAGTACCGTGAGGGAAAGGTGAAAAGTACTCCGAAAGGAGGGTGAAATAGAACTGAAACCATATGCTTACAAGGAGTCGGAGCGGGTATTTATATCCGTCACGGCGTGCCTATTGAAGAATGAGCCAACGAGTTAATATGTGCGGCTTGGCTAAGGGGTAAAGCTCCGGAGTCGCAGGGAAACCAAGTGTGAATAGCGCGTAATTGGTCGTACATATTAGACCCGAAGCCAGGTGAGCTATCCATGAGCAGGGTGAAGTGTTGAGAAATCAACATGGAGGCCCGAACCGGTAGATCGTACAACGTCTTCGGATGACTTGTGGATTGGAGTGAAAAGCTAATCGAACCTGGTAATAGCTGGTTCTCTCCGAAATAGCTTTAGGGTTAGCGTCACGTGTTCCCTTTGGGGGTAGAGCACTGGAAAGTTTCGACAGGGAGCAATCTCGCGAAATTTATCAAACTCCGAATACCAAAGATTAAAAGCGTGGCAGTTAGACTACGGGGGCTAAGCTCCGTCAGTCAAAAGGGAAACAGCCCAGATCTCTAAATAAGGTCCCTAAATATATACTAAGTGCGTCTCAAGGAGGTAAGGTTTCTTCGACAATGAGGAAGTTGGCTTAGAAGCAGCCATCTTTTAAAGAAAGCGTAACAGCTCACTCATCAAGAGACCTCGCGCCGCAGATAATCGGGGCTAAGTATATTACCGAATTTGAGGGCCCGTACAAAAGAAGTGCGGTAAGCTACGGCTTGCCACCCTTCTTTTGTACGGGCGGTAGGAGAGTATTCCACTCTTGCTGTGAAGCCAAAGGCGTGAGCCATGGTGGAGCGTGTGGAAGTAAGAATGTTGGCACAAGTAACCGCAAGCAGGGTGAGATCCCCTGCCGCCGAAAGACTAAGGTTTCCTGGGCAATGGTTATCATCCCAGGGTTAGTCGGGGCCTAAGGTAATGGCGAAAGCCGCAGCCGATGGACACATGGTTAATATTCCATGACTTCTGTCATATTCGATGGAGTGACGAAGGGTAGTATCATACGCGTATAATTGGATTTACGTTGTTGCGTTAAGGGAGGTATCCAGGCAAATCCGGGTACTGGTCGTAGTAGACAACTTCCAAGATGAGACGAGACATGTCGGTTCGCCGATGTGAATGTATGAGAGCACGCTTCCGAGAAAAGCTTCTAAGATTAGTATGATAGAACCCGTACCGTAAACCGACACAGGTAGTCAGGTCGAGTAGACCAAGGCGAACGAGTGAGAGGTCCTCAAGGAACTCGGCAAAAAAGCAGCCGTAACTTCGGGATAAGGCTTGCCCGCAGCAATGTGGGCCGCAGCGAAAGTATTCCTGGCAACTGTTTATCAAAAACACAGCTCCCTGCGAACTCGTAAGAGGATGTATAGGGGGTGACACCTGACCAATGCCAGAAGGTTAATTAGCGGTGGTGAGATTATATCAAGCTGCTGCTACAAGCCCTGGTGAATGTCGGCCGTAACTATAACGGTCCTAAGGTTCTCGGTTTATTTTTATAATGAACCGAGAATGACTGGGACTGTTATAGCAGTGTAGATATCAACAGCATATTACAACCAAAAAAAGCTACCTATCATGCAGTAATGCATGATGCAGTCACAGATGATTAACGAGAGACCAACGTCATCGACCCCACCGCGAAAGCGAGGGTCAAGAGAGAGTCCTTCTTATTAAAAGGAATAGAAGAGCGAAATTCCTTGTCGGGTAAGTTCCGACGCGCACGAATGGTGTAATGACTGGGAAACTGTCTCGAGGACTTGCTCGGTGAAAATACAATACCGGTGAAGATGCCGGTTACCTGCAGTTAGACGAAAAGACCCCGGAAGCTTTACTACAGCTTGGTATTGGGTGTGTTTGTTTGTTACGTAGCATAGGAGGGAGACTTTGAAGCGCCGATTTCGGTCCGCGTGGAGTCGTCAGTGAAATACCTCTTTTCAAATGGGCACATTCTAACCCCAACGGCAAAAACGTTGGGGGACAGTTCCTGGCGGGTAGTTTTACTGGGGCGGTATCCTCCTAAAGAGTAACGGAGGAGTTCAAAGGTCAGCTAGGCGCGAATGGAAACCGTGCCGATAGTGCAATGGCATAAGCTGGCTTGACTGTAAGACGGGCATGTCGAGCAGGTGCGAAAGCAGAACATAGTGAACCGACAATTCGCATTAGATGCGGTTGAAGATTAACGGATAGAAGCTACTCCGGGGATAACAGGCTAGTTCCGCCTAAGAGTTCATATCGACGGCGGAGTTCGGCACCTCGATGTCGGCTCACCTTATCCCGGGGCTGGAGAAGGTCCCAAGGGTATGGCTGTTCGCCATTTAAAAAGGTACGCGAGCTGGGTTCAGACCGTCCAGAAATCACATTCGACAAAAGATTTATCTGCGTTGTTTATGATTTCTGGACCCGTCTGAATCCCGAGGACAATAAGAAAAAAATATAAGGAATTAAAGTTCCCACATGGTGTGGGCAACTGTTAGAGTCTTTTCGTTTAAAATAGTTCATTCATGTGAAAGTGAATAAACTAAAAGATAGATCAGTACATGAAAGTATCATGACTGACAAAGGAAACCATCTTATTACGGCGGTCGCATATAGTGATATATGATGACATGCTCAACTAATATCGGAGAAACCCACAGTAAAAATATTGGGGGCAACTCCGAGGGAAGAGGACTTTAGCGGGAGATTGAATCCCTGAAATACAGGATTCAATCTCTGTGCATAAGTGTTCGTATATTCGCCTTCGGCAAATATACTCCCTTACCCGTAGAGACTACACGTTGAGGTGCTCACAAGAGTACAAGATATAGTCCGTTCCTCACAGTAATGTGAGAAAAGAAGCGTAAGACAGGTTGGTCTCCTATCTACTGCAGGCGTTGATGATTGAGGAAATTCGCTTCTAGTACGAGAGGACCGAAGTGAACGAACCTCTGGTGTACCGGCTCTAGTGCCAACTGGACTGCCGGGTAGCTATGTTCGGAATGGATAAGCTCTGAAAGCATCTAAGAGCGAAGCCAGTTCCAAGATTAGTCATCATTTGAGGGTCGTGAGAGATGATCACGTTGATAGGCACTAGATGGAAGCGCAGCAATGCGTTGAGTCAAGGTGTACTAATTGCCCGAATCCTATTAGGAAATCTGGAAATCATATAACATAAAAACAAGCTCATTATTCGAATCCACCGTCTTGGTGGTTTGTCGCAAGGGTCACACCTCTTCCCATTCCGAACAGAGAAGTTAAGCCTTGTAGAACCGATGATACTCTTTATGGGGAAAGTAGGTAGCTGCCAGGACAGTGGATTTGAATAGTACGAAAAAACACTCTGAGAAATCAGGGTGTTTTTTCGTATGTGTGATAGCTTCAAAGCCACTTGCAAGCTATACTACTCCCATATGGATTGGGCCACACGACGGAAATTGACCTATATGAGCTGTATCTTTCTCGTGCTGGGAACAGTAGCATTTTTTATTGTACGCAGTATTGTAAGCGTCCCCGCAACATGTATGGACAACAAGCGCAATGGTACCGAGGTGGGTGTTGATTGTGGTGGTACTTGTGCTAAGTATTGTCCTAACGAGCTTGGAGTGCCAAGAGTTCGATGGGTTCGTACATTTGAGATTACGCCAGGTATTGTTCATGCGGTGGCATATATCGAACATAGTTATCCAAATGCTGCAGCGCGAAAAATGAACTACAGCTTCAAACTCTATGATGACCGCAATACACTCATCACTGAACGTACAGGGACCACATTCCTTGGCCCAATGGGGCGCACGGCAATCGTCGAGACAATTATTCCAACTAAAAACATTACTCCTGCGATTACACGCTTCACCATGAGTACACCGGTGCAATGGGAAAAAATACCCGACCTCTTCTCAACAGTAGTAATCAAGACAGATCGTACACTCATTGAACCATTTGACCGGGGGACACGACTCACTGCAACCCTTGAAAACAAATCACGTTTTACTTTCACAAGTCTTGATGTGGTTGCGGTGTTGTATGATGCTGATGATAATGCAATTGCTTCGTCAAAGGCATTGCTACCCAAGCTTTCTGCTGAATCTGATGCAACGATCTACTTTACCTGGCCATTTCAACTTACCTCAAAGCCTTCACGTATTGAGATTATTCCTCGATACAATCCTTTCACTGCAACACTACTATGATCACACGAATAACTCGAGGTATCGACTGGATCCTCCTTGCTGCTATTGCGCCAATTATTTTAGGTGGACTTGCAACGATGACATCATTTGGTGCTGAGACAGGATTTTTTACGCATCAGCTCCTATGGGTTAGCTTAGGACTTACGCTTATTTTTGTTGTTGCACATATTGATGTACGGTTTCTTCGGGATTCTCGGTATGTAGTGATTTTTTATGGCATTGTAATTTCGTTACTTGTACTCGTCTTGTTGATTGGAAAAACAGTCAAAGGTGCAAAAAGTTGGTTTAGTATTGGTGCATTTTCATTTCAGCCAGCAGATATTGTTAAGCTTCTTGTGATTGCGGTCTTGGCAAAGTATTTTGCACGCCGTCATATCGAGATCGCTCGTATAAAACACCTTGTGATATCAGCACTCTACGCAGGTCTTCCGATTGCACTCATTATGCTTCAACCTGACTTTGGAAGTGCTATGGTGATCGCAGGACTCTGGCTCGGCATGGCGCTTGTTGCAGGGATCTCAAAAAAGCACATCATGATCGTCGCCGGTGTAGGACTCATGGTCTTTACGGTTGCCTGGCTCTTTCTTTTTAAACCCTATCAGAAAGCTCGTATCATGACATTCATCAATCCGACTGCCGATATTCGCGGCTCAGGCTACAATGCATATCAGTCGGTGATTGCAGTTGGTTCAGGTGGAGTACTAGGCAAAGGGCTCGGTTATGGTACGCAGTCACGACTCAACTTTTTGCCGGAGTATGAGACGGACTTTATTTTTGCAGCATTTGCTGAGGAGTGGGGATTCCTTGGAGCCCTCGTTATTATTATAAGTTTCTGTATTTTTCTGTGGCGTATTATGCATCATGCTCGGCATGGAGCGAGTAATTTTGAGACACTCTTCTGCATAGGGTACGCATTACTGATATTTGGTCACGTGATAGTAAACGTTGGGATGAATCTCGGGGTAATGCCAGTCACCGGTATTCCGCTGCCGTTCATGAGCTATGGCGGATCACATTTCCTTGGCGAATGTTTGGGGCTTGGTATTATTATGAGTATGGCGCGCTATGAGCGCTCGATGCATGCGGATGATATGCATAATGAATTTGTCGGCTATGCATAACATCAATACACAACTCTTTTTAGTCATTCATCAGCTCGCTGGCAGGTCTTCAACTGCTGATGCATTTTTGATCTTTATTACAACAACGTTAACCTCTGTTGTACTTGTTGGTGTAGGGATTTATATTGCGATCTACCTACCAATTTGTACTACTGATCCGATAAAACGAATGAAGCGATTTGCTCGAAGTGGGGAAGTAGTACTGGGGCTTTTCTTTACGTGGCTTGTTACGCTTTGTATCAAAGTACTCGTTGCATATCCACGTCCATTTGAAACAATCGCCTCAATCACACCACTTGTCACTGCAGCAAGTCGCCAGTCATTTCCTTCTGCGCATGCGGCACTCACCATGGCACTTGCGACATTTGTCTACTTGCATTACCGACGACTTGGGTCACTACTGTTTGTATTTGCATTCATGGTAGGCATGTCACGTATCTACGTGGGTGTGCACTATCCACTTGATGTTGGTGTTGGATTTTTGATTGGATTTGGTATTGTCAAACTACTGCATCAGATATTTGATCCATCAATTAGGACAAATAAATCTCAGCCTGTCAACTAACTTCAATTGTATTGCTTGTGGTCTTGAAACGAGCTAGAATACGCCCACTATATGATTACACGAAGAATTACTGCACTCCTTATCCTTATTGGCGCAGGACTGCTTGGATATGCATTATTTGTCTCTATGAAGCCTGGTGCAACTGGTGCATTTGCCAAACATCCGTTTCGTCTCGGTCTTGATCTTTCAGGTGGGACACACTTGCTCTACAATGCTGATATCTCATCACTCCCTGCAGGGCAGGTGAATGACTCAATGGAAGCACTTCGTGATGTGATTGAACGTCGTGTGAATCTCTTTGGTGTTGCTGAGCCAGTTGTTGCAGTACAGACAAGTACAGTGTCAGGTACGACTATGCACCGCCTCTCTGTTGAGCTTCCTGGTGTCACTGATGTGTCAAAGGCAATTGATATGATCGGTGCCACACCATTTCTCGAATTCCGTATTCAGTCTGATGCTCCAGCAAAAGCAACTGTCAAAAATGGTGTAGTCAGTGTTGACCCGATGGAAAATTTTGTTCCAACTGAACTTACTGGAAAGTATTTGAAACGTGCAACACTTGAATTTGCACCGGGTACCAGTAATGCAACCGTAGCGCTTCAGTTCAATGATGAAGGTGCAAAACTTTTTGAAAAGATTACGGGTGAAAATGTCGGCAAGGTTGTTGCGATTTATCTCGATGGTGAAGTCATCTCTGCACCAGTTGTCCGTGAAGCGATTGCTGGCGGCAAGGCAGTGATCTCAGGTGACTTCAGTGCACAAGAAGCAAAGGTGCTTGTTGGTCGTCTCAACTCAGGTGCGCTTCCAGTACCAATCAGTCTCGTCTCAACACAGACCGTTGGTGCGATCCTTGGTATCGATGCGGTACATGCTGGTGTGAAGGCTGCACTTATGGGCTTCCTTATCGTCGCATTGTTCCTCATTCTCTGGTACCGACTCCCGGGTCTTGTTGCGGTGATTGCACTTTCAATATATGTAATCATCACACTCTTCCTCTACCGTTTTATGCCGGTCACACTTTCTGCTGCTGGTATTGCTGGGTTTATCATATCGATCGGTATGGCAGTAGATGCAAATATTCTCATCTTTGAGCGTATGCGCGAAGAGCGTGGTCGCGGCAAGAATACGCAAGATGCGATTGCTGACGGCTTTGCTCGTGCATGGCTCTCAATTCGTGATGCAAATGCGGCAAGTCTTATTATTGCAGTCATTCTCTTTTGGTTTGGTACATCGCTCATCAAGGGATTTGCGCTTACCTTTGGACTCGGTGTGCTCGTTGCAATGCTCTCTGCGATTCTCATTACCCGCGTATTTCTTCGCGCACTTCCGTCACTCAAAGGCTCTCGTGTCGGACGATTCCTTTTTAGCAGCGGCCTTCACCGATAATATCCCTATATGTTTATCATCAAATACAGAAAATTCTTTATCGCACTCTCAGCACTCTTTGTAGTACTCTCAATCATTGCATTGGTGTCATTTGGACTTCCGCTTGGTATTGATTTCAAGGGAGGATCAGAACTTCAACTTGCGTATACTGATGTTCGACCTGAGCAGTCAGTAATTATGGACAAGCTCACCAACGCAGGCTTTGGTGATGCAAAAGTGCAATCAACCGGTGACAAAGGTATTATGGTCAAGTCTCGTGATCTTACTGATCCTGAGCGTGTAGCAATGGTTGCGGCGCTCACCGACAACGGTGCTATTGCTGCAGTACCAGAGAACTTCACGACGATCGGTCCTTCAGTCGGTGCTGAGCTCAAGCACAAGTCAATCATCTCGATCCTCTTCGTATTGATCGCAATCATCTGCTTCGTTGCGTACGCATTCCGTAATGTTTCAAAGCCAGTTTCATCATGGAAGTATGGTCTTGCGGTGATCATTGCACTTATCCATGATATTGCGATCCCAACCGGTGCATTTGCACTCATTGCACACTACACTGGCGCTGAGCTCGATACGCTCTTTGTGGTCGCACTTTTGACGACACTTGCGCTCTCAATTTCTGACACGATTGTGGTGTTTGACCGTATCCGCGAGCACATCAAAAACGGCAAAGGAAATCAGCCGTTTGAAGTTGTGGTTGGTGATTCACTCTCTGAAACATTTGTGCGCTCTATTAATACCTCCCTTGTAGTACTTGTGATGGTGGTGACCCTTGCAGTCGTTGGTCCAAAGAGTACACAGCTCTTTGCTGTCGTTCTTGCAATCGGTATGTTTTTTGGAACGTACTCGTCAATCTTCCTCGCATCCCCGATACTTGTGGTGATGGAAAAGCTTCAACACAAAAAGAAGTAGGACTCGAAATAAAAAACTATCTATAGGACTAGTTGCCAAAGTCTAGAATCGGTGTACAGTTATAGTATGACTATTTTGTGGATTATTGTTGCAGTTATCGTACTGTGGTTTGTCGTTACCTATAACGGCTTTGTAAGCAAGCGCAACCGGGTGACCGAGGCATGGGCGGATATCGAAGTACAGCTCAAGCGTCGCTATGATCTGATTCCGAATCTGGTAAATACCGTCAAGGGGTACGCAACACATGAGAGCACTGCCTTTGAAAAGGTGACTGCAGCTCGTACCGCTGCAATGTCTGCACAAGGAACTGCAGGGTCTGCTGATGCAGAAAACATGCTCACCGGTGCGCTCAAGAGTGTCTTTGCAATCGCTGAGGCATATCCTGATCTCAAGGCAAATACTAACTTCCTCGAACTCCAGCGCGAGCTCTCCGATACCGAGAACAAGATCCAGGCAGCACGTCGCTTCTACAATGGTCTCGTGCGGGACTTCAACACTAAGCTTCAGCATTTCCCATCAAACATGATCGGCAAATCATTTGGATTCAAAACCAGTGAGTACTTTGATATTCCTGATGATGGAGTAGAGAGTAAGCCAGTAGAAGTAAAGTTTTAAATGGCAACGATTTATACGCATAAAGCTGAAAATGTCACCAAGACTTGGCTCCTTGTCGGCGCCTTCTTGGCAATCGTGATTGGTATTGGGTATTTCTTTGCAACCTATTATCAAAACCCGGGTATCCTCATGATTGCGATTATTTTTTCAATCGTGATGAATATTACGAGCTATTGGTATTCAGACAAGATTGCACTCTCGATGGCGCGTGCGGTGCCTGCTGATCCTACTCGGTACCGAGATCTACACAATACGGTTGAGAACCTCTCGATTACTGCAGGACTTCCCAAGCCAAAGGTCTATATCATCCCTGATGCTGCACCCAATGCATTTGCAACAGGGCGCAATGCCAAACATGCGTCAGTTGCCGTGACCGAAGGATTACTTTCAATCCTAGATCGAAGTGAGCTTGAAGGAGTGATCGCGCACGAGCTTTCCCATATTGGCAATCGTGATATCTTACTCCAGAGCATGGTCGCTATACTTGTTGGATTTATTTCACTCCTTGCGGATATGTTTACCCGTAGTTTGTGGTGGGGTGGTATGGGTCGTCGTGATGATCGTGAAGAGGGAAATGGGAGCAACATCCTCATACTTGTTGGTATTGTCTTTGTTGTACTTTCACCGATCATTGCAACACTGATTCAGCTCGCCATCTCTCGCAAGCGTGAGTACCTCGCTGATGCATCAGGTGCACTTCTTACACGTTATCCCGACGGACTTGCATCTGCGCTTCGCAAGATCAGCTCATACAGTACGCCGATGAAGAGTGCCTCAAATGCGACTGCACATATGTATATCGCAAATCCATTTGGCAAGCTCGGCAAAGGTATTTCGGGACTTTTCATGACCCACCCACCGGTAGAAAAACGCATCAAGGCGTTGAGTGAGATGGGTATTTAAGAAATAGATGCGGAGGCATTTTATAGTCGTTGCCACTCCTTAAAATGCACTGCGCAAAATAACAAGTCGCCGCTTAGACGGCGGCTTGTTATTTTGCGGAGGATAGGAGATTCGAACTCCTGAACGGGTTGCCCCGTTGCCACCTTTCCAAGATGGTGCACTAGACCGCTATGCGAATCCTCCAGTACGCCTCATTCTACTGTGCTTTCTGATTTGAGCAAATGCACCAAAGTTCTGATTGTTTTCGTACTATGTATGTAGGCCGACTACGATATCAGCCAATTTCTTTATTTTCTATGACTAAAAAAGCTGCTCTGACCGCACTTGCTGCGGTTGCTATCACCTTATCCTTGATTGGATTCACTGGGGCACCAGTCTATGCCGCTGATGGTGATACTTCTGCTACTAAACATCAACGCAATAATGCGGTGAAACGTGCCAAGGCACATATGCCAGGTATTATCGGTACAGTGACAAAGATCGACGGTCCCACACTCTCAGTCAAGGTTTATAATGGCACCATATTTACTGTTGATGCCTCGAATGCCAAGATCTTGAAGAATAGAAAGACAACAATTGATGTCAGCGATATCAAAGTTAATGATCATATCATTGTTGCAGGTACCGTTGATGGTACAACTGTTATCGCAGCCGCAATTCATAATGGACATGCATTTCAGGGTAAGAAAAATCTTAACAAATAAGATATCAAACAAGTAAAAAGTATCAACAGAAAAGCAATTTCTCTAAGAGAAATTGCTTTTCTGTTGTAAAATAATAGCATCCACACATGCGGCGGGTTTTTTATCGTATAGCACCCATAGTACTTATGATTATGACGCTCATCACTGCGCGTCCGCTAAAAGCAAGTGCTGTCTCTGGTGTACCAACCATCATTTCATATCAGGGTCGACTCACTGATAGTGCAGGTATGCTCCTTGGTGGTGTTGGGACGCCGTACTACTTTAAATTTTCAATCTGGACGACTGCAACCGTTGGTGGAGGTACTAAACTGTGGCCATCTGGTACACCAGGGACAATGACAATTACTGTGACTGATGGTGTCTTTAATGCGGCGATTGGAGATACTGGAAATGGTTATCCTGATGCACTCACGTATAACTTTGAGGACAGTGATACAGTCTATCTCCAGATCGAAGTCTCACCAAACGGTTCAGTCTTTGAAACGCTTGGGCCGCGTCAGCGTATCACGAGTGCGTCGACTGCCATCAATGCAAAAACGCTTCAAGGGCTTTTGCCTGGTACTGGTGCAAACAATTTGCTTACACTTGGTGCAAGTGGTGAGATCGCGCTTGTAAGTGGTGGTATCTCCACACTCGGCAATGTATCACTCGGTACTGTCTCGGCAGGGACCTGGAATGGTGGACTGATCGGGGACGTGTATCTCACTAAAACAGGCAATTGGACTGGTACGTTTGATGGGCAGGAGGGAAGTTATTATCTTAATGCGGCAAACCTCATCAATTTTTCCACACCATTTGCAACGGCATTTGGTACAAAAACAACTGACGATCTTGCTGAAGGATCAACCAATCTGTACTTCACATCTACCAATTTCAATACAGCATTTAGTGGCAAGAACATTTCACTTTTGAATAATGATGCGGGATATATCACGGCTTCATCGGTGCCCGTGCTTTCGGTCAATGGTAATATTGGTGATGTTGTCCTCACGACGAGTGATTTGGCAGAAGGTTTAGGTTTGTACTTTACCGATAAGCGTGCGCAGGATAGTGTCGGTACCATACTCTCCGGAGAATTTACCTATGCTGATACAGTACCACTCATCTCGATTGCAAGTATTGCCTCATCCAAAATCACCGGTACTAAAACTTCATCCTATATCTCTGACTTCAATTCATCCGTACAGACCGTTGGTGATGCACGATACCCAGAATTCACTGGCTCATATAATAATCCTGCATGGATCGCATCACTCGCATACAGCAAGCTTGCTGGTGCACCATCAAATCTGTCGGATTTCACGAATGACGCGGGCTATATCAACTCTATTACGTCATTTGACACCGACGATCTCATCGAAGGCTCCAACCTCTACTTTACTGACGAGCGTGCACAGGATGTGATCGGCTCAATGCTATCTGGAGAATTTACCTATACCGATGGCACACCACTCCTTGAGATCAACAGTATTGCAGCGACAAAAATCACTGGTACCAAAACTTCCGCATTTATTTCTGATTTCTCATCAGCTGCACAGTCAGCACTCGCCGGTCTCTATGAATTACCGCTCACAATCAGTACAGGTCTCACTCGTACGTCAGATACCATCACGAACAATCTGTCAATAGGTGTTAGTGGTGGACAGTCGGTAATCGGTGGTACCGCAAGTGGTAATAATCTTACACTCTCATCAACAAGTAATGGAACAAAAGGCAAAATCATCTTCGGTTCTGCATCGGCATATGATGAAGCCAGTGATCGATTAGGAATTGGTACAGTAAGTCCTGGATATAAACTCACAGTTAGTACAACAACTGCAAACGACCAGACGATACGCGCAGTCAACAGTGCAACTACTGGCACTAACTATGGAGGAGTATTTATCAGTAATGGTTCCGGTGCGACACAAAATACCGGAGGATATTTTACTGCATCTGGTGCGACAACTAATTACGCAGTGTACTCTGATGGACAGGCAAATATCGTTGGAGGAACACTTCTTACCAATGGCACCAACAATGCACTCAATATTACCGCAACCGAACCATCGGGAACGCTGGGTGGGCATAGCTATGGTGCAAAAGTTGTCGTGACAAGTGCAGGCACTACAGCAGAAGGATGGGTTAGAGGAGCAATGTTTACTCAGCTTGCTGCTGGCTATACCGGCGCAGGAACAACAGTTGGTGCTTACTTTGCGAACACAGCAGCAGGAACAGGAACTGATCCATTTGTTGCAGGTACCTATAATGCTGGGTTTTATGGATATACGGGAAGTACAACAACAGGGACAAACATTGGTGCAAAGGGTGCTGCAGATGGTGGTAGTGTAAACTACGGAGGATTCTATCAAGCGGTCACTGCAAAGAACTCTGCGACAAACATTGGTATACTCGCACAAGCATTAAACACTGGTACGTCTCCAGTACAAGTTGCAGGATACTTTGGATTGCAAGCTACTGCACCGACTTATACATCAGCTGCACTTATTGCCGACAACGGCTCGACAACGTCCCCAATCTTTCTGGCCAGAGATAATGGCACAGCAGTATTTAGTATTATTGATGGGGGAAATGTGGGAATTGGGACAACTCCTGCATCAACAACCAAGCTTGATATCGTTACAACATATACAACGACTGGTTTCCCTCTCAGTATTCGAAACTCTGGCTACTTCAATGCTTATTTCCAAGGTACTGATGCAAACAACCAGGCGTCATTTTATATGGACAACAACCGTGGATCATTCGCATCATATGGGGGATTTTTGGTAGGAGGCTCAACATCTAATCTTGGAAACCTCTTTGGAGTGTCTCGTGCAGATAGACTCTTTATGTTTGCTGATGGTGCCTCAAACCTCGGTATGTATGTGGGTACAATCAACGCCACTTCGTTTAATATTGGTACCAATAATATAAATCGCATGACCGTAACTAGTAGCGGATCAATAACGATTGCAAATGGAACAGTAGTAGATCAAAGTGCAGGGACCAGTATAACCGCAACTATGCCCTCGACAATGACGGCGCCTACCTATGGACAGTTGATTACGGTTACAGGTGCAGGCTCCTCAACTCAATTTAGTGCTGCTGCCCGTATTTTGTACAATGCTGGCTACACAGGGTCAAATGCAAATGCTGCTGTCTCTGCTAATAACTTGAGTGCGGGTACAGGAAACAATTTGTACTTCAATACGGCTGTTGCAGGAGTTGATGGCAACCTTGCTGTTATGGGATTCTCATACGCAACAACGACTGGTATGAACGTTGGTATCTATGAAGAAGCAGCAAATGGCAACGTCAATATCGGTATGATTGGTCGTGCGATTCAACCAAAAACTAGTGCAACCAACATCGGTGTCATTGGCCAAGGGCGCAACACTAGTACTTCTCCAATCCAAGTTGGTGGATGGTTTTCACTTGCGGGTTCCAATCCAACATTTACTTCTGCTGCACTGGTGGCTGATAATGGTGATCAGACCTCACCGATATTTCTTGGACGTGACAACGGTTCAACTATATTCAGTATCATTGATGGGGGAAATGTTGGTATTGGAACGGCAGCACCAGGATCGGCACTAACTGTAGTAGGTGATATAGCTCTGGATAAATCCTCTGGTGTCGGCACGTCTATACTTATTAGCAATCCTAAAAATATAGCTAATTTTGCTCAGGCAACTTTTTATCCAGCGGCAGGAACAAATGTGAATTCAACATTTAGTGTTATTCCAAAAGGAACGGGTGTTACCGGAAATCGAGCACAAATATCTCTGTTTGGAACAGATTTTATAGCTGATTCGACAAACTATGAATTTCTTTCTTTGAGATCAACCGGCACCGAATATACACTTGCAACTGGTAAGGCTGGAACAGGAACAAGTCGACCATTGATGCTTGCTGCAGGATTTGCAAGTGATGGTACAACAAATGCCAACCAGTTGTATCTTGCTACAAATGGATATGTTGGTATTGGCACCTCTAGCCCTGGATACTTACTCGATGTTCAGATTCCTTCAACAGGTGTAAATCAGCCCGTTGCTCGATTTAAAAATAACGTTGCTGGTAGTAATACAACCTTTGCACTTGACTCACTTTCTACAAAAAATTCAAACTTTCAGTTTAATAATAATGCTGTTGCAAAATGGTATGTAGGTAATGACGGATCAAATGATAGGTATCGTATATTAAATAGTGATGCAAATAGTAATGCAGAAGTATTTACTATATTACAAAACGGTAACGTTGGTATTGGAACAACAACACCATCTACTACACTTCATATTAAAACAACATCAGTTGCTAGTAGTGCAGAAACACTTGCAAAGTTTGAAGTATCTGATGCTTCTGATTATTTTTCGATATTTAATAACACAAGTGCCAATGCAAACTTTGACCCAACATTCAAAGGATACACAACTCGTTCAGGTGGATACCCACTAGGTTTTATTGGTAGTGTACTTGATGCACAGGACACAGGTACAGTTCCTCTTATAACTTTTCAAGGTAGAAAAGACAGTGGTGTGGCTGTAGTTAACAGAGACCTTTTTGATTTTGCAAATTATGGTACAAGTGTATTGAGAATAAAAGCAAATGGAAACGTTGGTATCGGAACAACAACACCTGCATATAAATTAGATATAGCAGTAAATGCCGCCTCAGATGGTGTACGCGTTGTTAATAGTCTTAATTCAGGTTTTCCAGCTTTTGTAAGTGTAAATAATGCAGCGCAAACAGCTAGTTATGGAATAACAGGGTCTACATATCCTGTATATGGGGCATTAAATCCATCAAATACAATTTTATACTCAACAGTAGATCAAGTATTTATGGCAGACGGAGCTTCTTCGGTAATTAAATTTGCTACTGGCGGAAATACAGAAAGAATGCGTATTGCCGCTAATGGTAACGTTGGAATTAATACGACAAACCCAGCAAATGCAAAATTAGAAATTGTTGGTGGCTCACTATCTTCTGGGGTTGCAGGATTACAGTTAACGGGAACTCTTGTATCAACAGGCTCAATTCAGTACGGAGCAAACTTTCAAATAACAGGTTCAGGTTCAGGTTCAGCAGTACAAGCAGGTATTAATTTTAGATTACTTGCTGGGTATACAGGAGCGGCAACCACTATCGGGGGCTCATTTGTTAATGCATCAGCTGGTACAGGAAATAGCTTTAATCTATCTTCTGGAGTAACGGCTCCAACAGGAAATGGGGGAGGTGTTTACTATGCATATGGAACAACAACAGGATTAAATTATGGAGTTTTTGGAGAAGCAGAAAACGGAAATATAAATATTGGTTTGATAGGTAAGGCAACAATTCTTAAAAATTCTGCAACTAACATTGGTATTACTGGTTTTGGATTAAATACAGGTACTTCTCCAATACAAATCGGTGGATATTTTGGACTTCAAAATAGTACTCCTACGTTTACAAGTGCAGCCTTGATATCGGATAACGGCTCGACAACGTCCCCAATCTTTCTGGCCAGAGATAATGGCACAGCAGTATTTAGTATTATTGATGGGGGAAATGTTGGTATTGCAATGACACCAACGTATCGTCTCGATGTAACAGGAGACGCCGCCGATACGACCGTCATGCGTATCTCAACGACGAGTGGTAATGCGTGTACCTTCTCAACGATCACCGGCTCATTTTCTTGTGCATCTGATAGTCGACTCAAACACGACATCGCATCGATTGATGCAACTGATGCACTTACTAAACTATCTGCACTCAATCCCGTGCTCTATCGGTACAACTGGCAGACATCGAGTGACCCACTCATTGCCGGGTTTGTGGCACAAGAATTTGAAAGTATTTTTCCTGATCTCGTAAAGACCGATCCAATTACTGGCTACAAGTCACTCTCCTATGCGCCGCTCATGCCGTATGTGATTAGTGCGATTCAAGATATGAATCTCAAAGTTGCGAAACTCCCAATCTATCAGGATCAAACCATGATGGATCGACTCAGTGCATTTTGGGATGGTATTGCAACGAGTGGTCATGCAGTCGTCGAAAAAATGACGACCCATGAACTCTGTGTTGATGACGTTTGCGTCACCCGTGATCAGTTCCTCCATATGGTGCAGCAGTCAGGACAAGCATCAACTACTCCTGCGCCGACACCAAATGCAGAAGCTCCTGATCCAGTAGTTGAAGAAACCCCCGCACAACCTGAAGCAGTAGTTGAAACTCCTCTAGAGGAACCTGCACCAGTAGTAGAAGCTACTCCATAATATGCGATTGTTTATATCACTTTTTATTATACTTCTTCTTGTTGTACCAATGACGGCATCAGCTGACACGCTCACTTCAACAGGTTTTACTATTTATAATGGCGTCATGCACGCAGGCGATAGGATCCGATCGGCAAGTTACGGCCTCGGGCAATCACTTGCACAAAACGTTATTGGTCGATCACTTTCTGCATCGTTTCAAGTATGGAGTGGCTTTCAGTACTACATGACTGCTGATCCATTTGTACTCTCGGCCACTTCCGGTACAGGTCAAGTATCACTTTCATGGACCACGCCGATGACGCATAATGGCGCGCATGTTGCTGAGTATCAGATCGGTATTGGTACAACATCGGGGTCTTACACGTTTCATTCAGCTGGAACCACGCCTTCATATCTTGCGACTGGACTTTCCGATGCAACAACGTACTACTTTATTGTCAAAGCACTTTCTCCTGCTGGTGTGCCGTTATCATTTTCAAATCAGACTACTGTTACTACTCTGGGTACCGTACCTACGACAGGAGGCGGAGGTGGCGGCGGAGGTGGCGGCGGAGGAAGTTCAAGCTCAGGTTCTGCAAGTATTGTCATAAGCGGTATTGCATATCCGGGCGCACGGGTAACCATACTCCTCGATGGTCGCATAGAGACGATAACGACAGCTGATCCAGGTGCTGCATTCAAAGTCACTATTGCCAACCTTGCTGCGACAAGTTATGTCGTCAGTGTCTATGCAGAGGATAGTGCAAATCGGAAATCGAGTTCCTATAGCATACCGATTGCTCTTACGGGTTCGGTGACTGCTGAGGTTTCAAATATCTTTCTCTCGCCTACTATCGGTATATCAAGTGATACAGTCAAACAAGGTGATCCGGTTAACATCTTTGGTACAGCAGCACCAAATGCGCAGGTTAATGTCTATATCCATTCCGCACAGGAATTTATTGAAAAAGTTACTGCTACTACAAATGGTGTCTGGTTCAAACAATTTGATACGTCATTTCTTGAGATTGGTAATCACGAGACGTTTTCTCGTGCAGTTGCGGCTGATCGAGTGACGGAGACCAGTAGTGTCGTTAAATTCAAAGTTGGCACGACGACTATTCCATTTGCAAATGGGATGCGCAGTGACTTAAATAGTGATGGCAAGGTCAACACAATCGACTTCTCGATGCTCTTGTATTGGTGGCAGCGTACACCGGTCGCACCATCAAAAGCAGATATCACCAAAGATGGTACCGTCGATGCTGTGGATCTCTCAATCATGTTGTATGATTGGACAGGGTAATATGAACAAACTTTTTTTCACACTTTCTATTTTTGGATTTTTATTTATGCATGTGCAGAGTAGTTTTGCAGCGACACTTCGCGCAATTTCTGCCCAAGAAACTATTGTTGCAGGAGATACGTTCTTAATTGAATGGCTACTCGATACCGAAGGGCAGATGATCAACGTTATTGATGGAGCAATCACGTATTCGCCTCAGACACTTGATGTTGTATCGGTTTCAACGGCAAATTCTGCCGCAACGCTTTGGACCGCAACGCCACACGTCACATCACCAGGAGTAATCGGATTTACCGGAGGGATACCCGCAGGTATCAACAGTAGCCAGGTAGCTCTCATACGAACAACGTTTCGTGCCAAAGCCTCGGGAGACGCGGCTGTTTCAGTTGCATCTGGATCCAAGGCATATCTTTCTGATGGTGCAGGATCACCCATAGCGCTCAGTGCGACGCCGGTAGTTTTTTCAATCTTTTCAGCTTCAAAGAGTGGATATACAGTATCGTCTCCAACTCATCCTGATCAGCATGTATGGTACAAGGACCATCGTGTTGTAATTACATTCTCGACCAAGCCTGGTGAGGAATACAGTTACAGTATGAGTACTAATCCTGAGCTGATTCCAGATCAGACAGCAGACACAGCGGGTGCGGCAGTAGTGTATGATGATTTGCCGGACGGTATCTACTACTTTAAGCTTGCTTCTCGTGTTGGGGGTGGGATGTGGCAGGAGACAAAGGTGTTTCAAGTACAGATTGATGCAACTGCACCAACGATCCTCTCAGCTGATAGTAATCGTTCACCAGAAATATATGGCAATGCGCCATTTGCGAGCTTTTCAGCAAGCGATAAAATCTCAGGTATTAAAAATTATGCAATTAAAATTGGTTGGCTTGATTGGTATCGCACAGCGACATCTCCCGAGAAGCTTCGTCGACCACTCATCGGTAATACATATCTGAAAGTTACGGACAATGCTGGTAATGCGACGATCGTGAAGCTTGATTTCAACAGTGTACTGCCGACAGGACTTGGGTATTTTGCTATACTAATTGCACTCGTTGCACTTTTCTTTGTGATTCGATTTTTGAAACGACATCTTGTATTCACTTCACCCAATGAACCATCAGTTTAAAATTTTTTCATTCATCATTGCATTTTCAATTGCTGCACATGGAGCTACGGCTGATGCTGCAACACTCTCTGTTACCCCAGGATCAGCAAGTGTAAATCAGGGTTCAACATTTTCAGTCACGGTGCGTACCAATACTGAAGGTGCATCCGTCAACGTTACTGAAGCAACCGTAACCTATCCAACCGATATGCTCGAAGTGGTGAGTGCAACTCCAGGGGCAACGTTCCCACTCCAGACGCCAGGTTCTCCAAAAAAAAGTGCGGGACAAGTTTTTTTCTCAGGAGGTATACCATCAGGATATAGTGGTGCAAATGGTATTGTCGGCAAAATAACCTTTCGTGCCAAGGGATCAGGAAGCGCAACGATCTCACTTGCCAGTGGTCGGGTACTTCTCAACGATGGCAATGCTACTGACGCACTAAGAGGGATGAACGGCTCATCAATTACTATCAAGCAAACTTCAGTTGCTGAGCCGGTGACCCCGGCAGAAGAAACGCCTCCAGCCGAGACACCAGCTGTACCAATTGAGCCGACAGAAGTAGTGACTGAAGTAGTGCCACAGACAGAAGTTGCACCAACGACCATCATCCGTACAGAGGATTTGATCCGACTCATCTATGTATTGGTTGGTATGATTGTATTCCTCCTTGTCGTGATTATCGTACTCGTCATTCTCCTTATCAGGAGACATGCTACTCATACAACACATACCAAGACTCCTCGCAAACCAAAAGCTACTGCTGAGCCAGTCTCAGTAACTGAAGTTCCTAAATTATCTCGTACACCACGAAAGTCTCGATCAGTAGAACCAATTTAGAAATAAAAAATACACTCAGCAGAGGGTATTTTTATTTATTGTTAGCTTGTCTTGAAGTTGATAACCACAAGCTCTGGAGTATTGAAGAGTCGGATTGCAGGACCCCAGGTGCCGACACCGCTTGAGGTGATCGTATCCATTGTTTCGTATGAGGTGTGACCATAATGGTACTTGCCGTAGACTTTGCGCACGACATAGGTAAGTGGCCAAAATTGTCCGTTGTGGGTGTGGCCTGACACCATAAGGTTCACTCCTGCATTTTTTGCGGCAAGAAGTGATGTCGGAGGGTGGTTGATCAGAATTGAGGGGGTTGTAGGATCGAGTGCAAGCTTGGTTATTGCTTCATCCGCTTCAGCACTCTTTTGACCTTCGCGATATGTCATCCCGGCAATTTGTACGCCATCATGTATCGTCTTTTCATCAAGAAGCACTGTAATACCAGCAGCACGGATTGAGTCGATGAATGCATGATAGTCACCATATGATTCATGATTGCCTGACGTATAAAATACCGGTACACGATCGGTAAGTGCACGCCAGCTTTCGGTAAGTGGTTCCATCTTGACCTTTGGGCCATCGTAGAAGTCTCCGCCATGGAGCACAAACGATGGCTCAAGCGCGATGATTTTCTGGACGATACGATCAGAGAATTTCTTGTGGTTCACGAGACCAAAGTGCGTGTCAGACACGAGTACTGCCTTTTTGCCATGCCATGAGAGTGGCGCATTGGGAAGTACGACGGTGCGTTCGACAACTTTGAAGTAGCGACTCTGTACGACACCTAGAAGTCCAAGTGCTACTGCAGTACCGAGAATAATATTTGCAAGCGGGCTCGGAAATGCAATGTTGGTGGTATTGGTGATAAGCATGAGAAGTCCGAGAATGACCGCACCAAGGAAGGCAAAGAAAAAGAGTCCAGCGATCGTATTGATGATGGTATATAGTTTTGGACCCATGCCCCATTTTGCAGTGCGGTCAGCAATAAGTGATGCCATGAATGCAAGTGGTGCAAAGAGGAGTGCGACCATGAGGTTCTTGCTGTGATGACTTGAGAGGTTGAACTCCTTGCTATAGATGTGTGCCGTAAAGACCGTAATGAAAATAATGATAAAAGCGAACAATAATATGAGTAGTATCCGTGAATGCATGGGAAAAGTATAGCAGAAATAGCCTTTAAATAAGGTTATTTGACCATGGTACACTTTGAAGATGAATGCCTATAAGCTCGCCTATAAAGGCCTTAATACTGAGCAAAAACGAGCGGTCGATACCATAGATGGTCCGGTCATGGTCATTGCAGGTCCGGGTACTGGCAAAACCCAGGTGCTCGCGCTTCGTATTGCCCACATCCTCTCGCAAACAGATACGCCTGCTGATGGGATACTTTGTCTCACGTTTACGAATGCTGGCGTCAAAGCAATGCGCGAGCGTTTGCTTCGCTATATTGGTCCAGATGCAACCAAGGTCAAAGTTTCGACTTTTCATGCATTTGCACTCGAAGTAATTGAAGAATTCCACGAAGTCATCACACAGAATGGTGTACCAACCCTTCTTGAGGATGCTGCAAGTGTTGCACTCTTTGATGAGCTTTTGCATAGTCGACAATGGAAATATCTCAGACCTCGTGCCAATCCCTCGATGTATTTTCGTGACCTCAAGTCACTCATTTCACTTTTGAAGCGCGACCGTGTCACACCTGACGCGTTTCGATTGCTTGTCTCACAAGATATTGATCGCATCACGAATGATCCCGAAAGTATTTCAAGTCGCGGTGAGACGAAAGGGCAACTCAAAAAAGACGCACAGACCAAGATTGAAAGTCTTGAGCGCAGTCTTGAAGTCGCTGACTTTTATGAAGCGTACGAAATGCTGAAGTCTGAGCACAATAATATCGACTACAACGATGTGCTTGAACTTCTCGTACGTATTGTCGAAGAAAGTGGCGAGGCTGCTGCAAGTATTCGCGAGCGCTATCTCTATGTGCTCGTTGATGAACATCAAGACTCAAGTGGTATCCAAAATGACTTTCTTTCACGTGTATGGCGGGACACTGAACGACCAAACCTTTTTGTGGTGGGGGATGATCGACAGCTCATCTATGGATTTGGAGGGGCATCGCTTGCGTACTTTGAAGGTTTCAAACATGCATTTGGCAAGGCCGAGCTCATCACACTCACCCAAAACTATCGCTCAACACAGGTCGTCCTTGATGCAGCTGAAACATTGCTCAAGAGTAGTCTTGCTGATGGTAAGCTCATGAGTAATGCTGAGGGCACTCATCCGATACGACTCATTGAATGTGACTATCCACGTGACGAGATCATTCGTGCGGGGCTTGATATCAAGGAGAAAATTGCACAAGGAATTGATCCAAATGATTGCGCGATATTGGTACCCAAGAATCACCAAGTCAAAGCTGCGATTCAGACATTGAGAGATATGAATATTCCGGTTGCAGCCGCAGCTGCACTTAAACTCTTTGAACTTGCTGAAACCCAAGCGTTTCTCACCATCCTTCGAAGTATTGCATCTCCTATAGATTCGATATCACTGTCGCGGACACTTCTTGATCCGACAGCTCAGATATCAGTACTTGCTGCACATACATTTCTTTCAAAGGTGAATGCGCGCAAGCTTATGCTTGTAGATATTACTTCGTCTGATGAGAGCCAGGTTGCTGCATGGGGAAATAAACTTGCTGGTTGGGTAGAACTCTCAACATCAGTTGACGCATATGCACTTATTCAGACAGTTGGGAGTGAAGCATTACTTCTCCATGCAACTGATGATGAGATGATACGCCGCCGCGTCGAAGTCATTCGCACCATGCTTCACCTTGCATTGTCGCAATCACAAAAACAAGGCAGGGTCATGCTTCAGGATTTTCTCGGTTTTATCAAACGCCTCGAAGACTATGAGGAGGATATCCCGCTTGCAGTCTTTGGTGCACAACAGGGTGTCAAAGTTCTCACACTTCATGGTTCCAAGGGGCTTGAATTTGAGAGTGTTTGGATCGCGCATATGGACGAGCGATCGCTCATGGGTAGCAAGCGTCAGGCATTCGCACTTCCACTTTCAATCTCTGATAAAGCGGAAGAGGGAAATGAAGATGTCGCTAAGCGTCAGCTCTATGTAGCGATGACACGTGCCAAGACATACCTCGTGATCTCATATGCGCGTGCAAGTTATACCGGTACTGACCAAGATCTTGCATCGATTATTCTCGCACTTCCTGAAGCATTGTTTGAAAAAGAACATAGGGAAATGAGTGAAGCGACAATCCTTGCGTCTGATACGGCGCTCTATGTGACACGTAGTGAGTCAGTAGCTATTGATCAGACAGCGCAGATTGCTGAACTTGTCGCGATCGAATATGAGAAAAAGAAAATATCTGTCACGATGCTCAATAACTTTTTTGATTGTCCATGGAAATGGTACTTTCGCAACCTGCTGCAGCTACCAGAGCCACTTACCGAAAGTCTTCATGTCGGAAATGTCGTTCATGAGACGATTGAGTATGTATTGAAAGGCGGACATGATGCAGAGTCAGAGCTCATGCGTACGGCACTCATTGAGTCTCGCAATGATGAGGTCTATGCCGAGCGACTTGTGCACCAAGCACGGCCCATCATCGAACACTGGCAGCGGACGTATGGTAGCGAGCTCGTGCAGCCGTTTCAAATCGAGCGCAATCTCTCCTATAGAGACCTAGAGTTTGCACATCTGACTATCACCGGCAAGATCGATATGGTCGAGGAGATTATCTCAGGCGAAGTTCGAGTCACTGACTGGAAGACAGGGAGTGCAAAGTCTAAAAGTGATATCGACAAGGTCGACGACGAAGGCCGTATGTCCCCGTACCTGCGTCAGCTCGCGATGTATTCGTATCTGATTGATGGTTCAATGCATGGCAACACTCAGGTCTCCGAATCACGACTCGTATTTCTCGAAGCAAAAAAGGGTGACAAGAATGCAATCCAATCTCGACGTATCAGCAGTGATGATATTGCACGACTTCGTCAAGATATTATCGACTACGATACATCCATCAAAGACCGCTCATGGATGCAGCGTCCGTGCTGTGCCAAGACGTATGGAGCAGGGGATACATGTGAATACTGCGCACTTGCCGAGAAGTTTGGGGTAGTAAAAAAGTAGTAAATATAAGGCTATTTGGCACTAAAATACTGGTTCGTCAACTCGCTGATAGATGGTAAAAATGCTATAATTTGCTCATAAATTATGGCTAAAAAAGCAAGCGAAGGTTCATACGGTGCAGATCAGATTTCGGTCCTTGAAGGGCTTGAGCCGGTACGCAAGCGCCCTGGTATGTACATTGGTACAACCGGTATCGATGGTCTCCACCATCTTGTCTGGGAAATCTTTGATAACTCTCGCGACGAAGCGATGGCAGGTCATGCTGACACGATTGAGGTCACCCTTCTGCCTGATGGATCAGTGCGTGTTGCTGACAACGGCCGTGGTATTCCGACTGATCTCCATCCCAAGACCAAAGTCTCTGCCCTTGAGACGGTGATGACGGTGCTGCATGCCGGTGGTAAGTTCGGAGGGGACGAGTCTGGCTATAAAGTCTCTGGAGGTCTCCACGGTGTGGGTGCATCAGTGGTGAATGCACTCTCTGACTACACTCGTGCTGAGGTGCACCGTGAAGGTAATGTGTTCATACAGGAGTATGCGCGCGGCGTGGTGAAGGCTCCAGTTAAAAAGATCGGCAAGTCTGAGTACAATGGTACGATCATCAGCTTCAAGCCTGATGCGACTATTTTCAAGGACACGGTAGTGTTTGACTATAAGACCATCATCGATCGGCTCCGTCAGCAGGCATATCTCGTGAAGTCACTTCGTGTCACCGTGATCGATGCGCGGAACGTCACCGCCAAGATTGATGCAAATAGCACGTTCTGGCTCAAAGATCTCGGATTTGAAGCGCCGTCAACAACCTATTACTTCGAAGGGGGACTTCGTTCGCTCGTACGTCACTACAACGAACACCAGAAAGAAATTCATCCATCTATTTTTTATTTTGAAAAAGAAGTCGACAATGTGGGTGTTGAAGTTGCGCTTCAGTATGTCGATGACATCAGTGCGCGCATTGTGCCATTTGCAAACAATATCTACACACCCGAAGGTGGTACACATCTCACCGGATTCAAGACCGCACTCACTCGTCTCATCAATGCCTATGCCAAGAAGAACAATCTCGTAAAGGAGGCCGACGGTGCATTTTCAGGTGATGATGTGCTCGAGGGTATTACTGCGGTCATTTCAGTAAAGCTTCCTGAAATTCAGTTCGAAGGACAGACGAAGGCAAAGCTCGGCTCGACCGAAGCACAAGGTGCCACTGCGACTGCATTCGGTGAAGCATTCTCGACATTCCTCGAAGAGCATCCTGATGAGGCAAAGGCAATCATTATGAAAGTACTCCTCGCACTTCGCGCCCGCAAAGCCGCAAAAGCTGCAAAAGACTCGATCATCCGAAAGGGTGCGCTCGAAGGGATGACCCTTCCGGGCAAGCTCGCCGACTGTCAGGCAAAGGATGCTAGTGAAAGTGAAGTATTTATCGTTGAGGGAGACTCGGCTGGTGGTACAGCAAAGATGGGGCGTGATCGTCGTACCCAGGCCATCCTCCCACTTCGCGGCAAGATCCTCAACGTCGAGCGTGCTCGTCTCGACAAAATGCTCGCATCCCAAGAAATCAAAAACCTCGTGATCGCGATGGGTGCATCGATCGGTGACACCTTTGATATTGAGAAAATGCGTTATCACAAAATTATTATTGCAACCGATGCGGACGTCGACGGCTCACATATCACGACACTCATCATGACACTCTTCTATCGCTACTTCCGTCCGGTGATTGACGCAGGATATATCTACATTGCGCAGCCACCACTCTATAAGATCAAGAAAGGTAAAGAGCTCCACTATGCGTACACCGATGAAGACAAAGAGAGAATCCTCAAGAGTCTCGGTGCGACTGATGTCCAGGCTATTGATGACAGTGGTGAGAATAATGACGAAGAAGAACTCGATGAAAATGCAGACGAGGCTGAAGTCAAAAAGAACAAGGCTCGCACCTCAAAGATTTCAATCCAGCGATATAAGGGTCTTGGTGAAATGAATGCTGATGAGCTCTGGGAGACTACTATGGATCCCGCTCGTCGTGTCCTCAAGCAGGTACGTATTGATGATGCAGAGGAGGCGAACAAGATCTTTGATATCCTCATGGGTAGTGAAGTCGCACCGCGTAAGAGCTTCATCCAATCCAACGCCAAGCTTGCGAATCTCGATATTTAATATAAATAAAAAATCCTCCGATCATTCGGAGGATTTTTTATTATGGCATCAATTGCTTGAAGAAGTTCTTAATCGTTGCGCCAAAGCCTTCACTATCGTGATGAGTAGGAGATTTGGTGGTCGATTGTTCTTTTGTGGTCTGTGTCGTGCCATACGCAACAAGCAGTGTATTGTCTTTGAGTGTGCCCTTTGCGCTCGGAATATCGATATGGCCGATACGTACAGGAATCTTGAGGATGGTTTTTGCAACACTTTCAGTCGCAGGAAGTCGCGCCCCACCACCAATAATGATTGCGCCTGCAGGGAGGAGTCCGCTGCGACCGATTTTCTTGAGGTATTTGTCGATGAGTTCAAATATGTCCGAAAGACGAGCTTCGATAATGTCATCAAGGCGCTTCTTTGAAACACTTTGGAAACTCACCATACCAAGCTTCACACTCTCTGCTTCTTCAGGGGTGATCCGCATACCGAGCGCGATGTCCTTAGTAATATCAAGTGATCCAATTCCAAAGACATGGAGTGAGATGAAGGTATTATTTTCAAACACCGCAACTGATGTTGTTTCTGCGCCTATGTCAATGAGGATGCATCCAAAGTTACGTTGAAGGGTAGTAAGGAGGAGTGACTCTGCAGCAATCGGTGTTGCGGTGTACCCGATCACTTTGACACCTGCTTCATCGACAACGGAGAGTAAATCCTCAAGGTGTTGTTCAAGAACGGTAATAAAGAGTACCTTTGCTTCAAGTTTGAGTCCTTTTATACCTTCAGGGCGAGTCGGTAGTTCATGGCCGTCTACTTTAAAAATCATCGGGAATGCATGAAGGATTGTTTTATTTTTGAGGTCGAGTGTTTTCTCGGCGTCCTCGATTGCTTTCTCGATATCAAATTTCCCGATGATGCTATCCGCGCGAGTGACGACGGTATTTCCATTGCCATAGACACTTTCAAGACCGATACCACCAATAGAGACAGTGGCTGATCTGATACGCTGTCCACTCTCGCGCTCTGCATTCATGATTGCTTTTTTGAGCGATGCAGTTGCCTCATCACGACTCATGATATAGCCATGCTTCATTCCATGTGTTTCTGAGGTACCAATACCGAGTATTCGCAATACTCCCGACTCAGTGGGCGTGCTATCAATAACCACAACACGAGTTGTGGTTGTACCGATATCAATGCCGACGAGGATTTTTTGTTTCATTTTTGGAGGGGAGGAAAAAACGCTTGAGATAGAGGCGTTCTTTGCTCTCCATTGTACTCCCATGATCGTATCCTTTCAAATGCAACATGCTATGAATGACAACAAAAAACATGTACTCCTCCGGTGTCATGTTGAAATCCTTGTGTTGTGATCTGATAACGCTTTTGCAGAGGATGATTTCACCACTTGTTTTGGAGAGCGGAAATGATAGTGTGTTGGGGATGTAGTCCTTGTTGCGGCGCTCGATATTGATCTGCTGGGCAACTCCTGGCGTGACGTACGCAATCGATAGCTCATACTTTTTACCAAGGATGGCGTCCTTCAGTGCAGAAAACGGCACGCCGGGAAGGGTGCCGTTTGCCGTGACTGTCAGATTGTGTGCTTCGAGTACAGCCATGTAGATCAAGCGATGATTACATCTTGCCGAGCTTTTTGAGCTTCTCGACTTCGTCGCGGCGGGTGAGGCGACGGAGCTTCATGTTCTTTTCAGCAAGCTTTGAGGTCTCACGTACGGCATATCGGTTGCCTTTCACCTTTGGAATGATGCCAGATTCGATCATTTTGCGTGAAAAACGGCGGATGAGACTCATCGCGTTTTCGTGGTTGTTGCGCTTTAATTCAATGTTAGTCATTGTCATATGTGGAGCTATCCTACCACGCCAGCATAATTTGCGCAATATCACTCTTTTTAGATTCGCTCAGGATTTTGCTCAATTTGGTGTGGAAATTTGAGGGATTCGAGAAAGGCCGCAAGGGTAGTGCCTTCTTCTTCTATATAGGTCGTCGGAACCTTGAGTACCCAGGAGAGACAGACTTTCATACTACCCATTGTCACTCGGCGTGCAGGAAGCATGGTTGCTTCAGTGCTTGCGAGGAATTCCTGGACCCGTTCGATGATGGCGAGGCGATGTCCTTCAGGAACGGTGATACTGACTTTGATCAGAGATCCAAACGGTGGGTATCCTAGTTCACGGCGAACTGCGAGCTCATCATGAATAATCGCGTTGATTTTCTGAGTCTCGAGTTGGTTGATGAGGGTAAAGTCTGCATTTCTAGTAAAGATGAGTACACCGTTTTCAGATCGTTCGTTGCAGAGCATGACGAGGCGCATCACATGCTCCAGGGTGTAGAGTGAAGGTACTGAGAGGAGTCGATCAAAAAATGGGAGGAGGCAGTATTCAATCCCTTTGAGGTAGGGCAACACTTTTGCAGTGCCGATTACGACGACAAATTTTTTCGCAGCAACACTTTCAATAAGCGATTCAATTTCTTTGGTATCAGGAGTTAAGTTATCATCAATGGTGATAATATTGTTAGCACTGACAAGCTCTGAAACAGCATCTCTGATACCTTCAGTGCCAATCGCAACAGGGGTGATGTTCCAGCTGTCACAATACGTGCAGGTATGTGTTGCTGGAAGGGTATCGCCACAATGGGTACACATAAAGCTTCGCATGAATGTACCATTGGTTGTTGGTTTGGTGCGAAGTACCATAGGAAGTGTGCATGAGGGGCATTGGACAATAGTTCCACAGTCACTGCAACGAGAAAGCGGTGCAATCCCTTTGTGGCTTGCATAGATAAAGATACGTCGTTTCTTTGTCTCGGCATGTTTGATCGTTTCGATGACTTCACGCGGGAGGACTGTGCGGTATGGCTCACAGGGAACAACACGCAGTTTGTCAGGTATGAATGTGCGCGGGAGATGGGTCGTCTTCAGGCGCTCAAGTGTTTCAAATCGAGGGAGTGTGTCGCCCCATATCAGTGATGCTTTTGTTTCGTGTGCAAGGTGTAGAAGAAATATACGTGTATCGATGCTGTATCTATCGCTTGTTTTGTAGAGATTACTACTCTCGTCTTCGATGATGACAGTACCGATATCGTTTCGGGGAACGAATGAAAAACCTGGAGTCGCAAATACGATCACTGGACGATCTGATTGTTTCAGTGCAATGAATGCTGCTCGAAGATTTTTCTTGGTCATCTTGCTATGGAGTGTAACAATATGCTTACCAATTCCTTTTTCGAGATATGTTTGCCATGTCTCTAATGATCGGATTGACGGTGCAACAAAGAGTACGCTCTCCTTTGCGGCAAATGCAGTACGAACAGTGCGTTTATATGCGTCAGCGCGATCGGTGGTCGTACCTATCTCAACGCGCTCAATCGGTGCAAGGTTATTTGATCGAGAGGTTGCGAGTAGTTCGACTGTTTTCTCACCACTCATGTACTCAAAGAGCATGTGCGGTACGACACTTGCGACAACGGCGCCGATAGGGGTGAGTGTTGCAAGTGATGTTTCCTGCGCGGCATGTACGAGCTCGGTGAGTCGTGGTGCAGTACCGATAATGCCAGTGATTTTCTTCAAAGAAAACTTGGCATGCTTGATCATTGATTTTGCCTGTGCAAGTGGTGTTGCATCAACCACAATTCCGGTAATAGTAGTTCGATTGAATGGAATAGTGACCAGAGTACCGGAGTCGACGAGCTCACTCGCGTAATAGGAGAGTACATCAAAGGGTATGCCGCGGCTGATAGGGATAATCGTGAGGAGATACATACTTCTTTACATTGCTTGTAGGGTCACTATACTATAGTGCATCACCATGTGGAAACTCCCCGGAAGTAAAAAAATAGGTATTGATTTGGGTACTACTAATACGCTTGTTTTTGTTGCAGGATCAGGCATTGTCCTCAATGAGCCAACTGTTGTGGCTGTCAGTCGAAGCTCTAAATCAATTGTTGCGATCGGTACCGACGCCAAAGAAATGATCGGTAAAACTCCTGACGATGTTGCGATCTATCGTCCGATGCAGGATGGGGCGATTGCTGACTATGCAACAACGTACTCAATGCTTCGGCATTTTCTCACCAAGGCACTTGGTCGTATGACCCTTTGGAAACCAGAAGTTCTTGTGTCAGTACCTGCAGGTATCAGCTCAACTGAGCGTCGTGCGGTGATTGAGGCAACAGTGAAAGCTGGTGCAAAAAATGCCTTTGTGGTGAAAGAGCCGATTCTCGCAGCACTTGGTGCAGGTATTTCTATCAATGATGCACGTGGCTGCATGATCATCGATATCGGGGGAGGCACGACGGATGTTGCAGTGATTTCGCTAGGTGGTGTCATCGCATCTACTTCCGTGAAATGTGCGGGTATTAAAATTGATACAACAATCATCGACTATATTCGTCGCGTCTACAATGTTGCAATCGGTGAGCAGAGTGCAGAAGAGTTAAAAAAGAATCTCTGCTCTGCACTTCCGGTATCACCTGATGTGAAAGGAGACGTGAAAGGTCGTGATACGATGACTGGTCTTCCAAAAACACTTACTATTTCTACTAATGAACTCGTCAAAGCCATTGATTATGAATTGAAGCTTATGATCAAGGCAATCAAGACGGTGCTTGAGGCAACACCACCTGAGCTTGCGTCTGACATTATTGATCACGGCATCGTGATGACTGGTGGGACAAGTCAACTCGCGCATTTACCGGAACTTATTGAGCAGCAAACTGGCGTCAAAGTACGCATTGCAGACGATCCATTGTATTGTGTCGTCAAAGGTACTGGTATCTTGCTTGCACATCTAAATGACTACAAGCGATCGATTCTCGCAAAAAAATAGTATGAAAAAAAAAGATATCATTGAGTATCAGCCACAACGAACGTTTTTGATTCAGGGAGATGAATCACAGTTTGAAACACTACTTGCTTCATACATTATTGATCAACCAATGACACAGTCGCTCCTTGTGCCACGCTTTACGATAGATCATGCGCGCACAATGGTCACACTTATGAATGAAAGTACTGGTGAAGATCGGGTATTTTTGATCTACTTTGCAGTATTTTCTCCTGATGCGGCACAGGTCCTCCTCAAGACACTTGAGGAACCTGATATACAAACAACGATCATTCTGATGACACCATATCCTTATGTCGTACCAAAGACGATTCGTTCGCGTGTCACTCTCATCCAAAGTAACAATATGTCGCCTGAAGCGATGAAGCTCACTCGGACATCTGCGCTCGCATTTATCAAGGATGCATTCGGTACGGAGAGTGAAGATGATGCAGCGATGAAGCGCGCAAAGGGTGTGCAATTTCTTGATACCCTTGAGCAGACCTGTCGCACGGCTCCGGCAAAGGCGCGCTATGTGTATGAAGCAAAAGATATGCTTTTTGCGGCAAACCTTCCGACCAAGTTTGTGCTCGAGTATGCTGCCTCCATGGTACTCTAGATGCTCATGCTATACTCATTTTTATGTACGATTTGAATCCATTTAAAACAGAAGCAACACAAGCCCAAACTTGGCTTACCAAAGAATATAGTCAGATCCATACCGGACGAGCAGCCCCAGTCCTTCTTGATGGGGTGCAGGTAGAGTCATACGGCTCATTTCAACCACTCAAAAACGTGGCATCAGTATCGATTGAGGACCCCAAGACACTTCGCGTGCTCCCTTGGGACAAGAGTGCAATCAAAGATATTGAGCGCGCGCTCTATGCCGCAAATCTTGGATTTTCTATTGCAGTTGATGATGCAGGTATTCGCGTCATTATCCCAGCACTAACAACTGAGACTCGCACCAACCTTGTAAAGATTGCAAAAGAGCGACTTGAGGATGGCCGCATTACAATCCGCAAAGCTCGCGAGAGTATGCTCACTGACCTCAAAAACGCTTCACTCCCAGAGGATGCGATGCGCAATGCAAAAGATGATCTTCAAAAACTCGTCGATGATGCCAACACTTCACTCGAAGCAACATTCAAGAAAAAAGAAGCTGAGATCATGAATTAACAAAAATACTCCTTTTCAAAAAAGAGTATTTTTTATGGTATTGTATACCCATGACTATTATCCTTTTTCTTCTTGTTTTGTTGGTGACCGTGCTGGTGCATGAGTGGGGGCATTTTTATGCGGCGCGTAAATGTGGCATGATTGTTGAAGAGTTTGGATTTGGTATTCCACCGCGACTCTGGAGTTTCAAGAAAGGGGAGACAGTCTACTCAATCAATGCGCTCCCGATCGGCGGCTTTGTACGCATTGCAGGTGAGAATGGACTTGAGGGGCATGTCGCACCAAACCGACAATTTGATACCAAGTCATGGTGGCAGAAAAGTATCGTGCTTGTTGCAGGTGTGGTCTGTAACATAGTACTTGCGATCGTACTCTTTACAAGCGCGTACATGATTGGTATGCCGACTATTTCTGATGGAGGTATACCCACTGTTGTCACTATTGTCGCAAATTCTCCAGCGCATGAAGCAGGGATTGTTGCGGGAGACACAATCACCTCGATTGCTGTTGATGGTGTACCTATTGTACCGATTACTACCGATACGCTTCGTGCTTCAGTGAAAAACAATCGAGGTACCGTTGCAATATCATACATACATAACGATGTTGCACATGAGGTAGTCGTCACACCAAAAGATACCGCTGATGGCAAGATGATTGGTATTGGTATTCAGCCCATCAAGAACGTAAAGCTCTCATTTCTTCATGCAGCTATATCAGCCATTGTTCAAGTATGCTCACTTGTAGGTGGTATCTGGGATACCTTATCAGGTCTTGTTGGAGGACTTTTTACTGGCAGTGGTTCAGCACAAGGATTGACTGGTCCAGTAGGACTCGTGAAGGAAGTAGGGAATGCAGCCGCGATTGGCTTTGCGTACTTACTCGCATTTACTGCTGCTATATCCGTAAACCTTGCGGTACTCAACATTATGCCATTCCCCGCACTTGATGGAGGACGGCTTATTGTCGTGCTTTTAGAGGCTATCACTCGTCGTCGATTTTCGTCAAAAGTCGTTGGTATTATTCATGCTGTAGGGTTTCTCCTCCTTCTTGCACTCATGCTTTTCCTTACGGTCGTGGATGTTCATCGACTGTTCTAGGTCAAGACTTGACGAGGGTTTGACTTTTTTAATATCCATGATAAAGTGTAGTAATACTAAATTTATATTGAACCACATATATGCCAGTTATTAGCTTCAAACCGAAACAAGTCACCAAACACCTGCTTTCAGGTCTTCAAGATCGTTCATACGATATTATTGTCAACCGTTATGGATTGGCTGATAATGCCGACGCCAAGACACTTGAGGCAATTGGAAAGAAATACAATATCACTCGTGAGCGTGTTCGCCAGATCGAAAACGCGGCGCTTGCGGCTATCCGTAAGAGTGAGACTTTTAAAGCTGAACACAAGACATTCAGCGAACTCAAAACCCTTGTTGAAGCTATGGGTGCCATGGTTCATGAAGACGACTTTCTCACTGCAATCTCAAAAGACAAGTCAATTCAAAATCATGTGAGGTTCTATCTCGTACTCGGTGATGCGTTTAACAAGATCAAAGAAGACGATCACTTTGAAGCTCGATGGACAACTGATACTGGTCTTGCTGAAGTGGTACATACTGCACTTCACGATGTGTATCGCAATCTTGATGATAAGGAACTGCTCTCAGAGGATGATCTAGTAACTCGCTTTATCAAGGAGCTCAAAGATGTGTCAGAGCAATATAAAAACGAAGAAATTGCTCGTCGTTGGCTCAAGATTTCAAAAAAGATTGCCAAGAATCCACTTGGTGAATGGGGTCCTGCTGACTCACAAAATGTGAAAACTCGTGGTATTAAAGACTACGCATATCTCATGATGAAAAAGCACGGTTCACCAATGCACTTCCGTGAAGTCGCAAAAGCAATCGTTGATACGTTTGGTCGAAAAACACATGTTGCAACTACTCACAATGAACTTATTAAAGACTCACGGTTTGTACTCGTTGGTCGTGGCTACTACGCACTTGCTGAATGGGGCTACAAGGCTGGTGTGGTAAAAGATGTCATCAAAGAAATCCTTGTAAAGGAAGGACCGCTCACTAAAGAAGATGTCGTCGATCGTGTACTCAAAGAGCGCTTTCTTAAAAAGAACACTATTCTCGTGAATCTTCAGAACGCAAAATTCTTTACCAAGCTTGAAGATGGCCGCTATACGGTCAAGAAGTAATCCATGGCAGATGCACCAAAAGCACCAAGTGGCGGCGGATGGGAGGCTATTGAAATTATCGTTGTTATTATTCTTGTACTTGGCGTTCTAAACCATTTTGGTCGTAATATGTCTGGAACAGCTCCTGTGACGACTGCGCCTGTTATTCAAAAAACATCTCCGTCGACGACTCTTGTGTCCTCTAATACTGACTCTAATTGTGGCCTTTTGATTGTGAGTCCTCTACCATCGACAACTATCACGACAAGTGTTTCTCTCAAAGGAGAAAAGACTGGCTGTGATTGGCGACCTGAGGGTTCAATCGCGCTCTACGCACAACTTGTAGATAGTACAGGCAAGCCGATGGCTGCATATACGACTGTTCCAAATGAAATGATTGTTCCTACTACAGGACTCTCTGATGGTCGTGCAACATTTGCTACAACCATAGCGGTCACTGGCAAGCCAAAAAAAGGAACTGGCTATTTGATACTTATTTCGCCGCAAGGCACAAGCGACAAGCCGATCACACACCGCATTCCAATAACGTTTTAATATAAAAAAGCTCGAGCATGACTCGGGCTTTTTTGTTTGCCTATTTCTTGGTACAGTCTGTGTCATGGACAAGGATGTAATTGCTGCACGAATTAGCGAAATCGAAACACGCATGAGTGGGGGAGATTTTTGGTCTGATGTACCCAAGGCGCAGGCGATGATTAAGGAGCTTTCCGAGCTCAAAGACAGTCTCGAAGGTCTTGGTAAATTCGACAAGGGTAATGCCCTTATTACGATCTTTGCTGGTGCAGGAGGGGATGATGCGGAAGATTTTGTCGCCATGCTTTTGCGTATGTATATAAAATATGTGGAGCGTCGTGGGTGGAGTAGTAGCTTTATTAGTGAATCAAAAAACGACCAGGGAGGGTATCGAAACGTGACGTTTCAAATCAGCGGGAAAGGTGTCTATGGTCGTCTCAAGTATGAAAGTGGGGTGCATCGACTCGTGCGCATCTCACCATTTAATGCGAATGCAAAACGTCAGACGTCATTTGTCATGGTTGAGGTCATGCCTGAGTTCTCAAAAAGTGATACCGATATCGAGATTCCTGATAGTGAACTTGAGGTTACGTTTGCTCGTGCTGGTGGTCCTGGTGGGCAGAATGTAAACAAGCGTGAGACAGCGGTGCGCATGACACATAAACCAACCGGTATCGCAGTACATGTGACGACCGAGCGCTCACAAGAGCAAAACAGAGAGCAGGCACTATCGATGATAAAGGCCAAGCTCTATAAACGTCGCGAAGAAGAAGAACGGGCACTTGCGCGCGGTATGGCTATCTCAAAGTCTACTGATATCGAATGGGGCAACCAAATCCGTTCCTATGTCTTGCATCCGTATAAACTGGTGAAGGATCATCGCACTGAGGTAGAGACAAGTAATACGGACAAAGTCCTCAATGATGGGGATATTGATGCATTTCTTGATGCAGAGCTCATGCTATACTAGAGGCTCCTATGATCAAATTCGTCAACGCTTCAAAAGCCTATCCAAACGGTGCTATCGCTCTTGAGAACGTTAATCTTGAGATTCAAACAGGTGAATTTGTAACTATTGTTGGTCCGTCTGGTGCTGGGAAGACAACACTCACCAAGCTTCTCATGCAAGAAGAAGAGACAACTGAAGGTACAGTCCTTTTTGAAAACGTAGATATTCATAGTCTCTCTACTGCACAGCTCATGAATCTTCGTCGTCGTATTGGTACCGTCTTTCAAGAATTTCGTTTGCTCGGCACCAAGACTGCCTATGAAAATATTGCATTTGCGATGGAGGCGGCAGGCAAAAGTGACGAGGAAATTGTATCTGATGTGCCACACGTGCTACAGCTGGTAGATCTCCAGAACCGCATGTTTCATTTTCCAAGCCAACTCTCAGGAGGTGAGAAACAGCGACTTGCAATTGCTCGTGCCATCATTAACCAGCCAGAAGTCCTCATTGCGGATGAGCCGACAGGAAACCTTGATGAAGCAAATACAAAAGAAGTGATACATATCTTAAAAAAGATCAATGACCTTGGTACTACGGTGATCCTGACTACACATGATCCTGCACTGATCAAGGCAGTAGGTCGTCGTATTATCACCATGGAGAACGGTCGTGTGGTGAGTGACGAAACAAAGCGAAAGACAGTATAATATATAGTATATGTTTTGGGTTAGAGTAAAACGAGTAGTCAAGAGTGGGTGGATCAATTTTCGTCGTAACGGATTGGTATCATCTGCGTCTATTTTGGTCACCACAATTGTTCTTTCAGTACTCACTGCGCTCTTCCTTTTTCAGGCAGTACTTGACTCATCGATTGTTCGCCTCAAAAACCAAGTCGACATCGCAGTATACTTTAGTGTTGATGCATCTGAGGAGCGCATTCTTGCACTTGAAACTACCCTTGAGAGTCTTCCTGAGGTTGCGACCGTGGAGTATAGCTCTGCAGACAATGAAGTGCTCGCATTTCGTCAGCGTCATGCTGATGACTATTTGACACTTCAAGCACTCGATGAGCTGGGCGACAATCCATTCGGTGGGTCACTTCGTATCAAGGCAAAAGATTCAACGCAGTACGAAGCAATCTCGCAGGTACTCGAGGGCGACAGTAAGATTGCTCGGGAGAATGCGCAGATCATTGAGCGTATCAACTACTCACAAAACAAAGCAGTGATTGACCGCCTCAATCGCCTCATTGATGATGCACAGAAAGTTGGATTTTTTGTAACAATGGTACTCTCTATTGTTGCAATCATCATTATGTACACGACCATTCGTCTGACGATCTATATGGCACGAGAGGAGATCGGTATTATGCGACTTGTGGGTGCGTCAGGTACTTATATTCGTTCGCCGTTTTTGGTGGAGGGAATGCTCTATGGATTCTTTGCATGGATTGTGATGCTCATCATATTCCTGCCGGTAACCTACTTCCTAGGGCATCGTGCCACTGATGCGCTCGGTATCAATATTTATAGCTATTACCTGACACATTTTTTGACTGTTGGATTTGGGGTACTCTTTGCGGGTATGCTCCTTGGGGTGATCTCAAGCTTCCTTGCAGTTCGTCGATATCTCAAAGTCTAGATAAAACCACCTTGAAAAAAAGGTGGTTTTTAGGTATAGTGAGGCGCAAGACGATCAATATTGCCGAATCGTCTAATGGTAGGACAACGGTTTCTGGTACCGTTTATCTTGGTTCGAGTCCAGGTTCGGCAGCAGTCATGTGAGACCTACCTAGACGGCTAAAATCGCCGTTTAGGAATAAAAGTTCTGAGCACCAGTCATGGGCTCGAACTAAGGTAAAACACACGATACTATTCCGTAAATTGCATACCTGCTGAGCGCAGTATCCAGAACAAAAAATCACCCCTTCGGGTGGTTTTTTGTTTGCCTAATTCATCATGCTTATCTGTTTGTCTTTTAACACCAACTTGCTTCTCAGATTGCTTAATAGCTCTCTCTTTTCGTAGATCGGTCTCTTTCTTAAGATATGCTTGGCGAAGTTTCGTATATCGACCTCCTTAATCTTTATCTTCTCTTTAACTGCTTTTCCAAGTACTGATTCTTGAAATTCTGTATGTGCTTCAATCTCTGATTTGATCTTGTCTTTCATCCCAATCTCGTTCAGTGACACGGTATCCAGTATATTTGCGAGTTGTTCAATCAGGTCTTCTTCTCGTATGTATCCGCACGGACAATCTTTATCCCTAAATCTCGTGCATCCGTAGTACACGTATCGTGCCGTTGTACCATCTTTGAGTTTCTTAAATTTCTCGTCTGCCGTCACTCCCGATCCACACAATCCACATGTCATCATCTTTGTGAATGCAAACTCCTTGTCTTGTGCATGTATTACTGAATCCGATGTAATTTTATCTTGAACCTGTAGGTACAAGTCTTTGGTTATCACAGGTTCATGCTTTCCGACATACCATTGTCCACTTGCTTTTGGGTATTCAAATTCTCCGTAGTAGAAAGTGTTTTTGAGAATTATGTAAATATTGCTCAATGTTAATGGTTTGCCATTCTTTGTTTTAAATTTGAGGTCATGTGCCATCCATTTATACAGCTTTCGTCCTGACCAGCCATCATATGCCACTTTCTCGAACATTTGCCTGATAATGTGACCTCTTGCTGGATCGGTTATTACTTCACATTTTCTATTTCTATCAGGATTGCTCAAGTATCCTGTTGGAGGTACTGATGGCCATAAGCCCATCTCACACCTTGCTCTGAGTCCTCGCTTCACATTCACCATCTTGTTGTCATTCTCAAGCTTTGCCTGTGATCCGAGAATCATGAGGAGGAACTTTTCATTTGGATTGTTTGTAAATTTCTGTCCATAGGTGCGGATCTCTAGAAGAAGCTTCTGATCCATCAGGTCTACTACCGCTCCCAAGTCACCGGCATTTCTCGATAAGCGGTCTGGTGCCCATGTTAGTATCCCATTAAACTTTCCTTGTTTGATTTCAGCGAGAAGTTCATTGTATACAGGCCTCTGTCCGACTTCTTTAGAGGAGTGTGCTTCTCGCTTAATTTCGACCACGTTCAGTTTCTCTCGCTCAGCCAGAGCCTGCATCTCTCTGACTTGCGATTCAATTGATAATGCCTGCTTATCTTCTTGTTCGGTTGATTTACGAGCATATAAGCAGTACTTAATCGGTTGTTTTGCCTCAACCTCGTCAGGCGTCACTTGTAGCGGATTTTGTATTTTCATACAAACACATTGATGACGCTGAACCTCTTAGGAGTCTAGAGCGTCCGAAGTAGATAAACTGTAGGTAAGTTTAGGTAAATTTTATTCAGGTTTTATGTCTTTTAAGCTAAAATGTACTTATAAATGGCAAAAAAGATTTTAGCTTCAATAAAACAAAAACCGTATTTTATGCACAAGGATTTTGTGCTCTATTTGGCTGATTCAATAGAGCTTTTAAATACTCTCCCAGAAAACTCAATCGATATGATTTTTGCAGATCCTCCATATATGCTCTCAAATGGAGGTTTTACTGTGCACGCAGGGAAAATGGTAAGCGTTAACAAAGGTGATTGGGATAAAAGCAAAGGCTTCGATGCTGACTATGCCTTTCATAAAAGATGGCTAGAAGCTTGTTATCGTGTTTTAAAACCCCATGGCACCATTTGGGTTAGTGGTACCTATCATTCTATCTATCAATGTGGCCATGCTATTCAGTCAATTGGTTTCCATGTTTTGAATGATATTACTTGGTTCAAACCGAACGCATCTCCAAATCTAAGTTGTCGATTTTTTACAGCAAGTCACGAAACAATTCTTTGGGCTAGAAAACATAAGAAAGCAAAACACACTTTCAATTATGAACTAATGAAAAATGGCGAGTGGCCAGAAGATTTTATAAAGAAGCCGAACTTACAAATGCGTTCGGTTTGGGCAGTTAACCCACCAAAGAAAGAAGAGAAGAAGTTCACCAAACATCCAACGCAAAAACCACTTTCACTTCTTGAGCGAATCGTACTCGCTAGTACAAATAAGGGAGACATAGTTCTCGACCCTTTTACAGGAAGCTCAACTACAGGAATCGCCGCGAAGAAACACGGACGAAGATTTATAGGTATTGATACTGAGAAGAAATACTTAAATCTTTCTCAAAAACGCTTTGAAGATTTGATTGCGGATCGTAATTAATTATTACGACTTCTGATATCTTTCCGCGCTTATCTGCTTTTGAGTTGATCATTCGACTAGCATAAACAGGAATCTGTTTGTATCCAGAGTATATTTCTTGAATAAAAGGCGCACTTGAGTTACTGAGCATTACGTATACACCTCTCTTGTCGAGTTCTACAAATAAATCTCGGAGCTTTATCTGATCATCTTTAGAAAAAGAATCCTTGCTATAACTTGTAAAACTAGATGTCTCGGAAAGTGGGTGGTATGGAGGGTCGAAGTAAACAAAATCACCAGCCTTTGCATTCTTTACAGCATCAACAAATGAACCACTTGTTATTTTGGTGTTTGAAAGCATTTTGGAAACCTCTCTAAGATTTTCCTCATCTACGATTTTAGGATTTTTATAGCTACCCATCGGCACATTGAATCCACCTTTTGAATTTTCTCGGTAGACACCATTAAACGCAGTCTTGTTAAAGAATAAGAAGTAGAGACTTTTCTTGAAATCCTCGTGAGATAAAGAGTTGTATTTTTCTCGTATCGAGTAATAGAATTCTTTTCGTGCCTCAGTGTCTTTTGCAAGGAATTCTTTTTCAAGTTTTGCAAGAGATTTTATTAATTTCTCTACATCATTCTTAATATGCGTGTAGGTCTGAACTAGTGTTTTGTTTATATCGTTTATGTGTGCTTTTTGTGGGTTGATAGAAAAAAAGACAGCACCTCCACCAATAAATGGTTCGAAATACGAGTTGTATTTTTTAGGAAAGAGACTCTGAAATTGAGTCAATAATTGACCCTTGCCACCGACCCATTTTAGAAATGGTTTTGCTTTTTTTACGTTATCTGTCTTCACAATTTCATTTTATCATTTTTTACCTTTATATCCTAGATTTAAGGGCGTTTTTGTGAGATAATCACGTTATATGAAAATTGGTGGCGTAGGAGGAGCAAATACAAAATCAGGACTTCACTTTGAGGGCAAAGTGGATTTTCTTGAAGTGCTTAAAACTGTGCCTGGTTATGAGGTGCATGAAGATGGCTCGATTCTTTTTAAAGGAGAAAAAGTCGCTCTTAATCTTCGGAAAAATCGTCTATATAAATTTTTAGAGGAGAAAGGTGTAAATCATAAGGAAATACTTTCCAAAAAACTCCTTCCCGATGATGCTATTTTTGTATTGGCAACCAATTCTTTTTATGTAATTGAAATCAAATTTCAAAATGTTGCAGGGTCTGTTGATGAAAAATTACAGACATGTCATTTCAAAAAACGACAGTATGAAAAACTTCTCAATTCTCTAGGCGTTAAAGTTGAATATATCTATATTCTAAGTGAGTGGTTTCAGGCACCAGCGTATAAAGATGTGCTCGCTTATATTAAAGAGGTGGATTGTGATTATTTCTTCGAGGCAATAACTCTGAACCGACTAGGATTACCCTCTGTTTCTTAGGCGTTGAATTATTAGTAAATTATGGAAATCTATTGCGAACTTAAACAAGTTAAAGATGGCGAAAAAGAATCAATAAAAGGAGGTTTGTATTTAAGTGTTAAAACCAATAAATCTAACGGTCAGTTTGTATTAATATCGTTCGATGATTTTCATAGTGAGTATTTAAGAAACAAAGACGTAACAACAGTTGTAACACCAGAAATTGGTATAGGTAAAAGTTCAGATATTAATCCTGTTTTCTCGAAACAAGGACCAGACCTTCAGAAGGTTTTAGAATTCGTAAATAAGGAAATTAAAATTGCTGAAAATTTAGAAGATGATCAGCTAACAATCAGATCTGATTTTTCTGTATTTCTCGAGCTTCCATGGGAAAATCTCAAAGATAATAATTTATATATAGTAAGAAAAGTTTCTACCCCAGTTAGAGAGCCCCAAGTAAAAGAAGACAATAATCTTGTAATGCTTATGTCTCATGCCCATGAAGGTGTGGGATCTGACTTGAAGGCAGTCATGGATGATGAGATTAAATCTATATACAACTCTTTACATTTTCTTATTGAAAATAATCAGCAATATTTTCGAGTTGATAGTATTTTACTATTAAAACACACAACTACTGAGTCGATTAAGGGTGTTTCTTGGAAGGATTATTCGCTGGTTCATATTGTTATGCACGGTGATCAGGATGGAAATCTTTGTTTGGAAGATGACGACCATACAAAATATAAAGAGACAAAAAAATTTTCCCCAGATGATTTTGTTGAACTTATAAAGGATAGTAATCAAAAATTAATTTTTCTGTCACTTTGCTATTCTGGGGGTGGAATTTTAAACAAAGAGAGTCTTGCTTTTAAAATAATCAAATCTGGTTGTTCGCGTTATGTAATCGCGTATCGAGATCCTGTTGGTGAACTTTCTGCAAAAGAATTTACAGAACTATTCTATAAAAATCTTACGACTGGGAAAGAAATTGAGGAGGTATATAAAACATCTTTAGGATCATATTATTCAGGCCCGAAGAAGAGAGAGTATATTCCACTTCTATATTCATGTGTATAAAATTATGAACCAACTTCAAATACACAAAAAAATAGACGAATTCGTAACAGCTGGCCCATCAGTTGCATCTATTGAAGTTGCAAAAAATTTTATCGAAAGCAATGAAGACTCAAAGCGCTATCTATTTTCGAAGGCAAACGAAGCTTGGCTTAAGTGGTTTTTTGATAACGGTCTTTTTGATGAATTAAAAAAGAAGTCGGAAGATCCTAGTAAATATGGATATCGTCTTTCTGAACTTGAGTATCTTACTCGAATGGCAGAAAAACTACCTGAATTAGTCGCTGAGATAATTCTTTCAACACCAATTTCAAAAGATACCTTCAACCCTGAGGTCATCGACAGGTTCTTCTGGATCACTGGTCTTTTGCCAGTTGCTCAGATAAAGAAGATTCTTCCAAAAATGTATTCAGATAACTGGTTGAAACTCATGTCTCGTTTTGGTCGTTCCGGATATGAATACAAGAAGATGACTGAGAAGTTTGCTCAAGAAAAGGATTATGAGGCAATCTACGATCTCGCTAGAGTAGTACTTACGGTTAGGGATAAAGAAGAGTTTGCCAACATTGAGCGTTTCTCAATAACAGATAAGTTATTCTATCTCGGTGATGTAAGCGAGACTGGAATATTTGAACTTATTCTTGATCAAAACAATCCCGATAAGGAAAAGTTTTTGAAGTTGTTGTCTGAAATCCTTACAAAAATTACTGACATTGGTGTAGAAAAAGACGGAACCGTCTTTGACAAGTCAGAGCCATTCTATCTACTCGATGTGAGTGTATTCACACTACAATTAGATACGGACAAGAGGTCTCATTTCCGAGAAGATATTCAGAATTTCATAGCAACAATAAAAACTCTCATTGAGATAATTCTTGGCGGTAAGTGTGATGATGTCGCAGAGGTTCGTCGCATCTATTTAGAAAATATTGCCACATTACCCGACGCTCTTACCTCTTGGAGGCTTAAGTTATATGCAATTACACGATGTCCTGATGCGTTTAAGTCGGAGATAAAGGAATTCTTGTTCCGTGTGTTTAATGTTGGTGAACGCTACTTTGAGATTGATACAGGAGCTGAATATCACCAGGGGTTGATTGCTGGGTTTAACGCTCTAGATAAGGATACCGAGCAACGAGAATATGTTGAAAATGTTATTAAATACTACGGAGCAAAACTAGACGATGCTGATAAAGAAAAATGGAGGAAACGTGACGGTTTAGAGATACTTACTTATATAAAAAAGTACCTAACTCCTGAAGAAATTACAAAGGCTGAGTCCATCTTCGGAAAGTTGTTAGAAGATGGTCAGATTACTCCTCATCCTACTGTCATGGGCGGAATGGGAGGTATTGTGAATCACAAAACACCATTTAATCCATCAGAAATGACCATTGATGCTCTCATTGATCATTTGAAAACTGACGCATCTCCAGCGGTGTTGAAGGAAAAGTATAAGAATGATGATTTCTTAAGTCCTCGTGGTCCCGAAGGCTTAGGTGATGCCATTAAGGAAGACTTTAAAGCTCGAAAGGCTGATTATCTATCAAACCTTAATAAGTTTTTTGACAGGGGTGTTATTTCTCCAAACTATGTTTACTCAATACTGCGACAAGTTGAAGACAGTTTGAGGGCAAAGGAATCGTTCACAGATGAGCAATTCATACAGGTTATTAATTTCTTTGATCTCATTCGACAATCGGGTGAGAAAGAAGAGTTTAAGCCAATGGAAGAGCGGGTTTATCTTGCTGATTGGATAACCGTCCATAAATCTATAGCGGATGTTCTTCTTGAGATACTTGCAACCATCAAGGACTCAAATACATTCAAAGATAATCAGGCAAAAATATTCAGCATCATCAAATATCTCTTTACCATTAAGAGCAGTCCTGATGTTGAAGATGATAAGCGTGAGTCCAATGAACCTGCTCATGTTGCGATAAATTCCGTTCGAGGACAGGCGTATCGAGCTTTTGTCCAATTTGCTTACAACGAAAGCAACAAGACACTTTCAAATGAAGTTAAGGTTTTGTTTGAGCAGGTTCTTGATACAGAAACATCGAATGCGGTTCGATTCACCCTTGGTCAGTTCCTTGCGTCATTCTACTTCCGTGACATTACTTTTGTTAAAGGACTCCTATCGAAGATATTCCCTAAAGAATCAGGAAAAGAAAAACTGTATTTTGCTACTTGGGAAGGATACCTGGCAAGTTCTCTGTACAAGGAGTTATTTGATGAACTTCGTGGCTATTACGAGTATGCGATAAAGCTAAATCCAAATATTTATCCAGATAGGAAATATTTGAAAGGTCTTGATGAGACACTGGCTGTCCATTTGGCACTGGCTTATGCTCATTTTGATTTCAAAATTACTGATCCACTCTTTGAACTATTTTGGAAGACACCAAACGAAGCTCGTCATTACGAATTCGTATCCTTTATTGGTCGAAGTTGTATCACTCGAAGTCAGGCTGGCGATGATTGGTTTAAGGAAAACAATGTAAGCAAGGATAAACTTGTAGAGTTTTGGAATTGGATTATTTCAACAGGTATTCCGATTGAGCCGAAAGCCTTCTCTGGTTTTGGATTTTGGGTGAATCCTGATAAGGAGATAATTGATGAGAAAATCATCATCAAGAATCTTGCAATAACTCTTGAGAAATCAAAAGGTGATATTGATTGGGATTATGGGCTTACTCGACGTTTGAAAATATTCGCAACTATTGATCCTGAAAGTACCTTAGGTGTCATTAAGCAGTATTTGTTGAATGAAGACGAGTTGAACACGAATCGACGTGCACCTTTATTCAGTATTGATGGAGAAATTAAAGAAGCTCTAGAAATTATCTACAAAAATCCTTCGTTTAAGGCTAAGGTCGAAGATCTCATTAACGTCCTGATTGAGAAAGGAAGCAGTATGTTCTGGGGGCTAAAAGATGTACTCAAATAATTATGGAATCGAGAGTCACATGGGATGGTAAATATTCTGGTATCTCAATAGATTGGGGTAAGTTCGTGCTTGATCCAGCAAATAAGGGTTATTTTGCTCAAGCATTCGCAGGTGCTGATTCAATTATTGATAATACTGGTGAATCAATCTTGAGACAGATTTTCAACTCTTTTGAAGCGCAATCTCTTATTAACCATCTTCATAATATAAAAGGGCGTGTTGGTTTCGATGGTATGGCAATCTTTTTGGTTTTGAAAAACAAGGATGTGCTAGATGAAAAACTTTATTCGAGGATAAGTAAATTCAAGAAGAGCAGGAATCTTGTTTTGCACAATGTTGAAGCAGAATATAAATTAGTTGATTACTCTGAAATGAAAGATATTAAAGATCAGGCAAGTTATGACAGTAAAGTTCAAACCAAAGCCAGTGAACACCTTCGAGAAGCTTTTAATATTTTTGAGGATTTACTTGCTGTTATGGACAAGGTCCATGGTCATGAAAAGGAATATCTAATGAAAGGTCTTGGTTCGCAAAAGAAGACAAAATAGACTGTCGACAACTCAGGCTTCGCAACTCCCTAAATGTAAGCTAAAGTCTAGAAAGATAGCCAAAAATTTGCTATCATGTTCTTGTACAACAAAGACCTAACCCCTAGAAAACCCTTAGTTTCCTAGGATATGGTCGGAATAGCAAAACCGCTACAGTATTGAAGACTCCTCGTCAGAGTCACTGTAGCGGTCGTGTATCCGAAAGGATATATGGGTCTGACCGAAAGGTTGGATCACAATGGCGAGGAGTCTTCAGTCGCAAGACTCAAGATTCTCCGCCTATTATCAGTTAATAGGCTAAAACCGCTACAGTGGCTTATGAACAAAATCATACGAACATGCGTGTTCGTGCTAGGAATATTTGTATTCCAAGCAACCATCGCACACGCAACCGACTATAACTATCTGCCCGCAGATGTATCCATCAAACAGCAGGAGGAAAAGTCAGCTTTAGAATATCGTCTCAAATCACTTGAGGCACAATTGCAAAATAATTCTGCATCATCAATTGGAAACATTGATAACAGAATTCTTGAATTAAAGAACGAACGAGATGCCAAGAAAAACTATCTCACTGGCACCTATGGTCTGACGGAGCAAATCAAGGCGGAGCTTTCTGAAATTGATACCAAGTACTCCAAACAGATTGCTGACCTAGAATCTCAAAGGTCTTCATATCAATCTCAAATTGATATGAAAGCAAAAGAGGCTGAAATCGCCGAACTCAAGCTCAAGATTCAGCAACTCGAATACGACAAGTACACCAAAGTATACGAGCAAGCAATCCAGCCTCCACAAAAGCAGATAACCATCGGAGAATATTTCGATTGGCTTGAATCGCTCCCCGATGATCAAGAGGTGGCTCAGTTCAAACTGCTTCAGAAAATGAATCCAGTGAACGCTTACAAAGTTGAGCAACTCTATCGAGCTAAGTATCCTGACTTCTTTGCTAAAAAATCACAGAAAGCTACAACAACCCCTCCAGTCATTGAGGAGGTAAAAGAGGTTGTTGTTAATACTCCTGCTTCTGAAATTAAACCTACTCCAAAAGCTGAACAGAAACCAAAGGTCGAGACACTAAAAGTGATTGAGCCTGTGGTCTCAACAACTACCGAGGTTGAAGAGCCAGTTACGCCTGCGAAAGTGGGAGAAGCTCCAAAGCCAACATTTACAGAGCGAGTCACAGGGTTCTTTAAGTCGCTAATCTTCTGGAGGAAATAACTATTATGGAGGCAATTCAAAATAATGGTGCAACATTCCCGATAGTCGAATCCGTGCGTGAACGAGATATTGATTTATTGATATTAGAAGAACTATATGCAAATACAGGCTTAGAAAAGTTATTTTTAAAAGTTGTTGGTAAGCCAGAGTTTATATTCTCAAAAGCATATCGAAGTGTGACAACCGCAGGGCTCGGAGAGACTGACATTCAAGCTGAATTTGTTTTTAATCAAAAGAAATTGTTTCTTCTAATTGAAAACAAAGTTGACGCTATGTTTCAAGATGCTCAGTATGATCGATACATGAAGCGTGCAGAACTTCTTGCTGGACCTAATATTGAGACCGCGGTCATTCTTGTTGCTCCTAAGGCTTATATTGATAATAAAAGTGAGTTTGAGTACTCTGTTTCTTATGAGGAAATACTTACTTGGTTTTCTAAAGACGCCTCTTTACGATCATGGTACAAATCAGAAATTCTTCGTCTTGCGATTGAACAAGAACGAAGAGGATATCAAGCTATAAAGGATGAGGTTGTTACAGAGTTTTGGAAGAAATATTATTTGTATATATCAGGCACATTACAGGAATTAAATATGCCTCAACCTAAAGTAAAGCCGACAGCATCTTCTTTTGTGTATTTCAGTCCCTTCTGGCTTTTAAAAAATACACGCCTTATTCATAAGATGGAGAAAGGATATGTTGATCTTGAGTTAAGTGGCATGGCTTCTCAATATGAAGAATTACTTCAAGACTATAATAAGCTACCTCCAAATATGGAATTGGTCATGACTGGTAAATCAGTAAGTTTTAGATTGGAGGTAGAACCTGTTTCTTTCGAAAAAGAGTTTGAGGAACAAGAATACATACTTAAGCAAGTTGTGGATAACTGTCTTATATTTAAGGATTTTGTAATGACCGAACTTAAGAAAAGCCTTTTAGTATAAGGACAAATTAAAAAAGGGTTTTCATGTATTCTTTAACTAAACATCGTCTTGTATTTTTGTTTAGTTAGGTAGATAATACTTTCAGAGCAATTGACATCCTCATATCGGATTGACGGCTGGGAAAACCCTCCTACTAGGAGGAACTCTCTACACTTTCAATCATTCTTCACAGCGGCTGGATATAGATTCGCAGACCCCTACTAAGGTAGGAAATGCTGAAGGTTATATTCCTACACTGCTCAAAGAAATTTCTTTTAACTGTAAAGTTAAGAGTGTTTTTTGAGTCGTGCACCGCTTCTCGAAAGACCATCTTTGCAGTTAAGGAAACTTAACGATAAAGATGGTCTTTTGCTTTTTAGAAATTAATTAAAAAGCAAAGTATATGCATAAAGAAAATCTAAAGATTGAGTACATCTCAATCGACAGCCTTGTCGCAAACGACAAGAACCCACGCAAGTGGAGCGATGAACAAAAGAAGAGTCTCACGGAGAGCATCAAGAGGTTTGGCAACGTCGATCCCATTATCGTTAATTCCCATCCCGACCGAAAGAACGTTGTGGTTGGCGGTCACTTCAGACTTGAAGTCTGCAAAGAGCTTGGGTACAAGAATATGCCTGTCGTATTTGTTAATCTCACACCTGAAAAGGAGTCTGAACTCAACCTGCGACTCAATAAAAACCAAGGAGAGTTTGATCTTGATCTCCTCGCTGAATTCGATGAGTCACTTCTCACAGATATCGGTTTTAGCTCAGAGGAAATCGACGATATTTTTCCTGCGGAAATAAATGAGGAACAGTTTGATCTCCAAAAGGAACTCGACAAGCTAGATATCACAGTCAAAGCAAAGAAAGGAGATGTGTACGACCTCGATGGTTCTCGAATCATGATTGGTGACTCTACTGTTGAGGCTGACATGATTAAACTCATGGGTGAAAACAAAGCTGATATGGTTCTCACTGACCCGCCATATATTCTTAATTACCTCAAAGGAAAAGGTCGAGGTAAAGATGGTCCAACTGTTGGATTCGGAGCAAAGAAGAATCGTCGCTATCTTGAGACTGATGTATTGCCGGACAACTTCTCGGATCTATGGATGGCAAATGTTGCTAAAGTGCAAAAGCCCGACTTCTCAATCATCATCTTTGAGAATCCAAAAAATCTAAAGACGATTTGGACTGCTCTTGAGAAGCATTGGAAGTATAGAAACACCATCACGTGGCATGTGTCGAATCGTATGCAGGGATTTTCGTCTAAGTACAAATTCTTCAACAAGACAGATATCGCTTTGGTTGGAAACTCTGGTAGCACACCTCTTAATCTAGTAGAAGAAGATGCGATTTTTCAGAATGAGTATGAGAATGCTCTCTTTGCCACAGCAGGAAAACCTCACTGGGAGCAGTATGAGAAAGGAAAGAAAATTTGTCCTACCGATTTCATTGCTCATCCAGCCGCAGATAAGAAATCATCAGGGCAAGAGATAATCTTCGGGACAAAACCGATTGAGCTTCTCATTCCATACATCAAAGTTTTGACCAAAAGAGACAATCTCATCCTTGAGCCATTCGGTGGTTCTGGTTCAACTCTCATCGCTTCGATAAAGATGGGTCGAAGATGCTTTGTTATGGAGAAATCACACGTTTATGCCGAAGTCATTATGCGTCGCTGGGAGAAAGAGACTGGTAAAAAGCGTAAGAAGATCAACTAATATGGCTACTGTAAAAACAATAAAGAAGCAGAAAGAACTTCTGCTTGAACAACTACGTGCCGTCCCAATCACAAGTCATGCTTGTGCCAAAGTCGGGATATCAAGAGCTACTTTCTACCGCTGGTGTGAAGAAAGCGATGACTTCAAGACCGATGTTGAAAACGCAAGGATCGATGGTGTGGAGTATATAAACGATCTATCTGAAAGTCAGCTCGTCGCCCTCTTGAAAGAGAAGAAATTTCAAGCAGTGGCATTCTGGCTCAGAAACAGACATAAAGCATACATGTCTGAGGAGAAGAAAGATATGTTTATTCGTGCTCAGAAAAAAGTCGAACTTAACCAGCACCAAAAGGAACTCCTCGAAGAGGCCCTATCTCACTTTAAGTAGCCATGAAAGAATTGTCTCCTGAACTTAAACAGGCAATCATCAATGATGTTGCCGTACGAAAAGCACTCGTATATGAAAATCACGAGGCATTTTGCCGTATCTATCTTCAGAGACATATCACGTACGAGTTCGCATGGTTCCATAAGGAGATGTTCCGCATTACAGAAGAATACCAACACAAGCTCAACGTGTTCATGGCATTTCGAGGTTCAGGAAAATCGACCATTCTGAACCTCTCTAATGCTCTGTGGAGTATTCTTGGAAAACATCAGAAAAAGTTTATAGTAATCATGTCTAAAACCAGAGTTCAGTCACAGTCTCATTTCAACAGCATCAAACAAGAACTTGAAGAGAACGAGCTATTGAAAAACGATCTTGGTCCATTCCAAGCGAGCAAGGAAGATTGGGGTGCGTTTACAATTGAGATACCGAAATACGGAGCAAAAATCATGTGCATCGGAGCGTTACAGAATATTCGTGGACTAAAGTATCGCAATCATCGTCCCGATCTCATCATCTGTGATGACATGGAAGATATGACATCATTCCAAGATGGCAAACAGATACGTCTCTTTCATGATTGGTTTATGGGAGAGATTTGGTCTATCGGAAGTGAGAAGACAAACATTGTTGTTCTAGGAAACCTGCTTCATCCAAGTTCAATAATGATCACTTTGTACAAAGGAATAAAGCATGGGGAAATGCCAGGCTTATTCAAAGCGTATCCACTTCTGGACGATCGTAACCGAATACTTTGGCCTCAAAGGTATCCTGACGCAAAATCAATCAAGGATTTGGAAAAGAGTGTTCCGGGCACAGATAGATTCGGTTTATATACAATTTTTTCTCGCGAATACTTGCTCGATATGTCGACTGTATCCGTCGACTACTACATGGAAGAAAAACACGATGAGTCAATACATCCTGGAGGAGACAAGGCTTCGGATTTTGAGATATCAGCTCCAATGTGGGCACACGGACAGATTTGGTATATACCTGGGCAAGATGATGGTCATTGCGATTTCAGTATGAGCTTGGATGATGAAGATGGATACAACTCTCAACCATGGAAGCATGTCGAGGAGGCATTCAAAGAAATGATGATTCTAAAAAATCCTGCAAATGCGAATAAATATAAGCCACCAGAAAAGATAGAGAATATCGCCTATGTGAATATGAAAGATTATCCTGATCTGCCAATACGATACAGATGCTGGTATCGATATAATCGTCCAAAAGAACTGAAGCCTTCGGAGTTTGAAAAGATTGGAAAGAAATTTGGTGATGAATACAGAAAAGTTTCCGAAGCAATAAAGAATGGAACGCACAAACCTCCAGAAAACAAACTTCAAAGTTTCGGAATATAAATTCACACTATCAATATCACCCCCCTGATTTAACTGATGTATTTGACATATACCCCTAGGGGGTATATACTCTTTGTATATGAAGTATATAGATGAAAAAGGAAAAGAGAAAATTATTAAGCAACTCAAACGTATTGAGGGGCAGGTTCGCGGTTTACAAAAATTAGTCGAGAATGACACTTACTGCATTGATGTAATCACACAAACATCTGCGGTTAAACAAAGCTTGTCTTCTGTCGAGGATATATTAATGGAGAATCATTTAGGTCATTGTGTTCATCATCAAATGTCTTCTGGTCAAGTAGATAAAGCCAAAGGTGAAGTTCTCAAGGTTTATAAATTAAAAAGAAAATAATATGAAGATATCAATATATTTAACATTAGGTTTAGTAGTTGTTGGTGTAATATTGGGCGCTGCTTTTGGATATTATATAACTCCTGACTATAAAGTATCGATGTATGATAAAAATACCATGAGTCTTGGCCAAGCGGACAGAACTTTTGATCTTCGATATGTAAACGCCATGATTTCTCATCATAGGGGTGCAATGCTTCTTGCGGAACAGTTGGCTAAAAATACTACTCGTCCGGAGATGAAGACCTTAGCACAGAATATTCTTGCAGATGAGCCAAAAGCTATCGCTGAACTGTATTCATGGAAAAAGGATTGGTATGGAGATACAAAAGGTGTGAGAGATCCAATTGTGGCAAATCTTGGTCCTACAGGAGACACATTTGATTTACGTTTCCTTAATGCGATTATAGCTCATCATGAGGCTGGTATTGTTATGACAAAAGAGACACGACTAAAATCTAGTCGGGCACAGGTATTGGATAATGCAAATGCAGTTGAGACGTTCCTTTCAAATGGCCTGGAAACACTTAAAGGTCTAAGAACTACTTGGTATAACATTTAATAACCATGACTACACAAATTTTAAAAGTTAAAGGGATGCATTGTGCTAGTTGTGCTTCAATCATTACCAAGAAGCTCAGTGCAATGCCTCATGTTAAATCGGTCTCGGTAAATTATGGAAATGAAAAAGCTAAGATCGACTATGATGATGCTCATACATCAATTGACTCAATGAATGATGAGATAAGTAAGCTTGGATACTCTTTTGTCTCGGAAAATAATCAGGCAAAGAGTGGTCATGATCATGCTCTCATGAAAGCAGATGAACTGGATGAACTTAGAAATAAGACTTCGTTTATTATTCCAGTCACAATCACGGTGTTTGCTCTTATGATGTGGGACATTCTTGCTCGAACAACTGCATGGATGCCAAATTTGCCAATTCCGATGGCACTTTTCAATACTATTTCAATGGTTGTGGCGACCGTAGCTTTATTCTGGGTTGGCAAGCCGTATTTGCTCGGCGTAACAAGATTCATAAGACATCGTGTTGCGAATATGGACACCCTCATCGGTCTCGGTACGCTTGTTGCATACACTTACAGTATTCTTATAACACTTTTGCCTTCCTTAGGGACTTTATTGCGCGTTCCTGAGTATACCTATTTCGATGTAACAATTGTTGTTATCGGTTTTATAACATTAGGGAAATATCTAGAGGCACGGTCAAAGAAGAAAACTGGAGATGCTATTGAAAAATTACTAAATCTTCAAGCAAAAACAGCTTTAGTTATTCGTAATGGCAAGGAGGTGGAAGTAAAAATTGATGAAGTTGTTCATGGTGACAGAATTATTATAAAGCCAGGTAGTAAAATACCAGTTGATGGACTAGTTCTCGAAGGCAGTTCATTTGTCGATGAATCAATGGTCACCGGTGAACCGATTGCCGTTGAAAAAAAGATTGGTGATAGTGTTGTTGCTGGAACGATCAATACCAGTGGCTCATTTATATTTGAAGCTAAAAAGGTTGGTAAAGAAACTCTGTTGTCTCAAATTATAAAAATGGTTGAAGATGCACAGGGTAGTAAAGCACCGATTGAGGCTCTTGCAGATAAAATATCGGGTATATTTGTGCCAATCGTACTCATAATTGCTTTTGTCTCCCTCATCATTTGGCTTACAATCGGATCTCAATTCATCGGTTTTTCACAATCAATGTCTCTGGGTATTTTGTCCTTTGTGAGCATCCTCGTCATTGCTTGTCCCTGTGCTCTTGGTCTTGCAACTCCTACCGCCATTATTGTTGGTGTAGGCAAGGGCGCCCGCAACGGAATCCTTATTAAGGACGCGGCATCTCTGGAACACTTGCATAAGGTAGATACTGTGGTGGTAGACAAGACAGGTACCATTACGATCGGCAAACCAACAGTTGTTAATATTCATAATAAATCGAAGTTGAGTGACGATGATTTCATTCGCATTATTGCAACACTTGAAAGTAAGTCTGAGCACCCGATTGCACACGCTGTCACACAATATGCTCAGAGTAAAAATATATCTCTATCAAATACATCAAGCTTCTCAATCATTCAAGGTAAAGGTCTCAAGGGTATTGTTGATGGCACAGAATATTTTATTGGCAATGCTCAATTAATGGGTGAACTTAAGATTTCTTTTGACCGAAATCAATTAGAACAGTATACCTCGGAAGGTAAGACACCTGTTCTTATAAGTACCGAAGACAACTTTCTCGGATTTGTTATGGTCGCAGATGAAGTGAAGAAAGAGTCAAAAGATGCAGTAGCGAGTTTGCACAAGCTCGGTATAAAAGTGGTTATGCTTACTGGCGATGATGAGAAAGCTGCAAAATACATAGCTTCGCAGGTTGGTATAGATGAAGTGATTGCTCATGTTTTGCCACAGGATAAGATGGACAAAATCAAGGCGTTGCAAGCGCAAGGTAAAATCGTGGCCATGGCTGGTGACGGTGTGAACGATGCACCTGCACTTGCTCAAGCTAATGTTGGTATCGCCATGGGCACTGGAACTGATGTGGCAATAGAATCAGCCGGTATAACACTTCTCCATGGTGATATCTCAAAACTTGTAAAAGCTATTAAGCTTTCGAAAATAACTATGCGAGGAATTAAACAAAATCTCTTCTGGGCTTTTATCTACAACATTATTGGTATTCCACTTGCCGCTGGTTTGTTCTATCCAATCTTTGGTTGGTTATTAAACCCAATTTTCGCAGGCTTTGCTATGGCCATGTCGTCGGTGTCGGTTGTATCAAATTCACTTCGTATTAAAGCTAAAAAATTATAATTACCATGACTACACAAACACAAAAATACAATTTTCATGTACACGGTATGCACTGTAATGCGTGTGTACTCATGATAGAAAGTGAGCTTGGCGACATGCCAAATATCACTCATGTTAAATCGATTCTCAGCAATCATTCGGTAGAAGTTACTGGTAATTTTGGACACAAAACTCCAGAACAAATCGCTCAAGAACTTACCATACCTCTCAAGCCTCACGGCTATACAATTTCTGTTGAAAAACAACAGCGTAGTGCCCAATGGAAGGACTTCAAAATTGCAATCCCGATAGCTCTGGGCTTCGCAGTGCTCTTTGTGGTGTTGCAAAAAATGGGCATAGTAAATCTTGTGAGTGCTGGAAACGTAACCTATGGGACGGCGTTTGTCATTGGTATTGTCGCTTCACTCTCAACCTGTATGGCGGTTGTTGGTGGGCTGGTTCTCTCGATGTCTGCTACGTTTGCTAAAGAAGGTGACAAGATAAAACCTCAACTCATGTTCCATGGTGGCCGTATTGCATCATTCTTTATACTTGGTGGAGTAATAGGTGTTATCGGATCAGCATTTACGCTCAACACCTCGGCAACATTTATTTTGAGTCTAATCATCGGCATCGTCATGCTCATTCTAGGTATCAATCTCCTTGATACTTTTCATTGGGCAAAAAAACTTCAGCCGTCGATGCCGAAGTTTATTGCTAAGCATGCTCACGGTGTGTCGAAATTCAACCACACTCTTACTCCGCTTCTTGTTGGTGTGGCGACATTCTTCTTACCGTGTGGCTTTACGCAATCCATGCAACTCTACACGCTTACCACAGGAAGTTTCGTCACTGGAGGACTAACCATGCTTGCGTTCGCACTTGGTACGTTGCCAGTTCTGGCACTCATTAGTTTCAGCTCGTTCAGTATCCAAAAAAGTTCGAAAGCAGGAATTTTTTTCAAAACCGCTGGATTGATAGTCATTATGTTTGCAGTATTCAATCTCATTAATAGCTTGGTCGTGATTGGGGTTATACCACCAGTCTTTAATTTCTAGTATAATTTCAATTATGAAAGCAACTATTATTTCAATTATCGTGGCAGTAGTTCTCATCGGGGGAGCTTTCATATTCACGCGAGACGGTGGTGATACTGGGCAAGTTATAAATGCAAATAATGTCAGTGTTGTAGACGGAAAACAGATTATTGAGATAACCGCTAGAGGCGGATATCAACCTCGTAAGAGCATTGCCAAGGCAGGTATTCCGACTATCATTCGATTCAATACAAAAGGGACTTTTGATTGCTCATCTTCAATCCGTATTCCTAGTTTGGATATAACAAAATCATTGCCTCAATCAGGGTCAACAGATATTGATATCGGCAGTGGGAAAATCGGTACCCTTAAGGGATCGTGCGGAATGGGAATGTATCCGTTTGAGGTAGAGTTTCAGTCTTAAAACGAGACATGATTTCAATAAGCTCCAAAGTGTCTCGTTTTGTCTCATTTCGCTAAAATATCCATATTCTACAATAAGCGGAGAATAGGCATTAAAATCTAAATGAGACAGTGACCGAGACAGTTAGAAAACGCTTTGTTTGCTTCATTTGTAAAAAAAGCCTTGAGACCGAGACGCCTCATATAAGGAGTAGAAGGGACTCCAAAAGGTGTTGAACGGTCTCACCCTACAAGTTCACAACCGTGACAGTCAGCCGAATTAGAGTCTGTAAAAGGAAGCGAAGCTTACTCTTTACAGAGCTCGAATTCGCTTCGCGGATTGCCCTTTAAAAGGCAACCAAGAAGACGAATTTAATACTCCACATGCAAAAGAATTTGCCTCGCGGATGTTTCGATAGAAACATAAGAAGAGAATGTTATAACAAAAAGCCCTCGATCGAGGGCTTTTTGTTATTTCTTTTTCTTTGCAGGAATCTTTTTTGCTGCTTTCTTGGCGAGCATTTCTTTTTTTACAGCAAGTCTTTTTGCAGTCTTGTGTGATCCTTTTGATTTAACTTTTGCGCCGAGTGACGTATCTCTTTTTCCCATATGACTAGTTATTTGCTAATAAGATAGGTCAAGTATATGCCAAAAGTCTCAAATAATCCACTTTTCTTCGTATGATGCTATAGTGGCGGTATGAATATTCAGACCTGGGCAGATAGCCTAACCAAAGAAATCTATGATGCGTGGAAAGCCAAGTATGTCTTTTGGAAGCCTGGTATCAAGGTATGGTATGCGCCTGTGGTAGAACATCCAAAGCTGTTAATTATCACACTTCAACCGGGTGGTGGGCAGGCTGACTTTGAAACAGAAAACCTAGAGGCATTTGAAGCGGGAGATTTCACTCAGGGGACAAATGAGTACATTGAGGCAAACTATGTCAGTGCAAAAAAGATTCGTTCATTTTTTGACTTTGATCCGACGTATGAAGTGTTGAAACAAAGTGTTATTGTGCCACTTGTCTTTTTTCGCTCACCATCGATCAGTGTCTGGAACAATGATTTCTCACCGAACAAGTGCGCGGAAATGGAAGGTTTGTGTTTTGCAAAAACCAAAGAGGTTGTTGATACGGTGAAGCCTAAAAAGATATTCGTGATCGGGATGAAGGCATACAAGAAGCTCAAAGACCTCCTTGGTACTGTAGAGGACGAGCGTGTTGTTTATGCACGTCGAGGTGGTGCTGAAGAGCTCGTTATCACTGCATCTTCAAATGGCACCCCAATATGTGCAGTGATGCATTTCTCTGGATCCCATATCAACAAGGCTGATTGGCAGATGATGCAGACATTATTCAAGGAGTGGTACTAGCGATTCTTTCGGAACGTTTTGTTATACTGGTGAGATGAAACACTATACCATCGACCGACTTATTGCCCGTGAGATTTTGGATTCGCGTGGGAACCCGACGGTTGAAGTTGAATTGACACTTGAGGGTGGGAGCGTTGGGAGAGCCTCGGTTCCTTCTGGTGCATCAACAGGTAGTCATGAGGCACTTGAGCTTCGTGATGGTGATATGGCTCGGTATGGCGGCAAAGGAGTCCAAAAGGCTGTAGTAAATGTGAACAGCGTCATCAGTACTACACTTGTGGGTACAGCACATGACCAACAAAGTCTTGATACGAAGCTCGGTGCACTTGATGGTACCGAAGCAAAATCCGTACTCGGTGCCAATGCTATCCTTGGCGTGTCACTTGCATTTGCCCATGCGGCCGCGGCAGCAGATGGTGTTGCGCTGTACCAGTATTTCAACTCGCTTGCCACGCATCCAGTCGGGCTTCGCTTACCTATGCCGATGATGAATGTGCTCAATGGTGGTGCACATGCAGCGCTTTCAACAGATATGCAGGAGTTCATGATTGTCCCTGTTGGGGCGAAGCGTTTTTCAGATGCAGTACGAATGGGGGCTGAAGTGTTCCATGCGCTCAAGTCGGTGCTTTCTAGTCGAGGGTTTAGTACTTCTGTTGGTGATGAGGGAGGCTTTGCAGTTGCGGTTGCTCGCAATGAAGCAGCGCTTGAGCTCATCGAAGAAGCCATAAAAAAAGCAGGCTACACACCAGGTACTGATATTGCTATTGCGCTTGATGTTGCAGCAAGTGAGTTGTATGCCAATGGTATGTATAACTTGGTACGAGACGGTCTTACACTCTCAAATATGGAACTCATCGAATACTACGGTTCATGGCTTAGTACTCACCCGATTGTATCGATTGAAGACGGACTTTCTGAGGATGACTGGGAGGGATTTGTTGCACTTACCAAAACATATGGTGCAGCCACACAGCTTGTGGGAGATGACCTCTTTGTGACCAACACTACTCGTCTCAAGCAGGGTATTGCACAGGGAGCTGCAAACGCTATTTTAATAAAACCAAATCAGATTGGTACGGTGAGTGAGACTATTGCTGCAATCGAGTGTGCGCATGCCGCAGGGTATCGCTCTATTATCTCGCATCGCTCAGGAGAAACCGAAGATGTAACTATCGCTCATTTGGCTGTAGGGCTTGGCACGGGGCAAATCAAAACAGGTTCACTTTCTCGAGGAGAACGTATTGCAAAATACAACGAGTTACTTCGCATTGAAGAGTCACTCGGTGCTGATGCAGTATTTGAAAATCCGTTTCGTCACTAGGCGTTGATGTGGGGATCGGGGAGTGTGCGAACTTCCTTGCTGATGAGGTGGCCGTCATGATCAAGATCGTAGAGTACCACAGCACCAAAGAGCATTTCGATATGTGAGACGTCCGCATCTGAAATATTTTCGATGTATTTCATGAGCGCACGGATCGCATTGCCATGTGAGACGATGAGTACATTTTTTCCCTGTTTAAGATAGGGAAGGATTGTCTCTTTGAAGTATGGAATAACACGTTCGTACACTACTTTAAGTGTTTCGCCGTTGGGTACTGGGCAGTCCCAATCACGTCTGATGTGATCAAATGCTTCCTCACCGATGAGCTCTTTCATATCCCATTTGTTTTTGCCGGTGTAGTCACCATAGTCACGCTCGTTGAGTGCACTTGATCGTGCAAGTGGTACAGCAAACTGCTGCATTGCGCCCAGCATCCCTGAAAGTGTCTCGAGTGAGCGCAACTGGGATGAGGCGAATGACTGTTCGATTTTTATACCACTGATGAGGAGTCCCATTTGTGCCGATGCAGCAAATCCTTTCTCAGTGAGGTGAGTGTCGCGGCTGCCGGTCCAGAGTCCTTTGGCGTTCCATTCAGACTCGTGGTGGCGCGCAACGATCAGTTTGCCCATTTCTGGAGCCTTTGCGTTGACTCCTTGAATTGCAGTACCGCCAATACATGCAGTGATGTGCTCGACAGTTGCGGTGTTAATGCGGTTGATTGCCTCAATGGTGTTGTATGCATTGTGCGGTGTGATAATGACTTGGGGAAGCTGTTTGAGCACCGAAAGTGCAAGGACGGTCTCAAGGTCGCATGTTGGTGTACCGGTATGGAGGGCACAGATTTCTTTGTCGGCATGCATGAACTGTTCTCCTTCAAACACATCAAGTCCTGCCCCTGCAAGGGTGTTGGTCTGGAGTGCGTCGATGAGTGCAGTCGTATCGACAAGTTCACCGCGTGCAGTGTTGATGAGGTATGCACCTTGCTTCATTTGTGCAAATGCTTGCTTGTTGATCAAGTGATGATTGTGCTTGGTGTAGGGGAGATGCAGTGTGATGATGTCACTTTCTGCAAGAACAGCCGCAAAGTCAGTGTAAGTGCAGACTGTTTTGAGTGCTTCATTTGGAAAGGGATCATAGGCGACTACTTTCATACCAAATGCGTTTGCAATAGTGATGATATTTGAACCAATCTTGCCAGTACCAAGTACACCAAGTGTTTTGCCATAGAGGTCAATACCGGTAATTGCCTCAACATCGGTTATACGATGTGCTGCGGTTGTTCGGTTTGCAAAGAGCTGTTTGGTAAGTGAGAGGATAAGTGCAAATGCATGCTCTGCAACTGTGTGTTCGCCATATGAGGGGACATTGATGACGGTTATACCTCGCTTGGTCGCCTCAACAAGGTTCACATTATCGTAGCCTGTTGACCGGCAGCAGATAAGTTTCAGGTTCGGCATGCGATCCATGACTGCTTCGGTGATCTGGCTATGTACAAAGACTGAGAGGATGGTTGTCTCAGGGTCACATGCCTCAGTATGAATGATATCGGTATTATAAGAGATAGAAACGTCTCGCCCGTGAAATGCATTTGAAAAAAATGCTTGGTCTCGTGGTGTTGTTTCAAAAAAGGAAATTCGGTGCATGGGGATACAATTATCGTGTCTCACGGCGTGGTACACTTTGGTGGTAATACTCATATTCTACATGAAAACACTTCCAAATACACAGATTATCGCAACAATCGGCCCGTCGTCACATACCGAAGATTTGCTGGTTGCATTGATTGAGGCTGGGGTTGATATCTTTCGTATCAATCTCTCCTGGGAAAAAGCACCCGAATTTCGTGTCACTGTCGGATTGATCCACTCAGCAATCGTACGTGCCAATCGAACGGTAAAGGTACTAGCTGATTTGCCTGGCCCCCGCATTCAGGAGGGTGCCACTCATACCTATCACAAGGATGAAGTGTCATGTCTAACCGATCATGACAAAGAGCTCATTGCTGTTGGTGTTGAGCTTGGTGTTGATTATTTCGCATTGTCATTTGTTGGATCTGCTGCGGATGTTATCGCATGTCGTGCCTATGTTGATACCTGTGGTGGCACCCAGCGTGTCGTTGCCAAGATCGAACGATCGATTGCAGTGGATCATATGCAGGAAATTATCAGTGCGAGTGATATGGTGATGGTTGCGCGTGGGGATCTCGGGAACGAGGTTCCGCTTGAGGAAATTCCGTTTGTACAAGCAGATATTATTACTATGGCGCAGGCTTCAGAAACGCCAGTTATTGTTGCGACACAAATGATGCTCTCAATGGCAGAACATCCGGTGCCGACCCGTGCAGAGGTTACTGATGTTGCAACAGCGGTGCTTGAAGGTGCGTTTGCAGTCATGCTTTCCGAAGAAAGTGCGTCCGGCAAGTATCCTGTTGAAGCCGTTCGTATGATGCGACGGATTGTCACTACTGCACATATGCATGGACTCACTCGTGTTCATGAAGAAGTGCTTACAAACTAGCTATCTAGTATGAAAAAGATTGGCACCGGCATTATCTATCGACATCTCGTCAAGCCAATCCTTTTTTTGTTTCCTGCTGATACTGTTCATCATTTGTTTCTCAGGACGGGGCGGATACTGGGGGCATATCCGTTGATGCGTAGGATTGTCAGTGTATTGTGGCGATATGACAGCCCGATGCTTGTGCAGGATGTTGCCGGTATGCACATGCAAAACCCTATCGGTCTTTCGGCCGGGTTTGATTACAATGCAGATCTTGTACAGATACTTCCGAGTGTCGGCTTTGGATTTCATACTATCGGAACACTTACTGCAGAGTCATATGAAGGAAACCCGCCACCGATGCTTGGTCGTCTCCCCAAATCAAAGTCACTTCTGGTGAACAAAGGATTTAAGAATGACGGCGTTGTATCAGTGCTCGACCAGGTACCTCCACGATCAGGTGCATCCATGCGCGGTGTGAGTATTGGTGCGACCAACAAACCCTATGCTGACTTTGCATCGATGGTTGCAAACCTTGTCGAAGGATTTCGTCTTGCGAATACCTACCATACGTTTGATTATTTTGAGCTCAATATTAGCTGTCCAAACTTACTCAATACTAGAAACCTCAACGGAAGTCTTGCAAGTGTTGATGGACTTCGACAGACACTCGAAATGCTCGCACCGCTTGGTATTAGTCGTCCAGTGTTTATTAAAATGCCGCTTGAACGTACGGTTGATGAGATGGACGCACTGATTGCTGTTGCAGTACGGTATGAGTTTGTTCGAGGTTTTGTTTTTGCCAACCTTGCCAAGGATCGCAGTAATCCAGCATTTGATACGTGCGAGATAGCTGCTGCGGGTGTGGGTAACTTCAGTGGTAAACCGCTCGCTGCACAGTCCACTGAACTTCTTCGTCATGCGTATGAGCGATATCATGCACGGTTTGTCTTTGTCGGCGTCGGTGGAGTATTTAGTGCAGAGGATGCATACGACAGAATCTGTGCAGGAGCATCCCTTGTCCAGCTCATCACCGGTATGGTCTATGAGGGCCCGCAACAAATAGGTGTCATCAACGAGGGTATTGCGCATATGCTCACACGTGACGGCTATAGTAATATCGCTGAAGCAATCGGTGCAAAGACTAGGCCAAATGCCCAAAACCCGCTATAGTGTGGGACATGTCAAAGGCCGAGACCATTGTCCGATTTGAAGGACTCACATTTGAATATAGTGCCACCAAGCCCATCCTCGATGCGGTAGATTTGTCGATCAGAAAGGGTGCCAAGATCACGCTTATGGGACAAAACGGTGCTGGCAAAAGTACGATCTTTGGACTCCTCACTGGCGTACTCAAACCTGAGAGTGGCACCATCAATATCGTACGCGGGACGAGTGTGGCAATCGCAAAGCAGGTGATTCCGCGTGACCAAATGACGCAGACGGTACGAGAATTTTTCCAGTCATTTTTCAAAGACAAAATCTACGATATCGATCCACGGATTGATGAAGTTCTGGAGGTCGTGAACCTCACGGGGCACAAAAATGTCCACGATCGTATCATTAATTCATTTTCTGGTGGGCAGCAGGCACGACTCCTCCTTGCATCAGCACTCATCCAAAATCCTGACTTGCTCTTGCTCGATGAGCCGACCAACAATCTCGACAAAGCAGGAATTGAACATCTCACAAAATTTCTCATCGACTACAAAAAGACCGTTATTGTGATTTCCCATGATGCAGAGTTTCTCAATGCCTTTACCGAGGGTGTCCTCTATCTCGACGTCTATAGCCGCAAGATCGAACAGTATGTTGGTAACTATCACGACGTGCTTCGCGATATCACGGTACGTATCGAAAAGGAAAACATGAAAAACGCGCAGCTCGCAAAAGAGATTCAGGCGAAAAAAGCAAAGGCTAACCAGTTCGCCTACAAAGGTGGTCAGATGCGACTTGTGGCAAAGCGTATGCGTGAAAAAGCAGAAGAGCTTGAGGAAGATATCGTGGATGTTCGCAAAGAAGACAAGACTATCCGTCCATTCACCATCCCGACTCAGACCGACATGATCGGAGAGATCATGGATATCAAAAGCTTCACCATCATGCGTGATCACAAGATTGTCGAGCGCAAGACTGCCATCTCGCTCAAACGCAATCAGCATCTTTTACTTCGTGGTCCCAACGGCATTGGCAAGTCAACACTGCTCGAGTCGCTCGCCACTGGCAAGGCACCGGGGGCAAAGATTGCTAAGGGTATCCGTGTCGGCTATTATCGACAGGATTTCTCAACACTCAACTTTGAAGACAGTGTGCATCAGGCACTCAAGCGCGCCATGGAAGCTTCCGGTGCGAGATTTAACGAAGAGCGCATGCGAAGTGTTGCATCAAGCTTCCTTATCACTGCAGAGTACATGCATGTGAAAGTCGGCGCACTCTCAGAAGGGCAGAAGGGGCTCGTGGCATTTGCTGCGCTCGTGTTTCTGGAGCCAGGACTCCTCATTCTCGATGAGCCGACCAATCACATCAACTTCCGTCACTTGCCGGTGATTGCCAAGGCACTCAGTGGATTTGCGGGAGGTATGATCCTCGTCTCGCACGTGCCAGAATTCGTCTCACAAATCCGCATCGACGAAATCCTTGATTTAGAGAAATAAAAAATGACCCACCTTTTCTCAGTGGGTCATAGATAGAACTAAGATGTTTTTTGGAATAGAAATCGGTGATCCATGTACGGTGTAAACATCGAAACTGGAGTATCTATTCTGTACTTAGCAATCTTTTTAAAAATCTCAGGCATTGTTTCTTGCAGTAACACACCATCTTTCATTACACCTAAAGATTTCATGGTACTAACTGTACCAACCTGCTCTGCTGTCTTGTGATAGTTATTACACATACAGTACCCTCCAATGTTTAAGCAGTTTTCAATAAAATGTTCATCAATCACCACTTGTGGATTCAATATATGGAGAAAGTCTGCCTTTTTACCAGTCTCTGTAAAAAGTTCAAAATCAAGTACAGAATGTTCATAAGCTTCTGCTCCAATCGAATGCAACGTTTCAATAACGTTTTTGTCAGTGTCGACATGTATGACCCGGCTTTCTTTTAGGGTAAAAAAGAGAGATGCATCATGTGCTGAGCATGGATAATATACGGTGTTGAATAATCCTATAGTAAACTCCTTTTGAAATGCCAAAACATCTGTTGCTACCGACGGGTAGTCTTTTAATGGATAGATCATTGTTTTTACGTTTTTAATACCTTACAATCTAAACTTGACTTTGTCAATAAATAGGGTAGAGTAAGCTAAACTAAAATATAATTTTATGGCAAACGCCTTGAATAGATTCCTTAAAAAACGTAACGTTTCTGCTACGGAAGTTCAGGAAGCTGGACTACTTCAAACACTCTATGGCAAAGCAATGAGTCTTACTTATTTGTGGGTTGTTCTGCTCAAGGAAGATGCCGGTATTTCAATAGAAAATATCGAACGCCTTGATGCTCATTACAACCTCACCAAAGAAGAAAAAACAGACTTGCTTACCATGGTTAAAAGAAGGGGACGAAAAAGTCCATCAACCATGGAAGACTTAGAAGAAAAGCGGAGAGATCGAAAGATACGCTCTTCGATCAGTGACCATGAAAGTACTATGTCTAAATGCAAAATGGCACGAGACTTAATTGTTCAACTTAGAAAAAAGAGAGATGATTTCAAACTCCTGCTTTGTATTGATTGGAAACGGCATGGTGAGACGAATAGTCTTTCTCCTGAAAAATCGATACAGACTATGTTGGAAGTTTTCATCGAAAATCGGGTTGAAGCGGCAAAGGTGCAATCAGAACTACTTCGTATTCTTTGGAAAATTGAAGGAATCATTAAGATTGGACTTGAAAGTGAGATGGAGGTATTTGGTAAAATTCCATCATCATTCATGATGTTTGAATCGGATGATTTTTTTGAAAGGACAAGGTTTGTTGCAGAACAGGGTAAGAAAAAAATCTATTCTTTGGTTACCAATGACGTTGATAAACTCAATCAAGATTTTCTTGGTTGGATCAACAAGGAGGCAAAAAGGGGTAATGGTTTAGTTGATACGACAAAATATTCTCCCGATAAGGACTTCTTGAGTATAGGACCATGGTTCGAAGCCATTTCGTTTCCTGACTTGTCATATACCGAAGTTTCAATACCTTTTGTTCCTGTTCGTGCAGAAATGTTGAGCTTTTTTGGTATAGAAGAAGTTCTTACGATTGTTGAAGAATCTGAAAAAGCAAAAATTACTGACCTTACAGCAATAAAAGCCCTACAAGAGTAGGGCTTTTTTATTGCTTCAACTTGCTGATATCTGCGGCAGCAAGTTTCTTACTTGAACCTGCTTTCATTGAGCCTTTTTGGAGGTGGCCGATGCTGACGCGGATGAGGGATTCGATGGTGAGGTGGAGTGCATCACACATACGGCGGATCTGATGTTTACGTCCTTCATGAAGGGTGATCATGAAGCTTGAGGGCGATCGGCGTTCGGTCTGTGCATGCTTGGTCATGACACCATCAATGGCGATACCGTTCGTCATACGTTTGAGTGCGCTATCAGATACTGCTTCGCGTGTCGTGACGAGGTAGGTCTTGGAGACATTTGAGTCGAGACCGGTGATAGCTTTGGTGAGTGTACCATCGTTTGAGAGGATGATGAGACCTTCTGACTCTTTGTCGAGGCGACCGATGGGTGAGAGGTGCGCGTACTGCGGAAATTCGTCATGAATATCCTTTGAGGTCGGAAGTGTTTTGGTCGTCTCAATGCCGCGAGGTTTGTAGATGAGGACCGACTCTTTGGTCGCAATAGGATTACCTACGACTTCAACTTTGTCTTCACCAAGCTTGATGCCATAGCCCGTCTCACGGATGACTTTGCCATTGACAGAGACTTTGCCACGGACAATGAGATCCTTGGCTTCGCGACGAGAAGCAAGCCCAGCATGTGCAAGGGCACGCTCGAGGCGTTCATAGCCGTCAGGGAGTGTACTGGTCGTCGTTTTCATATAATGGGGCGAGTATAGCACACCAACTGCTCGGGGTCCTTGCAAAATAATGCATAATAGACTATACTTTCGGGATTATGGCAATAGCCCGACAGGCTCAGTATCATATATATAATAACTAACACTATTTAAACAAATGAAAGATTTTAAGAAAAACAATGGATTTGGCGACGAACGTCGCGGAGGTGGTCGCTTTGAAAAGAAAAGTTTTGGCGGACGTCCATCATTTGGTGGTGGTCGCGGAGGCTTTGGCGGCGGACGTGACTTTGATCGTCCAATGCACAAGGCAAAGTGTGATGACTGTGGCAAGATGTGCGAAGTGCCATTTCGCCCAACTGGTGAAAAGCCTGTGTACTGTAATGACTGTTTCGGTGGTCACAAGACAGATGCTCCAACTTCAGGATTCGCAAAGCGCGACTACGGTAACTCATCATACGAGAAGCCTGCGTACTCAAAGCCTGCATATAGTGCACCAGCTGCACCTGATACTCGGATTGATGAACTCAAGCGTCAGCTTGAAGTGGTAAACACCAAGCTCGACAAGCTCATGAGTGCAATGGAATCTGGCAAACAGACTCCAAAGGCTGAAGCTCCGAAAGTTGCTCCTGCGAAAGTAGAAGCTCCAAAAGAAAAAGCAAAGCCTGCTGCAAAAAAGGTAGCTACGAAAGCTTCTCCGAAAAAAGTAGCTCCAAAGAAAGCTGCGGCGAAAAAGAAATAATTTCAAAAAACAAAAAGTCCACGATCGTGGACTTTTTGCAATCCTCACCATGTCGACCAAACCATCCACAACTTCATATGATGTCATCGTGATCGGTGGTGGTGCATCGGGGATGATGGCAGCTGCGACTGCAGCACATCGCGGCAAGAAAGTTTTGCTCATCGAGAAAAATAAAAAGCTCGGTGCAAAACTCTCCATCAGTGGCGGAGGGCGCTGCAATATCACGAACGCTGAGTACGACATGCGCAAGCTCTTGTCGCACTACGGAAGTGCTGCTGACTTTTTGCATTCACCGTTTTCACAATTTGGGGTCAAGGATACGTTCACGTATTTTGAATCTCTTAATTTGCCACTTGTCGTACAAGCACGCAATCGTGCATTTCCACATACCGAAAAAGCATCAGATGTAGTTGAGGTACTGCGTCGTCATATGCAGGATGGAAAGGTTGTGCTTCAGACAGGAACGATGGTCAAGCAGATGAATACCAAGGCTGGTCGCATCACTGAGGTGATCACTACAGCGGGCACATTTACTGCTGATAATATTATTCTTGCGACTGGTGGCGTGTCGCATCCTGAAACAGGATCAACAGGAGATGGCTTTGGGTGGCTTCGAGATCTCGGGCATACGGTCAAAGACCCAACACCAACTATTGTGCCACTTGCGGTGTCTGACACATGGATACATATACTGTCAGGTATTTCGCTTTCGTTCATGCGTATTAATATCTACCTTGATGGCAAGAAAAAGATCACTAAAGTCGGCAAGGTGCTCTTTACCCATTTTGGTCTGTCGGGACCGCTCATACTGAACGCTGCTGGTGAAGTTGGCGGACTGCTCGAAAGCGGCCAAGTCACTGCGCGCATTGATGCGTACCCTGATACTGATAGTGGCGCACTTGAGTCACGGATCATCAGTGTCTTTGATGCGAACAAAAACAAATTACTCAAAAACATTTTGCGTGAAGTCGTACCTGAAGGTATGGCGCCAGGTATCAAGCTTCTCCTTGATCGAGAGATTAATTTTGATGGCAAGGTACACAGCGTCACCAAAGGCGAGCGCAAAATCCTCGTTGATACACTCAAGGCACTCCCAATAAATATTATCGGACTCATGGGGTACGACCGAGCAGTCGTTGCTGATGGTGGTGTACCACTCACCGAGATTGATACACGCACCATGCAATCTAAGAAAATCGGCAATCTCTATGTCACCGGAGACTTGCTCCATGTAAACCGACCATCAGGTGGCTACTCACTCCAGCTTTGTTGGACAACCGGCTACGTCGCAGGTTCAAATGTTTAGGTCTCTAGCATCTTACGAATGTTAGAATTAAATTAATAATGATAAAATAAAAATATGAATAAAAAAATCTTAATAATACCCCTCCTTTTACTTACTGGCTCAATCTTTTTAAATATTATTCAATACCAGGAAAGCAGGTCTTTAATCAAAAGTAATAATTACACATGGCAGGATGTAGAGCGGTTTGCAGAAAATTGTGAAATTGCTTCTGGAGCACAAGCGCATAGCTTAGATGTATCCATCAAACTTATTGATGGAAGAGAGTTCACAGTAAAAGAGCCTGGAATCGATGCGATATACAGTACTTTGTGGAAACACACTAGTAAGTGTGGAGATGTACCATTTGCTACTGAATAATTTGCCCGGAACATTAAAAAATATTTGAAACGGTTTGTTTCAATACATAATAAAGTGTACACTCGCACTATTCATGTTTGTCTATATTCTAGAGTGTGCTGACAAGACCTATTACGTCGGCTCCACCAATAATCTTGAGCGTCGCGTGCATCAGCACAATCATGCAAAGTCAGGTGCCCATTACACCAAAATTCGTCGTCCTGTCGTGCTCAAGTATCATGAAGAAGTCGCAACGCTTGCCGAAGCCCGCGCTCGTGAAGCAGAACTTAAGCGTCTGAAAAGGGAAGAAAAAGCAGAAATTATAGAAGCGGGATTATCTCAGAAAGTTCGGTGATTTGGTTCCAGGCAAATGGTTTGAGTTTTTCATAATTGCCGATGAGAACAGCTTTTTTACTTTTCTGAAACATTGCGATGTCGTTGCCACTATCGCCAATACATATCGTATCTTCTGGTGTCACGCCATGTTCAGTACAAATACGTTCAAAGATACGGAGCTTTGCAGGAGCTTCGTCCTTGTCGTTTGCAATATCTTTAAATGTGCCGTCTTCGTGAAAGACAATTGTTGAGGTCGTGTATGAATGATCTGCCTCAAGTCGCTCGCGGACACTTTCGGCAATCTGTTCCATCGTACCTGAGAGAATGATCGTCGTGTATCCGAGTTCTTTGCATTTCGTGATGACATCTTTGGCGTCAGTACGGGGTTCAATGGTTTGTACAAATTCACTCACTTTGTCTTTGGTGATTTGATTTTTTTCACCCAATATCTTTACGATCAAATTGTCCCATTCATCATAGGTGATGAGTCCTCGTGTATACCAATCCAGAAGTACCTTGTCCTCGGTCTCAGACATGCCGAAATACAGGTTGAACTGATACCAGCTGTTACCAGGAATAAGGGTGCCATCCAAATCAAAAAAGATAAGTTTCTTCATAGTCGATATAGTATACTGAGCAGTATCGCATTACAAGCATAATATTTCACTACCATGAGTCAAAAAACTATTACTATTATCGGGATAATCGTTATTCTTTGTACGGCAGGATTCCTCTATGCAACTCGTCCTGCAACAGTGCCAACTGAGGGCATTGCAACTGTCTCTCAGAAAATGCCAGCAGGTACGATCGCTGATCCAAACACGCATATTTACCGTATTTCACAAGATGAATCAAAGGTATCATTTAGTATCAAGGAAATACTCCGCGACAAGCCATTCACTGCTGTTGGTACGACGTCAGAAGTCGGGGGTGATATTTTGGTAAAGACTGATCCTGATAATGCCAAGGCTGCGCCAAGCTATTCATTTGGAGAGATCAAGGTCAATGCTAAGACCTTTAAAACAGATGACGCAAAGCGCGACGGTGCAATTGCGCGATTTATCCTCAAATCAGAAACAGCAGGTAATGAATTCATCACGTTTGCTTCAACAGGTATTTCAAACTTCAAAGAAGGAACAAATGGCAAGGCAACATTTACCGTAAACGGGGACATGACTATCGCAGGAGTAACCAAACCAGTTGCACTCGCTGTTGATGCGACCATCACTGACGACACAGTGCGCGGTACTGCACATGGCATGATCAAGCGCAGTGATTTTAGTCTCGCTGTTCCAAACTTGCCATTCATCGCAAGTGTTGATGACACCCTTGCGATCGACGCAGTCATTATTGCACATCGCATTATGCAATAAAGCAGTACACTAGATCTTTCTCGCGTATACTGTGTATATGGAAACCGATGAGCAACTTGTTGTGGCGTACCGGTCTGGTGATGAGGAGGCGTTTGAAACGCTTGTTAAACGCTATACCAAGCCCTTGTACTATTTTTGTCGGAGGTTTGCTCGAGGCTCAATCGAGCTTCATGACATCGTACAAGAAACACTTATTAAGGTATGGCGAAGTATCGGGCGTGTTGGTGGGCATATATCACTGAAGCCGTGGATATACAAAATCGCGCACCACACCGCACTTGATCATCTGCGCAAAAAGAAAATTCCTACTATATCAGACTTTGATAGCTCAACAGGAAATGTACTTATTGATACCATAGCTGATCCGGCACCGCTTCCAGATGAACAATTCATTACTACAGAGCGCATAGGTCACCTCAGGCAGTCAATTGATAAACTATCACCCATATATAAAGAAGTGCTCTATTTTCGGCTGGAGCAACAGCTGACATTTGAGGAGATCAGTGCTAAAACAGGGTTTTCTATTAATACGATTAAGAGCAGGTATCGCAGAGCGCTCCGACTGATTGATCCGGGTACGATAGGTAAAAAGCGTGTATACTAGCTATATATGGAAACACTCATACATGCAGACCTGTTCTTCTTTATTGCTACGATTGGATTTGTGCTGTTGTGGGGTCTTATTGCTATCGCAATTGTCTATGTGATACGTCTGTTTCGAAGCGTGCTTCGCATTACCACCATCCTTGAAAAAGATGTCGCTGCAATCAGTAGTGATACCAAGGATCTAATCCACGACTTGCGTCATAGTCGTGCATTCCGTTTTCTCTTCGGAAAAGCTAAAAAGTAGTATACTTAGATAAAGAGTACAGTTTATCAGTTAGACGAAATATACATATATGAAAAAAGAATCATCAAAGAAAGGGGTGTCTACCGGTACTGTTGTTGCCATTGGTGCCAGTGTTGCTGCTGCCGCAGCGATCTCATACTATTTCTTCGGTCCCGAAGGAAAGAAAAACCGTACTAAGCTCAAGGGGTGGATGGTAAAAATGAAAGGTGAAATCGTTGAAAAAATGGAGGATGCTCAGGATATGACTGAGTCTGCATACAATATGATTGTTGATAAGGTATCTGCTGCATATCAGAAGTCTGGCAAAATCAGTGCAGATGAGGTTGTCGCATTTGCGGCAACCCTCAAAAAGCATTGGAAGGGAATCATGGGTGATGCCAAAAAGGGTGCAAAAAAGACGGTTAAAAAGGTAGTCACTAAAGCAGCGTCAAAGGTTACTACTAAAAAAGCTCCTACGAAAAAGAAATAAGAAAGGTTTCGGCCGCTCGGTCGTCACTATAGAGAGCGCTTAGTACAAAGCGTTACTTGTTCCATGGAACATCATACAAAACAAATGAATAGAGCACTCAGTATCGCAGTGATTGTTATTGTCGGTGGTTTGCTCGCAGTAGTTGCTCCGCTATCAAAAACAGCGCGTATCAAGCAAGAAGTGCAAGCACCTATTGTTGAGACTCCTGTTCTATCTGAAACTTCTCATACATACCATGATGATATGTATGGCGTGAGTTTTACTTATGGCAGTGAGTTTGTTGTGCAGCAAGTAAAAGAAGGTGATCAGTGGCGCAATAATTCGTCCCAGTCTGGTGTCCGGCTCTTCACACTACTGCTTCCACGCACATTTCAGCCATCAACCAATTTTTCAAATGCAATTATTACTGTCGGTGTAAGTACTGACAAGACTGCAGTGAACAATTGCTTGGTGGCACAAAACGGCGAGTCGCCACTCCCGATACCGCCACAAGGCTTCACTGGGTTTATGCTTGGGGATGCTGGTGCGGGCAATTACTACGAAACAATCAGCTATCGTGCGATCAAAAATGGGACATGTATTGCAGTTGAGCAGATCGTTCACTCAACCAACATTGAAAACTATGATCCTGATCAGGGAATCAAAGTGTTCGATAGTGGGCTCGTGAACCGTACACTTGGTGCTGTAATGGATACATTGTCACTCGAGTAATTATTATTCAATAAGTCTTTTTATCTTATGCTTACTACTATCGCAGTTATTCTTCTTGTGCTTTGGCTTCTTGGTGTTGTTGGGGTATATACTATTGGAAGCTTCATCCACGTCTTGTTGGTTGTTGCGATCATTATGATCCTTATTCGTTTGATTCGTGGAGAAAATCCAATCAAATAATACGTTCGTCAAAAACACAAAATCCACCCTATAACCAGGGTGGATTTTGTGTTTTTGACTGCTATACTTGAAACATATGAAAAAACAACAGGGTTTCACCCTTATCGAACTTTTGGTCGTGATCGCTATTATCGGTATCCTTTCAAGTGTCGTCATTGCGTCCCTCAACAGTGCGCGTGCAAAGAGTCGTGATGCCAAACGCATGCAAGAGATTCAGCAGATTCATACCGCCCTAGAGATGTATACCAATGATCATGGTGTTGCTCCTGATTTAGGTATCAATGGTTGTCTTGAACCAAGTGGAAATACTGATTGTATCGCCTATGACTATGACTCAGTTCTCGCATTGACCTCACAAGAGCGTTCTTCGCTCGCACTCTTTACACCACTGACTGCGCATGCACAGCGAGGTCCTGCCATGGCAGGAGAGGAAACAAAGGGTGGTGATTTTGGTCAGCTCACTCCTGTAAATGAAGATAGTGATACTCCGGTTGAACTGGTCACGCTCTCTGGGGGTAAATGGGATCGTTTTGGACAGCAGCTCAAACCGTATATCGCAGCCGTTGCACGTGATGCAAAGTCTGCAAATGGTAGTGAATATGGCTATATCTATGAAGCGCCAGGAGCACAGTCGTCCGGTACTTCTTCAAGTTATCGTCTCTACGCAAAGAAATTTGAATCTAAGGATGGTATGTTCGGCTACGGTCTTGATGGTGGATCAAAATAATCCAACTTCGTTTGCTCATGTTTTTCATTTTGCATTCATTCGTAAATCTTTTTGCAGGGGGAAGGAGTACGAGTAAGGCAATTCTTTTTGCTTTATTTGTTGTGGCACTTTTTGTCACATTACTTATTCCTTCGCGAAAAAATAATACTCGCCTGTCTTGGAAATGGTTTTATATCCCACTTGGAGCCATATTCCTACTCGGACTTTTATTACATATTTGGTATATTCAAACACTTGGACTTCCTCATGATGCATTTGTTATTACATTCTCAGGCGATGCATTGTCGAGTTCGACGATTTCACATATCCATCTTGCAAAAGTTTTTATTGGAAAACTCTTGCAACTGCTCCATCTCTCGGTGGTAAATACTGATGCTGGAATTGCATATATTGATTTCGTACCACCCTCTATCGCAGTACTAGGTGGAGTACTTTTGGTATGGGTACTATTTCAAAGCGTTTATCAATTTGCTATTAGTGTTCGACCGCTGCTTTCAGGATATACACGACGTCAGATTGTTGCACATACACTTTTGTATGCAGTGGCTATTTTTTCACTCGTGAAATCTTCGATTGATGGTGGTCTGTTTGTACCATCAGTTGCAATAGCGGTATGTGTGATAGTATGTTACGGTGCTCGACTTAAGCATAGCCTTTCTACTCGTTGGTATCCCACTATATTGGCAATAGTACTTACTTTCTTTGGGGTTGGGTTATTTTTTACTATGCATACTACAGGTGCTGGTAACCGATATATTGGCATTGCTGCACTTGTGTCACTCTACCTAATGCTGTTTATCCTCAGTGAACGTAACCTGGATCGTCGAATGGGTACAGCAGTTGCAATTCTTTTTCTTGCGGCCTGGTGGACCGTATCAGCTAGTGACCGAGATCTTGTCTCATATGTTCATACGCCGATCTCCCAAGGTGAAGCTTATTACAGATATGACAAAATACAAAAACAAGTCGTACTTGAACGTGCTGGTACGAACACTACACTCGCAACACTTACGAAAGGTGTTAATCCAACTTACCATCCCGTGCAAGTTCCATGGAAGACCTGTCTCCCTGAGGCAGTGCCATTAGTGATACGAGGGACACTTATCACTGCTGATCTAGTTAAGGCCCAGGTTGTGGATGAAGTAGGATATCGTATCGAGATACAAGAAAGTGTTCAGATGAATGGTGTCTGGCACACTGATGTGATAGTTGTGCTTGATGCTTGTTTACCACAGACGATTAATGTCATCGGTGATGCAATCCGAAACAGTGGTATAGACCATTTTGCACTTGAAATTACTCTTCCATGAATCTAACCTTTTTTCATTTTGCGCTCTATATAGGATTTACATGGGGGACAAATATTGCCTTTAACTTGCTCTATGTGCTCAAGACACGTTTGTCTTCACTCGCGCGTTATGATGTGCCAGTTGATGGGGGAATACTGCTGCGCGACGGTCGTCGATTGCTCGGGGATTCAACCACACTCCCAGGTCTTGGTGTCGCACTAGTATGTTCATATGCAATTTCTTGTACCTCGTATGCCATGCTGTATGCAATACCGCTCCTTGTGTACCTCGGGCATTTGGTGGGTAGTTTTATAAAACGACGAATGGGGAAAGGTGATGGCCAGTTTGTCATTGGTATTGACCACGGGGACTATATGGTAATGACAGGTATTGTACTTGGTGGTATCGGTATCATCTCTTGGCAGCTTGCACTTGCAGGGATTCTGTTTACGTATATTGTTCATCCTATAGCGACTCTTGTGACATTCCGGCTTGGGCTTCGCAAGTACCCTTATTAGTATTGATTTGATACACTATAGGCATATGAATAAAAACCGTGGTTTCACCCTTATTGAACTTTTGGTCGTGATCGCTATTATCGGTATTTTGGCCGCTGTTGTTGTAGCTTCACTCAATAGTGCCCGTCAGAAAAGTGATGATGCAAGTCGTATGCAGGCAGTGCAGCAGATGCATAGCGCTCTTGAGTTGTATGTAAATGATCATGGGCATGCACCTGATCTTGGTAATGATGCATGTCTTGAACCAAACGCCGGTAATCCTGATTGTGTTGCGTATGATTATCAATCAGACAAGAAAGTAGGTACCTCATTTTTGAACAAGCGATTAGCGTCACTTATCCCGTTGACTGCATACGCACAGAAAAAACTCCAGGATGAAGTAGTAAGTGAAGATCCTCGAAAAGAAGAGGATGGTATCACTGAAGTTGAAGTACTGTCTGGTGGTAACTGGGATAAACTCAGTCAACAGCTCAAACCATATATTGCAACACTTGCGCGAGACAAGAAATCAGATGGTAAAAATGGCTATGGGTATGTGTATGTTGCTCCAGGCGGTCTTACAGAAGGTGCTGACACAGGGTCATATCAAATCTATGCGAATAAACTTGATACCAGACCATCACAGTTTGGCTTTGGGGTAGGATTTGCAGTCTCAAGTGATTCATCGAGCGAAAAGTGTCCATACGAAGATGAAGATAAATGTAAGGAATGGCAAGAATCTAAAGGGTTCACTGGTGATGATCAGATCAAAATGATGCGTGAACGTTGTGAAAAAGGTGACGAGGATGCATGTAAATGGCTCAAGAAAGGTGGTTACTAAATGCTCAGTGCACTCACCATTTGGATTGAACATGCGATCATAGCTTGGGGTATACTTGGTGTTTTTCTGGGATCAATCATTGAAGAAATCATTGTAGTCATACCGTCAGTACTAGTACAAGCGGGTGCAGGATTTTTCCTCCTTTCTGAACTACCGTTTGGATGGGAAGGAGTAGTTAAGCTCATATTTTGGGTTGCGGTTCCATCAGCGCTTGGTGTCGCCATTGGTTCACTAGTAATTTATTTCCTCGCATACTACGGTGGACGTCCAGCACTGCATCGCTTTGGCAAATACTTTCTTCTTTCAGAGCGCAAAATCGAAGCAGCTCGTGTTGATATGGTACATCGTTCTTCCACGATCTATTTCATCACTATGCTCCGATTTATCCCTCTCTTACCAAACACGATCATTACTGCTGTAGCGGGATTGCTCCGTATTCCACCCAAGCAATACATCGTCTCAACATTCATTGGTATTTTTATACGAGCACTGTATCTGGGAGCTATTGGGTGGGCAACCGGTGATGTTTATAGTGGCTCTGAGCACAGTCTTCTCTCAAGAATTGGAGTGTTATTTGGTGTACTCCTTGCGATTTCGCTTTTGACGGGTATGATCATCAAGTATGGACGCCGCTCAAAAAAGATTCGTTAAAGACGTATACACCTACTTTAGGTCATATGGAAGACATGACTTGCCATGGCGTCAAACGACTGATCCATACAGGATTGTAGTCTCAGAAATCATGCTCCAGCAGACACAAGTGCCTCGCGTGATTGAAAAGTATACGTCTTTTTTGAAGCGTTTTCCAACCGTGCAAAAGCTCGCATCTGCGCCGCTTGGTGATGTACTGATTGAATGGAGCGGACTTGGCTACAATCGCCGTGCTAAATTTTTGCACCATATGGCACAGGTAGTGACCAGTGAACATAAAGGAAAATTTCCAACAACTATCGAGGGATTACTCGCGCTTCCCGGTATCGGTCCGTATACTGCACGCGCAGTCGCCGCATTTGCATATAATATACCTGATGCGTTAATTGAGACTAATATTCGGACGGTGTATATTCACCATTTTTTTCCTACTCGAGAAACAGTGTCAGATGCCGAGCTTATGCCTAGTATTGAGGCAACTGTTGATAAGATAAATCCCCGAGCGTGGTACTGGGCACTTATGGACTACGGCAGTTATCTCAAAAGTACGGGTAGTAAGGTTCATCGCAAGAGCAAGCAGTATATCAAGCAGTCAAAATTTGAGGGATCTCGACGTCAGATTCGCGGAGGTATTATGAAGGCTTTGATTAGTGGCCCAAAGACAGTTGTGCAGCTTGTGAATATCTTGGAAAAAGAAAAAGATTCCATCGAATCAGTACTTGAAGATTTGCTACAAGAAGATTTTATACAAAAAGAAAAAGGGAGGTATTTGTTATAATCTACCCATGAAAGAATTTTGGAAACGGCACAAAAAGATGAAACACTGGCTCAAAGTAGTTGGTGTTAGCATGTTCTCATCACTAATGGTGATTACCATTGCGGGCGCAGCTGTTTGGCACTATCGGGCACGTATCGTTGCAATCATCCTTTCGAATATTCCGATATCTACGTCTAGTATTGCTGATCAAGTGATAGCTCCTACTGTTGAAGAGTTGCCAGTAGTTCCTGAGGGTCCAAAAGACCTCACCGTGACCGAAGTTGTTGCAAAAGTAAATGAGAGCGTTGTCTCTATTGAAGTATCAGTACCCGCTACGGGACTTGCTGCGCTTCTTGGTGAAAAGACTCGCATCTCCGGTGGAGGAAGTGGATTTTTTGTATCATCAAATGGGCTTATTATGACAAATCGCCATGTTGTTGATCGTGCAAATGCGACATTTGTTGCTATTACTACGGATGGGAAACGATACCCAGCAACTATTGTTGATCGTGATCCGGTGTACGACTTGGCAGTGCTCAAGGTGCAGGGTTCAGGATTCGTCGCGCTGCCATTTGGCGACTCTGAGAAACTTGATCTTGGACAAAGTGTTGTGGCGATTGGTTTTGCGCTTGGTGAATTTAAAAACTCGATTTCAGTTGGTGTTATATCTGGGCTTTCACGTTCAATCACTGCAAGTGGGGGTGGTAGTGTTGAATTTCTCGATAAGGTGATTCAGACTGATGCAGCCATTAACCCGGGGAACTCCGGTGGGCCGCTATTAAATCTTCGAGGTGAAGTTATTGGTGTGAATGTTGCAATGGCATCAGGATCACAATCAATTGGCTTTGCTGTTCCTGCAAAAAGTGCAAATGAAGTTGTCGCATCGATTAAAAAAACAGGAAGTATCGTCCGTCCGTTTGTCGGCATCCGCTACCAGCCGTTGAATCTTGCTATCAAGCGCGCGTATAGTATTACAGCAACAGCAGGTGTCGCAGTGATACCTGGTCCTGATGGAAGTCCTGCTGTTCAGCCGGGTTCACCTGCAGCAAATGCAGGTATTGTAGAAGGCGATGTTATTATATCGGTGAACGGTATACTCCTTGATGAGAAACATGACTTTGCAAGTATTGTTCGAACCAAAGCAGTTGGATCAACTATATCACTTGAAGTCCTCCATCAAGGAGTACTCCGAACGGTGAAAATTACCCTTGCGAAGGCGTAGTATCGAGTCTGATAGAGAGAATTGTGCCACAAAGCATGATGGTGCCGAGTATCATAAAGAGTCCTTGCAGGGTAGTGAATGAAAGGGTAATCACACCGAGAAGTGGGGCGATAAGATACGCAAGTGGTGTCATTGTCCGATAAAAGCTTACACTCTCCGCATCATCTTCGGTAACTTGTTTGAAAAAATAGCTATCACAGATGACTTCCATAATACTTGCGCCAACACGGGTGCACACCAGTGCTATCCCAAGGTAAAGGGCAGGTGCTTTACCAAGTGTTGCAAAAATAATGGTTGCACAACCCCCAATCATGGTGGCAAAGATGAGTAGTGTTCGTTCGCCATGTCTAATTCGATCCGCAATTTTACCTGCAGGATACTGAAGTAATACAAATGGAACAAGCATACAGGTGAACATGGTTGCTGTTGTTTTCCACGAAAGGCCGATGTACTCAGTGAGATACAGTGGTGCATAGATGACCATCCAGGCAAAGAAAAATTGCATGATGAAATTAAGTCCAATTGCACGTCTGATGTGTGGTCGTGCCCATACTGTTTTTAGTCCTGTTCTAAACGGAATGATCGTGTAGGCTTTGTCGACGAATTCTTTTTGCCCCCAGGTGACGAGAAAGACAGCTGGAAGCATTGCAAGGGCCGCAAGGAGGTAGACACTATCAAAGCCAAAGTTTGTTGAGATGATTGTGACAGTTGCAAGTGCAACTACCCATGCCGCATTGTTGAGTGTGAGATAGAGTCCCCGCTCCGTTGCAATTGCGCCTTTTTTTGAATAATGCTCTATAAAGATATCAAATGCATAAATGATACTCGTGTTTAAAGTGAAATAGAGAATAAACAATGGTACGAAGATGAGTTTATGTGTTGCAAACCCAAGTACCAACAGTGCACATGATGACAGCATGAGTGATGCGCCGGCAAACCGTCTGAGTCCTACTTTTCGCAAGATATGTGGCGCATATTCCACAAGAGACAGTGAGAGTAATGATGCAATTGCAAAACATGCACTAATAGCACCTCCCGATATGAAGGTCGCAAGGGCGCTTGAGTTTATATATGAGACAAGTGCGAGATGCAGCGAAAAGAAAAACGTTGCAAGAAAGATCGTTCGATGTGGAGTCATTGACCCTATTATACGCTGAGAATGACCGGAATGACGAGTGGGCGCTTTGCGGTTTTCTGGAAGAGGTATTTGCCGAGGGTTTCAGCAACAACATTTTTGAGATTTTCATAGTTGTTTTGATCACTTCCTTTTGGTGCTGATTCAACGGTCTTTTTGACGAGCATGCGTGCTTGGCGCAAAAGCTCTTGGTTCTCCTTAAGATAAACGAATCCACGAGAAATAATGTCAGGAGATTTCTTGAGTGCACCACTGCGTGCATCAAGTACTGCAACCACAACGAACATACCGTCTTCGGCAAGGAGTTGGCGATCGCGAATGACAACGTTTTGTTCGTCTCCGATCGAGAATCCATCAACCATCATTGGGCTTGCAGGAGCTTTTTCTTTGCGAACAGAGATTTTTTCACCGTCAGCAGAGATCTCAATAATAGATCCGTTGTCAGGTACAACAATGTTCTGCTCTGGAATACCAACTGACATCGCAAGGATCTTGTGAAGCTGGAGGTGGTAGTGGTGGCCATGAATCGGGATAAAGAACTTCTCATTCACTTTGTTGTGAAGCCATTTAATATCCTCTTTGTTGCCGTGACCGGTTGCATGTACATAATCTTCACCCGGAGTACGGTATGAAATTATTTTGACACCTTGTCGTGCAAGACCGTCTTTCATTGCCTGTACTTGGCGTTCATTACCTGGTACTACCGATGCTGAGAGGATCACGGTGTCGTGCTTGTGAAGTGCGAGCTTCTTGTTCGTCTTTTGTGCGAGACGGTTGAGTCCGCCAAATTCTTCACCTTGCGCACCGGTGATGAGAATCAAAAGGCGGTCAGGCGGGAATTTGTCGATCTCTTCGACAGAGATGAGTGTGCCAGGTTTTGGCTTGAGCAGTCCTGCTTGGATCGCAATCTCGATATTTGTCTTCATTGAGCGGCCTTCAAGTACAATCTTTTTACCCATTTCCTCCGCAATCTGTACGACTTTGATGAGGCGAGTGATATGAGAGGCAAATGCAGCCATAAAGATACGACTGTTCTTCTCGCGACGCAAAATGTTCTCGAGGCCTTGGTGTACTTTTGATTCAGGAAGTGCAAAGCCTTCGTTCTCAATGTTGGTTGAGTCGGTCATCAAAAGGAGTGTCTTCATCCCATCAAAGACCTTGTATGCTTTTTCTTCGGCTTCACTGACGACGCCATCAATCTGATCGAGCTTGTAGTCACCAGGGTTTACGATTGCACCGTGCGGTGTTTCGATGATAATACCCATTGAGTCCGGAATCGTATGGGTTACACCCCAAAATCTGACCTTAATGTTACCCATGGTGATCGCCTCGTTATTTTCAACAACAATAGCGTTCAGTGGTGGAAGATGTGGGAACTCACTCTGACGTTTCTGAAGCATCAGAACGGTGAGGTTTCGAGAGTAGACTGGTGGATTGCCAATACGTGAGAGTACGAGTGGTACACCACCAATGTGGTCCAGGTGACCATGCGTCACGATGAGGGCACGGATCTTGTCCTTGCGCTCTTCGAGGTAGCGAGTGTTCGGGATGACGTAGTCGATACCAGGAGTGTTCTCATTTGAGAAGAACATACCCGCATCAATAACGATAATATCATCACCGATTTCGATTGCGGTCATGTTCTTACCGATTTCTTCTACGCCGCCGAGTGGGATGATGCGAACAACACCCGCTTCGATGTTTGGAATATGTGCGGTCTTGCGCTCGGTTTCAACTACACCGTCAGCTGTTGGCCATGCTGGACGACGAGGTGCGCGCTGCGGACGACGATTGCCACCACCAAAGTTGCCACGCTTGCCAAATGGCTTTTTGCCGCCAGGTTGTGCAGGGTGTTGAGGGTTTTGCTGATTGTTCGGACGAGGACGCTGCTGGTGTTGTGTGTGCTGCGGACGAGGATTGTTGTTTGTTGTGTTTGGTTCCATAGTATGTAAATTATTATTTTTCTTTTGATGTTTCTTTTGGTGCGAACCATGTCCATAGTTTCTCGGTGTAGACGTACCACTTTGTGCTATGGTCGTATCGTTCTGCGGCAGCTATTGGTATGGTTTCCGCAATGCCGATTGCTCGAGCATTGAGAACATAAGGTAGTGTTTTGGTATAGAGTTGGATTACTGACTGGTATCCTGGAGGAGTTATTGTATCTGATGAGTTCGTAATAATTAGTTGGTATTCACCAGACCGTACTCCTGTCTGAAATGCGCCTTGATCGAATGCTTGAATCGATACACCGATACCGATAGTACCGAGTGTTCGCTGCAACAAGTGTGCGGTCTCAAGCATTGATTCGCTGTTTTCTATTGCAATCGTGAGTCGTACAGGTACTCCTCTTTTTTTCAAAATCCCGTTTTCGAGAACATATCCAAGCGGTTTTAGTTGCGATAGAGCGTCATCAGACGATAGAGGAAGTCCTCCCTGGGGAACGTTGAGTGCTGTTCCATAACCGTGTTCAACTGTAGCAATTATATCATTTTTGTCAATAAAATGATTAAGAATCCCAACAACGCTTGCATTATCAAGATTTGGTTCGCTTCTGGTACGCAAGAGTGCAATAGTGGTTGTTGTCTCGATACGTTTTGTGCTCAGATTTGTATCTGAAATTTTTTCTATATAAGCAGGAAGGAGTGATGCCGTGAAGTCAATACTACCATCATTGAATGCTTGAGCGAGATCTTCCTGGTTTGCAAAAAAAGCAATATGGAGCTCATCAAGATATGGTTTTTCTTCAACATGCGGATTGTCTTTGAGGATAATTTCTGTAGGGATATTGTTTTCGTATGAAATAGCATCAACCATGAATGCACCTGTACCAACTGGTGCAAGGTTTGCTGCTGCTGTTCGGAAATCTGCTGGAGCAATTGGTTCCCATACTGCCTTTGGCAGTATGCCGATCGTGAGTTTTGACAAAAATGTAGGGTCTGCTTGTGGTAGGCGAAAAAGGACTGTGTACGGGTCTATTTCTTCGATTTGAATACTTTGCCAGTACGTTGCATTACTTACATCAAGGGTCTCATCTTTGAGCATTTCATAGGTGTAGAGAACATCGCTCGCAGTCATTGCTGTTTTGTTATGAAAATAAATGGTCTTTTTGAGGCGTACTTCGTAGTTTTTGCCATCAGGTGAGATTGTATAGCCTTCTGCCATATCAGGAACCATCGTCCCGTCATCAGTATGTTTGGTAAGTCCTGCGTAAACTAGACGAGTGAGTCCGACGTCGGTTTGTGTTGCAGCAAGAACTGGGTTGATGAAATGAGGTGCGCCAATCACTCCTTCAGTGAGACTTCCACCACGGGCGGGGACTGTCACAAGTAGCTTGTCGTTGAGGTTGATAAGTAGAAGATATGCTGATCCAATAGTAACTGCTATTAGAACTGAAAGTGTAGCTGTATACCAAGAAAATGGTCCCTCAAAGAGTTTAATAAAGGTGTCACGAGACGGGTATTTATTTGTTTTGATGAATGAGGAAAAGGACGCCATGAATGACGAGCCTCACCAGGATGGATTTAGAGAACGATTACTGCAAGACTGGTTGCGACAAATACAATCGCAATAACGACTGTAAAGGTGAACAAAAAACGCTCGGCGCCGCGGCGTGTCTGAAGGAATGAAGCGTTGGTGCCTCCGATAGAGCTCGCCATATCGCCTTGACTGCGTTGAAGCAGTACAAGCGCGATGAGTGCGATTGCCGAGATAACCTGAATGCTGTGCAGAATGTTTGCCATAGGTGAAACGTGTGTATCATAGCATGGTGGAAACCAAGAGACAATAGTTTATTGCGAAAAAGGTACATATACAGTATAGTTTTGCAAGCGTACGGGCGCTTTTTTTATTCCCCATTTACAAGACAGATCACACAACACCCAAAACATATATATGGAACGAGAATTCTCATTAGAAAAAACACGAAACTTCGGTATCATTGCTCACATTGATGCCGGCAAGACTACGACTTCAGAGCGTGTACTCTTCTACACTGGTATGAGTCACAAGATCGGTGAGGTACACGAAGGTGAGACCACTACCGACTGGATGGAGCAGGAGCGAGAGCGTGGTATCACCATTACTGCTGCTGCAGTTTCATGTTCATGGATCCCAACATACGCTGGTACTGACAAAAACAAGCGTTTTCGCTTTAACATTATCGACACTCCAGGTCACATCGACTTTACCGTTGAGGTGAAGCGGTCACTTCGCGTGCTCGATGGTGCGGTGGTGGTGTTTGACGGTGTCGCAGGCGTAGAGCCGCAATCTGAAACTAACTGGCGCTATGCGGACGAGGCAAGTGTTCCCCGTATCTGTTTTGTAAACAAACTCGATCGTACTGGTGCTTCTTTTGAGCACTCATACAAGACGATCCTCGACCGTCTTTCCAAGAAAGCCGTTCGCGCCCAACTCCCAATCGGTCTTGAAGAAAACCACGAAGGTGTCGTTGATCTCCTCACGATGAAGGCCTATTACTTCGAAGGTGACATGGGTAATAAGGTTGTTGAAAAAGATATTCCTGAAAACATGAAGGCTGACGCGGAGAAATACCGTGCAGAGCTCATCGAGCGCATCGTTGAAAACGACGAAGCGATGATGAATGCATACCTCGAAGGTACCGTACCTGCACTCGAAGATCTTAAAAAGATGCTTCGAAAAGCGGTGATTGCGAATGAAATCTTCCCGGTGTTTGCTGGTTCTGCCCTTAAAAACAAAGGTGTACAGCTCGTGCTTGATGCTGTAGTTGACTACCTTCCTGCGCCAACCGATATCAAACCTGCTCGTGCAACTGATCCTGATACCGAAGAAGAGATCGAGTGCCGTGCTGACGACAAGGCTCCATTTGCTGCGCTTGCCTTCAAGAGCATGAGTGATCCATTCGTTGGACAGCTTGTCTTCTTCCGTGTGTACTCAGGTACGCTTGAGGCTGGGTCATACATCTATAACCCTCGTACTGGCAACAAAGAGCGTATGAGTCGTATTGTTCGTATGCAGGCTGATCAGCGTGAAGAAGTAAAGAAAGTCTTTGCTGGTGAAATCGCCGCTGCAGTTGGTCTCAAGGATACTAATACTTCAGATACCCTCTGTGACGAAGCACACCCACTCCTCCTTGACCGTATCAAATTCCCAGAGCCAGTTATTAACCTCCGCATCGAGCCAAAGACCAAGGCTGACCAGGAGAAAATGGGTCTTGCCCTCAACCGTCTCGCACAGGAAGATCCAACTTTGAAGGTATCAACCGATCCAGAAACAGAAGAAACATTGATCGCTGGTATGGGTGAGCTCCATCTTGAAATCATCGTTGATCGTATGAAGCGTGAGTTCAACGTTGAGGCAAATGTTGGTAAGCCACAAGTTGCGTACCGTGAGACTATTACTACTGAAGCGCAGGCTGAAGGAAAATACATCAAACAGTCTGGTGGTAAGGGTAACTATGGTCACGTGAAGATCAAGATCAAGCCAATGGATATGTCGGTTGATAAGGATAATCTTCCAAAGAATGTGAAGCGTGATGGATTCTTTGAATTCATCAATAACATTAAAGGAGGTGCGATTCCAGGCGAATACATTGCACCGATTGAAAAAGGTATCCGTGAAGGACTTGATCGTGGTGTTGTTGCTGGCTTTAAGATGGAAAATGTATCAGTTGATCTCTATGATGGTAGCTTCCATGAAGTTGACTCAAATGAAATGGCCTTCAAAATCGCTGCTTCAATGGCATTGCAGGAAGCTGCAAAGGCTGCAAAGCCGGTGATTCTTGAGCCGATGATGAAAGTCGAAGTTGTAACCCCTGACAAGTTCTTGGGTGACGTGACTGGCTCACTCTCATCACGCCGTGGTCTCATTGAAGGGATGGAAACTCGCGGACTCAACCAGGTAGTGAACGCCGTGGTGCCACTTTCGGAAATGTTTGGCTACATGACCAACCTCCGTTCAATGACCGAAGGACGAGCTGGATTCACCATGGAATTCCTTCGCTACGATATCGTGCCGCAGAACGTTGCAGATACGATTATCAAAGCTCGCACTGCATAAATAGATCTCATTCAAAACCACCCATGCTATATGGGTGGTTTTGTTTTGACAAAATAGGGAATAGTGGTAATGTGTAGAAAAAATATACAACAATGGAAAAAGTACATGAACAATGGATGCTCAATTTATTGGCACAGATAACTTCTGGATACAAAGTTATTGATAGTGGATATGTTGCTCAAATCATCAGTTATCACGGTCAAATTAGACTTACACAACTGGAATTTGAAAAGAAAGAATTGATCACCATAGCTACCCACCTCAGAGGGAAGTATCTTCACATTATGCTTATTGTGGGTTCGATCAAGGAGATCCAAGAGGATTACAAAAACATAGAACCGGTTGCTGTATTTACTGTTAAGCATAATACTCCAGAAAAGCTCGCATTACATCCTTCACGTCTTGATCGTATTTTATTTGGAAAACTATCAAAAAGAATGTTTGAAGTTTTTATCAAAGTACAAAAGGTGTTGTTTGATCCAATTAATTAAGTAAAAGACCAAAAGCTTCGCTATACGCGGGGCTTTTTTATTTGACATACCCCGTATTCGGGGCTATCATGAATCGCTACGCATATTTTTGCGTTGTTTTTGTTTGTTTATTAGAGAAAATTAGTTAATTAAAGTTTATGGCTGCAGAAGCATTTAACCGTTCAAAGCCACACGTAAACGTAGGTACTATCGGTCACGTTGACCATGGTAAGACTACGCTTACCGCGGCAATCCTTCATGTCTTGAACATGAACGGAAACCAAGTAAAGCTCAAGGGTATCGGCGAAATCGACGGTGCACCTGAAGAAAAAGCACGTGGTATTACGATCAACATTTCGCACAATGAGTACGAAACAGCGACTCGTCACTACGCGCACATTGATGCCCCAGGTCACGCTGACTACATCAAGAACATGATTACCGGTGCTGCCCAGATGGACGGTGCAATCATTGTGGTTGCAGCGACTGATGGTGCGATGCCTCAGACTCGTGAGCATATCCTCCTTGCAAAGCAGGTTGGTGTGCCAAAGATCATTGTGTTCCTCAACAAGTGCGACATGGTGGATGATCCAGATATGATCGAACTCGTTGAAGAAGAAATCCGTGAAATCCTTGAGAAGCAAGGCTTTGACCGTGACTGCCCGGTTATCCGTGGTTCAGGTCTTAAGGGTCTTGAAGCTACTTCAATGGAAGATCCATGGGCACAGAAGGTGCTTGAGCTCACAAACGCGCTCGACACCTATATCCCAGTTCCTGTTCGTGATCTCGACAAGCCATTCCTCATGCCAATCGAAGACATCTTCACAATTGAAGGTCGCGGTACTGTGGTAACTGGTCGTATCGAACGTGGTCAGGTGAAAGTTGGTGAAGAAGTAGAAATCGTTGGTATTAAAGACACCATGAAGACTACCGTTACTGGTATCGAAATGTTCAACAAACAGCTCGATAGTGGTATGGCCGGCGACAACGCAGGTATTCTCCTCCGCGGTGTTAAAAAGGATGACCTTACTCGTGGTCAGGTGCTCGCAAAGACTGGCTCAGTAACTCCTCACACCGAATTCGAAGCTGAAATCTACGTGCTCAAGAAAGAAGAAGGTGGTCGTCACACCCCATTCATCAACGGTTACAAGCCTCAGTTCTACGTTCGTACAACTGACGTTACCGGTGATGTTGCACTTCCTACAGGAACAGAAATGGTTATGCCTGGCGACACAGTGAAAATCACCGTGAAGCTCGTTGTACCAGTTGCTCTTGAAGACCAGATGCGTTTCGCTATCCGTGAAGGTGGCAAGACCGTTGGTGCAGGAGTTGTTACCAAAGTTATCAAATAATCTCATGGTGTTGGACACCGGGTCTCCGAGATGAAAACATTCGAACTCATCACCTAGATCACGATCCGCACCGAGCACCTTACAACTATGGCAACAAAAACAACCAAGAAAGACGACGTACAATCAATGCTTCGCATTCGAGTACGCGCTTACGAAAACAAGATCTTGGACGCGAGTGTGAAGCAGATCATCGACACCGCCATCAGACATGATGCCGCTGTCCGTGGTCCAATCCCACTTCCAACTGAGATCAAGAAATACACCGTCAACCGTTCACCGTTCATCTACAAGAACTCACGTGAACAGTTTGAGATGAGAGTGCACAAGCGCCTCATCGACATCGAGAATCCATCACCAAAGGTTATCGAGGCCCTCACGAACCTCTCAATGCCATCTGGTGTCGATATCGACGTTAAGATGATGTAAATCACATACAGAAAAAGCCCCCGATCGGGGGCTTTTTCTGTATGTGATTTACTAAGATGATGAAATTATCTCGTTATTATTTTTTAATTTGAATGTACCAAAATCTTCTTTGTCTGTTTGCATTTCTGCTTTTTCTCCATCTACTTCGATTTCAATAACACCCTTGTCAAAATCTATTCCTTTTTCTTGCATCCATGCTTGAAGCTCAGCATTATCCACTGGCATATTAAGATATTTAGAAACTTCTTCTGAAGTTATCTGCGCGATCTTTTCACTATTATTACTTGGAAAATTCTCAAAACCCATATATTTATCTACAATTATTTAATATGCCGTAAGTATATTCTCTGTTATATCTTTGTAAATGAGACCTCACTTGCACATTTTCCAAACCCGTGTATAATCTCGGGACATTTAAATAATCCTTTAAATGGTCCAATACCCGTTAACTCCAGCCTCATTTAGCAGTAGGCGGACAGGGCAAGAACATCTATGAAATTTATCCTCGGAAGAAAAGTGCATATGACCCAACTCTTTGACGAGAGCGGTCGCGTGACGCCTGTTACTATTGTAGAGGCGACACCAAATACGATTACTCAGATCAAGACTATGGCTACTGACGGCTACAAGGCGGTACAGGTTGGCTTCGGTACACAAAAGGAATCTCGCGTGACCAAGGCTGAACTCGGCGCAGCAGGCGGCGTAGCATACCAGGAAATCCGTGAGTTCAAGCTCACTGATGACTCTACACCAGCTGTTGGCGAAGTGGTGACTGTTGGCTCATTTGCTGCAGGCGACGAAGTCATTGTGTCAGGTACCTCAAAGTCAAAAGGCTTCCAGGGTGTGGTCAAACGTCATGGCTTCCACGGTGGTCCTCGTTCACACGGTCAGAAACACTCTGAGCGTGAAGCAGGTTCAATCGGTGGTGGTCCAGGACGTGCCGGTGGCCGCGTGGTCAAAGGTATGCGCATGGCGGGACGCACTGGTGGTGACACAGTCACTACTCGCGGTCTCAAAGTCGTTGCAGTAGACGAAGTGGAGAACAAGATCTATATTAGTGGCGCAGTTCCAGGTCGACGCGGCACCCTTATTAGCATCGTTGGCTAAGAATATTTTTATGACTACAAAAACTCCTACAACAAAAAAGGTTTCAAAGAAAGCAGTTGCAGCGGCTGTATCACTTGATGCAATCGTGTACTCACAAAAGGGAACCAAGGCGTCTACGATCACCCTTCCAGAAAAGATCTTTGGTCTCGCATGGAATGCTGACCTCGTGCACCAGGTTGCTGTCTCAATGATGGCCAACAAGCGTGCAGGTACTGCGCACACTAAGGACCGATCTGAAGTTTCTGGTGGTGGTAAAAAGCCATGGAAGCAAAAGGGAACTGGTCGCGCTCGTCACGGTTCATCTCGTAGCCCAATCTGGGTTGGTGGAGGTGTTACCTTTGGACCACGTTCTGATAAGGACTACTCAAAGAAGATCAACAAGAAGCAGCGCGCAAAGGCACTCTTTACTGTTCTCTCAAAGAAATTTGCTGACGGTGAAATGCTCTTTGTTGACTCACTTGCACTTCCTGAAATCAAGACCAAGGGTGCTGCAGCAGTTGTTGCAAACCTTGCAAAGATCGATGGCTTCGCAAAGATGACTACCAAGAAAGCTACTGGTACACTCGTGATCGTTCCTGAGACTGACGATGCTACCGCAAAGAGCTTTAACAATATTCCAGGTGTGACGGTATCAATGCTTGATGGGTTGAACACGCTCTCAGCAGCAACATTCAAACATCTCGTGATTGTAAGTCCTGAGGCAATCATTGCGTCACTTGAGCAGAAAATGAAATAAATCATATGGCTACCAACACTTCAAAAACTAATACTGCAAAACAAGCTGACCTCACCGTTCTTCGCAATCCTCGCATCACCGAAAAGGCTGCTGACGCAAGTGTGCACAATGTGTATCTCTTTGATGTCACGCCAGGTGCTACCAAGAACGAGATCGCAAAGGCATTTGAACTCACCTACAAGGTACGTCCACTCAAGGTAAACACCGTCAACGTTATCGCTCCTGCACTCTTTCGTCGAGGACGTTTGGGCTTCGGCAAGAAGACCAAGAAGGCGTACGTATACCTTCCAAAGGGTACTACTATCCAAGTAATGTAAATCTATGAAGACCTACAAACCGACAACCAAATCAAACCGAAACACGATTACGATTGACTATCGCAAGCTCCTTTCTGGTGACAAGCCTACCAAATCTCTCACTAAGGGTCAGAAGCGTTCAGTCGGCCGCAACAACATGGGTCGCATTACAACTGCGCACAAAGGTGGTGGTAACAAGCGTCTCTACCGTGATGTGGACTTTTTCTATGACAAGAAAGACATCAAAGCGACTATTTCAACGATCGAATACGATCCAAACCGTTCAGGCTTCGTGGGTGTTGCAGTCTATGCTGATGGTGAAAAGCGCTATGTGCTCGTGCCAAAGTCAGTGAAGGTTGGCCACTCATTCATCGTGTCTGAGAACGCACCGATCGAAACTGGTAACCGTCTCCCGCTCAAGAACATTCCTGCAGGTACGTACATCTACAACATCGAGCTCAAGCTCGGTAGTGGTGCAAAGATTGTTCGTTCAGCTGGAAGCTTTGCACAGGTCATCGCGCAAAACGATGGTTATGCACAGATCAAGCTTCCTTCAACCGAGATCCGCAAGGTGATCGATACTGCATGGGCTTCGATCGGTGAAGTGTCAAACGAAGAGAACAAGCTCGTGAAATACGGTAAGGCTGGTCGCTCACGTTGGAAAGGTATTCGTCCTACCGTCCGAGGTACTGCGATGAACCCTGTGGACCACCCACACGGTGGTGGTGAAGGTGTGCAGGGTATTGGTCTCCGACGTGGTCCAAAGACCCGTCACGGTAAGCAGGCATACGGTGTGCGCACTCGTACGCCAAAGAAATACTCAAACCACCTTGTTGTCACCCGACGCAAGACCGGCAAGAGATAATCTCCTCACTTTTTTACTCTACAAAAATCGCTCAGATGAGCGGTTTTTGTTTGTATGAGAGGGAGGTATATACTATTGACAAAACAAAAAATAAATGTAATGTAAAAGAAAAACAATCTATGAAAAAGTCATTGTTCTTTATATCTTTTTTTGTATGTACTACTAGTACCCATTCGCAAATAGTCATTCGAGTAAGTGGAGGAATAAATCTTAGACAAGACTCTGCTCGTGGTGTCGTAACAGGAAGCATTGGGTATCGGTGGGGTGAATATCTCACCCACTTGGCTTCTATTGATCAACGGTTTGGTATTGATGGGGGTTTTCCATCATATTCAGGTTTTCAGTATCTGATAGGGTGGTCTGATAACGATAATACTGAATTGTTCACTGGTCCTGCTGTTGGTTTATATTACAAAGCAATCGGTACAACTCATGAGAATTATATGACCTATGGATATGGTTGGTATCATCATATGAAAAAACAATGGAGTGTTGAGCTCTATATGCTTGACCATCGCAAAATGAAACGACAACTCCAATTTTCTTTTGTATGGCACCTGCCATATGGAACGAAAGATAGAGTGTACAAACAGTTAGTAACATGCCCCCGTCTTTTATAAAGGCGGGATTTTTGTTTGCTATACTTTCTCTATGCAACCAAAACTCTCAGAAAAAAAGCGCTTTTCAATCATTGCTCGAGCACAAAGTTTCAAACATGCGATACGGGGGATTAGTGTCATATTTAAAACGCAGCACAATGCATGGGTGCATGGACTTGCGACAGTCGTTGCAATCGGGCTTGGCTTTTACCTCAATATCAATGAGGCCGAGTGGGGATTGCTCATTCTTGCTATTACCAGTGTACTCGTCGCTGAGGGCTTCAATACGGCGATTGAGATTGATATTGACCTCACGAGTCCAGACTTCCATCCTTATGCCCGTGACACCAAGGATGTGGCCGCTGGAGCGGTACTACTGACGGTGATCGGAGCTGTTGCAGTGGGATTGGTCATTTTTCTCCCAAAAATCCTTATTTTACTTGGCAAATAATCATTCCTTTCGGAAATAGGGAGTAAAAAATGAACGCATATTTGCCTGCTGGCAAATTGCTGTACTCGGCCCAGTCGGCCTGTGTAAGTCATTTTTTACTCCCTATTTCCGAATCGTCATTATCTTATTTGACATTGCGCTGTAATTTGCTAAGATACTCGGAGCTCAAAACGGGCATTTTTTATTCTAGTTATGACTCGATCACTCTCTAAAGGTCCATACGTTGACCCAAAACTCCTCAAGAAAATTGAAGGAAAACAGCCTCTCTCAGCAGGGGTTATCAAGACATGGTCACGTGACAGCCAAATCGCACCAGAAATGGTTGGATTTACCTTTGGAGTGCACAACGGCAAGCAGCACATCGAAGTGCTCGTTACCGAGGACATGGTAGGTCATCGATTGGGTGAATTCTCTCCAACTCGTAAATTCACTCGCCATGGTGGTAAGATGCAAAAGGACATCGACCAGAAGAAAAAAGAAGCCGAAATTTCTGCAGCAAAAGCAGCAAAGTCTACTAGTGACACCAAAAAGAAATAATATCTTAAGCCTCATTTTATGAAAGCATCACTTACCAACTATCGTCAGAGTCCTCGTAAAGTTCGCCTCATCGCAGGTGCAGTAAAGGGCAAGTCACTCCAGGCTGCTGATACAGCGCTTTCATTCATGGCAAAGCGTGGTGCGGAGCCAATGCAAAAACTCATTCAGAGTGCAGCTGCAAACGCTGTTGTGCTCGGTGCTGATGCGTCAAAGCTTGTGGTCAAGAATGTCGAAGTAAACAAGGGAATCGTGCTCAAGCGTATGATGCCTCGTGCTATGGGTCGTGGAGCTCCAATCAACAAGCGTACGAGTCATGTGACGGTCACCCTTGCTGAAGCAGCACCAAAGGCCGCAAAGAAGCCAGTTAGTAAAAAAGTATCAAAATAATGTATGTCTAAAGTAGTCCATCCATACGCACATCGCCTCGTAACCCTCCGTGATTGGAAATCACGCTGGTTTGCTACTGACAATGCATTTGTCGACAACCTCAAGGTTGATGTAACCGTACGTGAATACCTCGAAAAGCGTCTCCGTGGATACTATGTATCAAGTGTTGAGATCGAGCGCAGCCAGAAGGCTGTTCGCATCATCATCCGTACCTCACGTCCAGGTATGATCATTGGTCGCAGTGGTGAAGGTATCACGAAGCTCAAGACTGATCTCATGAAGCAGCTCAAGCGTGCAAAGCTTGCGGTAAACGATGATATCAAGCTCGAAATCGTTGAAGTTGCAAATCCAGAAGCTGACGCAAAGATTGTTGCGTTCATGATTGCTGAAGGTCTCGAAAAGCGTATGCCATACCGTCGTATCATGAAGCAGCTCGTCGAAAAGGTTATGACTGTTCGTGGTATCCAAGGTGCAAAATTCTATGTTGGTGGCCGTCTCGGTGGTGCTGAAATCTCTCGTTCAGAAGTGATCAAGCGTGGTTCAATCCCGCTTCAGACTATCCGTGCTGACATCGACTATGCTCGTGAGCGTGCACACATGCCATACGGTGATATCGGTATCAAGGTATGGATCTACAAGGGTCAGGTCTTTAATAAGGACGCAAAGAAATAGGCTTATGTTATTCCCAAAGAAAGTAAAATTCAGAAAGTGGCAGAAGAAGCGTACCGACATGAGTGACCGTGTTGAGACTCGTGGTACCCAAGTATCATTCGGCTCATACGGTCTCAAGGTTGAAAGCCTTGGTCGTCTCACTTCAAATCAGCTCGAAGCAGCTCGTAAAGCAGCATCACGTCACCTCACCAAGGTTGGCCGCATGTGGATCCGTGTGTTTCCTGATCGTCCATTTACCGAGAAAGCTGCAGAGCAGCCGATGGGTAAGGGTAAGGGTGAGCTCCAGGGCTACACGATCGAAGTATTGCCAGGCCGCATTCTCTTTGAAGTAGATGGTGTTGATGCTGCTGTTGCGCGCGAAGCACTTCGCAAGGCTGGTACCAAGCTCCCAGTAAAGACCCGCTTTGTTGAACGAGTATAATCCTATGAAAAAGACTACCTACACAACCAAAACTCCTGCTGAGCTCGCGACCGAGATCGCAACTCTTCGTGCATCACTTCACGCGATGACCGTCAAAGGCGTATCAGGCAAGATCGGCAAGGCATACAGCGAGACTCGCAAGAACATCGCTCGTGCACTCACTGCGCAAAACGCAGCCCGCTCGACAAATGCGTAAAAATAAGTACTATAAGAAACCTACAACTATTATGACAACCGAAACAACCAACAGCAAAATACTCAAAGGCGTCGTCACTTCCAACAAAATGGAAAAGACTGCGGTTGTTTCGGTTACCCGATTCGTGAAGCACCCAAAATACAAGAAGTTCTTGAAAATCACCAAGAAGTTCAAGGCTCATGATGAGGACAATGCTGCGGTCGTCGGCGCTAGTGTGTCTATTAAGGAAGTGCGTCCATTGTCAAAAGACAAGCGCTTTACCATCGTAAAATAATACTATGTTGCAACCAGGATCAATCGTTAAAATCACAGACAATGCCGGCGGTAAAATCGGTAAAGTCTTCAAAGTGCTCGGCGGTTCACGCAAGCGCTATGCAGCTATCGGTGACACTGTAGTGCTCTCAGTGCAGGTTGCAGAACCTCGTAAGGCTATCAAGAAAAAAGATGTTTGCTATGCAGTAGTAGTACGCCAGACCAAGGCATTTCGCCGCAAGGATGGTTCATACATTCGCTTTGATGACAATGCAGTCGTAATCCTTGAAAAAGGTAAGAAAGAGCCAAAGGCTGGTCGTATATTCGGTCCAATCCCTCGTGAAATCGGTGAGCTTGGCTATCAGAAGATCACCTCACTTGCCCCTGAAGTAATTTAAATACATATATGAAACTCAAAAAAGGAGACAACGTAATAGTGATCGCTGGTAAACACAAAGGTGAGAAGGGTGCGCTTGTAAAAGTGCTTCGTGAAAAAGAGCGTGTGATCATCGGCGGTGTAGGCAAGGTCAAGCACCATGTCAAAGCTCGCAACAAGAGCGAAAAAGGCTCAATCGTCGAAGTCGAGGCATCAATTCATGCATCAAATGTGAAGCTTGCTGATGAAAAGAAAACTAAGAAAGGAGTAAAATAATATGGAACTCACGAAGAAAAAACAAGAAGAAACCGTAGCTGCACTCAAGGGATTTGTCTACAAGAGCAAGCTCGCTGCACCTCGTCTCCAGAAGATCGTGATCGCGTCTGGTACTGGTACTCGCATGAAGAAAGATCGTGAGACCAGCAACATGGTGGCTGATCGTCTCGCTCGTATCACTGGTCAGCGTCCGACTGTTCGTGCCGCAAAGCAGTCAGTTGCAAGCTTCAAAATCCGTGAAGGAGATCCAGTAGGTGTTGCAGTGACCCTCCGTGGTGCTCGCATGCAGCATTTCATCGACAAGCTCATTCATGTTGCACTTCCTCGTACCAAGGACTTCCGTGGTATTGACAAAAAGGCGGTGGATGCTATTGGTAACATGACGATTGGTATCAAGGAGCACACGATCTTCCCAGAAACATCTGACGAAGATCTCCGTGATGTCTTTGGTCTTGCAATCACTATCGTGACGACTGCAAAGACCAAGGCAGAAGCAACTGCATTCTTTGAACATCTCGGCATCCCGTTCAAGAAATAATTTTTTACACAACAAACATCCGCTCAGTGAGCGGATGTTTGCATTTTAGGGTGGAGGAGTACAATTGATATATGAAGAAAATATTTCTTGGAGGTGGATGTTTTTGGTGTACGGAGGCAGTCTTTCGCAATCTGCGCGGAGTCGCTGAGGTCGTGCCTGGCTATATGGGTGGCACCGTGTCCAATCCAACTTACGAGGCTGTCTGTACAGGTACCACAGGTCACGCTGAAGTTATTGAAGTACTCTATGACGAAACGGTGATACCTCTCGGTATGATACTTGATGCATTCTTTGCAACGCATGACCCGACAACACTTAATAGGCAGGGAAATGATGTAGGTACGCAGTACCGGTCAGTAATCTTTTATACCGACGAGGAAATGCGAATAGAAGCGCATCTCGCGGTCCAGCGAGCGCAAGAACATCTTGGTGAAGGTAAGGTTGTTGTTACACAGGTTGCTGAAGCGGTGATATTTTATCCTGCAGAAGACTATCATCAGAACTACTATGAAAATCACCGTGATGCACCATACTGCCAACTTGTCATTGATCCAAAGATAGAAAAGGTGCAAAAGTATTTGGAGAAGTAGTGTCTTGATGGAGTCGTAAGTTCTTTCTGTTATACTTATCACTATATGAGTGCTCCCTACGATCCAGAAAAGATCACGTATTTTGCTGAGACGGATTTTCGCAATCAACGCACACGCTTTGGCATCAAGAGTCGCGATCGTACTCGTCACATGTATGTGATCGGTAAATCCGGTGTCGGTAAATCGACGATGCTTGAGAACATGGCGATCCAGGACATTCAAAACGGTGAAGGTCTCGCAGTGCTTGATCCGCACGGCTCATTTGCTGAGAAAATGCTCGACTATGTACCTGATCATCGCATCAAGGATGTGATTTACTTCGCGCCGTTTGATACTGACAATCCGATGTCATTTAATGTCCTCGAAGATGTCGGTCATGATCGTCGCCATTTCGTAGCATCCGGTCTCATGTCGACCTTCAAGAAGATTTGGGTGGATGCATGGAGTGCTCGTATGGAGTACATTCTCAACAACATCTTGCTTGCGCTCCTTGAGTACCCAGGTGCAACACTGCTGGGTGTGAACCGTATGCTTGCGGACAAGCCATTTCGTGATAAGGTGGTTGCAAACGTGACTGATCCAGGTGTAAAAGCATTCTGGGTGGATGAGTTTGCCAAGTACGGTGAGCGCTACATGCAAGAAGCAGGTGCTGCGATTCAAAACAAGATCGGTCAGTTCACGGCAAACCCACTCATCCGAAATATCATCGGTCAGCCAAAGTCGAGCTTTGATGTGCGTCAGGTGATGGACGAGCAAAAGATTCTCATTATCAACCTTTCAAAAGGTCGCGTCGGTGAACAAAACACGAGTCTCCTCGGTAGTATGCTCATCACCAAGATTTATCTCGGTGCGATGAGTCGTGCTGATGTGTCATCAACACGCATGGGCGGACTACCCAACTTCTATTTCTATGTCGACGAGTTCCAGTCATTTGCCAACGAAACGTTTGCTGATATTTTGGCTGAGGCTCGCAAGTACAAGCTTGCACTCATCATTGCGCACCAGTACGTTGCACAAATGGAAGAAAAAGTCCGTGATGCGGTGTTTGGAAACGTGGGTACGACGGTGAGCTTCCGTGTAGGACCGCTTGATGGTGAACTCCTCGAGAAAGTATTTACCCCGCAGTTCACGCAGGCAGACCTGATCAATCTTGGCATGGCACAGATTTATCTCTCGCTCATGATCAACGATATCGGATCGCCGGCATTTTCAGCGCGCACGCTTCCGCCGGTGCCACGCCCAAGTATTTCATACAGAAATGATGTGATCGAAAACTCACGCTTGATGTATGCCAAGCCCAAAGATATTGTTGAAACTAATATTAATGAATGGTTCGTCAAAGACGCACCGACTGCTCCTGATGAATCAAGACGTAAGATTCGATTTGCTGATGGGCAGCCACCAAGAGATTTTGTAAAACCTCAGTATAACAATACTCAGCAGTCATATCGTCAGCCTCAGCAACCTCGGGAACCGTATCGGGAAAAAGCTCCTGAGACTCATAGTCCATTCAAGAAAGCATTTTTACAGCCACAGGCTGATAGTGTCAAAGTTATCCAGGAGCAGCGTCCACAACAAGATCGACCAATTCATACTTCTCGCCCCAAACCACCTCACCCTATGCCTCGACCTGCATTTCAGCAGGCTCCACGACCAGTGGTGCAGACACGAGCTGAGGTGGTACAAAGCATAGAACCAGTATCACTCGAGGAAACAATTGTCCGTGAAGAAATAGTACCTGCACCACTTCATGAGTCTCCAAAGGTTACCGAGCTCTTGGAGAATATGTCATTTGAAAAAACGGAACAGCCGCAGAAAGTGGTAACGACTGAGACGCATACTGTTACTCGTGTTGTTGAGACCAATACACCCCCATTTGAAGGCGAGCAAACACTTCGTGCACAGATGCCAGTAAAAAAATCTATTGACCGTGGTCCGAGTGAGAAAAACAGAGATATGCTCCGAAATGCGCTTTTGGGTATTGGTGTCGTAAAAAAAACTTTATCTGATGATACTCCTACAACAGCTCCCGTATCAGTTCCTAAAAGTGAAAAACTTGCTCCTGTTGAACCTACCACTGCACAGTCTGCAGTTGATGTGAATATTCATGTGACTAAGGATACTTCAGCAATATCAGAACAGGCAGTAGCTCCACAAGAAGTTTCGTATCAAACGATCAGAAAAGTTCTTGAATAATATTTTATTCTGACTGTGCTATGAATAGAATATATGAAATGGATTGCTGTCATGGTAGCAATAGTACTCATACCTGTATATACCTATGCAAGTGTTCGTATTACTGAAGTCGCCTGGATGGGTACGACTGAGAGTGCATATGGTGAATGGATTGAACTTTATAACGATGCTGACGAAGCAGTAGATCTCAAAGGATGGAAGCTTACGACCGAAAACGGCGCTACTCCATTATTTACATTGACCAAAAGTATTGCTGCGCATGACTATTTGATTGTGGAACGCGTGACTGCAAGTCAAAATCCTTTACCTGATATTTCGGACGAAGAAGGATCGTTTGGTGGTGGAGGGCTTGCTGATAAAGGTGAAGACTTGACACTCATCAATAGTAGTGGAGAAATGATTGATTCATTAGCGTATGTATCAGGTTGGCCAGCAGGGGATGCAAAGACCAAAGATACAATGCAACGTTCGGGAAGTGGGTGGATTACTGCATTACCGACCCCAAAAGAATCGACCGGTGAATCTCATACTATTGAAGACGAAAGTGATGATTCGGGTGAGGATGACAATACTCAGTCAGTCAAAAAAACATCACCAATACCGCCTGTTTCTCCCAATAAATCCCATGTCGAATTTACATTCCCTAAGATTGTCTATCGCGGCGTACCATATGAGTTTGTGACTGAGCCAGTACTTGAATACAACTATCGAGTCCAACATGGCATGTTTGTATGGAACATGGGGGATGGCACAATCATTCGCCAGTATGACTTAGTACAGCCATGGTATACCTATGCCTATACAGGTACGTATACGGTTTCATTTGCTTACTACGATAAACCGTATGATCTCAAACCACTCCTTACAATGACAAAAACAGTGCAAGTGCTTGATCCAGAAATTGCACTTGCGGTACTCAATGATGGTGCACTTCGCCTTAGTAATACAAGTTCAAGGCTTGTCGATATATCGGATTGGAAGATTGTTTCGTCATATCAAACCTATATAATCCCACCCATGACTATACTTGCACCAAAAGCGGTCGTTACAATGCCGACTACCGTGCTTGGATTTGCTGCGACAACGCCAACATACATACAAACGCCAAACGGCGCAGTTATCGCTCGTCTTGGAGGTGTGCATCTTGTTCAAAAGCAAACAGTACGTCCTTCGTATAAATCCTATAAATCTCCAGAACAAGATAACGCTACTCAAGCAATAGTAGAACCTGTTGTGGGAGCTCCCAAAGAAAAAAGCCATACCAAAACGATTGTCATCGGTATAGCCCTTCTCTTCGTTATAGCCCTGTTCGTACTCCTCGAACGCACTATGGCGTCGAAGGAGTAGTTGTGGTTGGTGGGGGAGTTTGAATAGTAGTAGAAGTCGTACTAGATGTAGTAGGAGGAGTTGTTGCAGTAAGTTGATCAGTGAGAGCATTGATTTCTCGTGAAATGATCTGTACTTCTTGATCTGACACTTTCTTGATCGCACCGCTTACTGTCAGGAGTGCTGCTTCAGTACCACTGTCTTTGGTTGCACCTTCATTACTTGCAAGTAGTGCGTCTTGGTTCGCACGGAGACTTTCTTCAAGTGTTGCACTCACCGAAAGTGCAGTTGAAGGAGCGTTTTCTGAAAGTGTACCAAGCTCTTTGGTGATATCAGTAACATGATCATCGAGCGCTTTCTGTACCGTTGCCTGTTTTGCTTTAGTGAGGGTTTTGGTCTCAGCAAGTGTCTTGATTTCATTCAAGCGGTTTTCGATACGGCCTTTCTGCCATGCAACTTTTTCTTCTGATGTTTTGAGAAAGAATCCTTTAACCTGCTCGTTTACATTCACTTTGAATGAGTATAGAGGATCACCTGGAAGTGCACTTGATGCAATCGCTGAAACACTGCCGCCGGCAAAGAGGATAAAAAGGAAACTTGAGAGCGCCATACGCAGACCATGAGTGACGCCACGGTGAAAAAGCGACTCAACTACCGGAGATGCCGTTGTTGTCATCAAGTGATGAGCATGTGCGCGCAACATATTACGCTCATTATCATGTAGCGTGATGGTCTTTAGTTTATTAAATTGGTTAAGTTTGTGTTCCATGTTTTTTTTCGTATCGATCGCGAAGCTTTTTGATGAGGCGGTGGATCTGGACGGTCATTGCGTTGACGCTCTTGCCGTAGAGATCAGCGATTTCTTCGATCGGTCGTTCCTCTGTATAGCGGAGAAAGATAATCTGTTTCGCATCTTCATCAAAGTCTTCAAGGAGTGTTCGAATGGTTTCAATATCATCAGCTCGAAATATCTCATCAACATCTTTTGCAGTCCCTGGGTCATAGCCGGCTTCCATGAGGGTATCGAGTGAGCTTGTTTTCTGTTTCTTGAAATAGTCTACCAATGCGTTCTTTGCGGCCCGGTAGAGGAATGCTTCCTCGTACTGTATTTGCTTGCCACTATTGAGGTAGAGCCATGTTTTGGTGAATGTATCCTGCGTGATATCCAATGCCACTGCTCGATTTCCCACCCGGAAGTAGAGGAATCGGAAAATGGCATCCTGATAGGTGTTCACCATATCCAGAAACTGCTGTTCTTTATCGTTCGTGTATTCTCGAGGATCGATCTGTTGTTGTGACGACTCAGCGTGCGACATCTTACAAGTATACATGGAAATGAGGCTTTTTCGAGCCCTTTTGCTATACTTTGCCTATGCAGACAACATCTACCCCCAAAATCGTTGTTATTGGCGGCGGTTTTGCCGGAATCCAGACGGTCAAAGCTCTCCTTAAATACCACCCAAAAGCCGCTATCACCCTTGTCTCAAAGTCCCTCATATTTGAATACTATCCAGCGCTCTACAAGCTCGTGACAGGTGCACTCCCGATTGAGGTATCTGTTCCAATCAAAACGATCTTTCCAAAAGATGTTGAGCTCCTCGAAGCGACTTATACCGGTATTGATCAAGCTCGCCAAGTGGTACTGCTCGAAGGTGGCAAGGAGCTTCCGTACGACTATGCAGTGATTGCACTTGGGAGCGAGACAAACTACTTTGGTATTCCAGGACTTCCGGAGCGATCATATAGTTTCAAGTCAGTATCTGAAGCTTTGAGACTCAAGCAGCATTTTTGCAAACTTTTTGGTTCCGCGGCGACACTTCCAAAGGATGAACAAGTTGCAAAACTCCGAACTATTATTGTCGGTGCTGGTCCATCAGGTGTTGAGCTCGCTGGTGACCTCAGACACTATCTCACTCGTCTTGCACTTGATGCAAAAATCGATCCTAACTTGATCGCTATTGATCTCATTGATGGAGGATCTCGTGTGCTTCCAGTGATGAGCGAGCGTATTTCCAACATTGCTGAGTCGCGTCTGCGCAAGATGGGTATCAATATCTATGTAAACCGCGCACTACAGGCAGAGGAGATCGACAAAATTATCCTCAAGGATATGGAGGTTAAAACAGGTACGGTCATCTGGACTGCAGGTACTCGTATCAACGGAGGATTCAATACCATCCCCAATGTTGCACTTACTGAGCGTAAGCGGGTGCAGGTGACCGACTACCTCACACTTCCAAACGATAACCGTGTGTTTGTCGCAGGGGACGGTGCCGGGACGCAGTACTCAGGGCTCGCACAAACAGCGATCTATGATGGTAACTATATCGGTAAACATATTGCGAATCTTATCAAGGGCAAGAAGATCGCCGCATACAAACCAACGCAGCCAAGCTTTGTGATCCCAATTGGTACCGGATGGGCACTCTTTTCTTCTGGTAATTTTGTCATGACTGGATTGATACCGTGGTTCATGCGAAGTGCGATCGATTTTAAATACTTTGTATCGATTGTGCCACTGTCGTATGTGTTCAAAGTTTTTCAGCTTGGTAAAAAATATCGCAAAGTCAAAGGCGGTTGTAGTATTGATAATCTTGCCAAAACGATATGAAAAACGTAGAGCAAGGCTGGAACAATGTGGCTTCATGGTATGACGAGTACTTGCAAGGTGATGACACGTATCAAGCGCAAGTAATCCTTCCAAATGTGATTCGCATGATTGCACCGGAGAATGGTATGCGAATTTTGGATCTTGCGTGCGGGCAGGGATACTTTGCGCGCGTACTTGCATCAACTGGCGCACAAGTGGTCGGTATCGATGCATCGGCTGAGCTTCTCGAAACTGCAGATGCCCAGTCAAACGGACTAAAGATTGTCTACAAAAAGGGTAATGTCGAAAAGCTCGACGAAGCACATGGTGTCTATGATGCAGGGCTTTGTGTGCTTGCACTTGAGAATATCAAAAACATCCAGGCGATGATGAGTGGTGTAGCTGATGCACTCAAGGCAGATGGCAAGCTTGTACTCGTCATGCTTCATCCTGCATTTCGCATTCCAAAGCATAGCGACTGGAGCTATAGTAAAGAAACTGACACGCAATATCGAAAAGTAGGGAAGTATCTCTCCGAAGTTTCAATCCCGATTGAGCTTCATCCGCACAAAGGTAAGGCTTCAATCACGACGACGACCTATCATCGTCCGATGCAGTGGTATATGAAGGCATTTCGTAATGCTGGCTTTGCAATCACCAACATGGAGGAATGGATCTCGCACAAGAAATCTCAGTCAGGCCCTCGCCAAGTCGCCGAAGACGTAGCTCGCAAAGAATTTCCGATGTTTCTTGCACTTGAACTCAAGAAAATTTAATTTTCTGCAATCTTTTTTAATGTCAGTGGAATCTTTGCAAAGTCGGTGAGAAGTTCTTCGCGCAGACCACCGTTGTAGAGTGCAGCAGCAGGGTGATAGAGCGGAAGGAAATATTTGGTACTGATACCGGGGATAGTTTTGATGATGAGTTTTCCATGCGCTTGAGATATCTTGAGATCAGGAAAAAAGTGATTCATCGAATGCCGACCGAGAAATATGATGAGTTTGGGTTTGATCGCGGCGAGCTCTTCATGGAGCCAGTCTTTACACGCTTCTTTTTCCTCGGGTTCTGGATCGCGGTTGTTGGGAGGGCGATACTTTACAATATTTGTAATATAAATATCTTCGCGTTTCATTTTGATACTTTCAAGCATCTCACCCAAAAATTTACCAGCGGCACCAACGAATGGCACACCCTGCAAATCCTCGTTTTTACCTGGCGCTTCACCGATAAAGACGATATCCGCATCAGGATTCCCATCACCAAAGACGGGTTGAGTCGCAGTTGCTTTGAGCTCACAAGTGTTTGCTTGTGCCCATTTCTCATGGAGTACTCGGAGCTGCTCTAGGGTCGCCATATAGTGGAAGTATAGCGTGATTTCTGCTATAGTCGTCTCCTATGGGTATCAAATCATTTCTGATGAAAAAAGCGCTCCAAATGAAGGGCGTATCAGCTGAACAGGCGCAGCATATTGCAAACGAACTCAACGAGCATCCTGAGCTCGCGCAGAGTCTCAAGTCGCTTGAGTCAAATCCTGCTGTCAAAGAGCTTTTTGAAAAGATCCAAAAGGAAATCGAAGAAAAAAAGAAATCAGGTATGGACGAGATGTATGCGGCAGTGCAGGTCATGGGCAAATATAAGGGTGAGATCGCCAAATATCGCACCGAGCTTGAGCCGCTCATGCGTCTCATGAGTAAATAATATGCTGCAGATCGGTATCGTTGGACTTCCAAACGTCGGCAAGTCTACACTTTTTAATGCACTCACCAAAAAAGGGGTTCCCGCAGAGAACTATCCGTTTTGTACCATTGATCCATCAGTGGGTATTGTTGCCGTGCCTGACGAACGTCTCGGACGACTCTCAACGTTTTCACAAAGCAAAAAGACTGTACCTGGTGCAATTGAGTTCGTTGATATCGCAGGGCTCGTGGAGGGTGCATCAAAAGGTGAAGGGCTTGGTAACAAATTCCTTGCAAATATTCGCGAAACCGATGCTATCCTTGAAATGGTACGACTCTTTCCAATTGTTGGTGGAGGTACCGAGATTGCGCACGTCTATGGATCAGTTGATCCGCTCCGAGACATTAGTGTTATTAATCTCGAGCTCATCCTTGCGGACTTTGAAACGGTGACTAAGCGTCGTGCCAACATTGGTCGTGATGTAAAACGTGGCGACAAGCTCGCAATCCTTGAGGATACGGCACTTGCGCGCGTTGAGGCAGCGCTCGAAGCAGGGCAGCTTGCAAACACTGTCACACTCACCGAAGAGGAATACAAAGTTGTACGACTCCTCAACCTTCTCACCATCAAGAAGTTCCTCTATGGTCTCAATAAGCGCTCTGGTGCATCAAACCTTGATGAGAGTGATCCGGTCAAGTTCAAGGAGCTCACTGATGTCATCGAAGCAAGCGGTGCTGGATGGGTACTGATTGATGCGAAAATTGTGGACGAACTCAAAGACTTTGAAGGCGAAGAGCGCAAAGAAATGCAGCAGGCACTTTTGGGTGACAACCTAACACCAGAAGCAATCGCAGAAGCCGATGGTATTAACAACCTCATTACCGCTGCGTACAAGCTCCTAGGCCTTGAGACATTTTTCACCACCGGTGAAGACGAGACTCGTGCATGGACGATTGCAAAGGGGAGTACTGCACCAATTGCAGGTACAGCGATTCATACCGACTTTAAGGATAAATTCATCCGCGCTGAAGTGATCTTTTGGAGTGACCTTCTGGATGCAGGATCATACGGGAATGCTCGATCAAAAGGATTGGTTCGTACTGAAGGTAAGGACTACATCGTCAAAGACGGTGATGTGATCGAGTTTAAAATATAAAACGGCCACGTTTTCATATTTTGAATTCAATCATCCAGCGGAGGCCCTCCCAAGGCCGGAGTCGGACAAATAGAATTTTAATTTTTTAAACAATGAACGAAGAAGTAGTGCAAGTATTGAAAGACGGTGGTATTGCAGTAATCCCAACAGATACGCTGTATGGCATTGTCGGGAGTGCATTGTTGCCTGACGTGGTGGCGCGTATCTATAAACTCAAAGGGCGCGATGAACACAAACAGTTTATTATATTGATCGATAGTATTGAGCGACTTGCTGACTTTGGTGTGGAGCTTTCATCTGATGAAACTTCAAAGCTCACTGATCTATGGCCAGGTGCAGTCACGGTCATACTCCCGATCGGGGATGATTATCAAGCCGATCTTGAATACCTACATCGTGGTACCAACACACTCGCATTTCGCTTTCCTGACAATCTCGAACTTCTGGAACTATTGAAAATCACTGGCCCACTCGTGGCACCAAGTGCAAATCCGCAAGGCGGAGTACCTGCACAAACGGTTGCAGAAGCAGAAGTATATTTTGGTGAGCGTATCGATACGTATGTTGATGGCGGAGAAAAAGTGAGTGAGCCATCAACGATAGTAAAGTTTGAAGAAGGTGAAGTGATCGTCTTGCGACAGGGTGCGCGTACAATCTAACGTTTCTTTTTGAGGCTTTCGATTTCTTTCTGAAGGATCGCAAGTGTTTCCTGAATTGCAGCAAGTGTTTGCTGCTCTTTTTGCTCAATTTTTACATCCTCGTCGCTATCCTCCTCGATTTCCTCAATGTCGCCTTGAATTTCCTCAACGTCTTTTTCAATACCTTCCACGTCTTCTTGGATCTCTACGACGTCTTTCTGAATTTCCTCAACATCCTCCCCGATATCCTCGATTTCCTCGGCGATGTCATCGACATCCTTTTGGATTTCTTCAACATCTTCACCAATATCCTCGATCTCTTCTTGGATATCTTCAACGTCTTCTTGGATGACCTCGATATCAGCAGTGTTTTTGTTTACTGACATTTGGATAAAGATAGCGAGATAGATCGCCTCGAGCGAGAGGGCGGTTGTGAGTACAAGGAGTACGCGATCAAGGGCAATACCAAAAAACGGCACAATGAAGGCTGCGGCAAAGACGAAGGTGTGCACAAGGAGTGAACGAGTAGACCCGATCCAGCGAGTTGCGACATCAGCAGTCCGTTCAAGTTTCTTGGTGCGCTCCATAGTTTCTTGTATTGATTTCTTCATAAACATCTTTGTTATACCAGTGTAGCACCAAATAAAAAAGTCCCCGATTTATATCGGGGACCAGAGCACTTTTAGAACACTACTATGTAGTAGACAAGGCTTTAATAATCATACCTATCAACTCACCAAATGGAATTTGTGTTGCCGCAACATTTGGTGCTGTTAGGCTTCCATTCAAGATACGTGCCGCAGGTTCATCGTAGTACCATTCGCTAATTTCAGGTATAGTACCTTCAATAGTGAGGTTCATTTTGCTAAAATCAATTTTTTTCAAATAAGCCTCTTTTCTCCGTATAACAACGATTGCTTTACTAAAATCAATCTTTGCTCTTTTTTGAGAAGTAATGCTTACCTGACCTTTTTGATTTTGTTGAATCACGATTGCCGCACTTGCTCCGTAGTCAGAACGAGCGTACGCACCCATGTCTTCATCGTTGCTTTGAATTGCCACAACAGTGATGTTTTTCCCTTTGTGGTCGCATTTGATGACTTCTGCATATTCATTAAATTCCTTAGCGGTTTGCCTAAAGAATTTAACCTGCTTTTGTAAAAGCATTTCTACTGCCTGGATTGCCCAGTTCACTGCACCTTGCGGGTTCGTGTCGAACCATGTCTTATTCATAAGATTGGTTAGTGCCGCAAGATCAAAAGGGTTATTGCCACCCTTTGTATCATTGTTCAAGGTGTACCTTAACAATTGTTCTAGCTCAGGTAAATCTGAAATTCCGAGATACTGAGCAACAAGAGTTGCAGCACAGTGACCATCTTTTCTGTCATTCGTAGCAGAAGGATGCTCATCAAAGCAGCTACCTCCAACACCAATTAATACTCTGCCTTCACGGTGATGTTGCTTCCAGCTTTTATTATCCGTGTTTGCTGATCCTGCATCCCAAAAAGCAAGTGTTGCATTTTTGATGCCGGGAAACTTTTTTTCACCATATGCTCTCAAGAGAACAATAGCTACTATTTCATCGATATGAGGACGGCGGTGAGTCACTATCGTGTTCACGGCGCTAAGTACCTGTGTGTTTGTGTTCATAACAAAGAACGGTTTTTTGGTTAAGAAAAATGCAGGATTCGAATAATTTCAAATGCTGTATTTTCCTTAACCTCTAAATATTTTATAACACTTTATAAAATAAAAGTCAAGTATAGCTAGATTTGCCCAAATACGTGTTCGGTGCTATAGTTTTGCCACTATGTCACAAGATAATCTCGTAAAACTCGTAAACAAAGAGACTGGAGAGGTCTACTGGTCTGCAAAGAACCGCAAGAAACTCGCGGGTATCAAGCTCGAGTTCAACAAATATTCCAAGAAGCTCCGCAAGGTCATCAAGTTCAAGGAATCAAAGAAATAAACAAAAAAGTAGTCGCAAGACTACTTTTTTGCTATAGTGGCAGGGCAAATTGGGCGATTAGTTTAATGGTAGAACGAAGGTCTCCAAAACCTTTGGCGGGGGTTCGATTCCCTCATCGCTCGCAAATTTTCGTTTTTTACAAGTGACAGCGTTCCGTATAAAAAGCGGAAATTTGCTTCGCGGATGTTTTCAAAGAAAACACAAGAAGATGCGCTTTTATATTGGTGTTTTACTTCGCGTATTTCTTAAACCACGTTCGTTGTCGCTTGGCATAATGCCAAATCGCTATCTCAAGCTGCTGAAGCATGTCGTCATATGAGAGCTTTTCTTGGAGGTAGAGTGCGAGGTACCGGTACTCAAGTCCGAGGGATTCGAGACGCTCCCATGAGATTCCTTTTGCATGTAGATTACTCACTTCATCAAGCATACCCCTATCCATGCGCTTCAATAGGCGATCGTGAATGCGTGATTTTAATACGTCATCAGGAAAGTCGAGGTAGATCCATTCAACTTCATACTCACGCTTTGTCTCAAGCGCGGGAACTTTGCCAAGTGCTGTTGCAATCTCGATGGCACGGATGAGGCGAACACTGTTTTGTTCATCGATCATGTCATACCGTTCAGGATCGAGTGTTTGTAGTTTTTCTTGGAGTGACTCGAGAGGTTCCTTTGCAAGGGAAGCGCGTAGTGTTTCATTAGGAGGAACAGCAGGGAATACGGTGCCAGAAACAATGGCGTCAATATAAAGTCCGGTACCACCACAGATAATGGGCGTTTTGCCGCGAGCGATGATGTCATCAATGCATGCTTTGGTAAGTGTTTGGTATTGTGTGACTGAGAATTTGTCAGCTGGATCAGCCACATCAAGGAGATGGTGGGGAATACCTTGCATTTCTTCAGTTGTAATCTTGCCACTTCCAGTATCGAGTCCTCGGTACACCTGACGTGAATCTGCAGAAATAACCTCACCATTTTTTTCTTTAGCGATCTCAACGGCGCGATCTGACTTGCCGGTCGCAGTCGGTCCGCATACGACGATAATTTTTTGCTTGCTCATGTGCCCGAAGGGAGACTTGAACTCCCACATCTTGCGATATACGCACCTGAAGCGTACGTGTCTACCAATTCCACCATTCGGGCTCTTGTGCCGGAGAGAGGACTCGAACCTCCACACCCGTACGGGTAATCGATTTTGAGTCGATCGCGTCTACCATTCCGCCACACCGGCAATGCCTGTATATTGGCATTTTTCCACGATTATTTCAAATAAGGTATGTGATACACTAATCCCATGTCCGAACTCTATACCAACTCCATTTTCTTTATTGATGTTGATCGCGTTGCGCCAAACCCGTATCAGACACGTCGTGAGTTTGAAGAAGGTCCGCTCAAGGATCTCGCAGAGTCGATCCGCCAGTACGGAGTACTTCAGCCGCTTGTGGTGTCTCGTCTCGAAAAAGTAACCGAAGACGGAGGTCTCACGACCGAGTATGAACTCATTGCTGGGGAGCGACGACTCCGTGCATCCAAGCTCGCAGGACTCACGCAGGTGCCTGCAATCATTCGTGTGGGTGATGACAACCTCATGAAGCTTGAGCTTGCGATCATTGAGAACCTCCAGCGTGAGGATATTAATGCCGTCGAGCGTGCACGAGCATTCTCTCGGCTCGTGGAGGAGTTCAAGCTCACCCATACACAGATTGGGCAAAAAGTAGGGAAGAGCCGCGAATTTGTTTCAAACACGCTTCGCCTCCTCATGCTCCCACAGGACATGCTTGATGCGCTCTCAATGGGCAAGATTAACGAAGGCCACACACGTCCGCTCATGATGCTTTCGAGTCGTCCCGAAGAGCAGCAGACATTGTTCAAGGAAATCATGTTCCGCAAGATCAGTGTCCGTGAAGCTGAGCGTATCGCGCGCCGTATTGCTGTTGAGAAAGTGAGAAAACAGAATCTTTTGCCGACACCTGAACTCATGGAGATCGAGCAAAAGCTCCAGGAGTCACTTGGTACTCGCGTCCATATTGAACCTCGTGAAGTTGGTGGTAAGATCACGATTGACTACTTCACGCCAGAAGATTTGCAGGCGATTATGAAGGTACTCGCAGAGGAACGTTCACAGATTGCAGCTGTTGGTACTACTGTTGCTGATCAGGCAGAGGAGCCGACAGTTGTTGAACTTGATGATCGAAGTAAAGAAGAAGTGAAAGAAGCTGATCAAGAGATCGATGAGCTCTACAATATCAGAAACTTCTCACTGTAATTTTACCCTAGCCCACTATAAAAAATACTAGTTCTATGACATTGCACAAGCGCGACTGGTGCGAGCATAGCAATTTTCACCAGAAAAATATGCGTGTCATATGAATGGTGTTTTTGTGGAGCTATTCTTTTGCCAGAAACTTCTCGAGGAGACCGCCGTGCTCGGCAATATAGGTGCGAATACGACGCTTGGCCATACCAGTGCGTGCATAGTCGAGCCATTTGCTCGAAGGCTTGGCATTTTTACTCGTGATGATTTCAACGATATCGCCATTATTGAGAGCGCTGCCAAGCGCTGCTATTTTGCCATTAATACGAGCGGAGCTCACGCTGTTACCGATATCTGAGTGAACTGCATATGCAAAGTCGATTGGAGATGCATCCTCAGGGAGGTCAATCACATCGCCTTTTGGGGTAAAGACAAAGATACGGTTCTTGAACAGATCAGTACGAAGCTGATCAAGAAATTTGTTGGGATTTTTAATTGCACCATGGAACTCTTTGAGGTCATCAATCCATCGAAGTTTTTTCTTTGGAGCATGTGCTTGAGGGTGGGCAGCTTCTTTGTACGCAAAATGTGCTGCGATACCGATTTCACTTTCTTGGTGCATCGCATGAGTTCTGATTTGTATCTCAACAATACCAGTCGGGGTTATAACAGTTGTGTGGAGTGATTGGTAGCCATTGGGTTTAGGAAGGGCAATGTAGTCTTTGATACGGCCAGGGAGTGGTTTCCAGAGCATATGAACGAGTCCAAGGACTTGATAGCAGTCGGTAACTGAGTCAGTGAGTACACGAAGTGCAACGATATCATAGATCTGATCGGTCGACTCTTTGCGCTTTTCATACTTGAGCATTTTGCGATACAGGCTGTAGAGATGCTTGACTCGAGAATCGATCTCGATGTTAGGTAGTGTAAAGCCATTGAGTGTCTGGGTGAGCTCAGTGTGTGCCTTGCTGGCAGTCTCTTGTGCTTTTGGTGATCGTTCGGTGAAGAATGCTTTTGTTCGTTCGTATTCTTTTGGAAAAGCATAGGGGAATGCATAATCCTCAAGCATTCCTTTGAGTTTACCCATACCAAGTCGTCCGGCGAGTGATGCATGCACTTCGATTGTTTCAAGTGCGATACGAGTGCGCTTGTCAGGACGAACGTGTTCAAGTGTTGAGACATTATGCAAACGGTCAGCGAGCTTGATGATAAGTACACGCAAATCCTCCGCTGTTGCAACAAAGAGCTTACGCATACTTTCAACATGTCGTTCTTGTCCGCGGTATTTAATCTTGCCAAGTTTAGTGACCCCTTTGACCAAAAAGACTACCTGCTCGCCAAACGCTTCAAGCATCTCATCCTCAGTTGCATCCGTATCCTCAAGAGTGTCATGAAGGAGTGCGCTGATAATTGTTGTGGTATCCATGCCAAGTACTGCACAGTTTTTGGCGACTTCAAGTACGTGAAAAAAATAGTCCTCACCAGAGTTTCGTTTCTGACCTGCGTGTTTTGCTTCTGCAAAGGTGTACGCTCTTTCTATCCGTGTTTTGTCATCATCAGTAATAGGATACGTGATGAGCTTGGTGAGTGATGCAATGTCGTGCATGGACTCACTATACCTTAGACTTTCTTTTTCTGGAATCCACGAGGTTTCTTTTCTTGGGCGAGGAGATGGAGTCCTTCATCTAGGGTAATAGTGTACACATCAAGGGGTGCTTTGATTGATCGGAAATTGCCGTCATGTCCGACATATGGACCAAAGCGTCCAATGTTTGCCATGACTTCTTTGCCACTGTCTGGGTGTATACCCAGTACGCGCGGGAGTGAGAGGTATTTGGTTGCCATTGCCACCGTCACGGTCGTTGGATCAATCTCTTTGGGAATACTTGCCATGCGAGGCTTCTCTTTCTTTTCACCTTTCTTTGCTTTCGCGGTCTTTTCAGGTTTGAGCCCAAGCTGTACATAGGGGCCAAAACGTCCAATAAGCACAAAGATCGGAAGTCCACTCTCAGGATCAATACCAATTGGTTCATCTTTTTTAATTTCAAGACCTTCAATGGTGAGTGCGCCATCGCAGTCAGGGTAGCGATCGCATGAGAGAAACTTGCCGCCGCGACCAAGCTTTACAATCATGCCTGCGCCACATTTCGGACATTTGAATTTGTCATCGGCTTTCTCAAGAGTAGTCGCTTTGTCGAGCTTTTCTTTTTGCTTTACTTCCTTTTGGAATGGTGTGTAGAATTCCTTGAGCGTTTTGGTATAGTCGCGATCACCGTTTGCAATATCATCGAGCTCATTTTCCATTTCTGCGGTAAAGGTGTCGGAAATATAATTCATGAAGTGTGCCTCAAGGAATGATGATACAACATCGCCGGTATCAGTCGGATGGAGTGAGCGATTTACCTTTTCAATATATCCTCGTGCCTCAAGTGTTGAGATGATAGCTGCATAGGTTGAAGGACGACCAATGCCTCGTGCCTCAAGCTCTTTGACGAGCCCTGCTTCGGAGTAGCGATTTGGTGGCTCGGTTTGTTTCTCAGTGTCTTTGAATTCAACAAGGGTGAGCGGGTCTTGTTCGTGCACTTCCGGGAGTTCAATGTCTTCGCCGCGTGCGCCAATATCAGCCATGAGCCATCCTGGTGCAATGACACGTGAGCCGTTTGCGACAAAGTCAGGGATCGTACCCTTGGTCACATTTGCCGCAATGCGTGTTTTCATGAGCTTTGCATCGATCATTTGTGATGCAATCGTGCGCTCCCAAATCAAGGAGTAGAGTTTCTTTTGTTCATCGGTCGTACCTGCTGAGATTTTCTCTGGGTGAGTTGGACGGATGGCTTCGTGGGCTTCCTGTGCGTTTTTTGCCTTAGTTTTGTATGTGCGAACTTCCACGAATTCCTTGCCAAATTTCTTTTCAATCGTTTTGACGATCATCGGCATGATCTGTGCGGAGATGGTGGTCGAGTCAGTACGCATGTAGGTGATATGACCGGCTTCATACAACTTTTGTGCGATCTGCATGGTGCGTGCAGGCGAAAAGCCAAAACGTGTACTCGCTGTCTGTTGAATCGTTGAAGTGGTAAATGGTGCACGTGGTGAGCGTTTTTGCTCACTAGTCTTTACTTCAGTCACGATCCAGTCAGCAGACTTGGCGATATTGATAATACGATCAACCTCAGCTTTGTCGCGTGGTTCTTCGGTTGCAGCAAGTCCGATAGTGACACCTTTTTTGGTCTTGAAGAGTCCATCAAGTACCCAGTAGGTCTCAGGAATAAATGCGCGGATTTCGCGCTCGCGCTCCATGAGAATGCGAAGCGCAGGGGATTGTACGCGACCTGCTGAGAGGCCGTAGCGGACTTTCTGCCAGATAATACCTGAGAGATCATAGCCCACGAGGCGATCAAGGACACGGCGTGCTTCTTGTGCACGACGAAGATTTGTATCGATATTACGAGGATGTTTTAATGCCTCGGTCACTGCCTCCTTGGTGATCTCATTAAATGTCACACGCTTGATTGGTGCTTTGACTTTTTTGTCGGCATGGAGAATTTCCTCAATGTGCCACGCGATGGCTTCTCCTTCTCGGTCCGGGTCAGTTGCGAGCATGATTTCTTTGGCGCTGTGTGCAAGGTGCTGCAACTCGTCCACGACATGACTTTTACCCTTGGCGATTTCATAATGAGGAATAAAGCCACCTGGAATGTCGATGGCTTTTTTGTTTGACTTTGGAAGATCGCGAATATGGCCGACTGATGCGCGTACGGTATATGCACCGTCCAAATATTTTTCGATTGTTTTTGCTTTCGAGGGACTCTCGACAATAAGTAATTTCATAGTTTGCTCATGCAGTAGTACCACGAGGAATATTCTTTGGCAAATTTCTAGAGCATGCGCTCAATATAACCGAGCGTCTCTCGTATGACTCCTTTGATCTCAAGTGTAGAGAACAGCATGTTCGCAGATGATGCATCAAGTTCAAGTTCATGCATGATATCTTCTCGACTTTTTGGTTCATTTAAGATAGCGATTACGCGTTCTTCATCAGCATTGAGCATCAGATAGCTCGATATATCACTCGTGAGTTTCTCCGCAAGATTGAGCTCGCGCAAAATATCTGTAGAATCAGTGATTGGTACTGCCCCAAGTTTCAGAAGCCAGTTAGTACCCCGCGAGGTGTCCGACGTAATAGGTCCAGGCACGGCGCCGACGATCTTGTTGTACTCGGTGCCCAATCGCGCGGTGATGAGGGTGCCCGACTTTTCTTGTGCCTCAATAATAATGGTGATATCTGAAATACCTGCCTCGAGTCTGTTGCGTCTCGGGAAAGTCCACGGCGTTGCAATCATATCATTGTCGTATTCACTAATGAGTGCACCACCGTGTTCGAGTATGCTGCGTGCGAGACCATGATGACTCGCGGGATAGAGCACGTTTGCATTAAGTCCTGATCCGGGAAATGCGATGGTTGGAAGTCCTGCATCAATCGCTGCTTGATGTGCAATGCCATCAATGCCCAGTGCAAGACCTGAAACAATAGTGACTGGATATCCTGCAAGTCCAGCAATCAATGATTGGCAGACATTTCTGCCATAGCTTGTACATTTGCGACTACCGACGACGGTCACGTACTTGGTGCCCTGCATACGATCGAGTGATCCGCGGATATGGAGCACCTTGGGTTGGTCGGGGATTTCAGCAAGGGATGGAAATGCCTCAAGAGGGTGCAGTTCTCGGATCGGGTAGTCTTCCATGTATATATTGTATGGTGCCAACCCTCAAGAAAAGATAAATATTCAAAAAAGTCAAAAAATGCGCTATAGTGCTCCTACATGTTAGATATCAAATTCATCAAAGAAAATCCTGAGCTTATCAAGGCGGCCGCTGCCAAAAAACATATTACCTTTGATGTGGATGCACTCCTTGCACTCGAAGAGAAGCGTCGTGAAGCACTGACGGCATTTGAGACCATCCGTGCTGAGCAAAACCGTCTCTCTGATGAGATTCCAAAGGCGCCTGATGTCGAGACTCGCACCAAGCTCATCGAAGATCTCAAGCCGATCAAAGAAGAAGTTCAGGCAAAAGAAGAGTTGGTGAAAACCATCACCCGCGAATGGCAGCTCATGATGCTTCAGGTACCAAACGTACCTGATATTTCAGTTCCTGAAGGTGCGAGTGACGAAGAAAATCTTGAGTATCGTGTATGGGGTGAACAACCAACATTTGATTTCCCAGTAAAGGATCATACTGAGCTCATGGAAGCGCGTGATATGGTGGACTTTGATCGTGGAACCAAAGTTGCAGGTTTTCGTGGATACTTTTTAAAAAATGATGCAGTACTTCTCCAGTTCGCACTCTGGCAGTACTTTATGCAAGCAATCGTTGCAAAAGGATTTGCGCCACTTGTTGTACCGTCACTTGTCACCAAGAACACACTCTACGGTACAGGTTACTTACCACAAGGTGAGGAGGATTTGTATAAAACACAAGACGATGACTACCTCGCAGGTACTGGTGAAGTCGCGACCATGTCATATCATTCTGATGAGGTGCTTTCAGTCAGTGATCTCCCAAAAAAGTACGTAGCATTTTCACCATGTTTCCGTCGTGAAGCGGGAAGCCATGGCAAGGATGTGAAGGGCTTGATCCGTGTGCATGAGTTCTACAAACTCGAACAAGTTGTACTCTGTGAAGCAAGTCATGAAGCTTCTGTTGCACTCCATGAAGAAATCACGACGAATGTCGAGGAGCTCCTTCAGGCACTCGGTCTGCACTATCATATTGTGGTGAACTGCGGTGGTGACCTTGGTCTCGGGCAGGTCAAGAAATACGACATCGAAGTATGGATGCCGTCACAAGGTAAATTCCGTGAGACACATTCAGCGTCATACTTTCATGATTTTCAAACACGACGTCTCAACATTCGGTACAAGGATGCCGAAGGCAAGCTCCGCTATGCGCACTCACTCAACAACACGCTTGTTGCAACACCGTCACGTATCATTCCTGCGATCATCGAGAATTTCCAACAGGCAGATGGTCGTATCAAAGTACCTGATGTGCTCAAGCCCTATATCGGTAAGGACTATCTCGGATAATACGTATGTACGAACGCACGTATCAATCACGCGTTCTCAAGTCAGACGCATCGAAACCTGATCCAAAGAAGTTTCCCTTGAAGCGTTTGGTCATCATACTCAGTATTATTGCAGTGATTGTAGGCTTTGTGATGCTGACTCGTACCCCCAAGCTTCAAGTGCAGACCATTGAAGTTGTTGGTGCAAATGTCGCTGATCCCGAAGAAGTTAGACTCTATGCGGCGAGCTTACTCGAAGGCAATCATTTGAAACTATTTCCCAAGAAAAGCATGCTGCTCCTTGATAGTGATATGCTCGCGTCTCGCATCAAGGAAATGTTTCCAAGGTTCAAGCAAGTATCGGTCACGCGTGATGGTGCGACCAAGCTCATGGTCTCTGTTGCAGAATACGAAGGTAAATATCTCTGGTGTGATGAGCAGTGTTTCTTTATGGATGAGCGTGGATCAGTATTTGCGCAGGCGCCGTACTTCTCGGGGAATGCATATGTGAAAATCTCTATCGGTACTCGCGGTGAGCTTCCGTTTGTACCTATCACACTAGATCAACTAATGCTCATACAAACATATATCGATCACTTGCGTGATATTTCGATTGATCCGATTGCATTTCACTTTGTATCGGAGCGTGAGCTTGATATTGTGTTTATGCATCAAGCCAACGAAGCAAAGCTCATGATCGATCCCTTGCATGATGCTGATACGACGCTCGAGGCGCTCTTTAGTGCGCTCCGTACTGATCCTTTGGAGACGATGTATCACTCAGCGAGTGTGCTCCGCTATATCGACCTTCGCTTTGAGAACAAAGTAGTGTATAAATTCGACTAATGAACTTCTGGCAACAACTCAAATCAACTAAAAAGCCATTCTTTGTCGTCGCACCGATGGCAGATGTGACTGATCCTGCATTTCGCGCACTCATTGCTCGTCATGGCAAGCCTGATGTCATATGGACGGAGTTTGTGTCTGCAAATGGACTCATGAGCAAGGGGCGGGAGATACTCGCGCGTGACTTGGTGTTTTCTGAAGCAGAGCGACCGATTGTCGCGCAACTTTTTTCTGCTGATCCCACAAATATGGAAGGCGCGTGTAAGCTCGCGGCCGAGCTCGGCTTTGATGGTATCGACATCAACATGGGATGTCCTGACAAGACTATTGAGAAGCAGGGCGCAGGTGCCGCAATGATCAAGACACCTGATGTTGCATTGGCAGTGATTGCCGCTGCAAAACGTGGTATCCAGGCATCAGGTCGTGATATTCCGCTTTCGGTGAAAACACGCGTTGGGTATCAGACGGTACAAATAGAAAAATGGATCCCGCTACTACTCTCTGCAGGAATTGCTGCACTCAGTGTGCATGTACGCACCCGCAAAGAACTCTCCGCAGTACCTGCTGACTGGTCTCGTCTTAAGCGCGTCGTCGAGCTCCGCGACAAGCTTGCGCCAGAGACGATCATTATCGGCAACGGTGATGTGACGTCGCTTGCTGATGGGAAACAAAAAGCAGTAGAGAGTGGGGCTGACGGCGTGATGGTAGGACGAGCACTGTTTGGTAATCCATGGTTTTTTGATGCGTCGCGTGAAGTGGTGGCAAGTATTCCGCGCAAGCAACCACGATGGATCCGCAGTACCTTTTTGAAACATATCTTTGGGACGAGTAAGCGCACGCTCGCACAATCTGCTGCGCGTCCGATCACGATCGAGGAGCGACTCACGGTAATGGTAGAACATACGAAACTCTTTGAGGACTTGCTCGGTGATATCAAGTCATTTGCCATTATGAAAAAACACTACAAGGCATACTGCACGGGCTTCCGCGGTGCAAAGGAACTTCGTATGGAGCTCATGGAAGCAAAGGATGCAGGTGAAGTTGAGGGGATTGTAGTACAATTTTTGACAAGTTAGTTATCAAATGGTATTTTGTTGAAAAACTAAGTACCATGAAAAAAATTCTTCTTACCGAAGGTACGAGCCGCCTTTATGGACCCTTTTCAAAAACTGTATATGCAGTTAATAAGACTAGCTCCGCATTTGAGGCTCAGCGAATGCAGTATCTAGAGCCGATTTACAAATCACTTCTAATTCCTCCATCTCAAGAAAATGCTGATGATGCGAGGCGTTTATTGATCCTGCCCGTACAACATACAAAGACACTTCTGTATGCATTACTTGATGCAACATTAGTATTCAATGGAGAAAAAGCTGCCCAGCAAAGCACCTTTTTGGTACAAAAAGAAGTACTCATCAGTCAGTATTCACTCAATGAGTTAGCTCGGATATGTGCTCAAATATCTGCTATTTGGAATACAAAAGCTGAAATAGTTGTTGAGCAAGTGAAAGATGATAACTTTTTATTCACGTTTACTCCACATTAAAAACCCTAAAGCCTTGCACACCGTGCAGGCTTTTTCTTTTGGGCATGTCTGCTACAATGTCGTCATGGAAAGCCAAGTCTTGTACCGCAAATATCGCCCGAGTGAGTGGAATGAAGTGGTGGGGCAAGAGCACATTGTCTCGGCACTCTCTCAGTCAATCGAAAGTGGTACATTCTCCCATGCATACCTCTTTACAGGCAGTCGTGGTACGGGCAAGACTTCAGTCGCTCGCATCTTTGCCCGTGCGCTCGGTACGAACCCTGAGGACATTATTGAGATCGATGCCGCATCAAACCGTCAGGTGGCTGATGTCGATGAGATCCGACAGAGCGTGCGTGTACTCCCATTTTCATCACGCTTCAAGGTCTACATCATCGACGAGGTGCACATGCTCTCATCACATGCATTCAATGCACTTCTCAAGACCATTGAGGAGCCACCGGCTCATGTGATCTTTGTGCTTGCAACGACTGAGCTCGACAAGGTGCCTGATACGATCCTCTCTCGTTGCCAAGTATTTTCGTTTCGCAAGCCAAATGAGAAAGTCCTCGCAAGTATCATCGAAAGCATTGCGGAGCGTGAGCATGTGGTGATCGACAAGGAGAGTGCCGCACTCGTGGCATTTCTCGGCGATGGATCGTTTCGTGATTCGTTCAGTATTTTGCAAAAGGTACTCTCTGCTGCAAAAGGGCGCGTGATTACTCGTGAGCTCATTGAGAGTATCACCGGTGCGCCATCACTCCAGGTGATTCATGAGCTCTATACTGCGCTCATTGAGTGCGACATGGATGCGATCTATACGACGCTTGCTCGTGCTGAGGCGCACCATACCGACATGATGCTCCTGGCGCAGCTCTTTCTCGATACGATGCGTCGCTCGCTCATGTATCGCTATGCGCCGAACAAGCGTGCCGATATCGAAGCTGAATACTCTGAGCAGTACATGGAGATCATCAAGCGGGGAGCAGTGGAGAGTACAGAAGCCATCTCATCACGCGGTATTGTTGCGGTGATCACGGCGATCGAGCGTATTGCCTATGCTGCAGTGCCGACACTCGCACTCGAGCTCGCATTTATCGACATGCTCGGGATAGAAGGGAAGAAATAAAAAACTCTTCAAAAAAAACACCTGTCATGGTATAACTGCAGGGCACAATATTGGGGAATCGTCTAATGGTAGGACAACGGATTTTGGTTCCGTTTATCTAGGTTCGAGTCCTAGTTCCCCAGCAATTGACAGCTAGCACGAGACGCGTTGAAATAACGCTTCTCGAGCTAGCTCGATATACTATACTGAAATTGCATACCCGCTGAGTGCGGTAACCAGAACAAAAGACATCTAATTTTAGGTGTCTTTTGTATTTACGATATCTCATCATTTTAGGATAGTTCATTTAAAAACTTTTCCGCAGTATCTTTGGTAGGAGCAATATCGTATATCTCTTCTGGTGTTAAAATCAACAAACCTTTTACTACTCTATCTGGCAGCTGTTCTTTTATCCATGAGGTTGCATTATCAAAATATTCTCCATCTGTTATATATTCAACATTTCCTTTTATCTGATATCCCATCATTTTTTTCCAGCATACAAGAGAAACCGAGGGGTTAAGAAGAATATTTGCTAGTGTTTTATCAAGAAAATAGTTTATAAGCCAAATTTTCCCTTCCACAATCCTTATTGAAGATACAGGAACAACGTTTATGTTTGTGCCATATGTTGCAAGTGCTTTTGATTCGGCAGATAAAATAAATTTTTCAATATTTTCATCAATTTTCATATGTTTTTATTCTTATTTATATTTATAAATAGTACTCCTAAATAAGGATAAGTCGATATTTCACACCTAAAATTAGAACCTTAATTCTAGTTACCTTTTAAGAATAATTGAAGAGTAGGCTATTACGATATTTAAGTATTTAAAATACCTTTGACAATACCCCCCTGGGGGTATATACTCGGTACATGTCTACGAATAAAGAAAAAATGATACGCCGGTTAAAAATAATTGAAGGTCAAGTAAGGGGTCTTCAAGACATGATTGAAAAAGGTACATATTGTATCGACGTCATCACGCAGGCATCCGCGATAAAGCAGGGAATTTCCAATGTTGAGGATACTCTTCTTGAGCATCATTTGGGCCATTGCTTAATTAACCAAATTAAGGATGGAAAAGCTGATAAAGCTACACAAGAAATCATCCAAGTTTATCGTTTAAAGCGCAAGTAATTTAATAGAAATAATTATTTATATGAAAAAAATATCATTATATTTCGCAATTAGCATAGCAATTGTATCCGGGGTTCTTGGTCTTGGTATTGGGTATGCCCTTACTCCTGAATATAGAACTTCAATGTATGAAAAAAACACAATGGATTTAGGACGTGCTGACCGTACGTTTGATTTGCGTTATATTAACGCAATGATTGCGCATCATCGGGGCGCAATGCTACTTGCTGAGCAACTCCAAAAAAATACTGATAGACCTGAACTACAAACGCTCGCAGCTGATATATTGAAAGGAGAGCCTGTGCTTATTGAAGAGCTTTATACATGGAAAAAAGAGTGGTACGGAGATAGTAGAAAAGTGCGTGATCCTATTGTTGCAAACCTTGGTCCAAAAGATGAAAAATTTGACCTTAGATTTTTAAACGCAATTATTGCACACCATGAAGCTGGTATTGAGATGACTCAAGAAACACGTATTAAATCAAGTAGGGCTGAAATTCTTAATAATGCAGATGGAGTAGAAGCATTTCTCAAAGGGGGTATAGAAACACTTAAAGGTCTTAGGTCAACATGGTATTCAATTTAACTCATTACAAAGATATGAAAAAAGATGTCTATACAATAAAAGGGATGCACTGTGCAAGTTGTGCTTCCATAATTACGAAAACTGTTTCAAAGGTTCCAGGTGTGCGTGATATATCGGTGAATTTTGTGAGTGAAAAAGCGAATCTTTCGTTTGATCCGTCTGCTACCTCTATTGAAGTAATGAATACAGAGCTTGAGAAGTTAGGATATATGATTATGTCTACTGGTGAAGAAGAATCTGGAGTACATGATCATGCTAAAACTTCTGACAGCGAACTTGTGCTATTACAACAGAAAACACATTTTGTACTGCCAATCACTGGCGTAATATTTATACTTATGCTATGGGATATTCTCGCACGGACATTTGTTCGTGTTCCAAATCTTCCTATACCTATGGATCTTTTCAATATAATAAACATGGTACTTGCAACAATAGTATTGTTTTGGGTTGGAAAACCATTTTTAAAAGGTGTTACAAGATTCCTTCGATATAAGGTTGCTAATATGGATACCCTTATTGGTATTGGTACGCTCACTGCATATTTATACAGTGTTGTTATAACGCTATTACCATCTATTCGCGACCTATTGCGTGTACCAGAATTCACCTATTTTGATGTGACTATTGTCGTGATTGGATTTATTACACTTGGAAAATACTTGGAGGCTCGATCAAAAAAGAAAACAGGGGATGCGATTGAAGCTCTACTCACGCTTCAGGCAAAAACCGCCCTTATTATTCGTCAGGGAGAAGAAGTTGAAATTCCAATCACTGAAGTGGTGCATGGGGATCTTATTGTTGTAAAGCCCGCCGGTAGAATACCAGTTGATGGTGTTGTTGCTGAGGGGTCTTCATATGTGGATGAATCTATGATTACTGGCGAGCCAATTCCTGTGGAAAAAGGGGAAGGAGATACTGTGGTTGCAGGTACTATGAATACTACAGGGTCATTTACATTCAAGGCAACAAAAGTAGGAGCAGAAACTATGCTTGCGAATATTATCAAAATGGTAGAAGAGGCGCAGGGAAGTCGTGCGCCAATTCAGGCGCTCGCCGATAAAATCTCAAGCGTGTTTGTTCCTATTGTTCTAGTCATTGCCTTTCTTTCAATAGTTGCATGGCTAACTATTGGCTCAACCTATCTTGGCTTCTCACAAGCACTTTCACTTGGAATACTTTCGTTTGTAAGTGTGCTCGTAATTGCGTGTCCATGTGCGCTTGGACTTGCTACGCCGACAGCAATTATCGTTGGGGTAGGTAAAGGGGCAAGGAATGGCATTCTTATCAAAGACGCTGCTACGTTGCAGAAACTTCACGAAGTTACCACGGTTGTTGTTGATAAGACAGGGACTATTACAAAAGGAAAACCAGAGCTAGTGTCTATAAAAAATCTTTCTGATCGGTCAGATGAAGAGATTATTGCACTACTTGCTGCGCTTGAGAAAAAATCTGAACATCCTATTGCAGATGCAATTGTTTCGTATGCGAAAGAAACAGATATACAACTTCCTCCAGTTGGATCATTCCAGATTGTAAAAGGTGAAGGTATTCGTGGTTCAATACTCGGAATAGAATATTTTGCTGGTAATATCCGGCTTATGGAAAACCTCAAGCACGCTATAGACATATCAATGATTGAGGCAGAGACAAAAACTGGAAAAACACCAGTGCTACTTGCTACGAAAGAAAAAATACTTGCAATCGTTATGGTTGCAGATGCGGTAAAGCCTGAAGCAAAAAATGCTATACAGGAGCTTCATAAGAAAGGAATTAAGGTTTACATGTTAACTGGAGATAATATAAATACTGCGCAGTTTATTGCTTCTTCTGTGGGAATAGATGAGGTCATTGCCGAAGTAACACCTGAAGATAAACTCAATACAGTCAAAAAATTACAATCATCGGGAGAAGTAGTCGCAATGGCTGGAGATGGAGTCAATGACGCTCCAGCTCTCGCTCAAGCAGATGTCGGTATTGCTATGGCAACCGGGACAGATGTTGCTATAGAGAGCGCGGGAATCACACTCTTGCACGGTGATATTACAAAACTTGTTAAGGCAATCAATCTTTCAAAGATTACGATGCGTGGGATTAAGCAAAATTTATTCTGGGCATTTATATATAATATTGTAGGGATACCACTTGCGGCAGGTGTATTTTATCCACTATTTGGATGGCTGCTTAATCCGATATTTGCAGGGCTTGCAATGGCATTCTCGAGCGTGTCGGTGGTAGGAAACTCATTGCGGTTAAAAGCTAAAAAACTATAAGTATGAATAATACAGAAAAACAAACATATACATTTCATATACACGGTATGCACTGCAAGGCATGTATTCTGCTTACAGAGGGGGAACTGAATGAACTGTCGGAAGTAGAACATGCACACGCTAGTCTTTCGAAACATACCGTCACGGTGACAGGTATGTTTGAGGGTAAAACGCAGGAAGAATTAGCAGAGCGGTTTACTGAAGTACTCAAATCTCATGGATATACAGTCTCTACTCAAAAACAGATTGCGGTAAAAACAAAACGAACACGCGAGTTTTCGATCGCCATTCCTATAGCTATTGTATTTGCTGTACTATTTGTACTTTTGCAAAAGATGGGGATTGTAAATCTTGTTGATGCAAGTAATGTGTCGTACGGGACTGCATTTGTGATCGGTATCATAGCCTCACTCTCAACATGTATGGCAGTAGTTGGTGGACTCGTGCTTTCAATGTCAGCTACATTTGCGAGAGAGGGGGATAAAATTCGTCCACAAATTTTGTTTCAACTAGGACGTCTTATCTCATTCTTTATTCTCGGAGGTGTTATTGGTGGAATCGGTTCAGCTTTTGCGCTCAACACAACAGCAACATTTATTCTTGGTATCGTAATCGGCATTGTCATGCTTCTTATGGGATTAAACTTGCTCGATGTTTTCCATTTCACAAAAAGATTGCAGCCGGGCATGCCAAAAATGATTTCGAAGAAAGCATTTTCAGTAAGTAAGCTGACACATACGTTTACTCCTTTTCTGGTCGGTATTGCGACGTTCTTCCTTCCGTGCGGCTTTACTCAGTCAATGCAGATATACACTCTTTCCACGGGAACCTTTATGAAAGGCGGTCTTACCATGCTTGCATATGCACTTGGTACGCTCCCGGTACTGCTCCTTGTGGGGTTTAGTTCATTTAGTGTCAAGAAAAGTTCTCGTGCAGGAATATTCTTTAAATCTGCAGGATTGATTGTTATACTGTTTGCACTGTTCAATCTCATTAATAGCTTGGCGGTAATTGGTCTTATTCCACCTTTATTTAATTTATAGCTATGAAAAAAAATATTCTTGCAATCTCTATAGGTATCGTAATTATTGGGTTCGGAATACTCGTAGCGGTAAATAGTGTGCCAAAAGAAGAAGAGGTGCCTATAAATGTTGTTACTGTAGTTGATGGAAAGCAAATTATTGATTTACGGGCAAAAGGAGGGTTTACTCCTCGTAGTATTGATGCAAAAGCTGGAATTCCTACAGTGCTTCGTGTTACTACAAAAGGTACATTTGATTGTTCTTCTTCCGTACGAATTCCATCTCTGAACATATCACAAAATTTGCCACAAACAGGTGTTACCGAACTTGATCTCGGGATCCAACAGGCGGGGGTACTAAAGGGTAGCTGTGGAATGGGTATGTATCCTTTTGAAATTAATTTCCAAGCGTAGATGATTTATAAATTTAATAAGTTAAAATATACTATATCTATGAATATACAAAAAATTGCACTTATAAAATTGAGAATCGTAATGGCACTCATTTTTTTGTGGGCGTTCTTTGATAAGGTCTTTGGTCTTGGATTCGCTACTAAACCAGAAAATGCATGGATAAACGGAGGTTCACCAACAACAGGGTTTTTATCGTTTGCAACCAAGGGTCCTTTTGCTGAATTTTTTAAAAGTCTTGCAGGTGTAGCTGGTATTGATTGGCTGTTTATGCTCGGTCTGTTATTTATCGGACTTACCCTGTTGCTCAATAGATTTGTAAAATGGGGAGCAATCGCTGGTGTAGTTATGATGCTACTTATGTGGCTATCATTATTACCACCTGAAAATAACCCTATTGTAGATGAGCATATTGTATATGCATTAGTGCTAACGATTCTTGCTTATAAAAGTAAAAGAAAAGAAGTAAGCCTTACATAAAAAAGTTTCAATATTGAACCAAAGCTTCATCAATATCATTAAAATAAAAAAACCCGCCGAAGCAGGTTTTGCCGGTGGGTTCATTTGATACTAATTGTTGAAAAACTGTAATTTAGTAGCTTGGCTCACCATCGTTCCATAAGTCGTATCCTTATTTGAGCACCCAACATAGGGGCCTCCATCCAAGTAGAGTGCATTTGAGCAACCTTCTTGAACAAATAAGTTTGCAAACTCATAAAATGTAATTGGAGAAATAGATACTATCACAACGATAGTGCCATCTTTTTTGTATCCAATTCCTGAGCGAGCAGTTTTGGATTGGGATGTTCCTCTCATGTTTAGACTATCTTTTACTAAGATAGGGCCATTTTGAAATGCCCATTTCATTTGAGGTACCATTTCTTTCTGGTTTGATGAAACCATGTAGAGGTTGCCATCAAATCCAAGTCCAAAGATTGCATTGTCGACAGCAAAGTTTCCTCCGCTATCTTCTGGGTTAACCCAATTTTTCATCTGAGTACCGTTATCGACGTATCCACCAACTGGAAGTTTGTTAGGGCTAACAAGTGGACCATTCACACAAAAGTTCATATAGAGACTTTGTGTACAATCAGTTGCTTTGCCAAATCCTACATTAGGATTTTTTGTGCGGTGGTAGATTACTTGAGCAGATAGGGTACCAAGAAGAAATAAGAAAGCTAAACTTGCGATTAGTTGTTTCATTAGGAGTTTTTTTGTTGGTGATTGTAAGGAGCTTCCAACATATAATAGCACAAATTATATTAAAAGTCAATATACTACAGAGTATTGAGAATGATCGAAATAAAAATGCCTCTAGGTATAGCTAAGGCATGTAGTTTCCATCAAATTTTTTCAAAGAATCGGGTTCATTCCATTTTCTATGGAATATGGTATAGTATGGCCTATGGCTACAACAAACACCGGACTCTCAAAACCAATGAAAGTAAGCGCTGACCTCGCGGCAGTGGTGGGTGCTGACGAAATGTCACGCCCTGAAGTTACCAAGGCAATCTGGGTATACATCAAAAAACATGATCTTCAGGATCCTGCAAACAAGCGCAATATCAATGCCGATGAGAAATTACTCAAAGTGTTCGATGGTAAGAAAGTCGTGAACATGTTCGAAATGACCAAGCTCGTTTCAAAGCATCTTTCATAATCGTATAAGTAAAAAAGTCGTCCCTTGGAGGGACGACTTTTTGCATGGAGAGCTATCTATCACCATCAGAAAGAATGATGTCAGTCTCATCGTCTTGATTGGCGTTATTTCTTTTTTTTCTTGTACGAAATACAAGAATTACAGCTAGAACAATACCCAATGCCAGACCTCCCCATAGCCAGTTGGAGTTAGGATGAAAAAAAGGAGATGATACAAGGAGCATAAAATAGTTTTTAGTTGGATTTCACTATAGTATACATATAAAATTTGTCAATCACATAGAGATGTAAGTATCACCCCATAGGGTCGTCACTACTAGATGAGTCGAATCATTATCAGTAATGGTAGTAATATACATAAAACGCTTATGAAATCATTATACAAACAATTATTCGCAAGTACTGTTGCGCTTGCAATGTTTACTAGCTCCGCATCTGTTGCATTCGCAACGAATGATGGTGATAAACGCAACGATACAACTATCAAAGGAAGCATAACGCTCAATGGTGGTATTAAGGTTGATGACAAGCTTTGGGACAGATGGAAAGATTGGTCATACGATCCTGCTGTAGTAGGTACGGTGACCGCAAAGACTGACACGACCCTTACGATCAAGGCTGGCAACAGCGGCACGATCTATGTCGTTGATGCCTCCAATGCAAAGGTTCGTCGTGGCAACGATGACATCTCGTTCTCATCAATCAGTGTGAATGACGCTGTCGTGATCCAAGGTGCGATCAGTGGTAATACGATCGTTGCGACTAGTATCGTGACTGCAAAAGCAGGTACTGTGACGAAGCCCATGCCGAACGATATGTCAGGTATTATCGGCACCATCACTGCGACGAGTGATACCTCTATCACCATAGTTGGTAAAAACGGTACGACCTACACAGTAATGACCGCTGATGCGAGTATTTGGAAAGACAAGAATAGTAAGGGTGGCATGGATGACCTTGATGTCGGCGACAGTGTGATCATTCAAGGTAAGGTGAATGGTACATCAGTGACTGCAACAAATGTAGTTGAGGTGAACCTTCCACAAGAGATGGCACATGCTGGTATCCGAGGTACCGTGACCGCAAAGACTGTTAATTCACTAACGGTGCTTGTATCTGATGGTACAAGCTACCAAGTTGATACCAGTGAGGTGGTGGGCGATGAGGACAAGGATGACATTAAAGTAGGTGAGAGTGTGGTAGTGCGTGGTACGGTAAGTGGCACATCAGTTGATGCGACCAGTGTTGATGAAGTACGAGCTTCAAAAGGCATCTTTACTCGTATCGGCTCATTCTTTCGCCACTTTTTCAAGGGTGATTGGAGTAGATAGTAATTACTAGTGCGTGAATACAGGGAACAAAAACGGCAGCAATGCCGTTTTTGTTAGGTACTCTTTCGAGGAATTCGCACGGTAAATACAGTACCAATAGTTGGAATGCTCGATACGGTGATTGTTCCATTGAAATGTCGTTCTACAATGTCTTTGGTTGTAGAGAGTCCGATCCCCATACCATTTTTCTCTTTTGTTGTAAAAAAGGGATCAAAGATTTTTGAATGAAATGCAGCAGGTATGCCGATGCCATTGTCTCTCACCTTTAAGATTGCACTTCCATGACTATGGAGTAGTTCAACACTAACGTACCGCTCTCTATCAGTGATTGTATTAGTTGCATCAATCGCATTACTAATCAGGTTTACTGCAATCTGATAAAACTTCAGAGGATTTCCGTATAGAATGAGGTTGTTGCGAATACAGGTATTAATACGTGTAGAAGTTGTTCGTGCACGATAATTCAAGACCATAATTGCTTCATGTAATTCAGCACTTGAGGAAAATGGTCGTTCAAGGAGACTCATATCGACTTGTTTTTGTACAACATTCATAACACGTTGCATTCGTTTGCTATGAATAACAGCTTTTTCTACATAGGGGAGAAGCTCAGGTACTTGTTCGGTATGAGACATTGATTCAACTGTCCCTACAAGAGCATTCAGTGGATTCATGAGGTCGTGAAATAAGCCTGAAGACAATTTACCAAATTCTACAAATGTATATAGCTGGGCGAGCTTTTCTGTATGATTTCTTGCTTGCAGATGTTCTTTGTGGTGACGAGTTGCGCATTCGATGAGTATTTCTTGCTCACGAGATTTTCGTTGTTGATAAAAGGCATATACCTTTCTCAGGAGAATGTAGATTCCTCCTAGAACACAGAGGTAGTGAATAACTGCACAGCCGGTCATGCCAATCGTAAGGTACTGGCGAATCACGACATGGTCAGTCATCAGTGAATATGCTCTATTTTATATCCACGACCTGGTACGCTATGAATGAGTTTATGTACAGAAGTATGATCTATTTTCTTTCGGAGATTTAAAATATGAGTTTCAATCGTATTTGAGAATGGGTTAGCATCTATATCCCAAATATGTTCCATCAGTGTACTTCGCGATATAACATTCCCTGTATTTCGTAATAGATATTCAAGAAGCGAAAATTCTTTGCGAGTTAGATAGATATTTTCCGTGCCACGAGTCACTTTTTGTTTGATAGTATCAAGTGAGAGATCATCAATTGAGAGGATTGCTTGTTCTTGTGCTTTAGGTCGTCTCAATACTGCTTGGATACGAGCGAAAAGTTCATCAAAGAAAAAAGGCTTGGTGACATAGTCGTCAATACCAAGCTCAAATCCTTCAATTTTGTGTGGCACTTCAGTTGTTGCCGAGATCATGATGATCGGGATAGTTATCCTACTTGCTCGCAGGTCAGCACAGATGCGGTACCCATTTGTATCAGGAAGATCATAGTCGAGCAGGATCAGGTCATATTCGTTGATCTTTGCCTGATATAGTGCGCTATATCCATCAGCAAACGCATCGACGGCAAAACATTTTTTCTCAAGTCGTGATTTGAGAAATTCACGCATGTCAACATCATCTTCAACGAGTAATATTCGCATAGGATATGTAGTTAGTATCTAAAGTATATAAGGCAGGTGGCAGATACGTCTAGTGGTATACTTTAGGTATGTTGCGAATCGTCGCAGCAGGAGGTTATTAGCTAATCAACTACTAGTATTATATGCCACTACTTGCACGTATTATACTCTCAGCTGCTGTTATTGGTGGTGTGGGGTATGGAATCTTTAATCACAATAAAAAAGAGGCAATAAAAAAAGAACAGACTACTGTTCAGACAGAGGCAAAACTTACGACAGGGAATTCAAATAATGACCTGGAGCGTGATATGGCAACCATGGATGCACAGCTCAAACTTATCGAACAGGATTCTGCAGCAGTCGATGCAGAAAGTACTCAACAGAAATCAATACAATAATATGAAATACACTCACTCTATAGTTGTGGTTGCTGCTATTGTTTCAATTGCTGTAACTCCAGCTGTAGCACAAGAGACAGTTCGTCTGAATGCTGACATGGGGGTAAAGGCAGCTGTTACTACTTCAGGTACCATGCCAGTGCGTGAAATAATGGAAAAGCGCAGTGAAGCTCGTGCGGATATCAAAGCAGATGTGAAAGCAAATGTTGATATGAAGCGCGGTATGGTTCGAGCTTTTGGTATCAATATGGTGAATGTGGTGACAAACCGTATCATTGCGACTGCTGATGTTATGACAATATTTGGTACCAAGCTTGAAGCGCGCATCAATGCGGCAAAGGCAAATGGTGTTGATGTTGCTGCATGGACTGCAATCTACGCTGACTACACTGCAAAGGTTGCTGATGCAAAGGTACAAGCAAAGGCAGCAGCTGATATTGCAGCAACTGCAAAAACTGATGGAGCAACAAAAGAAATAGCAGAAGCAAATAAAAAAATTGGGATGGAAGCTCGTGCCAAGATCAAGCTTGCGCGTACGAGTCTCCAAGTAGCTCGTGCTGATGCCGACAAGCTCGTCAAAGCATTTCGTGCAAACGCAAAGTCTGAGGTGAAAGTGGATGCATCTGCGAGTGTAAAAGCTCAATAAGCATTCTCTACTCCAAAAAAGCAAAACCGCCACATAGGCGGTTTTGCTTTTTTGGTGGACCCTAGGAGATTCGAACTCCTGACCTTTGCTTTGCAAAAGCACTGCTCTACCAGCTGAGCTAAGGGCCCATTTGAGTGGGACTATGAGATTGTAATACAAAACCGCTTTTTTGCAATAGGATATACTAAGTCTATGAAAAAGATCGAAACAATATTTGCAGATAAGGTACGCGCAGAGGTCCGCAAGATTTCTGTGGGCAAGACCATGACCTATGGTGCAGTTGCCGCAAAGGCGGGGTATCCTGGTGCTGCTCGTGCAGTCGGTGCGATCATGAAGGATAACTATGATCTGACTGTTCCGTGTCACCGCGTGATCCGATCTGATGGAAAAGTAGGTGGGTACAACCGTGGTGGCCCTGATGCCAAGCGAGCACTCCTTATCAAGGAAGGCGCAATTAACGCATAAGTATGACTACTGACCGAGAAACAATCCTCAGCGAGATTTTCTTTATCTTTATCGTACCGGTTGCGCTCATTGCGACTGGTATCATCAATCCAGAATGGCGGATGCTTGTACTGTGCATCTCAATGCTCCTTATGTATGGCATTATCATGCATGAACGCATTCCTGATGCTGCCCTTGGCATCTCACGAACATCATTTCGCAAAGGATTGATCCCATATACCTTGTTTACTATAGCGGGTGTATGTGCACTTGCGTGGGTATCCAAAAAGCTTGGACTCGAATCTGTCGGAACATGGTGGCAGTCATCGCATCTGTTATTTATGTTTCTTCCGGTGTCTCTGTTGCAAGAAATCGCTTATCGAGGATTTCTCTTTTATAAATTGCGATTGCTTTCATCAAAGTGGTGGTTCATCATTCTATTTAATGTTCTGTTGTTTACGTTTTTGCATGTCATTTATCCATTGCCTGGCATCATGTTGTCAGTTGCATTCATCGGAGGGCTTTGTTTTGCACTCATGTATCGGTATTTCCCAAGCTTGATCCTGATATCGCTCGCGCATGCAGTACTTAACTTTGCGGCAATATTCTACGGTTTCTTTACGTTCCACTAGCAAGCAGTGCTATACTTCACGTATATGCAGCAAAAATTTCACCCACTCGTACTCCTTGGTATTATTCTCGGCGGCAGTTTTCTCATTGCAACAGTTGTTGGTGCAATGACCGTATTTCGCTTGCGCTCGCTCAATGACACCGTGTCAGTGACCGGCTCTGCAAAGATGGAGGTCACGGCAGACCAGGCAAAGTGGATCACCCAGATCAGTCGCACCGTGCGCGAGAGTAATCTCAAGAGCGGGTATGAGCAGATTGCCCGTGACCTTGAGATCACCAAATCATTCATGAAAGGGCAGCAGATCGCTGATACTGAGCTCAATATTAGTCCGGTCTCGATGAATGAGGTCTATCAGCAGAACCAATCTGCCGAAAAGCTCTACTCGCTCACGCAGGTGCTCACTGTATCAACGATGGATGTTGATCGCGTAACCAATGCATCCAAAAATCTCGCGACAGTAGTGGGGCAGAATGTGATCTTCTCAAGTCTCTCGCTCGAGTACTACTACTCAAAGCTTCCTGAGACACGTATCACGCTTCTCTCACAGGCTATTGATGATGCCAAGGCCCGTGCAGGCGAGATTGCCAAGAATTCAGGCAAGGATGTCGGTACCCTCAAGAGTGCATCAAGTGGTGTGGTCCAAGTCCAGTCTCGCAACTCAACTGATGTATCTGACTATGGGAGCTATGATACGTCTCAGATCGAAAAGCAGGTGACTGTGACAGTAAAGGCAGCATTTTCACTTAAATAACATGCGACGACTCATCGGTATTCTATCGCTCATCGTATTCCTTGTGCCTGCGCTAGTAGGAGCCGTTGCGACTCCTCCTGCTGAAACACTGTGGGTTACTCCATCTGATGCAAGGCCAGGTGCCACGATTGATCTCAATGCATTTGTGTACAACAACACCAAGAATGAAGTCTCGGTGACGGTCATGTTTGCGTCCGGTGGTACCGATATCGGAACAGTAGTTGTCGTAGTACCAAAAGAGAGTGGCAAGAGCGCAGTCGTGCCATGGGTCATGCCTGAAGCTCCTGCAAGCATTCTTGTATCGATCACCAAGGCAGTAAATACCAAGGATAAAAAGGATGTTGCGAGTCTTAAAGGAGAACTCGGTACCATCGCAGTTGGTGCGACTGCACCTATCGCTATCAATGGCTTCCCGGGGGCTGATGCGATCAAGCAATGGTTTGGTATACATCTTGCATCAGTAGAGAAGTGGCGTATCGCACAGGCAGAGCATTTTGCAACAATGCGTGACGAAGCAAAGCGCGATCTCGGTATTTCGGTCGCACGACAAGTCGAGGAAAAAATCGCCAAGGAAATCGCCGGTGTTGAGCCTGAGAAGAATCCTTCTGCTGACAGCCAGAACAATCCCAAGGATTACTTGATTCTGATTGGCGCAACGTCGCTCGCATCACTCCTCGGTAGCATGCTCATGTTCTACGTGGTTGGAATCGTACTCGCATTCATTGTGCTTCGTTTTATTATCAGACGATTTATTTAGTATGACGTTTGACGAACAGGCACGTGAACTTCACGCGCGACACCATGGCAAGCTCGCAACAGCACTCAAGGTACCACTTGATACCAAGGCAGATCTCTCGCTTGCATACACGCCCGGTGTTGGACTCATCTCATCAGATATTGCAGTTGATGTATCGCTTGCAAAAAAATACACGAACATTGGAAACACCGTTGCGATCATTACTGATGGCTCTGCAGTGCTTGGACTTGGCAACATTGGTCCTGCTGCGGCAATGCCAGTCATGGAAGGCAAGGCTGCACTCTTTAAACGCTTTGCAGATATTGATGCGGTGCCGCTTTGTCTTGCAACCCAAGATACAGATCAGATCATTGAAACAGTTGCAGCGCTTGCGCCATCATTTGCCGGTATTAACCTTGAGGATATTGCAGCACCACGTTGTTTTGAAATAGAAGCAAAGCTCCGCGCACGACTCTCGATCCCGGTTTTTCATGATGATCAACATGGTACGGCTACTGTTGTACTCGCAGGTCTCATCAATGCGCTCAAGCTTCGCGAACTCGCGTTTGCTGATGCACGAGTGGTGATTAATGGTGCAGGGGCTGCAGGTATTGCGATTGCAGAGCTTCTGTGGGATGCGGGTATACATCAGATGACGGTGCTTGATAGTAAAGGTGCACTCAGTATGTCTCGCACTGATCTAACACCAGAGAAAAAACTCATTGCAGAGAAAACACATGCAACTGCAGGAACACTCGCTGAAGCACTTGTCGGTGCGCATGTATTCATCGGTGTCAGTGTTGCCAACGCGCTAACCAAGGACATGGTGCAACGTATGAATGAACGCCCAATCATTTTTGCGATGGCAAATCCAGTACCCGAGATTCATCCAAATGATGCGCATGATGCAGGTGTATACATCATGGCAACAGGTCGCTCAGACTTTCCAAATCAGATCAATAATGCGCTGGCATTCCCAGGACTCTTTCGCGGTGCGCTCGATACTGCTACGCGAGAGATCACACATGGTCATTTGATCAAAGCGGCGCATGTCATCGCAGATCTTGTTGCGACACCGACCGAAACTATGATCGTCCCTGATATTTTCGACACACGGCTTGTACCCGCTGTTGCAGTGGTGTTTGCCTAAGCAATATGCTAGAATCAGCCTAATGGTTCGCACTATCATCGCCATTTTGATACTTGCTGCAGCTGTTCTGTGGGCGCCATTATGGCTTCAGGGACTGCTGCTTTTGATTGCTGTGCTTTCGGTACGGTATCGGATCTTTTTGCTCCTGCCTGCGATCTTTGCAGATGCGGTCTATGTGCCAACGCGCGGATTTGGCATATCAATGTTCCAGGTCACAATGGTTGTCATGGTTGTACTCCTTATTCATTTTCTTATAACGACACAGACACGCGTTGCTGAACTCTATGTTCCGAAGAAGTAGACGACGTTTTATAAAGACCGTTGAGCTTGAGCCAGATGAGATCTTGCTCGATGTGCACAACTCGCCCGCATTCGATCGACAGCAGTTTGAAGGTCGCATTGAACAGGCAATATCCAAACGCTCACTCGCGATATTGTTTGGCGTGATGGTGTTTGTTGCGATGTGCTTCCCGGTGCGACTCGGAGTGCTACAGCTTGCACGTGCTGACTACTATGAGAAAAAGAGTGAACAAAATAGTCTCGGACATATTCCGATCTTTGCTGATCGCGGCATCATTTATGACAGAAATGGTATTGAGCTCGCATGGAATACCGTTGGTAACGATGTCGCACCAACTGCACGTGAATACACCAAGGATGGCGGCTTTGCGACATTAGTCGGCTACGTGTCATATCCAGCAAAGGACAAGAGTGGCAATCTATGGCAAGAAAAGATTATTGGTAAGGATGGTGCTGAAAAAGAATTTGATACGGCGCTTGCTGGTATCAACGGTACGAACCTCATTGAGACTGACGTGAGCGGGGAAGTACTCTCGCAAAGTACGATTGAAGTACCAATACGTGGTGAAAACATTAATCTGTCTGTGGATGCTACGATTCAAAAAACATTCTTTGAGGGGATCAGGGCACTCGCTGAGCAATCAGGATATAAAGGCGGTGCAGGAGCGGTGATGGATATTCGCACTGGAGAGCTCCTTGCAATGACGAGTTATCCCGAGTACAACCAGAGCATCCTCTCAGCAGGTAAAGATGTTGCGACGATCAGATCATATATCACCGGAGACGAGCGGCCGTTTCTTAATCGTATGACCGAAGGACTCTATACACCCGGATCGATTGTTAAGCCATTCCTTGGGCTTGCTGCACTCGAAGAAGGTATTATCTCACCGACAAAGGTCATTCATACCACCGGTGAGCTTCGTATTCCAAATCCGTACAACCCAGGCCAGTATTCTATATTTAATGATAATGCCGATCATGGTGATGTCGATATGCGAAAGGCTATTGCAGTCTCATCTAATGTCTATTTCTATCAGATCGGAGGCGGATTTGGTGATCAAAAAGGCCTTGGTATTGCAAACATTGAAAAGTACGCCGAACTCTTTGGTATTGGTGAAAAAACAGGTATCAATATTTCGGGTGAGCTCGCTGGAACTGTTCCAAGTGTTGCGTGGAAAGCAAAAAACTTTAAAGGTGATCCATGGCGTCTGGGAGATACGTATCATACCGCTATTGGTCAGTACGGCTTCCAGGTGACACCTATCCAGATGTTGCGTGCGGTCGCAGGAATTGCATCTCGTGGCAGACTTGTCACGCCGACGATTCTTAAGAATGTAACCAATGTGCCTGTTGTTTCAGCTAAGCTTCCGTTTACTGACACCCAGTACAATGTTGTGCATGATGCAATGCGCATGACGGTGACTGAAGGTACTGCAGGAGCACTTAATAACCCAAATATTCTTGTTGCTGCAAAGACAGGTACGGCCCAGATCAAGGGAAATACGCGAGTGAACTCCTGGGCAATCGGATTCTTTCCGCTCGACAATCCTCGCTTTGCATTTACAGTCCTCATGGAAGACGGTCCCAAGGTTTCAAGTGGTGCAACCCATGCATTCAAGCCAGTACTCCAGTTATTTGCTGACCGGCCTGAGCTTTTGACCGAATAACCAAACCACAGTATAGTTGTTCCAATGAAAGAATATATCACCAAGGAAAACAAGGCGGCGCTTGAAGCTGAGCTCAAGGAACTCTCTGGACCAAAGCGCAAAGAGATCGTGTCTGCGATCGAATATGCCAAGAGTCTCGGTGACCTCTCCGAAAATGCCGAATACCATAATGCCCGCGAAGAGCAGGGCAAGCTCGAGGAGCGTATTGCGACGATTGAGCACGTGCTCAAGCATGCAGAAGTTATCAATCACAAGACAACCGACGTTGTATCTGTGGGGAGCTCCGTTGTGATCCAAAAAGAAGGTGAGACCAACACCCGCACGTTCATCATTGTAGGCAGTGAGGAGACGGATATGCTCTCAGGTAAGATTTCATACAAATCTCCGATCGGTGTCGCACTCCTCGGCAAGAAAAAAGGTGATCTTATCGCAGTGCATACTCCGAAAGGTGACATTTCATACAAAATCCTTAGTCTTGACTAAAGTAGTCCGTTCAAAAAAAGCCCTCAAGCGAGGGCTTTTTTTGTTATCCACATTAATTTCCTTGCTAGAGGGGATAGAAGTGGAGTAAAATGGAATGAAGTGGGAAGAAGTGGTAAATAAAATGTAATGTTAATCGGCGAATATACACACACAATTGATGAAAAAAACCGACTCTCATTTCCGATCAAATTCAGAAAGGAAATGGGAAAAACGGTAGTGGTGACGCCTGGGCTCGACCGTTGTTTGTTCGTGTTTACTACCAAAGAGTGGACGAGTATTGCTGAGAAGTTGGCAAACTCATCCATGCTCCAAGCAGATACTCGAAGCTTCAACCGATACCTTCTCGGAGGTGCGACTGAAGTTTCAGTTGATGCGCAGGGTCGTATGTTGGTTCCAGACTTTCTCAAGGAGCGAGCTGGTATCGAAGGAAAGGTAGCGATTGTCGGCGTGCATACCAGAGTTGAACTTTGGGATGAGGCGACATGGAAAACATACAAGAAAGACGTCGAGGCAAACGCTGATAGTCTCGCTGAGCGTTTGGGAGGCATCGGAGTGCTCTAATCATGAAAACTGATCAGCCATTCCATGTTCCTGTTCTTTTAGAAGAAAGTATTCAATCACTCGATCTTCAAAACGGCAACATCGTCGTCGATGGCACCTTCGGTGGTGGAGGGCATTCAAGTGCGATACTTGCGGCATGTCCTAGTATCACCCTCATTTGTGTCGATCTTGATGAACATGCAAAAGATCGATTTGAAGCATCAGCGTTGGTTGGCAAGGCAACATTCGTTCAGTCCAACTTTAAAAACGCTGATCATATTCTTGAAGCTGCCGGCCAAGATCATGTAGATAAGCTCTTGCTTGATCTTGGCACGAGTACATTTCAACTACTGCAGGATGATCGAGGGTTTTCATTCAATACTGATACGCCCCTTCAAATGACGTTTGCGCATGCAGGATCTCATACAGGCATCACAGCGTGGGACATTGCAAACGAATGGGAAGAATCATCGATTGCTGATGTAATCTATGCGTATGGCGAAGATCGTGCATCGCGCAAAATTGCACGGGCAATTGTTGATGCCCGTCTCGATGGACTTATCAACACTGCAAGGCAACTTGCCGATATCATTCTCTCGGTCATTCCCAAGAGTGGAAGAACTCACCCTGCAACTAAAACCTTCCAAGCTTTTCGTATTGTTGTCAATGATGAGCTTGCAGTCATCCCAGAGGCATTGAACGCCTGGTGGGAACGACTGAAGCCTGGAGGGCGCATCAGTGTGATCACCTTTCACAGTCTCGAAGATCGGGTGGTCAAACAATGGATGAAAGCACGTACTGATGCACAACACATTACAAAAAAACCACTTCCTCCGTCTCGTCACGAACAATTATCAAATCCTCGCGCGCGTAGCGCCAAACTTCGCACCATACAAAAACTATGATACAAAAAATCACCAACAAAATCAGAAACGTTCAATTTGAAGACATGAACAAACATATTCGTACCGTACTTACGTATACGTGGATCGGGAGCGGGGCACTCTTTGCTTGTTATTTGTATTTTGTTGGCGCAATTACATTTTCAGTGGTGAAGCAACAGGAGCTCGCACGTGATATCAAGGGACTCATCTCAGCAATGAGTACCGAGGAGCTTACCTACCTATCACAAGAAAAGAACCTGACTGAAAGTTATGCACAAGCCGAAGGTTTCGTCCGTGCTGAAAAGACGGCATTTGCTGCACCTCGTCGTGCTGTTGCTTGGAATGTTGGACGCTAGCATACATCGTACGCGTATACGTATCATCATCATTGCTGTCATTATAGTCGGGGTGCTTGTCATCATCCGTCTTTTTTCGTTGCAGGTGATGAATGGCGCCACCTATAAACAAAAGGCACAGCACCAGTACGTCACACCGAGTGGCTCATCATTTGATCGAGGAAATATTTATTTCACCAAAAAAGATGGTACAACGATTGCAGCTGCAACCGTTGAAGATGGATTCAAAGTAGCGATTGTTCCTGCACAGATTAGTGATGCTGAGCATACCTACAATGCGCTCAATGCGATTGTTCCGATAGATTATGATGACTTTGTTGTAAGTATTGGTAAAAAAAATGATCCATATGAAGAGATCGCTGAGCGAGTCACCAATGATCAGGGGCAAAAGATTACTACGCTTGATTTGCCTGGTGTTACACTCTATCGCCAGAAATGGCGCACCTATCCTGGCGGCAGCCTTGCGGCAAAAGCAATCGGCTTTGTCTCATATAAAGACAATGAACTAACAGGCAACTATGGTCTTGAAGAGGAATATAATGATGTACTTTCACGAAATGCAGAGAATTTTTATGTCAACTTCTTTGCTGAGATTTTTGCAAACGTCCAATCAAGCATTTTTCATAATAAAACAGCAACAGGGGATGTGGTTACTACTATTGAGCCAAGTGTTCAAAATCAGCTCGAGGCCGCAATCGCAGGTATAGAAAATACTTGGTCGAGTGATGCTGTTGGCGGTGTAGTGATGGATCCATATACAGGAGAAATCATTGCGATGGCACAGGTCCCAACATTTGACCTCAACGAGTACGGAAGTGCCAAAAACGTCAGTGTGTACGCTAATCCTTTTACTCAAAACGTCTATGAAATGGGGTCAATTGTTAAACCACTTGTTATGGCTGCAGCAATTGATGCAGGTATCGTTACGTCATCAACAACCTACTTTGATAGCGGAGAGGTAAAAGTTGATGACAAAGTACTCAAGAACTTTGATCATAAAGGTCGAGGTAAGGTGAGTATGCAGGATGTGCTCAATCAGTCACTCAACACAGGTATGGTTTTTGTTGAGCAAAAGATGGGTAAAGATCTGTTTAAGGAATATATGCTTGATCGGTACAAAATCGGTGAGCGTACCGGGATTGATCTTCCAAATGAAATTAAGGGGTTGGTCAGTGGACTTAAGACGCCAAACGATGTCAATTATGCGACTGCATCATTCGGGCAAGGTATTGCAACGACACCGATCAACACCGTGCGTGGATTTGCAATCCTTGCAAATGGTGGCAAACTCGTGACGCCGCATTTGGTAAGAGAGATCAAAGAGTCAAATGGTTTTACCAAGAAACTCGAGTATCCGGTTATTGATAATGTTCTTAAGTCAGAAACCACTGCGACGATTCGTAGCATGCTTACTCATGTGGTAGATGATGGTTATCATCGAGGACTCCCACACTATACTGTCGGCGCAAAGACGGGTACTGCACAAATCGCAAAATCAGATGGTACGGGATATTATAATGATCGCAACTTGCACTCACTAATCGGCTTTTTTCCCGCAACAAATCCTCGCTACGTACTGTATCTGTACAATGTATATCCAAAGAACGGTGCCCAGTTTGCCATTCAGACTCTTGGTGATCCATTTTTTAGCATGGTACAATTCTTAACGAATTATTATGAGATAGCCCCCGACCGTATGTAACCTATATGCAATTCCACTTTTCAATTCGAAACTCTATTCAAAAAGCTTGGCAGCTCTTCACTAAGCATGCGACGATCTATATCGTCATTGCACTAGTAATCGCAATCCTTAATCTCGATACACACCACCGTCATGTAAACACTCTGCTTGCAGTTGTTTCAAGTATCTTGTCACTTGTAGTGACCTACATCGCGATCTCCGTAACACTTGCGGTGATTGATGGTAAAGAAGAAAAAGTAGGAACTGTACAAGGACTATTCAAACATCTCCCGACTGTGATGCAGTGGCTCAAAGTATTTGGCGTAAGTATTATCGTTAGTTTGCCGATTATGGTTGCACTTGGACTACTTGTGACATTTGGCATAGTAGGCCTTCCATTATTGTTTATGGGTGTTGGGCTTACTATTTCAATAGGCGCCGCATACCTGATCTTAGTAGTGATTCCAGTTATATACGTTAGTACGAGACTTATGTTTGCTACTATTTCATTTGTTGACCGACAGAAGGGGGTTCGTGATGCGATTCGTTATTCATGGTCGATCACCAAAGGAACAAAGTTTTGGACTATTTTTCTTACCGTTGTTGTACTTGCAATACTCCTGATTCTTGTCGGGATCTGCACATTTGGATTCGGACTCATTGTTGCATATCCGATTGCACTGTTAGTTGTTATCCAGTTATATCGAGCACTTGAGGGAGGAAATACTACAGAGGCAGTAGAGCCTGTTGTGGTGAGTGATACCACTGAGACTACCGAAGCGATTCTTGTTGAAGAAAAATAATATGATGATTCCTGAAATCTACTTAAATATCATGCTCGCAATGGTGCTCGGTATGACACTTGGTGTTGAGCGCTTTGTGGCACACAAAACTGCAGGCATGCGCACGTATACACTAATCTCAATGGGTTCCGCAGTCTTTGTGGTGATTTCAGAGATTGTGACGAGTAGTATGTCGATTCATAATTTTGATCCAATGCGTATTGCTGCGCAAGTAGTGGCAGCGGCAGGATTTCTGGGTGTTGGTGCTATTGTGCATCGTAATGATAACCAGGTTAGTGGTGTTACGACTGCAAGTGGTATGTGGGTTGCGGCTGGTATTGGTATGGCATGTGGATTTGGACTTTACTATCTCGCAATTGCTATTACCGTACTCACCCTCTTTACATTCATCGTACTTTGGCTCATTGAAAAGCAGCTCCGTAATATCGAACTTCGTCAGAACAAGAAGCATCACGATCAGGCACTCTAAAACAACAAAGCCCCCTCACTTGGGGCTTTGTTGTTTTCTGGTATTATGGATTCTATGAACTATAAGGTTAAGTGGGATTTGGGATTACTCTACAAAAGCGAACATGATCCAGAAATGGAATGCGATATTCTTGCAATCGAAAAGGCTTGCAGTGATTTTGAAAAAACATATCGTAACAAGGCTTATATTGAAACACCTCAGAAGCTTGCAAAAGCATTGAAGCAATATGAGTCACTCAACGAAGCATGGCTTTCAAAACCATTGTTGTACTTTTATCTTAAAAAAGATATTGAATCAGATAATACAAACCTTCAAGCAAGGGCAACACTTGTTGAGCATCGTATTGCTACGGCAAGCAACAAGGCAACATTTTTCACTCTTGAAATTGCAAAAATTCCTTTAGTAGCACAGAAGCGGTATCTTGCTGAAGCTGTGTTACAACCGTATGTACACTTTCTGAAAAATATATTTCTCAATGCCTCGTATCAACTAAGTGAAAAAGAAGAGCAACTAAATAATTTGCTAAATCAAACGAGTGAGGCGATGTGGCTTGATGTTCAGAAAAAAATGCTCGGCAAGCAAACTGTTAGGTATAAAAAGAAACGTATTCCACTTTCCGAGGCAAGAGATATGCTCGTCAATCTTCCAAAAAAAGAACGACACTTGATGGCGCATGAGATGACGATGGTTTCAAAATCTATCAGTTTCCTTGCTGAAGCTGAATTAAATGCCATTTGTAACTATAAAAAGGTGATTGACGAAAAGCGAGGGTATAAAACACCATACAGTGCTTCTGTTATTGGAAATGAAAACACTGAAGATGAAATCAAAGAATTTTCAGAACTTGTTACCGATCATTTCGGACTTAGTCGCCGATTTTATAAACTACATGCAAAGTTGTTAGGAGAAAAAAAGATTACCCTCGCAGATCGTCGTGTAATGATAGGTGCAATTAAAAAGAAATTCGATTTCAAAACAGGAGCTTCTGTTGCAAAAGACGCACTTACTACTGCGGATCCAAAATATGGAGCATTACTTGAAAGCTACCTTCAAAAGGGTCAGATCGATGTATATCCACGCTCGGGTAAGTCTTCTGGTGGTTATTGCATGTCTGTAGGTGATTTGCCAACGTATATTTTGCTCAATCAGGTAGATAATGTGCAATCTATTGAAACACTTGCACATGAGATGGGACATGCAATTCATGCTGAACTTGATAATCATTTGTCGCCTTTGTATCAGGGTCACTCACTTGCGACAGCGGAGGTCGCGAGTATGTTTTTTGAGCAGTTTGTTGGACTTGAGCTTCAGAAATATCTTTCTGATGAAGAAAAGTTTATTCATCTGCATCGATCTCTTTCAGAAGATATTCACGCTATTTTTTGTCAGATTGCATGTTTCAATTTTGAATTAGAATTGCATACCCGTATACGAACAGAAGGACAGGTGAGTAAAGAAGTAATGGCGCAGCTCATGCAAAAACATTTGCAGGCATACTGTGGAGATGCATTTACTATTACCGAAGACGATGGATATTCCTTTGTTACCTGGCCACATATTCGATATTTCTTCTACACCTACACGTATGCCTACGGAGGATTGGTGAGTCGTGTTTTGTTTGAAAATTGGAAACAAGATCATGCGTATATACACAAAGTAGAACAGTTTCTTTCTGCGGGTCGTTCAATGAATCCAAAAGATATTTTTAAGTCGATTGGTATCACAACTAATAAAGCATTCTTTGAGGCGGGCCTCAAAGGAATAGAGGCTGATATTATCAAACTCGAGAAACTCGCAAAAAAGATGAAAAAGATATAAAGTATCCCCATGACATCAGCTGAGATCAGACAGAAATTCCTCACCTTTTTTGAAACACGTGGACACGCGGTTGTTCCGTCTGCCTCACTTGTACCTAAGAATGATCCGTCTGTACTCTTCAATACCGCTGGTATGCAGCCACTTGTGCCGTATTTGATGGGTGAGACACATCCGCTTGGCAAGCGTCTGGCAAGTTGTCAGAAATGCGTTCGTACCGGTGATATCGAAGAGGTAGGCAACCACAAGAATCTTACGTTTTTTGAAATGCTTGGCAACTGGTCGCTCGGGGATTATTTCAAAGAAGACGCGATCAAATGGAGCTATGAATTCCTCACATCAAAGGACCAGGGTCTTGGACTTGATCCTGCTCGTCTCTATGTGACCGTATTTGAGGGTGATGACAATGCACCGCGTGATCTCGAAGCGGTTGAGATTTGGAAGCAGTACATTCCTGAACATCGTATTTATTTTCTGCCAAAGAAAAACAACTGGTGGAGTGCGGGTGATAATGGCCCGTGTGGTCCTGACACAGAGATGTTTTATGATGTTACCCCGCAAGGTCTTGGTGATATGACACACGAGGAGTATGTTGCTGCGGACGATATCGGTGAAGTTGTTGAGATTTGGAATGATGTATTCATGCAGTACCTTTCAAAAGATGGTGCGGTGGTTGGGCAGCTTCCACAAAAAAATATTGATACTGGTAGTGGTCTTGAACGCATTACAATGCTCATACAAGGCAAGACTACTGTCTATGATACTGACTTTTTTGCACCAGCGATAGCATATCTCGACAGTCATACAGGGACTTATGATATGCGAGAATCACGTATTATTGTTGACCACCTTCGCACTGCATCATTTCTGATTGCTGATGGTGTGCTTCCTGGCAATAAAGACCAGGGTTATATTCTTCGTCGATTGATTCGTCGTGCAACGCGTTTTTATATGAACAAGGTATTACTGATTGAGCGTGAAAAGCTTGCAGGTATTATCACGGCATTGCTTGCCCCATATCAGAGTGTCTATGATGTTTTTGAAAAACAGGCTGAGATTGTTGAAGTGATTTATGCTGAAATCAATAAATTTGGCAAAACGCTTGCACAGGGGCTTAAAGAATTTGAAAAGGGAACTGATCCGTTTCTTCTTGCGACGAGCTATGGTTTTCCTATTGAGCTTACCGAAGAGCTGGCGTCAGAAAAGGGGATGAGTATCGATCGTGTAAAGTTTGACGCTGATATGGCTGCACATCAAGCTGCGTCTCGTGCAGGTGCCGAACAGAAATTCAAAGGGGGACTTGCTGGTACTACAGAAATGACGACTAAACTCCATACCGCACATCACTTACTTCTCGCTGCTCTTCAGAAAGTCCTTGGGCCCGAAGTAAAACAAAAGGGAAGCAACATTACTGACGAGCGTCTCCGTCTCGACTTCAATTTTGACCGCAAGATGACTGATCAAGAGAAAAAAGCAGTTGAAGATCAGGTAAATACGTGGATCACTGAAAACCATAGGGTTTGTCGTCGCGAAATGCCACGTACCGATGCTGAGGCAATTGGGGCAGAAATGGAGTTTGGTACTAAATACCCCGATATTGTGTCGGTGTATTTCATCGAAGATAAAAATGGTACGCCAGTTTCCAAAGAGTTTTGTGGTGGACCACACGTTACTGAAACAGCATTACTTGGAAAGTTTACTATTCAAAAAGAAGAAGCATCGTCTGCCGGTATTCGTCGTATTAAAGCGATCCTTTCATAGGACAACTTTACTTCTTCGCGCTATACTTGGTGCATGTTATTTGCGCGTCCGCGTCCAAAAAAAGTTATCGCCGTATTTGATATTAGTTCAAGCTCTGTTGCTGGAGGACATGTATTGCTCGAGCGTGATGTTCATACTAAACACCAGTCTCTTTTTCTTGCATCGACACGAGTAGATGCCGCACTCTCGGGTGAACCTGATATTGCACGACTTGTTGAACACACTGCAAAAAATCTTGAGCAGGTGGTTGCTCGATTGCACAAAGCTGATGTTCATCATCCCGACTATATACAAGTAGTACTTGCATCTCCCTGGTACCTCTCACAAACTCGTACGATGGTATATACCAAGACAGTGCCTTTCATATGTACTCAAAAGCTTGTTGATGGACTCATCGACAAAGAGCTCGCTCATGCAGTAACAACCGATACTGGGTTTGGTAGTGAGGGAAGTGTTGTTGAAAAGCAGCTCTCAAGTATAAAGCTCAATGGCTATACAACTGAAAATCCCTATGGTAAATCTGCGACGTCGCTCGAGCTGTCTATTACAATTACTACTGTACCCACTATGGTGATGGATCGTATATTGACTCCACTCAAGCGCGCATATGGCGACCGTACGCTTGGCGTCACAACCGCACCATTTGCGGCGTATATTGTGAGTCGTGACCATATTCATCCTGATGATGAGTGTATCGTTATCGATGTCGGAGAGGAGATTACTGATGTTGCTTTCGTCAAAGACGGACTCTTTTTGTATCAACACTCATTTCCTGTAGGTATGTATGCGCTCTATAGAGCTCTTGATGCAGCAAGTATTCTTGAGGCACGGACGCTGTTTGAAGGGTATCGTCTCAACAAGCTCGGCGGTCTTGGTGCTCAAAAAGCAACAGAAGCACTTGGTGTATTTCAAGAAACATGGCAGAAAGCATTACAGCAAGTACTCGATACAGGACGGTATGGTTTTTGCTTACCTGAGCGTTGCTATATCAGCGCTGACCCACGGTTTGAATCACTGCTTGTTAATGTCATTACACATGATCCATTTATTCAGCATGCATGTTCTCGAGGAGTAGTGCAACCTATTTTTCTTACTGAAGCAGTACTTGATAGTCATATCAGAGCAATTGATGATGTGAGCGTTGATATTCCACTTTCGATAGCAACTCTTTTTGCCAAGCGCCTGATATAATATTACCAATGAAACTCTACGACGTTATCCGCAAAGAACGATTGCAAAATGACAAGCAGTTCTCTGATAGTACAATAGAGAAAGCGGTCCATCATGATGCCCCTGCACCTAACGTCAATTACAAACGGCAGTCACCATGGAAAAAACTGTTTATTATCGGTGGTGCAGGTATCCTGTTGGTAGGACTCTATGTTGCAGGTATGTATATGGTGCGTGCACAGGTGACGATTGTTGAGCGACGAATACCATTTTCATTGACCAATGCTGAGCTTGAACTTTTGCATGAAAAGGATGCTGCACAAGGGAGACTCTCATTCCAGACCATGGTTGTTGAGGCGACTATTAGTCGTGAGGTCTATGGCTCAGAGCTTCGTGCAAGTACTTCAAAAGCTCGCGGCAAGGTGGTCTTTTTTAATGAGTTAAGCACTACAGCTAAAACGGTTAAAAGTGGTACCACACTTACCGCACAAAATGGCAAACGTTATATAACACAGGCATCAGTTACAGTTCCTGGGTATACCACCGATACTAAGACTAAAAAGAAAACAGCTGGTACAAGTGCTTCTGTATTGGTTGTTGCAGAGGAGACCGGTCCTGCATATAACACAAATGGTACAAGTTTTAGTGTGAGTGGATTTGGCTCATCAAAGACATTTTATGCCCAATCTGCTGGTGTTATTAGTGGGGGTGAGTCAGGGATGATGCATGGTGTATCCAATGCTGATCGCCCGGAAGTAATGGCGACCCTTACTGCGCAACTTACCGAGCGTCTCAAGCGGGAGACTCGCACCCAGATTCCTGAAAATTTGATTACCTACCCAAATCTTCAGTTTGTTTCTATTAATACTGATCTGCTCAAGCTTGAAGGTCCTGAAGTGAAGTTTCCTGCAACAATCAGTGGTACCATGGTCTCATATTTGATTTCGAGGGAGCTTCTTGAGAGTGCTATTGCTACCAAAGCTGTCAGTGGTGCCACGCTTCCGCGGGTGAGTGTACCGACACTTGCAAATCTTTCAGTTGATCCTATATCTGCTATTCCAACCAGTCCTACTCGTGTACCAGAGTCTATCACTATCCGTGTTTCTGGGTCGGGAACCCTTATTCCTAAAGCCTCTATCTCAGAAGTCACTGATGTACTTGTTGGTCTTCCTCGGACAAAGTTTGTTTCCGCACTTGCTGCTATACCAGAAATTGATACAGCTCGATACTCATTACTCCCATTTTGGTCACCCTTTTTCCCAACCAAGGAGTCTCGAATCAAGGTTGAAGTCAAATAAGTTGACCCAAATAAAGCCTTATAGTATAGTGTTCCGGTAACCACATGGCATCACAAGAAGAAGTAGTTAAGGGTATCGTAAAGGAAGCCCTCCCCAATACCATGTTCCGAGTCGAGCTCGCAAATGAGCAACTCATTGTTGCTTATTTAGCTGGCAAAATGAGACTGCATCGTATCAAGGTATTAGTAGGGGATTCTGTCGAAATGATTCTTGATCCGTACGGTGGCAAAGCGCGTATTGTCAGAAGAGGATAGGTAGTGTATACTCCCTCGGCCTGAAATCTACAGTGCAACTTTTTTATTTTATGAAAGTCAAATCAACAGTTAAAAAGATGTGTGACAAGTGCAAGATTGTAAAACGCAGTCGGCACTTACTCGTGATTTGTGACAACCCTAAACATAAGCAAAAACAATAAGACTTTCCCATGCGTATTCTCGGTATTACTATTCCAAATGAAAAACAGCTTTCTATCGGCCTTACCTCACTCTATGGTGTAGGTACAGCAACTGCGAACAAGGTTCTCAAGCAAGTTGGTGTTGCTTCATCTGCAAAACCTGCTGATATCACCCTCGAACAAGAAAATGCGATTCGTACCATCCTCGAAGACCGCACCATCGAAGGTAACCTCAAGCGTGAGATTGCTTCAAATATCAAGCGTCTCAAAGATATCAAAGCATACCGTGGTGTTCGTCACATGCGTCGCCTCCCAGTCAAAGGTCAGCGTACTAAGACCAACTCTCGTACCGTTCGTGGGAACATCCGAAACACTATGGGTAGCGGACGTCGTAAGGAATCTAAAACATAATCGATAATATATGGGTAAAAAACGTATCACAAATCAAGAAGGACAGTTGGTTGACGGGGCACGCGCACGTACTGCTGCTCGTACACCAAAAAAGAAACTCACTACCTCAATCCTTGCTATTGAAGCAACCTTTAACAACACCAAAGCAGTTGTCAGTGACCTCAAAGGTAATGTTCTCTTCTGGTCTTCATCAGGTTCACTTGGCTTCAAGGGTGCAAAAAAAGGAACTCCATTTGCTGCTTCAAAGGTGGGTGAAATCCTTGCTGAAAAAGCTACTGCCATCGGTATCAAAGAAACCCATGTGCTTGTTACCGGTGTTGGAAGTGGTCGCGAACCATTGATCCGAGGTTTCGTCGGTACAGGAATCGAACTATTATCAATCAAGGACCAGACTCCAGTTCCACACAACGGAGTAAAGGCTAAGAAACCACGAAGAGTATAGTTTTATGGAAACAAGAGCAAAATACAAAATGTGTCGACGTCTCGGTTCTGGTGTTTTTGAAAAATGCCAGACTGCGAAGTACGTACAGTCTGAGACTAAAAAGTCTGCAGCAGCATCAAAAGGCAAGCGCCCAAAGCAGCCTTCTGACTACGGTCGTCAGCTCATCGAAAAGCAAAAAGTTCGTTTTTCATATGGACTTTCTGAAAAGCAGCTTTCAAACTACGTAGAAAAGGCAACCCACACTAAAGGTATGCCAGTAACCGAAAAGCTCTTCGAAGAACTCGAAAACCGTCTCGATAACGTTGTATATCGTCTTGGTTTTGCAAACACTCGTCGCTTTGCTCGTCAGCTCGTCTCACATGGTCACTTCACTGTCAACGGCACCAAGGTAACCATTCCTTCATATGCGGTGCGCGTTGGAGATGTGATCTCAGTTCGCGAAGGATCTCGCAAGAGTCCTGCATTTGGTGAATTTGAAAAGAAAGTAGAAAGCTACACCTGGCCGACATGGCTCAAGCTGGTACCAGCTGAGCTCAAGGCAGAGGTAGTAGGAAAGCCAAAGAATACAGAGGCATTCCTCCAGTTTGAAACGGTTCTTGAGTACTACAGCCGATAACGTTACGACACATTATTGCAATAATTACAAAATAGTTGTAAAGTATAATACTATGACTGAGCAAAAAATCACCCTCCCATCAAAACCAAAGGCAATTTCAGAAGAAGCTAACAAAGGCGTATTTGAGATTGACGGTCTCGTACCAGGATACGGATACACCCTTGGTAACTCGCTTCGTCGTATTATCCTTTCATCACTCTCTGGTGCTGCAGTAACTGCAGTCAAGATTGATGGTGTTTCTCATGAATTTTCTACGATCGAAGGCGTCAAAGAAGACGTTATTACAATCCTTTTGAACCTCAAAAACGTCCGTTTTCAGCTCGTTGGTGATGAGCCAGTAAAGGTTTCTTTCTCAGTAAAAGGTCCAAAAAAAGTAACTGCTGCTGATATCAATGCAAAAGGTGCTGTAACTATTTCAAATACTGACCAGTACATCTGTGAGATTACTAGCAAGGTTTCTCTCGATGTTGAACTCACCATCGAACGTGGCCTCGGTTTTGTTCCTCGTGATGCACACCACAACAAACAGAGGGCTGACATCGGTACGATCTTTCTCGATGCTATTTTCTCTCCAATCCGTCGCGTGAGCTACGATGTAGAGGAAATGCGTGTCGGCGACAAGACGAACTTCAACCGTCTTCGTATGACCATTGAAACTGATGGAACGATCTCACCACGTGAGGCACTTGAAACCTCAGTAAACACGATGATCGAGCAGCTTGCGGCTATCGTATCAGTAGACAGCGGTGCAATCATTGCTGACATTCAGTCAAAAGTAAGTGCAAAAGCTGTAGCTCCGGCTATGGAAGTCACAGAAGCATCTGAAGAAGCAACTTCATCAGAAGATGATTCAGTTGATGTGACTGATGTGCTCAAGAATCGCATCGATGCAATCGGCCTTTCTACTCGTACCCTCAATGCGCTCTCTGCAGCAAACATCCGCACTGTCGGAGGTGTTGCGCGCAAGCATGTTGCTGATCTTCTTGAGATCGACGGCATTGGCGACAAGGGGATTACCGAGATCAAGGAAGCACTTGCTGCATTCAACTTGTCTTTGAAGGATTAATACGCTATAAAGAGTACTCACTATGCGACACCATGATGCCAACAGAAAATTCGGACGTGATAACAACCAGCGAACAGCTCTTTTGAAGGGGCTTGTAGCATCATTGGTATTGCACGAGCGTATCCTTACTACAGAAGCGAAGGCAAAGGAACTTCGCCCAAAGTTTGAGAAAATGCTCACCAAGGCCAAGAATCCTACCCTTGCAAACCGTCGTCTCCTCCTTGCAGGTCTCTACAACAGCACTGATGTCGTAGATCGTCTCATTGCTATCGCTCCTCGCTACGCAGAACGTCCAGGTGGCTACACTCGTATCACCAAGCTTACGCCTCGCAAAGGGGACGCAAGTCCAATGGCAGTTATTGAACTCGTATAATTTTATGAACCACACTATCGACGCAACAAACAAATCACTCGGCCGTCTCGCTTCAGAAGTAGCAGTACTTCTCATGGGTAAGAACAGTCCAGAGTTCACTCGCAACAACCTTTCAGGGGTAACTGTGACCGTAACCAACGCGTCAAAGCTCAAGGTTACAGCTCCAAAGCTCAAAGACAAGACCTACCTTAGTTTCTCTGGCTACCCAGGTGGACTCAAGGTTTCAAGTATGGCGCACGTTGTCGAAAAGAAAGGCTATGCAGAAGTCGTAACACTCGCAGTCAAAGGTATGCTCCCAAAGAACAAGCTTCAGAACGAGATGATGAAAGCTCTCACCGTGACCGAATAATTTAGATACAGAAATATATGGATAAAACAAAGAAAAGATACATAGAGACCATCGGCCGCCGCAAAACTGCGACAGCTCGTGTACGCATCACTCCGGCTACTAAATCAAGCTACGTGATCAACGGCAAGGACCTTGCAACCTATTTCCCAACAGATGAGCTCCAGAAGATCGTTACTGATCCGATGAAGGTTGCTGAGAAGGCAGACGCATACTCAGTGAGTGTCCTCGTGAAAGGCTCAGGTATTCACTCACAGGCTGAAGCAGTCCGTCATGGTATTGCTCGAGGTCTCGTGGTTGAGCATGAGAGCGACAAGACCACGCTCAAGCAGGAAGGATTTCTCAAGCGTGACCCTCGATCAAAAGAGCGCCGCAAGTTCGGTCTCAAGAAAGCTCGCAAGGCCCCACAGTGGTCAAAGCGTTAAAACAAAACAAAACACAGCACCTCGCAAGAGGTGTTTTGTTTTTGCTGAGGTATATACTATAGGTCGAACCAAATCGTTTTTTATGCAGAAGATTCATCCATCCCTTGAGCCTTGGGTAGCTATGCTTATCCAGGAAAAAATTGAATTTTCAAGTAATGAGACCGTAGTCAATGCCACCGCTACTACTTCGGTCGGACAAATCAGTATGAAGTTAGAAGCAACTGTTTCTGGTGTCGTAATGGGGTCATATACTGACAATGGTCAATTATTTTCTCACGTCACACCAAAGCTTGCGTTTAACACATTTAAACTTCATTTGCTACGACAAAATGTTGCAGCATAAAGCCCTTCGGGGCTTTTTTGTTTTTGAAAAATAAGTATAATCAAGGGCATATGGACGACAACACTACTGACGAAATTGTATACGACGATGAGATCGTGCCGAGTACCGAAGAGGGAATGGAGCTTGACGCTACTGCAAAGGTAAGGCAATTGAAGGACAAGATCAAAGAGCTCGAAAAAGAGAAACAGGAATACCTCGATGGCTGGCAGCGCGCTCGTGCGGACTATGCAAATATTGTGAAAACGTCTGAGGAAGACAAAAAGCGTATGAAAGGATTTGCAGAGGAAGCATTCATCGAAGAGCTCCTGCCTGTCGTAGATAGCTTTGGTATGGCAATGGCCAACAAGGAAGCATGGGAAAAGGTAGATGCAGGATGGCGCACCGGCGTGGAGTACATCCATCAGCAGCTCATGAATACGCTCAGTGCTCGTGGATTCGCGGTGTTTGGGGCAGTAGGCGAGACCTTTGACCCAATGCTTCATCAGGCAGTGTCTGATACTGAAACAGAAGACCTAGCATTCGATCACAAAATTGCCTCAGTCCTCCAGCAAGGTTACAAACTCGGTGAAAACATTCTCCGTCCCGCACGAGTCTCTGTCTACAAGGCGAAATAGCTTGTATTGACTTTTATAGTATATAGTGCTATAATGTAAATGAACTTAAAAACTACATATATGAAAAAGTTAGTGATTATTGGTCTTGCATCTTTTGCAGCGTCCGTTCTTGTATTTATGATTGCCGTGCAAAAAACAGATATTGGTTTATGGGCAGCATCTGAAGTTTTGGCCTTTGCCGGTTTAGTTTGTTTATTTGTGAATAAAATAAATGAATCAAACGAACCAAAAAGTGTTTTCAGAAGAGCCTATTAATTAACTACCGTTAAAAACATTACCCTTACTTTTGTAAGGGTTTTTTTATTTCACTATTTCTTTAAACGCTTCTTCTGTTGCACTATCAAGTGTATCGGTCACAAATATCATGATCTCAGTCGTCAGACCGAGGTCTTTTTTAATATTCATAAAGAGGTGCTCAAACGGTTGTGGTGAAATCCACACTGCATTTTTCAGACACACAAACCCTGCTTTTTTTAGGAGGTAGCGGAGGCCTTCACGTTCAGTCTTGCGATCTTCGGGGAGGTCGAGCATTACGATACGCCATTTGCCATCCCAGTTGGGATCAACGAGCGCGGCATCTGACTCAAGTGAGATACTGTGAAGCTTGCGTTTGCCATCCTTGGTGAGGCTCGCATAGGTCTGGCGACCTGAGTGATGGGTCTCGACGAGGCCGGTGTCAGAGAGGCCTTTGAGGGAGCGTGTGAGGGCATACTTGCTCGGACCCGAGACATCCATCAATTCGGTGAGTTCAGACTCGGAAATAGCCCGTTTTGAGCCCAGAAGCTTGAGGATTTTCTTGGAATAGCCGGAGTTTTTGTCGCCACTTGTTGACATGTGAAAATGCTAGCACTATACTGCTCTTTGTACAAGTATTTCGCGTTCGCGGAATACACGTAAAATAGAGGGAATAAGAAATATCTTTTTGAGAAAAGGGTTAGGCTTGGGTCTGGCTTTTCGAAAAGAGATGTTTCTTATGACCGATTTATTAGACTTATATTTGTTTAAATAGTATGGCTAAAATCATTGGAATTGACCTTGGAACTACAAACTCAGCTGTCGCCATCATCGAAGGTGGGCAGCCAAAAATTATTGAAAACATCGAAGGTGCACGTACAACTCCGTCTATCGTTGCGGTGGGCAAAGGCGGCGACCGCCTCGTTGGGCTCCTTGCCAAGCGTCAGGCAGTGACCAACCCGCAAAATACCATTTATGGTATCAAGCGCTTCATGGGTCACCAGTACGACGATCATGGCATGGATGCGGTGATCAAGAGCTCGCCGTTCAAGGTTTCAAAAGGTCCTGATGGCGGCATTCTCGTACATCTCGGCGACAAGGACTATCGTCCAGAGGAAGTATCAGCAATGATCCTTCAGAAGATCAAGGCAGACGTTGAAGCAAAGCTCGGTGAGAAAGTTACCGAAGCGATCATCACCGTGCCTGCATACTTCAACGATGCACAGCGAAAGGCGACCAAGGACGCCGGTGCGATCGCAGGTCTCGATGTGAAGCGGATCATCAACGAGCCGACTGCAGCAGCGCTTGCATATGGTCTTGATACTAAAAAGGAAGAAAAGGTTGTGATTTACGACCTCGGTGGTGGTACGTTTGACGTGTCAGTACTCGAGATCTCAAACGATGTCATCGAAGTAAAGTCTACTGATGGTGACTCAATGATGGGAGGTCGTGATATTGATCTCAAGATTATGCAGTGGATTGCTGATGAATTCAAAAAGTCATCCGGTGTGGATGTGATGAATGATCCGCTCGCAAAGCAGCGACTGGACGAGGCTGCTGAAAAAGCAAAGATCGAGCTCTCAACAACCATGGAGACCGAGATCAACATTCCGTTCATTACGTCGACCGCCGAAGGTCCGCAGCACTTGCTCCTTAAGATGTCTCGCGCGCAGCTCGAAAGTATCGCTGATGAATACGTGACTCGCTCTATCGAGATCACCAAGCGTGCTGTCGAAGCATCAGGCTTTGCAATGTCTGATATCAACGAGATCATTCTCGTCGGTGGGCAAACTCGCATGCCAAAGATCGTCGAAGAGGTGCAAAAACTCTTTGGCAAGGAACCAAATCGCTCAATCAACCCGGACGAAGTGGTAGCACTTGGTGCTGCAGTGCAGGGTGGTGTGCTCCAGGGTGATGTGCGCGATGTGCTCCTTCTTGATGTGATCCCGCTTTCACTCGGTATCGAGACGATGGGTGGTGTAGCAACCAAGCTCGTTGAGCGCAACACAACGATCCCATCATCAAAGAGTCAGGTATTCTCAACTGCGGTCGACAATCAGCCGTCAGTTGAGATTCATATCACGCAAGGTGAGCGCCCAATGGCAGCTGACAACAAGTCCCTCGGACGATTTATCCTCGATGGTATTGCACCAGCACCACGCGGCATGCCACAAATCGAAGTCACCTTTGATGTCGATGCCAACGGTATCCTCAATGTAAAGGCCAAGGACAAGGGTACTGGCAAAGAGCAGTCCATCCGTATCGAAGCATCATCAGGTCTCACTGCAGATGATATCGAGCGTATGAAAAAAGATGCCGAACTCCATGCAACCGAAGACGAAGCCAAGAAGGCGCTCGTGGATGCGAAGAACACTGCAGATATGATGATCTTCTCAGCAGAGAAGGCACTCATCGAACATGCAGCTGCTATCACTGATGACATCAAGTCTGGAGTACAGGCTAAGATTGATGAGTTGAAGAAAGCAAAGGAAGGGGATGACAAGGCTGCACTCGAAGCCGCGACTCATGCGCTCTCAATGGAAATGCAAAAGATTGGTGAGCATATCTCCAAGAATGGCGAACAGTCTACTGCCGCAGAACCTCAGCCAACTGAAATCTCAGATGATGGTACGGAAAATGTCCGCGACGCATCAGGTGAAGAAACCAAATAATCGAAAAAACCTCCAAAAAGCCCTAGAAATAGGGCTTTTTGTGTTATTGACGTATATATAAATATGTGCTATTATATAGAAAGTTCTTCACCAAAATAATAAACAATGAAAAATATACTTACTTCTGAGGTTTGCAAAATTACTAAACTAAAGAAAAGCTGTTTACCATTTGAATTTATAAATTGGCTCATCGCCGGCGATAAACGACAAGTAGTAAAAGTTATAACGGTTGCTGATTTAATTATCGTTTCTCCAAAAGAAATTGCTGAGGGCTTACAAAAATTTACACCTCATGCTGATTTTGAAAGACAAATTAGAAAAGCTTTAAAGGAAGTAAAAAACAAACTCACTCAAGCAGGTTTAGCTGAAAAAGACGGCATGTTTCTTTCAGGATCATATTTACCAACAATGCATTCCCCGAAAGAAGAATGGATCATGCATTGGACTAGTGAATTTGACCTCTCAAAGGAGGATGCAGAAAAAACTTACGAGTTAGCTCATAAAGTTAAACTGATTTAAAAAATCTTAAGCCCTGTCGTATCAGGGCTTTTTCTTTTGGATTTCTATGCTATAGTGCTAGGACATATGAACAAGAAACGCAAAATCGCTGCTAAGAACAAGCGCAAGAAGGACGGCAAGACTGTCTCAATGCGTCACCGATAATAAATAAATCCCCTTCTGAAAAGAAGGGGATTTGCATTACTTTGAAAGGGTTTATCCTTTGCATTTGTTGCCTTTGACAGTATTGCCAAACACGGTCATCGTTTTTTCACCAGCACAGCTGCTGAATGCAATACTTACTATCACGGCAACTAAAAGAACACTGAATATCTTTTTCATAATTTGTTTGTTTATTAAGTATATAATATCATATAAATATAGTATTGTCAATAGCAGCATGATTATGCTATTATAGCCCTATGGCAAAAGACTATTACGAGACATTGGGCGTCAGCAAAAGCGCCTCCAAGGACGAAATCAAGAAAGCTTTTCATAAGCTTGCGCACAAGCACCACCCGGACAAAAACGGCGGAGATGACAGCAAGTTCAAGGAAGTGAACCAGGCATATCAGACACTTTCTGACGATCAGAAGCGTGCATCATACGATCAGTTTGGAGCGGATGGGCCACAAATGGGTGGTGGAGGTGGTCAAGGCTTTGGCGGATTTGATTTCGGTGGCTTTGGGCAAAATGCGGGCGGATTTGAGTTTGATCTCGGTGACATGTTTGGTGACATGTTTGGTGGTGGCAATCGCCGTCCCAAGGCTCGTCGCGGAGCAGATCTCCAGACCTCTATCAGTCTCACATTTAAAGAGTCAATATTCGGTGTTGAAAAGGAAATCCGTGTCACTAAACCTTCGACCTGTACGACGTGTAAGGGTGATGGTGCAAAGCCTGGTACGCATGTCGATATATGTGGCCAGTGTCACGGTAGTGGTGTCGTTAAGGCAGTACAGCGTACCATTCTCGGCTCTATCCAAACAACACAAACCTGCCCAACATGTGATGGTATTGGCAAGATTCCAAAGACACGGTGTGATACCTGTAAAGGTAAGGGTGTGGTCAACGAACCTCGCACGATCAAGATCAATGTGCCTACTGGTATTCAACATGGCGAGACGCTCAGACTTACTGGACTTGGCGAAGCGATCAAGGGTGGCCAGTCAGGCGATCTCTATGTTCGCGTGAGTGTGTCTACGCACAAGACTATTGCTCGTCAGGGGAATGATCTCATCATCAATCTCCCGATCAAGCTCACTGACGCACTCCTCGGTACTGAGTACGATATCGAAACACTTGATGGTGTGGAGAAAGTATCGATCCCGTCTGGTACAACAGTTGGCGAGATGATCACCCTCAAAGGCAAAGGTGTGCCACATGGCTCTCGTCGCGGCAACTTCATCATCAAACTCGACATCCGCCTTCCTGAGAAACTCTCCAAGCATGCAAAGGAAGTGATCGAGCAACTCAAGAAAGAAGGGATATAAAGGTGCTTTTTGGCTTATTTTTTAGTACAATCTCCGGATATGGCATCCATTGAAGAACTCCGGAACGACCGACTGAAAAAGATTGAGCTCCTCAAAGAAAAAGGTATTGAGTCCTATCCTGCCGCATCACATCGTACTGATACGGTTGCGACGTTTATTGATCGTTTCAGTTTATACGAAGCAGGGAAGGATGAAATCACGCTTGCTGGTCGCATCATGTCCAAACGTGGACAAGGTGCCCTCGCATTTGTCGATCTCTTTGATGGAACTGCAAAGACACAGCTCGTATTTAAGTCTGATGGGATGGATAGTGCACTCTATGCGCTCTTTACTGATACTGCTGATACGGGAGACTTTATCGAAGTCATCGGTACTGCATACACGACACAACGCGGTGCACAGAGTTTGTTTGTAAAAAGTTGGCATATGCTTGCGAAAAGTCTGCGTCCTATTCCTGATGGGTGGTACGGTATCGAAGATCCTGAAGAAAAGCTTCGCAAGCGATATCTCGATATTCTTGGAAACGCTGATGTGGCTGAGATGGTGAAAAAGCGCTCAGTCTTTTGGAATACGATGCGATCATTTTTGCTTGCACAAGACTTTGTTGAAGTTGAAACACCGGTGCTTGAAAATACAACAGGTGGTGCAGAGGCTCGACCATTTGTGACACATCATAATGCACTTGATATGGAGGTCTTCCTTCGTATCTCAGCAGGTGAGCTTTGGCAAAAGAAGCTCCTTGTGGCAGGTATTCCTCGCACCTTTGAGATCGGTCGCATTTTCCGCAACGAAGGCATGTCTGCCGAACATCTCCAGGACTACACACAGATGGAGTTCTATATGGCATACAGTGACTACTTGAAAGGAATGGAAATGATCAAGAGACTCTATCGAGAAATCGCTGAAAAAACGTTTGGTACGACAACATTTACCATCAAAGGATTTACTGTGGACCTTAATGCTGATTGGGTGACATATGACTTTGTCGCAATCATTGCGGAGCATTATGGTATTGATGCACTTGCGACATCAGTAGATGAAATCGAAGCTGCACTTATCAAACATGGTATTGAGTATGACAAGAAAGCTATCTCTGTTGAGCGTGGAGTGGATCTGCTCTGGAAAAAAGTGCGCAAATCACTCGGTGGTCCAGGATTCCTTGTTAACGTTCCTGTCTATCTCGAGCCACTTGCAAAGAAAAATCGTACTAACCCCCAGACTGTAGAACGCTTCCAAGTCATCATTGCGGGGAGTGAAGTCGGCAAAGGCTTTAGTGAACTCAATGATCCGGTAGATCAAAAGGAGCGCTTTATGAAGCAGCAAGATCTCCGTGATGCGGGGGATGATGAGGCACAAATGGCAGATATGGAATATGTCGAGGCGATGGAGTATGGTATGCCGCCAGCATTTGGCTTTGGTGTATCAGAGCGACTCTTCTCATTCCTCCTCGACAAGCCAGTACGCGAATCACAAATCTTTCCACTTCTGAAGCCTCGCCAAGACTAGATTATTGACAAATTTAAAAAATACATATATGGTTTTGAAAAATAGTATACTATGCAACACTCTAGTTATGCTCCTTTAATTGAATTTCATGGTTATTCTCATTCAGGCTTTATGAGTCTTCGTGATAATCTACTCGATGCTTTAAAAAAAGTTTTTTCAGAAGATGATTACAAAAACGTAACATTTTCTGAAATTAAGACTAAAGTAATTGATACCGAAAAAACAGATCGCCCATTCCTGCGTATGTTTAGTAGTGAATTTGCCATCGTTCATCAGGTCATTGAGGTACTCGAAGAGTTAGGATGTGAAGCAGAAGTTGAGTTTATAAAAATCACGAACTACTTTGATCTCAGAAAGAAAAAAAAGATGTAGAAAAAATCCCCGTTCACAAGACGGGGATTTATGGTGTAATTGACAAAAAAACTTTATAAGTTAGTATTATATAAAAATTTATATTAAAATACGTTCTTTATGACAAAAAACACACAAAACCCTGACATGTTAATGAAAAAGCATTGTACTGAACAAGTACAAGAACAGCTAGCTACTGCTGTTACACCACATGGCTGGACTCTTCAAAAGGCAATTCAGTCTGGTATTGATAACCAGGACTCCAGTATTGGTGTATATGCAGGAGATCCTGAATCGTATACTATACTTGCCTCTCTTTTTGATCCTGTTATCAAGGAGTATCATAATTATGATATGAGCGGGCATAAGAGTGATTTCTCACTCACCGGTCTTCCTGTTGAAAACTTAGACCCTGAAGGTAATTATGTTGTATCAACCCGTATTCGTGTTGGTCGTAATTTTGCAAAGTATGCTTTTCCTTCTGCTATCTCAGCAGAAGATCGTGCTGCTATGGAATCCGAAATTATTGAAGCATTGAAACAACTCCCAGGAACACTTAAGGGTGAGTATTTTCCACTTGATGGTATGAGCGAAGAAGTTCGTGCCAAAATGGTTGAGGATCATTTTTTGTTCAAGCAAGGCGACCGTTTCTTGGAAAGTGCCGGTGTAAATCGTGATTGGCCAAAGAATCGTGGAATTTTCTTTTCTGACGACAAGAAATTCCTTGTCTGGGTTTCAGAAGAAGACAGTATGCGTATCATAAGTATGCAGCCAGGAGCTGACATCGCTGAAGTGTTTACCCGATTGGCAACAGCATTGAATTTTATCAATGAGAAAATCAACTTTGCATTTGATGATCTTCGTGGGTATCACACGACTTGTCCGACAAACCTTGGAACTGCAATGCGTGCATCAGTACATATTAGGATTCCAAAGTTTTCAAACAGTCAAAATTTCAAAGCAATTTGTGGCACACTCGGATTATCAATCCGTGGTGTACATGGAGAACATTCTGAATCATCAGATGGTATCTATGATATCTCAAATAAACGTCGCTTAGGAGTGACTGAGCGTGAGATTTATGAGCAGCTCTACAATGGAGTTAAAAAGCTTATTGAAATCGAAAAAGCATTATAAAAATAAAACCACCGAATATTCGGTGGTTTTTATATTGTTACGTAATGGTTTTTTGACCTCGGTAGATTATTTGACTTTTGTTAATTCTGTAGTACTGTAAAGAAAAACAAAATAGTACATCATATGCAACAAAAACAAACAAAAAAATTAGGTACCTACATTGGTGCTTGTGGATTTCAGTCAGGTGAGCAGGTTATGGAAGTATGGAAAGTGCTTCCTGGTTTTGATGAAAGTACCCCTCAGTTTATGGTTGGCGCTATGACCAGTCACAAGATACTTCATGATAAGCCAACAAAGCATGCAAGTGTCTATCCATCAGTTACAACATTGAAAGATATTTTCAGTGTTCGAGATTGTCGCATAGTAAACTCTGTGCATTATGCAAATTATGATGCAGATCGGGGATTTCATCTATGTGCAGAGCTTTCATCAGTAGTAGATCTTTGTGGTCCCAACATGAAAGCTTTACAGCTCGACATGATATGGCCAGATCCTGCTGAGCTTGAAGCATTCAAGAAAAAATGTCCTGACATTGATCTTATCCTTCAGATTGGAAGAGATGCAATGTATATGCACAATGAGGATCCGATAAAAATTGCTCATGAAGTGAAGCACTATGTTGGTATTATTTCTCATGTACTCATTGACGCATCTGGCGGGGAAGGCTACGCAATAGATCTTCCAGGTGTTGAGGGATATATTGATGGTATTTGTAACCTTACCAGTGAACTGCAGTTTACAGTTGCCGGAGCTCTCGGTCCCAAGACGGTGTGGAGAGTAGCTGAGCTTGTAAAACGATATGGGGTGAGTATTGATGCTCAAAGCCAGTTGACCAAATCAGGCAGACCTGGTGATCATCTGGATGTTGATGTTACAAAACTCTATATACAGAGAGCAAAAAGTCTATATCCTTCCAAAAAACGTGTTATGGCTTAAGCATAAAGAAGCACTAAGTGGTGCTTCTTTTTTTTGCGACCAAATTAGGAGCAAATTGAAACAATCTTATATCTAAATACTTAAATGATTGACTAAAATCAATCTGGTAGCATAATTAAGAGATTAGGCATTTAATAATTACTTTTAAGTATGAAAAAATTAATTTCACTATTATTTCTAGGATTTTTTTTAGCATTTCCTACGGTTACAAACGCTGCTTGGTGGCAACCAAAAACATGGTTCAATAACTGGACGTTTACTCCAAAAATAGATGTTAAAACACAGGAGTTAAACAATAGAATTAATGAACTTGAAAAAACGCTTAAAAATACTTCAGTTGCTCCGGTCGCTGAATCTCTTACTGCTTCTCAAGTTGATAATTCAGCAGCTATTAAGGCACAAACAAAAGTAACATCTAAAGCAAAAGATAGCGACGCCTTAGTTGTTAAACAAACAGTAGATGAATTGGCGAGAGCTGCTTCGATTAAGACAGAAGAAGATAGGTTGATCGAATTAAAAGCGCTAAAGGATGCAGAAACTGTAAAAAAACAAGCACAAAGAGAACAAGATGTTATAAACGCAAAAATAGCTGATAAACAAAAAAAGCTTGATGCTATAAATCTACAGATTGCTAATCTTAATGCAAAATATGCAAAGGATTCGGCAGCTGTGAAAAGTGCTCCAGGTATTTCAACAATAGAACAACGAAATGCTGAATTAAATGATATTTATAGTAAATATACAGATATTTATAATGCATTAATGGCAGAGTACCAGCAGATTAAATATAGTAATTAATCTTAAGTAATTATTTTGTACACTACCCTCCGGCTCACAAATACAAAACACCTCGTAAGAGGTGTTTTGTATTTGTGAGCCTTCTCGAGATAGAACCAAGTGTTACTTTACCCCGTAAGGTTTACTGGTGCTTTTTAGTATTGCACTTCGACCCTTCTCGAGCGCTATAAATAATTTATAATTTCTCTTATATCAACTGCGAATAGAATATTTTTTACTGCTTGATCTGGAGGTAACCCAAATGACATCAAACCAATTATTTCATTATTTTCATTTTGTAAACAGCCGCCCGACATACCTTCTCGACCGCCATAACTAAGTTCTAGGATTCTTGATTTTAAATTTAAATCATTAGTATTAACTTCTGCATTTTTTATTGATTTAACATAACCGCTTGAATGAATTCTGTTTTCTTGTAAAGAATGGAACTTAATATTGAATTTTCTTTTACTCCAAGCACCATCTATGTCAGGCATTGTTCTTGCTGTGTATCCATAATTCCCACATGTTGAGTTAATATTTGTCTCAGAATTTATTACTTTTAGAACTTTACCATTTATCCATTTAGATGTTTTTATAATACTAAGATCTTTTTCTCTTTTACTTTCTATGTTATTTTTATATATCTCAATATTTTGACCAGACTCAAGTAATGCCCAGTACCGCACTTTCTCAAAGCCATTGTCCGGTGTAAAACTATTTTTAGAAATAATATGTTCAGCTGTTAGTAACCTATGTCTATCAATAGCAAAACACGTCCCACATATACCCCCAATAATAGTATTTTCTCCAATTTGGTTATATGAAAGTTTTAATATTGCGCCAATCATAATATTATTTCCAATAATTATAGAAATTTAACAATCTCAGTGTTTATATCTTTTATTTTGCTTAGTGACTCTTTTAGTAAGTGAAGGGCAGAAGTTTCAATATCACTAAATTTGAAATCAATCCATGTTTGGATAGTTACAGTTTGAGTATTTGATTGTACTGGTATTTGAGTATTAAAATCCACAGGAACTCCTCCTATATAAACACCTGGTCCACTAAATCTAACTGCCGAAGGGTCCCAATTTACACTACCACCCCCATTAATCTCCACATTAACCCTCTCGGTTTCTGTTCGTATTTGTTCAACTAAATCGTTATGTTTGTTTTCATTATTAAGTTTATTGAAATGAGCTAGCCATGAGTTATCCGAATTAGTATATGGCTGTATTGATTCCAGATATGAGTATAGAGCAGGAGAATGTGAAATAAGCTCCGGATAAGATTCGGACATCATTTTCATAAAAGAATTTTTGTCATGCCTAATTGGGAAATATGATTTATCTACATTAGGACAATATTTTTCAATTATATCCTTTGATAAGTAATCTAAGGCAGATCTTAAGTGTCCTAAAAAAGTTTGAATATCCAATTTTAAATCGTCACTAACTTCTTTTTTGTGTAGAGAGTTATTATATTCTTGTTCGATTTTCGGTAAAATTTCTGAGGCTCTTTTAATTTGTGCTTGTATGTTGTTTTGTCTTTTCATAGTAATTTATTATGACGCTTCTCGAGGGCTCTCTAAATAGTGACCCTACGGGGACATTTCATTATCTCACACTTTGGAAACCCACGGTTTTCCAACGGCTTCGCCTGCCTTCCTCCACGGGAAACTCCCGTTTCCCGACCCTTTCCCGGTTCGATTCTTTTTTCAACATATATGCTGAAAAAATCACAAAGCAAAAAGCGCCTCTTGCGAAGCGCTTTTTGCTTTGTGAGCCTAGTCGTGGTGCGACCTTGGGATTCATTGCACCACAAAGCTTTTTTAGCTTTTCTAATTATATCAGATCGACCCTTGTCGAGTGATAAAAAGTGACAAAAGTGACACAGGATTGACTATAAAAGTTACAATCTATTGTAACTTTTTAACTTCAAAAGAGCCTGTATTGTTACGATCTCTACCTGAGTAATACTCTGTTTGAAGCGTTCCTTCATCTTCTAGTTTTGCAGATGCTGATCCTTCATGTATGTGCATACTTTCGGGAGCATTATCTTTTGGTTTGTTTCTGTATTGATAATGTATTCGAGCCGTTCCAAACTCATCAACATTCATTGATGCCTCAAAACTGAAAGATTCGGATGTTTCTGTTTCTAGATAAATAAGTAGATGAGTCCACGTTTGTTTAATACAAAATTTCTTAATCTGTATTGGACCGTTAGCATGATTTGAATGAGATGTTATGGTTCCAGACCAATTTCCATCTACGATAGGAGTTTTTATACTAGTAATTTTACGAATAAAATTATTTCTCCATAACTTAGTCTCGAACCACTTATGTAAAATTCCGTAAAAACCAATCACCGAAGGAGCCTCAATCCACCACGGAAGCACAAAGACATTTTTTGAGAAAAGATATAAACCCCAAGCAAGTAATATGGATAATACCGCAAGGTAGAGCGATACATACTTGTGTTCTTCAGAATTTATTGAATATGGGTGTATATTTTGCATAATTATTGATTCCAGTTATCCCAAAGCTCTACAAAAGCACTAATAGTTTTTACCGCATCATCTTGATTCCATTGCTCCTCGCTTTCACCAAATAATTCATGAAAATGGTTTTGACACACACATTGTCCCAAAGGTAATGCAGACCAGAGATGTTTTAATACGGCGTGCACGGTTGTGGAATTATCACCATTGAAGTGCTCATCAGGGACATTATAAACTAATGACTGCAAGAAATATGATGGTGCTACACCGTCGGCAAGTTTACCTGTATCAACAAGATGGTTTCTCATATTCTTGAAAATTCGTACTGTTGGTTTAAAACGCCCACCTGTACGAGTATCTGAATTTTTATTAACTCCATTTTGATAGTGGTGCTCTGGATAATTTATAATTCCGCGATTTGTTGTGCGATGATAAAACTTCACACCCTCTTCTGCATTATGGCTAGTGGTACCATAAAAATAATCATATTTTCGATAATTTATAACAGGAACAATATCAGCCTTTAGCCTTCCTGAAGAAGGTTTGAGTTTAATTGACTTATTACCACTTGTATCAACAGATAGTAGTCCGTAATATTTAGTCAGAGCAGAGATAACATCTCTGCGTAAATCTTGCCAATCATAAACAGCACTACTGTATGCCTGATCATGAGCATTTTTCTGATCATAAGGAAGTTCGTGTGCATTATGACCAAATGTGGTTGTTAGTTCGACAACTACATCCACATCGCTATCTGCTCGAATGTTTGTATCATTTTTATACGATCCTTGGAGATAGATTTTTACCGAGCCGTTACTGATACGATCTTTAAGTGGAGATTGATCGTGTGTTAGTGCCGTCCGAATAGATTCGTGTGTTGTTTTTGCTGAAACAGTAGCACCCTGATTTGACCATGTTGTCAGTTGAGAAAGCGGAATAGCCATAGTGTTTTAACCCCGTGGTGGGAAAGGATCGTTTCCATAGCTGTTACGCTCCTGGATTTTTCCGTCTTTACCATGAATAAAATGTTCGACCTTTGCTTTTTCAGCAATATTTTCTGCTCTATCAAGAGCATTTTCTTTTGTGTGGTGCGAAGAAACAGGAGAAGAAGAGCCTTCTTTTTTATTTTCCCACATCCCACGCTCTGAGTTGTAAACAGTGTGAATATTTTTTGCCATATTTTTAATATAGATCACCAGGAAGTACAGCAACGACTACTCCTTGTATGATGCAGTTATCTGTTAATATAATCGGCTTGTGGTTTTTGTTTGTTGATTTCGGTTGAAGTACAACGGCACCATTCGCTTTCTTGAACACTTTGACGGTTGCTTCGTCATTTATAAGAGCAACAACTTTTTCATTATCTTCTGCTGTATCTTGCTGTCGAATCAAAAGCAGATCTCCACTATTAATACCCGCAAGATTCATCGAGTCACCCATAGCACGCAAAAGAAAATATTTCGATCCTTTCTTTGCTAAACCTGTTGAGACAGGAATTAGTGCTTGAATATTTTCTTCGGCAAGAACAGGAGCACCACAAGTCACAGCACCAACCAACGGAACATCAACTGTGCTTATTGAAGCTGTTGTCTGTGATCCAGTAAGGATAAGTTGTCGCCCGATTTTCTTTATAAGTCCTGCATCGATTAGTCGATTAATTACTAGGCTTGCAGATCGTGGAGAAGCTCCACCTGTAACCTCGTTAATCTCACTAAGTGTAGGACTTTTGCCATAATGAACAATCTTGTTACGGATAAGGGCAAACGCTTTTTTATCTTTATCACTTAGGTTATTTGTCATGGTATAAATAGTATAAATTACTCTATACAAAAAAGCAAGTATTTGCTATCATAACTACATGGCAGACGAGCAGAAAAAACCAATGACTGTTGGTGAACTGGTGGCAAAAATACATCCCCCTACTTTAAGTGAGGGGCAGATTTCTCAATTTCAAGAGATTGGTAAAAGACATGCTGAAATGATTGAAAATATCAAAAAAGTTGCACAACCAATTATTGAACAAATGAATCGCGTTCGCGAACAAGCAAAACTTTTTGAGCCAGTAGAATATCCAGCCATAGTATATCGTCGCCCTGTTGAATATGACATCTTAGAAGAACTTCAGGAGTTGAATAAAAATCACAAGCGACTTCTATCTTCAAGCCAAGATAGTAACGTGATTATCTACGACAGAGATAACGGATCGCTCGATAGACATTTAGGCGGCAAACTATTTTCATATGACCTTACTGAAAATGGAAAAAGAAAGAAATTACTTGAAACATTACTTGACCGAGATGCATATATACAAACAAAAGACTTACAAAGAATACTCTCTTGCCCCTCATCACAAGCGGTAGCAAAAATGGTTCAGACTTTTAATGATTACGCAATAAACACTCTAAGACTTCCTAAGAAGACGAAACTCATTCAAGGAAAGAAAGGATCTGGGTATCGTATCAATCCAAAAATCCACATAGAAAAAGAATAAATTCCTAAGTTGACACCAAGTTGAGTGGATAACTTTGAAAAATCGCCTTTAAATAGGCGTTTTTTCTTTATACTACTCAATTTTGTGGTGATTACATGACTATGTACCTTTTTGATTTCATGGAGTTAGTAGATTAGTCATCTACAAATTTATAAGTAATTAAATAAAAACTCTATGAATAAAAAACCTTCATGGACAACAGGAGTTCGAGATGTCACAGACCTGCTCCCTTGGAAAGAAAATCCAAGAAAAATCTCACGGGTCGCTATGGAAAAATTAAAAGAGAAGATCATTCAAAGTGGTTTTCATAGTGTAATCGTTATTGATACAGACAATACGATTATTTCAGGTAATCAAAGAAAAACTGCTTTGATACAGCTCGGTATTAAGCAAGTAAATGTGTTGATTCCTGATCGTAAATTGACTGACGAAGAACGTCGCAAGATTGCGATCGAAAGCAATATTAACGACGGCGAATGGGATTTTGAAAAGCTCAAGTCATTTGATCTAGAGCTTTTACAGTTCGCTGGATTCAACGAAAAAGAATTGGTTAAGTTTTGGGACGAAGAAAAAGATACTAAAGACGATAAATTCGATGTTGAGAAAGAATTAAAGAAAATCAAAACACCACAAACAAAACCTGGTGATCTGATTGTCATGGGTGGTCACAAATTATTATGTGCTAGTTCAACCGATATAAATGCCGTTAAAAAACTATTTGGCGATGATAAAGCTACCGCTATATATAATGACCCACCCTTTAATATCGGACTTTCATATGACAAAGGGGTTGGCAATAAATCCAACTATGGTGGCACATTTGACGACAACCAATCACCTGAAGAATACAAAGAATTTATTCGCAAAGTTCTTAAGTCTTCACTAGCTGTATCTACTAAGGACGTACACGTCGCTTTCTGGTGCGATGAAGCGTGGGTGTGGGTATTTCAAACACTCTATATGGAGCATGAAGTTAAGAATAGACGGCTCAATGTCTGGATCAAAAACAATTCATCGCCGACACCTACCGTGGCGTTCAATAAGTGCCTCGAGTATTGCGTGTATGGCACAAAAGGGTCTCCATATATTTCTGATCTCGTAAAAAATCTCAACGAAGTACAAAACAAAGACTACGGAACTGGCAATCAGCTTCTAGAAGATATCTCAAATATCTGGGCGACAAAACGACTTCCTGCAAATCAAATGGAGCATGCAACAAGTAAAAATCCTGAACTCCACCATAAGTTTATTATGCGTTGCACCAAACCAGGAGACATTATTTTTGACGCCTTCTCTGGATCCGCAAGCACCATGATCTGTGCAGAACAACTTGGGCGAAAGGTCTATTCCCTAGAGATAGAACCTGTGTTCTGCGATTTGGCAATTCGCAGATACGAAAAATTAACTGGTCGCAAAGCACAGGTAATCAAGAACTTCTATGAAAAAGAATAAATTTCAAGATCAGTTCCTTGATGAACTTCGGAAGGTGCCAATAGTTCAAGTTGCATGTGAGAAAACAGGACTATCTCGTAATAGTGTTTATCGTTGGCGAAAAGATGATAAAGAATTTCTTAAGAAAATGGACAGTGCTCTTTCTGAAGGTGTCGCTTTGGTAAATGACATGAGTGAAAGCCAACTACTTACTCTTATTAAAGAGAAAAATTATCCTGCGATTAGTTTTTGGCTTCGTCACCGAAATGATAATTACAAGAACAAACTTGAAATTACTACCAAGGATGACAATGAAGAACTAACACCGTCACAAGCAAAAATTGTAAAACAAGCACTCAAACTCGCAAAAATTACTAAGTCGAAATCTATTAAAAACATTAATCGTAAAAAATAATTATGACTAAAATAATTCCAAAAGCACTGGTTAATACGATGATAAAAGATCGTTCAGTGCGAACATCAATTACAAAAGATAGTTTTCTGTATTTTTTCCACTTCTACTATGCCCACTATGTGAAATACGAAACGGCAGACTTTCAAAAAGAGATTATTCATAATCTCGAAAAAAGTACCACTGAAAACTTATATGTGGTGGCATTTCGTGGATCAGGAAAATCTACTATGGTTACAACTGCATACCCGATATGGGCAATTCTTGGAAAACAGCAAAAGAAGTTTTGCATTATCTTTTGCCAGACACGAGCACAAGCAAAACAACACATGATGAACATTCGTACCGAACTTGAGGGTAACGATGTTCTTAAAAAGGATCTTGGACCATTTCAAGAAGAGAGTGACGAATGGGGTTCATTTTCTCTTGTATTCAAAAAACATGGTGCAAGAATCACTGTAGCTTCTACAGAACAAAGTATCCGTGGTATTCGTCATAATGAACACCGTCCTGATCTCATTATTTGCGATGACGTTGAAGACGTACAATCTACCAAAACTCGTGAAGGTCGAGAAAAGACCTATAACTGGCTTCGTGGTGAAGTTATACCTGCTGGTGATAGGAATACTCGACTAATCATAGTCGGAAACTTACTCCATGAAGATTCACTTTTAATGCGAATCAAAGACGAGATTACTAAAGGTAAAGCAAAAGGAATATTTAAAGAATACCCTTTAATTGATAAGAACGGTGTTTGTCTATGGTCTGGAAAATACGCCACCGAGAAAGACCTTGAAGACGAGAAACTAAAAGTTGCCAGTGAAATATCATGGCAACGAGAATATCTACTCCGTATTATTCCAAGCGATGATCAAGTTATCTACCCAGAATGGATACAGTTCTATGACGAACTTCCAGGAGAAAAACACCGAGGGTATCGTGGTACTTATGCAGGTGTAGATCTTGCGATTTCAGGATCCGAGGTTGCTGATGACACTGCGGTTGTATTTGCTCACATATATTCTCGTCGAGAAAAAATGTGTATTTATATTCTTCCGAATCCTATAGCAAAGAAACTTAATTTTCCTGCACAGGTTGATCTCATGAAAGATATTCGCAATACGATACTTAGGAAAAGCTCTGATGAACTTTTTGTCGAGAGTGTCGCATATCAAGAAGCACTACCGCAAATGCTTGAACATCAGGGGGTTAAGGCAACTGCAATAAAACCTAAGGGAGATAAGCGAACAAGGCTTGCTCTTACTTCGACAGCTATCAAATCTGGAAAGATTAAGTTTCCAAGACAAGGATGTGAACAGTTAATTGAGCAATTGGTTGGGTTCGGAGTTGAAAAGCATGACGACCTAGCTGATGCATTTTCTCTACTTATCAATTCGACCATGGATAAACACTCCGGTGAATCTACATGGCTTATGTACTGGATGGGAGATGAAGAGCCTTTGTACTTTAGAGATTATGTAGATATGGGGTAATGATTGACATTTAAACCACTTTGTGATATACTTGTCAAGTAACGATACCCGACCTCTATCTAACTTTCGAGGCTGGGTGTCGGGACCCAGTTCTTTCAAATCAAAAAGGAAAAAAGATGATGACGACAAAAAAGTTGATCACGTCAGATGACCCGAAGGGTCTTGATGCCACAGCCAAATGGCGTGCTGTGTACAACAAACAACAACTGACAGACGGAGCCGACGGTTCCGCACAACGCCTTAACGAAAGCCGTGAGTTCTGGAAAGAACTTGGCGAGCTGATTCAGAAACATTCGGCTACGAACCAGTACGCCAAGGAGGTGGTGTCCTCAAACTACACCTACCCCAAAGAGTACAAAGGTCCGAAACCGATTGCAGAACAGGTAAACACCATTGCCACCATGTTTGGACTTGATCCGACACAGGCATTGGAGTTTGCAAAAAACCTGCCTACGCTTCCTGAAGGTTCTGAAGGATGGTTCGCTATCCCGAAAGTATCTGTGGTTGCCACAAAGCAGTTTCCTGCAATCACCGACAAAGCCGAGCAGTATTGCGAGGCGGTGAAATTGGTACACACGAAATTAGCCGACAGCCGTAGCTTTACAAACTACCGCAACGGTGAAATCGTACCAAGCAAACTGCGTCAGCATGTCCGCACCGTTGACTTCCTGGAACACCTGGAAGCCGAACAACAAGGCGACATCCTGATTATCGCAGTACAGTACGGTATGCGTCACCGTGGTAAGTCCGTTCGCAGAGCAAGGGAAACCTTCACAAGCAACGAATTCGGCTTAGGTGCATTCGCTATCGGCTGTATGGCTCTGGTTCACCCCGAACGCTACGTTCGTTGGGAAGAATTGGATACCGACTGTGCAGGTGATGAGTTCGCTCCGTGTGCGGATGGCGGCTTCTCGAAGTCTCCGTTCTTCCGCTTCGATGGCGACGAGCTCAAGTTCGGCACCTGCGATGTGTCGGATGCCCGCGATGGCTATGGCTCTGTGTCCGCGTTCGTTCCGCAGAATTGATGTTTGAACTTTGAGGTCTTGAGTCTTTTGACTTCTTGATCCTTGAATCCTTGAGGGGTTTGCTTTCGCAAACCCCTCTTTTTTATTGCCGTAGGCAATTTTTTATATTTTGATATAATAGCAATTGAGTCTAGGTTAGTGTATAGCAGTTCACGGATTGTTATCACCGAACTCTTTCTCCTATGAGAAATCGCAATCAGGATCATAAAGACTAAGGTTTTTATGACAGTATTGTTGCTCTAGAGATACTGCTTACTATTTTCTAAGACAGACAAGTAATTGTGCTGTTGGATTAAATACAGAATCGTGATTTATGTGCAATATCATACTTCGTGGTTTGTGATATGGAGGGAAAATAGTAAAAGCTCCGAATGCGGATGGCGACTTCTCGAAGTCTCCGATCTTCAACTTCAATGACGACAAGCTCAAGTTCAACACCAACGATGTGTCGAATGCCAACGATAACTATGGCTCTGTGTCCGCATTCGTTCCGAAGTATCAATTAAGCACAAAAGGTATCCGTTACGGATACCTTTTGCTTTGTTACAGATATTGTTATTTCTGTGACTTTATCCAACCACCAAGCATACGACCGATTTCATCAATAATTCCTTGGAGAAGTGTATATTTCTTTAGATCGATACTTTTACTTTCTTTCATAAGACGAATGAAAAATCTCACAATGTTGAGTTTTATACTCGTCTTTTCTAGAAGTAGTGTTTTTCTGTCTTTTGAAACATAACTTGCTTCAAGCACTAATTCAAGGATATCAATGATGATATTTTCTGTCCGTTCGTACACAGAGAATCTATCTTGTTTAGGTACGAGATTTCTGTATTCATGAAAGGTTTTATACAACTCATGAATCTTACGAAGTATTGGTACATCATTATCATTCATATGAGAATCTATACGAATTTATTTAATAAACTTATTACACCAGAAAATCTTTTCTTCGCATGGGAGGAATTTCGCCGTGACAAGAAAAAGAAAGAAGACGTACTTGTCTTCGAAAAAAGTCTTGAACGGGAAATATTTGCACTTCACCGAGAATTGAAATCTCATACTTATCGCCATAGTGGGTATACTGGGTTTTATATTTCAGATCCAAAACGTCGCCATATACATAAGGCACAGGTTAGAGATCGAGTACTTCACCACGCAATCATGAGTATTTTGTACCCATTGTACGAAAAAGTATTTATTCATAATTCTTTTTCGTGTCGTATCGGCAAAGGTACTCATAAAGGAGTAGAAGCACTTAGATCAATGCTCTACAAAGCAAGTAAAAATAACACAAGGAATGTGTATATTTTGAAGTGCGATATAGAGAAGTTTTTTGATTCTATCTCTCACGAGATATTACTTTCGGTACTTAGTTCGAGAATTAAAGATCAAGAACTTATGAATCTTTTAGTAGAAGTAGTGGAAAGTTTTACAAGTGACAGGTCAACACTTTTTGATAGATGCGGTGTACCAATTGGTAACCTAACATCTCAACTTTTTGCTAATGTATATATGGATGTGTTTGATCAGTTTATAAAGCATGATCTTAAGGTGAAATATTATGCACGGTATACTGATGACTTTGTAATAGTAAGCGAGAGTAAAGAATATCTTGTACAATTATTACCGCAAATACGATCATTTCTAAAAGAAAAACTGAGGATACAGATACACCCAAAGAAAGTCACGATCACTAAATTTGCTCGTGGTATTGATTATCTTGGGTATGTACTATTTCCACACTTTACTTTAGTGCGTAAACGTACGCAGAAACGCGCCTTGAGAAAAATAAATGAGAAGATATTGCTTTACAAAAAAGAAGAGATTTCCAAAGACAAAGTACATACAACACTCATGTCTTATCTTGGAGTTCTTTCTCATGCAGATACTTTTAGATTTTCTGAAAAGTTAAAGAATGAGTATTTCTTTAATGTGAGTAATTTTGACTAAGAAATTCGACTGGGTTTCATAGTCAGAATTATTTATTTTTACCACCTTTAGAAACCGTTTGTCCTTGACTTGGTGTGGGTCTAGGTGTTGGTGTTGCAGGTTTTGGTGTAGGACTTGGTTTAGATTGATAATTTTTGATTGATAGTGTGTTTTTATTTGCCATAGCTTTAAATAAAAAATATTAATAATACAAAACCGATAAGGAATAAATTAAGTCCTTTCTTGTAATCTTTGTTTTTATCCTCAAGGTGTTTTGAATTTTTATCAAAAGAATTTTGATAATCTGAAAGTAATTGTTCTAAAAGAATCTCAGATTTCATTGAGCGATAATTCTTTGGGTCATTATAAAAATCAACTACCCCAGTATTGTATGTTTTAACATTGAGTACCTTCCAAAAGATGTAGATAGAAAACCCAAAAATAATTATGGGTACAAATAGAAAACCGCATAGATGATGAATACTTTGTATATAAAATATAACAATAGCCACTTCAAGTGCGACCATAACACCTGCTTTTGCATCTAAACCGTTATCAGCACTTAATTGATAATCGACCTTTATCCCTCGTGGCACTAACAAGTATTTCTAGTGATTTAAGCTTATCTTCTTGTTCACTCATATAACATCTTTTAAGTTATTCCACTTATCAAATGACGAAGAATAAGAATAAGTTTTATTGGCATTTACTTTCCAACCATTCGGACCATCTTGTACGACTATTCCTCCCGCAAAACCTTTCTTATTCTTGATCCATTCTTGCAACGCTTCTGCTTTGTATTTAGTGTCAGAAATTTCAGCAGTAGATCCTTTCTTGGTATCAACGATCCAGACAGTGTTTTTGGTCTTGAAAATCCAATCAGGGTAGAAAAGTTTTTCTTTGTTTTCATCTGGGTTGTAATATGAGATTGAGAAAAATTCACTTCCTGTATCTCCGTTCTTGTACCACCAGATCACATCCTTGTTTGATTCTAGGAATTTTATAAATTCTTTTTCGTTGTCTTCACCTTTGTAATCTTTTTCTATATAAAAAGGTTTTAAAGCAGATTTTTTAACGCTCATTTCTTCATATTGATCAGTAAAGAAAAGAGTATCTCTTGGAATTTCAATGGTTTCAATCCTCTTTGAGCGTTCAGATTTCTTATTTACTTCTTTCTCACGGAGTGGTCTATATTTTTCAAGTGCAATACCGATAATTGGAGCAAGTACACTTGTCTGACTTAATAAATCATTAACTACTATAGTATAAATAGACTGACGATCTTGCTTAGTTAATTCTAAGAGCCACACGTTAAGTGCTGTTTTAAGTTTTCCCCAAGAACGCTCTGGTGCAAACTTTTTCTTCTCATCTATTTGTCTTGAAATATGCTTGAAGCAGAGTAGGTTATACAAACGCTCAAGATCATGTTGTGACATCTCTTGATCATGGCTTCCACCTTCGGAAATCAATTCTTTGGTAAAATTGTCATAATCATCAATTTCAACCCCAACGATAAGACCATTTGTTACTTTTGGTTTTGTTTCTAATCCTTTCTTTTCTAATTTTGCAAGTGACTGAGCAGGAGTATTTTTACTAATATCAAAGTACTCGTTCGCTACAGCACTAAAAGTTTCTTGGAAAGAATCACCAAGATCATTATAGTCGGTACGACTCATGAATACTGATTCAATTGTTATCGGTTCGATTTCTGATTTTCGATAACTTCCATAAATTGCAGGGCGGTTATCGGTTTTATTTTTTCCATATTCAGTTAAAACCTCATTTCGCTTGTAGTTTGTATAAAGGTACCCAAGATTTAATTCTGGAATTGGGAAATGAGAACCAAATGGCATACGCAAAATACGACCAACAGTTTGAATCGCAAATGTCGGATTCTTAATCTCTCGGAACATCACCAATACACTCGCTCGCGGACAATCCCAGCCAGTGGCGGCGGCTTGTTTGAAAAGCAGGAATGATATTGGAGATTTATTGTCTGTAATATATTCAAGATTAACTTTTTCTTGTGAAAGCCAAATAGCTATCTCATTTTCAAGAACTCCTTTTTCTTTAAGAAAATTAAGAACGATAGTTTGTTTGTTTGTGGTAGTTGTATCTTTGCCTGCTTGATCGTCATTTGGGAGTTGAATCATTACAAGTGGATTTACCTCTACATTAATATTTTTGTAATGCCTTATAAGGTCTTGTCGTTTTTGGTACGCAAGATCAAGAAGTATTTCATCTTGATCAACACCCTTGAAATCTTTCCGATTCAAGTCTTCTTCTGTTTGGAAAACAATCTTTTCTTTTATTAATCCTGCTTCTATAACATCCTCTCGCTTCGCTTGAACGAAACCACCTTTTTGTTCGGCAATATCTTCGGCGTTAGGAAGATACTTAGGTGTAGCAGAAACACGAATAGTTATTTTAGGGGAAATAAGATTAAAGATTTCATCAGCGAGCTTAGTGTCTGCTCCGATATGCTCTTCATCAACAATTACAATCAACTTGCGACCATCTTCCTTGGTCTTATCAATGAAACTGTCAAAAGTTAAACCCCACTCATTGTCTTTGCGGAGTTTTCTACTTTCTTTAGATGTTCCTTTAATTTTTTGCCAGTTAATAAAAAATACAGAGTTTTTATTAAGCTTGCCTCTGGTTAAATCATTTAAATTTAAAAGGTCTAATTCAGAAGCACCTCCGTAGTATGAAAAAAGTTTATTCCTGCTTTGTATATATGATTCCTCATTGAAAGTAAGCCAAATGAAAGCAACGTCGTTTCCATAGAATCGAGGATCACCTACAAGATCACGCAGGAATTGTGCCATCATGATTGTCTTTCCTGATCCAGTTGGAGATTTAAAAACAAGCGGAATGTTGTCATGTGGCGACTTCCAAAGATTAAGGAATTGATCCTTAAGTTTTGCAATCGTATTTTCTTGGAATGGTTTTAATGCAAACATAAATTAAATTCTGTTAATTTCTTTATAAACCTCAATAATAGGTTCTGGAATATCCTCGACTTTGATATTCTTTGTCGAATATTCATTTTTGTATTCATTTTTGCCCCAACCGAAGATATAAAGTACTGTCGGCTTATTTTCCTTTTCAAGAAGCTTCACTAATTCTGGGAGTTTCGCCTTATCTTCCTTAAAATAGATAGCCGTTTTCTTTTCCTCGTTTTCAAAGATTTGCCACCAGTCATTTTTATCTGATTCATTCAAAGTATTCTCGCGGATAGCAATCATTTCACCCGCTTGATAAGTAATTTTGATTTTTGATTCGTCCGAAATTCTTTGAAGTTTTTCAATATCTACAAGATCGGTTTTGTAGTACGACAAATTACTGCCGAGACCTTCGACCTTTTCTCCTTTCTTATTTTTATATCCTTTGATTACTCTCTTGAGGCGTTCATAGGTTACTTCTTCTGCAATCTTGTTTTCGTTATTAGTACATAGAATGAATTTTCTGTTTCCACCATCCTGTTTGTTGAGTTCGAGAATTGCATGACCTGTTGTCCCTGACCCCGCAAAGAAATCTAATACAGTAGAGTTTTTAGTTGATGTGAGCTTAAGAGTATCTATTAAAAGATATAGTGATTTTGGAAAATCAAATTTTTTACCACCTAATATATTTTCTACAACCTTTGTTCCATAGTGAATAGCGTGATACTTTGGATCAATCCAGTGTGTTTTTATTACCTGATTTTCGCGATATTTTTCATAAACCTGTATTTTATTATTTTGATCTCTTTCAGCGATTATTTGTCCACCGTTTAGTCTTTCAAGAAAAGTTTCTTTTGTTGTTTTCCATGTTCGTTCTTGTCCTGTTGAAGTTATAGGTAAAATTTCTTCATATCCTTTTTGTTTTTCTAATGTGATATTTTTTAGATCTCTACTAACATATATAGGGTAGAAAAAATGAGGTTTATTTTTTCTCAAATTATGATCACCTCCACCAGAACGTAGATAATTATTTAATCTAAATAAGCCATCTTTGTCTTCACGGTCAAAAGTTGCTTGTATGTCTTCGTCTAAAACTATTTTGGCAAAATTTGCTGATTGCTTATTTTTTGAATAAAAGAGCATGTACTCATGACTTGTCCCAAAAAACTTTTCCTGGTTACGTCCCTCAGATTTATGAACCACTGAAACAATTCCGATTCGGTTACTTTCTCCAAATATCTCATCCATCAATAAGCCGAGAGTAAAAAGTTCATAATGATCTATAGCACATACAATAAAACCATTATCCGTGAGAAGATTTTTTGCTAGCTCTAGACGATTCTTCATCATCGACACCCATTTGCTATGACGATACGAATCGTTTTCATCTATGTAATTATTGTTATATACCCAGGCGCTACTACCTGTGTTGTATGGGGGATCAATATAAATGACATCGATTTTGTTTCGATGCGTATAGTTCAAAACAGAAAGTGAGTGATAATTATCACCCTCAATCAAAACATTATTGAAAGAAAAATTATCGGAAACTAACTTTCTATTTTTAACTTCTTTAAGAATTGGAACATGTGTTTCGCAACCTAAAACAATCTCCTCTGGTTTATCTTCCCAGACAAGTCCGAACTTTTTTCGATCTTTTAAAACCTTAATTTGTTTTTCAAGATCTTGTATACGAGCAAGTAGCTCTTTTTCTGAGTAATGTTGAGACATAGGGGTACAGTTCTATGTCTCGACTATCCATTTTTTGTACAGAAACGGCAAAAAGGGACAGCCGAGCCTGTACCCCATAGCGGTGCTACCCCGAAAGGTTCCTGTTATGGAACTCGGACTGCCCCTCTTTGCCAATAACAGGTAAGAGAAAACAGTCCTTCCGGGGACTAAGCACACTTATAAAAATACTATGGGGTACTTTTATAATCTATCACAAAAACGCCTTTTAATAAAGCGTTATAAAAAAATTGATCGCGAGTATGCGACGTATTTTTAGTTCTGCATAGTCTTAGCAAAACTATCTTTCTGCGTCATTAATATAATATGGAACAAATATCATTAAAATATTGTTTATACGCTCGTAAGTCGACCGAAGCCGAGGAAAAGCAGGCCCTGTCTATTGATTCCCAGATCAAAGAAATGAAGCAAATAGCCGATCGCGAAGGATTAAATATTGTTGAGATTCGTCGTGAATCTCATAGTGCGAAAGAATCAGGACAAAGACCTGTTTTTGAAGAAATGTTAAAAGACATAGACGACGGCATATTCAACGCTATTATCACTTGGGCACCTGACAGATTGAGCCGTAATGCTGGAGATTTGGGAAAACTGGTGGATCGAATCGATCAAAAGAAACTGACTCAAATCAAAACTTTCGGTCAAACATTTACTAATTCTCCAAGTGATAAATTTCTTTTAATGATTCTATGTTCTCAAGCGAAACTTGAGAATGATAATAAAAGTATCAATGTGAAGCGAGGCATGAGAGCGAGGTGTGAAATGGGATTATGGCCAGTACAGCCACCGACAGGATATAGAAAACCAAATGAGAGATTAGCAAAATGTGAAGTAGAGATTGATCCCGAACGAGCACCGATAATCAAGCAGATTTTTGAAAAAATTGCATACGAACGATGGAGCGGAATGAGAGTATATTCATGGCTACAATATGAGCTGAATTTTAAAACACATAAAGGATTTTATTTGAGTGTTGGAAATGTATTTAAAATAATTAACAACACCTTTTATTACGGTCGTTTTGAATTTCCACAAGGAAGTGGAAATTGGTATGACGGTAAACATACGCCAATAATCAGCAAAGAACTTTTTGACGATTGTCGAGCCGCCATTAAAACGCAGGTCATAAAAACTCACGGAAAAGAATTTGCATTTACTCGAATGGTTAAATGTGGAATGTGCGGATCTGGAATTACTGCTGATGAGAAGTTTAAGAAATTACTTAACGGTGGAGCAAATAGACATGTCTACTATAGGTGTACGAAGTCGAAAGATAGAAAATGTACTAATCCTGCAATAAACGAAGATGATCTATTAAAAGAATTTCAGAAAATGGCATCTACTTTAGATCTTAATGAAGTCCAACTTACTGAAAAGTTAAATCTTGAGATTAAGAAATTCAAGAAACTTCAGGCGATGTTTTTAGGAAAGGAGAACAGCGCAGAAATACAGAAAGTTGATCTCAGAAATTACATGAAATTTGTCTTGAGAGACGGAACTGTTTTGGAAAAGAGATCAGTACTGGGATGTATAAGTAGTGAGTTAATTTTGAGAAATAAAAATATAGAAATTAAGTAAGTCTACATTTACAATTCATCTTCTAATCTCACTATTTCCGATAATTTTTATCCAAGGGTTCGCCTTATAAAATGACTTTCTGTTTCTTTTTTTACTAAAGAAATTGTCAAATAAAAGATCATCAATTTTCTTGTATAAAGCTGACTTATTTTCAGAAATCTTTTCATAGTGATTAAGCCAACCCTTTATAAAATTATAATAGACCACTTTTATAGATTCTGGATCCTTTTTCTCGATATGCGTTGTGTGAAATATTTCGTTCTTAGCTATATTTAAAAGGTCGTTAAACTTTTCATCACTAATCTTCAAACCGTTGACCGATATCTCGACTCCTAAGTACTTAACGTGATCATAACTTAAATCTTTTAGTTCTGTTTTTGTGCCGAGCGGATGAAGGCACATCTTTAGTTCTTTTGATTTATCCTCAATTTTCTTATAAACATCCTCCAGATCATTTTTATTCTTTCCGAAAATTATTATGTCGTCGATATATCTGAACCCAACGACCTTCTCATCGTTAATATAAACGTCATCTATATCCAAAGCATAATAACAAGCTAGTAGCGGGGAAAAGGAAAGGCCTTGAGGTATTCCGTTTTCTAAAATTTTTACACCCGTTTTCTCTTGAACCGTCTTACCATTTTTAATCTCGTTATTTATGATTAGATCCAATACAGATAGTAATCTGTCATCCCCCAAATCATTCTTCAATTTTTTGAGCAGTGTCTCTCTATCAATAAGAGAAAAGAAGGAACTATAGTCTAAAGTTAAAGCAAAATACCAGCCCTTACTTACATACTCATTAAAAATCCTATGCAAAACGTCACTTATCCTCTGCTTTTTTACCAATCCCAAACCAAGCAAGCTCCGTTGAATAAGATGATCCTTGAGTCTATTAAAATAAATAGGGAGTAATGTATCAAATATCAACCTGTCTTCTGGTTCTGATACAAGCAGAGGTCTGAATTTTTTCTGCTTCGCATTACCTTTTTCAATAGCAAGTGCGTTATATGGACTAAATGAATATGTTTTAGTTTTGGCGTAAAACTCAAGCAGTGATGCTTCGTTTACTTTTTGATCATCATCCAAGTATTTTACGAGAAACTTTTTGAGATTGTTTTCTTTTTTATTTTCATTTTTCAAAAAACGCTTAACAAACTCCGGCGAGTCATACTCCTTATACTTATTCTTTCTTTTTAATTTTTTGAGTCCATTTTTTAGGTCTTTAAAGGTAATTATTTCTTGAAGATCAATTTTTCTAATTTGAGACATATCATTGAGAGTTATTTTGGATTTGAACCAAAATTTACAGAACCACTGTAACTCTTCTCCCAAATGTCAATGGCGTGATGATTTCTTGCGAAATATCAAGCCATTAAGATTTGGAAATGTCGTTCGTGTTTCTTTTTAAGGAAACTTCTACTGGACGGTTGAAGGTTAAGGGACTTCGTTTTGATGGTTCGACCTTCGCCATCAGCGTTAGCTGACAATGAAGTGGAGCCTCCACTTGAAGTGTAAACCTTCTGTTGTGAACTATAACATTTTAGTTAAAAGGGTTCAATATATTTCGACCCTTCTCGAGTGCTCGAACTAGCACTCTCTTCTGTGACCCTACGGGGACATTTCATTATCTCACACTTTGGAAACCCACGGTTTTCCA
>CALCZP010000003.1 GCA_937903035.1 uncultured bacterium | reverse complement strand
CTCTGTATTACCGCTCCTGCTGGCACAGAGTTAGGAGCCCCTTATTCATGAGGTACCGTCAATATACTTCTTCCCTCATAAAAGACCTTTACGTGGCGAACCACTTCATCAATCACGCGGCGTCGCTCCATCAGACTTTCGTCCATTGTGGAAGATTCTCGACTGCAGCCACCCGTAGGTGTATGGGCCGTGTCTCAGTCCCATCGGTGGGGGTCAGGCTCTCACCTCCCCTAGGCGTCATAGCCTTGGTAGTCCATTACACTACCAACTAGCTGATACCCCGCAGGCTGTTTCTCAAGCGATAAATCTTTACCCCGGAGGGTCCATCGCGTATTAGTGCACCTTTCGGTGCATTATTCGCGACTTGAGAGTACATACCTACGTGTTACTACCTCGTCTGCCACTAACCAGCAAACCCGATCCATCGGTCGTCTTGCCTCTTGTATTGCTACTTGAGACTCAACTTCCAAGTTCACGGGACTGGTCCGTTCGACTTGCATGCCTTATCCACGCCGCCAGCGTTCATCCTGAGCTAGGATCAAACTCTTCTTAAAAGACACTTATAAATAAGTATGTCTTAGACCGAGGCAAAAGAAAGATGACTTTCATTTTGCCTCTCAAATAAAATAAACAGGTTATTTTGGATTGTTTTGCATTACGTACTATACAATTTTCAAACAACTTGCTCGAACTTGTGAGCGACCCCTATTATATACGGCAAGGTTTGAAAGTCAAGCAATACAAAAAGCCTATTTCCCCTTGGGAAATAGGCTTTAAATGCGGCCTAGTCAAGCACTCTAGTATGCCGTACTTGAGTATCTTCCTTGGTTAAGGGCTTTAGGTGATGCCTTTGGTTTTGCTGTCTTTTTCACCTCAATGATTTTTCTTAAAATCTCCCAACTAATTTGCTCTGGGGCAAAGAAGATACTGGTTCCATTTTTGCAAACCAGAATCAACCCATCATCGTCCAGTCCCCACGGCCATGGGTACGTAACCGTAGAATGCTCATCGATCAGCTGCATTAACATGTTTCGAGCACTTGTTTCCTTGTCTTGATTGATACGACCCTTAATGCGTTTGAGCACATTCTCAGGAGAATCTGTCAGACTACTTTTGAGTAGGTCATAGACCTGCTTTCCAAGTTTCATATTGGAAAACACAATGAGGCATTCCTGCTCGTCATTGAGAATTTGTACTTTCTCAATAGAGTAAAACAGGTGAATCTTTTTTGGAGGACTCAAATGAAACATCCTCATTTTTTTCCAAAAAGAAAAAAGTATCACCAGAAGTGCCTCTTTTACTTCTTGATGATTGAGTTCAACAGTTGAAGTCACTTTCTCGGTAGTGGCGACCAGGGTTTTTTGTTGCATATAACGTACAATTTGGTTGGATCAAACAATAGCACATATTATATAAAAGTAAACACCCGACAGTACCTACCGGTCGGGTGCCTTGATTAGTTCTGCAACAAGTCTTCAGCTTTTGCTCGAGCTTTGAGGATTTGAAAGCTTTGATACATAAAAATAAAGAGGAATACGAAGTCTTTACAGAACCTTATTACTTGTTTCATACGCATGCTATTTGTTTCAGTAAACTCCTTTTTAACAGGAAAATCAACTAGGACTCCTCAAGAATAATCCGTTTGTCAAAACTACCGCGCTCAGCAATTTTTGCAAGACGGGTTTCTTCAATTTCTGCTGTAGTAAAACCTTTGTGAGACTTGATGGCCTCAATCACTTCTAGTAAATCAGCGAGTTCTTCTTTGAGCTTTTCACTATCCTCTTCAGTAGCAACTTCAGCTGCTTCTTCAAGTAGTTTAAGAAATAGCTTTTCCTCAAACTCTTGATCATCTGCAATATGCGACTTGTGTGCAATGCCTTTTTTGTCGAGTATATCAAGAACTTTATCGCGAATGAGTTTATTGTAGATCGTTGCCATAGAGTTTAATACTATATATTAGATATTATTTCGCAACTTTCACTGCATCATCAAATTTGATTGAGAGGAGTTTAGATCCCGCATCAGCACCAAGGGTCACACCATAAAGAACTGATGCGCGAGACATGGTCTCACGATTGTGTGTCACCACGATGAGCTGTGAGTATTCAGCAAGGCGTTCGATCATATCGCCATACTTACGACTATTTGCTTCGTCGAGTGCTGCGTCAGTCTCATCAAGTACAAGAAATGGTGGTGGGTTCACCTGTGAAATCGCAAAGAGAAGCGCAATGGAGACGAGTGATCGCTCACCACCTGAGAACATGTGAATCTCCTTCACCTTCTTTTCAGGTAGACTTACATGCACATCAATACCCCGCTCAAAGAGTTGATCATCATCCTCACCAGACTGTTCCATATCTTCCATCAGCTCCTCTTCTGACATCTTTCGTTTACGCTTCTTTTCAAGGGTGATCGAGAGGAATGCATTGCCGCCACCGAACATCGACTTGAAGAATTCACTAAAGCGCTCATTGATGATTTTGACACCGCCCGTAAACTGCTCATCAAGAACTTTCTTGAGCTCAATAATGAGCGATTCAAGATTTCTAATACTTCCTTCAGTATCACTAAGTTCACGTGCCAAGAATTCATCGCGCTCTCGTGCTGTGTCATATTCACCAAGCACATCGTTGCCGATACCTGAATGCTCATCAAGTCTGATCTTGAGACGATCAATATCGCGTTTCAATGTATGGAGATCAATCTCAGGCACTACAACGCTTTCTTTCAGCTTGTGCAAAAAAGTCGGACCAAACATGAATCCTGCTTCCTTGAGGTCAGCATCAAACTGCTCCTTGCGAGCAACAAAGCCACTCTGTGAGACCATGAGTATCTGTTGCTCTGCGTCACAGTGCGTCAGCTCATTCTGCAATTCATACCGTGCACGGGTCGCAATACGCGCATCGACAAGTGATGCTTCGCGAGCTGACTCTGTAGCATTGATTTGCTGTTGGATATGATCCTCTCTTTTGATAAGAGATGTAAGTGACACTGCGAGTCCTTCGAGCTCAAGCGCGGTATCTTTGAGGAGCTGATGATCGGGCTGGGGGTGCGACTCAACCGGCTCACTCTTTGGTTCGCGCGATTTGAGCTTGGAAAGGATTGGTTCGATACGAGCCATCGCATGACGTGCATCATCGAGCGACTCTGCACTGCGTACTGCGGTTATGAAAAATTCGATATCAGAAATAATCTGATGGTACTCGCTCGGTGCAAATATGATAGATGGATGAGTGATCGGCTTGTGCGGCACACGAGCAATATGCCGATGCGCTTCAAGCATCCCTTCGAGACGACTCACCTTCTGCTCAATACTGCGACGTTCATCACGGACATGGGAGAGCTCGGTGCGAAACTTAGAAAGCACCGTAATACTTTCATCATCTTGCACAGAAACTTCATCTGGAAGGGCGGCGAGTTTGGACTCAATAGCCTGCTTGCGATCTTTGATAAGCTGCATTGCATCACGAAGTCGCATATCTTCCTGCCCAAGCTGCGCACGCTCAGTCGCGAGAAATCTCAACAGTGCATCCTCAAGCTCAGTACGAATCGCACGACCCTTTTCAATCTTCTCAACCTGCTTCTGCAGAAACTTGAGATGCGGTGCAAGCTCGCGACGAAGTGATTGTACTTCCTTAAGTGTATTTGTTGCTTTGGCGAGCTTAGATTCACTTTCCTTGATGCGAAAATGGTAGATCTTGAGCCCAAGCGCATCCTCAAGCATTTCACGACGCTCTCGAGGATTGGCACGTAGTATTCCATCAGCCTCACCCTGCGAGATAATATGATGACTCGAGGTACCGATATTAACTGATGAGAGAAGCTCAGTCATTGCCTTGAGCTTAATCTCGCTTCCATTCATCGAGTACTTGCTCGTCCCGTCAGCAAAGAGCTCACGAGTAAATGTTACTGTATCAAAGAGGAGTGGCGACTTGCCTTCGCCCGTTTGAAACCCAAAAACCTTGTCACTATTATCAAAGGTGATTGAGACTGCAGCACGGTTCATTTTGGCACCAGCACCGCGAAAGATTAGGTCAGCACCCACTTTTCCACGCATACTTTTCATTGACTGCTCACCAAGTACAAAACGAAATGCTTCAACAACATTTGATTTACCAGAACCATTAGGACCCACTACTGCGGTCACTGGAGTATTGAAAGAAAGCGTTGCTTTTTTCGCAAACGATTTAAAGCCAACCAGCTCGATATGCTTGAGGCGCATGATCAAAAGTATAGCATGGAGTTGCTACCACCCTTTTGCTTCGAGTGCAGCACGTGCTGCACTCTGCTCACCTTCTTGCTTGGAACGTCCCTTACCTTCAGCTATTTTTTTATCACCAAAGTAAATACCGATCGTGAACCACTTATCATGATCTGGACCTGTCTCTGCGACCACTTTGTATGACGGTGTAAGATTGAGTCGTTCTTGTGCTTCTTCTTGGACCAAACTTTTTGCGTCTTTCCAAAGCTTCTTTTTGATGATCTCAGGAAGTCGAGGAATAAGACTATTGGTCACAAATGTCACACAAACATCATAGCCCTGATCAAGATAGAGCGCACCAACAAATGCTTCATATGCATTGGCAAGGATTGTTTGCCGTGCACGACCAGTGTCTTTTTGCTCACCTTTTGAAAGGAGGAGGTAGTCATTCATCCCGAGTTCACTTGCCGCCTCGCCCATGATGATTGCGTTTACAAGTGCACTTCGGTATGCAGTGAGATCACCCTCAGCATGAGTTGGATACTGACGAAACAAATAGTCAGTAATAATGAGCTCAATCACCGCATCACCAAGAAATTCATACCGTTCATTATGTTCGAGTCCTGAACGAGGATTTTCATTGATATACGAACGGTGAGTAAATGCACGAGCAAGGATTGCTTTGTCAGTGAATGAAATACTGAGTGAGCGTTCAAAGGGGGTAAAATCTTTCATATATGGATTGTACTACTCGCGTATGCGGATTGTGATCCCCATGCGCCAATAGTCATTGTTGTTACTTATTGATAAGTTCGATCGCCTTTGCGATCAGCGGCAATATATCATCGTAGACGGTCAAGTCAACCACTTCATGCAATTGAAACCATGCGGCCTTATCGAGACCACCACTGCTTTGAAGCTTGAGTTCCTGATAGTCAGCCTTTGCGAGGAAGAATGCAACCTGCTTGCGAATCTTGCCTTCGACTGGATGAAATGCCATGTATTCGATATCTCCAAGCTTGTCTTCGATAGTAATATCAATACCAAGCTCTTCTTTAATCTCACGCACTGCACCGTCCTCAATACTCTCATTAGCTTCTACACCTCCTTTTGAAAGGGTCCAATAGCCAAACACATCATGGACGAGTGCAAGATATACAACACCATCATGTTTTGCATAAATAATAGCACCCGCTTTTTGTTCGATAGGAATCTTGGAAAGATCTTCTTCAACTACCGGCTTTGGACCTTTTTGCTTGGTCGTCTGGTCTTTGCCAGGCTCACCAATTTCTTTGTAGACAGCGCCGAGCACACCGTTGACAAATTTACCACTGTTTTCTCCGCCAAACGTCTTGGCGAGTTCAATAGATTCGTTAATTGCAACTTTTGGAGGTACTTGTTCACGATCACCAAAGAGAAGTTCCGCAAGTCCCATGCGAAGAACGTTACGATCAACGTTTGAGATCTTGTCGAGTGGCCATTCAGGCGCAGCCTTGGTGATAATATCGTCAATGATCGTGCGCTTGCGCTCGACGAGCTCAGCAAGACCATAGATAAATGCGGTATCGTTGTGACCAGGAGCAAATTCGGCAATGTTTCGGTCAACGGTCACACGCATACCATCCGGGTATCCCGTGAAATCCCATTCGAACAGTGATTGAAGAACGATGGACCTAGAAAGGTGCCGATTTGCCATAATAGTGATTATTTTTTAGCTTTTTTGCTTGGAGCCTTCTTTGCTACTTTCTTCGCGGCTGGCTTTGCCTGCTTTTTCATAACTTTCTTGACTGGATCACCCATGACTGAACGTCCTTTGTACATACCATCCTTGCTTGCGCGGTGACGGAGGTGTACTGCACCAGTTTTGGTGTCAGTACTGATTGCTGCATCCTTAAGTGCATGATGTGAGCGACGGTTAGCCGTGTGTGCTCGTGTGTGTCTCATTCGTACTACCATATGGGAAATATCATACACTAGTATGTAAAAAAAGTAAATAAAAAACCACGCATCACTGCGTGGCCTCATTCTCACCATTGCTCTAACTCACTTCTCAGAGGGAAATCTTCCATAAATCGCTGATAGGCTTCAAGGTGCGGATGTTTTCTTGGAAAATCATTGATCAGTGGCTTCTCTTCAAAAATATACCTGAGTAATTCTCGTTTTACCCAAACAGGTTTTCCTGTTTTGGTCGAATTTACTTCGATTTCAATTCGATCTTCTGGTTCGAAGTTCGTTATTAAAACGATATATTTGAAAAATGTCTGATCTAGTGATCTTTTGTCTGGAACACCAATAGGTGAACCAAGGACGTTTACCCTGCTTGATTTCATTTCAGCTTCTTTTACTATCAATCGCAATGCAAGACTTTCAGGATTTTCAGAAATTTCAATTTTCTCTAATTGCTCATGTGATTTTTTCAAAAAATAAGGAATGACCAGCACTGCGTCAATATCGATATCATACACAATACAAATGGCACCAAATGTATGATTTAATGACGTACCCGAAATAAATCTAAGTTGAGTAAATGGCTCTGATTGAATGTACTGTAATTCTTCAAGCGACTCTATGATAAGAGGCTCGGCAATTGTTGCAGTCATAAGATATAATTTGATATCAATGTACTAAAAATATAAATTCTGTCAAGGCATTCGAAAAACCGTTATTTGATGGTATAGTTTTTCTATGCAACACGACATTTCACACCTTCGTCACTCACTTGCCCACCTACTTGGTGCAGCGACGCTCAAGCACTACCCCGATGCCAAACTCACCCTCGGGCCCGCGATCGATGATGGATTTTATTATGATTTTAAATTTTCTGGACCTGTTGGCACCGATGAGCTGAAGGTTATTGAAGCAACGATGCGTGACCTCCTCCCTACCTGGAAGACGGTGACTCATAAAGAAGTGTCAAAAGATGAAGCACTTGCGTATTTTAAGGGGAATGAATTTAAAGAAGAACTCATCAATGAGATCGTTGATCGTGGTGAGAAAATCACCCTCTACACAATGGGTGAATTCACCGACCTCTGCCGTGGTGGCCATATCGACGACCTAAGCTCTATTGATCCAGAGAGTTTCAAACTCGACCGTATTGCAGGTGCGTATTGGCGTGGAAACGAACACAATGCGATGCTCACCCGTATCTATGGGTTTGCGTTTGAGTCTAAGGGCGCACTTGATGCATACCTCACGATGCGTGCTGAAGCTGAAAAACGCGATCACCGCAAACTCGGTAAAGAAATGTCACTCTTTGCATTCGATGAAGATGTTGGTGGTGGACTACCACTCTGGCTTCCAAACGGTGCAGCAATGATCGAAGAACTCGAGCGTCTTGCAAAAGAATCAGAGTTTGAACAAGAGTACGTTCGTGTGCGCACGCCACATCTTGCAAAGGAGTCTATGTACCTCACCTCAGGACATCTCCCGTACTACGAGGACTCCATGTACCCTCCAATGGAGTATGATGGTGGTAAGTATTACTTGAAAGCGATGAACTGCCCTCATCATCACAAAATCTTTGATGCCGAACAGCGCAGCTACCGCGATCTTCCGCTTCGCCTTGCAGAGTATGGTACTTGCTATCGTCATGAAAAAAGTGGTGAACTCTTTGGACTCATGCGCGTGCGAGCACTACAGATGAACGATGCGCACATCTACTGTACTGAGGAGCAGTTTGCAGAAGAATTTGGCAAAGTGAATGAGCTCTACCTACGGTATTTCAAGATCTTTGGGATTGAGAAGTACGTCATGCGCCTTTCAAAACATGATCCAGCAAAACTTGGTAAAAAGTATGTGGATGAACCAGAGCTCTGGAAAAAAACCGAGGCAATGGTCAGGCAGACACTTGTTGATGCTAACATTCCATTCGTAGAAGTTGAGGACGAGGCTGCATTTTATGGCCCTAAAATTGATGTGCAAGTATGGAGCGCAATTGGACGCGAGTTTACTCTTGCGACCAACCAAGTCGACTTTGCAGTACCCGCACGCTTTGGACTAACCTATACTGATAATGAAGGTACACAGCAAACGCCGCTATGTATTCACCGTGCACCGCTTGGCACCCATGAGCGCTTCATTGGCTTTCTCACTGAGCACTATGGTGGCGAATTCCCAACCTGGCTCGCGCCGCTTCAGCTCGCAATTATTCCAGTCAAAGATACTCATACAGTAGAAGCAAAGAAGCTTCATCAAAAACTTCGTGGAGCTATGATTCGAAGTGAGATATATGATGACAACAACAGCCTAGGTAAGCGCATTTATGCTGCAAAAGCAGTCCGTCCTCCCTATGTACTTGTTATCGGCGATAAAGAAATCGGGTCAGGCACCTACACCGTTGAGCGTCGTGATGGCACGAAACTTGAAGGACTTACCCTTGAAGCACTACTTGGACGACTACAGTCAGAAATCAGTGAACGAAAAGATATGCAATAAAAAAAGCTGCGTTATGTAACGCAGCTTTAGGTAAGCGTGTGTGCGAATTTTGTAAACGTAAGGACCACTCTACGCTGAAACTCTCTAATACAAGTACGATAAGACTTTCGTAATTTACGGGATAGCTTTGTTCGTAGTACATACCTCGAAATAATATACGGCTTTTGTGAACAGGGCTCTTCTGCAAGCCATGTTGCAAAAATACATACCTGTCCAGGCCAAATACTTTTTCCAAATACTATCAAGTCGGGTTCCCAGTTTGAAGCGAGAGAGCGAACTATATCCATAGAACAAGAACGTCGTTCAACACCATAACCTTGTATCTTTAACGGTAGTTGCTCCTCATCTAGGTTATCTTCTTTTTTTCCAACTAACAAAATTCGCAGGTTTTGTTGATGTAGGATCATGTGCAGCAGTATTTACTTTCAACTATACGTATTTCGAACCACCTGTCAAAGAAATGTTATACTTCCCGTATGGAAACAAACAATGTATATAACCTTGTCAATCAACTAACGCAAGAGTCAAAGAGTCTCTGGCGAATCGCGAACACTTATATAAAAGAAGCATCAACTGACGAAGAACGTGCATTTTGGGAACAGATGGCAAAAGAAAAAGAAACTGTGGTTGCAACCCTCAAAACACTTATTAAAACAAATCTCTAGCACAACGATAAAACTCCCTGATATCAGGGAGTTTTATCGTGAGAGCTTTTCAATCAGAAGTCTACCTGCATCAGCTAGATCAACAGAAGGGGTACCATTTGGGGATAGTACGATTGAGTCAAGGGTGTAGCTAATAGGTCTGCCCTTCATATCAAATGCCACACTGATCATTGCGGACGTACCCAATATGCCATGTGTTGAGAGGTGCTTACCACCGACAAAGTTTCCAAGACTATATGCAATGAGTCGATCTTTATACCATTCGACTTTGCGCAAGACATGCGGACCTGAACCAAGGACGAGATCAGCACCAGCATCGATGGCAGTGTGTGCAAGAAGCTCTACATTGCCACGATCTTCATCTCCCATATATTCAGTCTCGCCTGTGACCGATGTCTTGTCAGCACCTTCAGCGCCTGCATGAAAAATAACAACAACAATGTCATTTATCTCTCGAAGCTTTGCAACTTCGCGTGTGATAAATGCATAATCAATCACGGTATTCCACGGTTTAGTTCCTGAGAGCCCAAGCACACCGACACGCTTACTATCGACTACCATGCTCTGTGCTGCAGTTGTAATAGTAACGTAGGGTAACCCAACACGATCAAGCTCAACTTGTGTTTCTTTTAGACCTCCTTCACCAAAGTCATAGGCATGATTATTCGCGAGACTTACCATATCGAAACCAGCATTCTTGAGTATATCGGCAAAGTTCGCATCTCCCGCAAATGCATGGCACATACTCATGAGTTGTGTGCATTTTGAAATACGCCCCTTACTTGCAAATGTTCCTTCCAGGTTTCCAATCATGAGATCTGGCTTTTGTGTGAGTTGTTGTACGCCAATCAATGCCTGCTGATTATATGTACCATCTGCAGGAACCATATCGCCCACCCATCCGATGGTGAACATATGTGGTGCCTCAACCACTGGCCGATCTACTGAAAAAGCCGACAAAATTGGGAGTGGGAGTGAGTGGAGCGAAATAGCTACAACGCCATAGGCGACACTTGCAAAGATTCCAGCTATAAGGATCAACCGAGGCTTCATACCAATGCGTAATCGATGAGTCGACGCTCGATATCAGTCGACATTACCTTGTAGCGAACAATATCTCCAATACGAAATGCTTTACCAGTACGGCGACCAATGATCGCAAGCTCGCGATCATTGTATTCAAAGAAATCATTGCCAATATCGCGCATACGAACCATACCTTCACATTTGGTTTCCTTGTCCTCAACAAAGATACCGTTTGGAGAAATACCAGTAACTACTCCATCAAATACCTGACCAATGCGATCGCTCATGTATTCGACTTGCTTGTACTTGATCGATGCACGCTCTGCATCTGCTGCCTCCTTTTCACGGGTCGATGAATGCAAACAGACCTTGTCGTAGTACTCCCACATCTCCTTTGGAATCTTGTGATGTTCAAGATACGTCTCAAGCAAACGATGCACAATAAGGTCAGGATAGCGACGAATCGGAGATGTAAAATGTGTGTAGTATTTGAATGCGAGACCGTAGTGACCAATGTTTTTGGTTGAGTAGATTGCCTTCATCATTGAGCGTACAATGGCTGTCTGAATGGTTTCTTTTTCAGGCTTGCCTTCGAGAGATTGGACGAGCTTGTTGAGTTCTTTTGATGGGATCACACCGTTTTCATCAACTTTAACATGGTAGCCAACACGCTTGAGGAACATATGAAGATCATCCATGCGATCAGCATCAGGTGCATCATGGATACGATATACAAAGACTTCATCAGCATGGCTTTCACGTGTCGCGATATGTTCGGCAACTTTTCTATTTGCCAAGAGCATGAGCTCCTCGATCATATGATGTGTTGCACCACGGACCTTTTTGTAGACGCCAATCGGATGACCTGTTTCATCGAGTTTGAATTTTACTTCTTGGGTATCAAGTGAGATCGCACCATTTTGGAAACGCTCTTGCTCGAGATATTTTGATACTGCAAGTGCAGCTTCAAGCTCCTTGAGATAGGGACCTTCTTTGGTATCTAATACTTGCTGCGCGCTCTCATAGCTATAGCGTTGCTTGGAATGAATCACTGTTTTACCAAACCATTCACTTACGATTTTCATCTGGGGTGTAAAGATAAACACAGCGGAGAAGGTGAGGCGATCAACGTTTGGGTTAAGACTACAGAGATCATTTGAAAGTGTTTCAGGAAGCATTGGGATCGTGCGATCAACAAGGTACACCGATGTTGCACGCTCTGCCGCCTCAACATCAATCGCATCTTTTGGGCGAACATAGTGTGATACATCAGCAATGTGAATACCGATCTCAGTGTTGCCATCCGGAAGGAATGTCACCGAGATCGCATCATCAAAGTCCTTTGCATCTTCAGGGTCGATCGTAAAGACGACCTTGTCACGGAAGTCGCGACGACTCGCCTTGTCTTCCTCGGGAATACCACGAGCGCTGATAGCCTCTGCTTCTTTCCATACTGCATCGGGATACTTGTTGTCGAAGCCTTTTTCAAGTGCGAGCGAGAGCATCTCGGCATTGTTCTCAAGGGGCTTACCAAGGACACGCACGATCTCACCAACTGGCTCCTGCATCGGATCCTGCCACTCAGAAATACGACAGAATACTTTGTCACCCTGCTTTGCTTCGCCAAGCTTGTCACCCGGAATCATGATGCTCGTATACATGCGACCATCACTTGTCGCGAGGCAATGGTTACCATTTTGAAATGTAAGCGTGCCGCTGTAGCCACTCTTTGCGCGACGAACAATATCCACAACCTTGCCAGTGGGATTCATATCGGAAAGAACCGTGACTATTTCTGCAGACACCACATCACCGTGAAATGCCCGGTTCAATGCTTCGCGAGGAATCTCGATCGTGACACCGAGATCACGAATCTTTACGTAACCGATGCCTTTGGGAGAAATATTGATGACGCCTTCAAATTGTGCGCCGCCTTTGAGCACTGAGAGGTCTGGATGTGGTGTAGTTTTCATGAGCCACCTCCGAGGATCGAACTCGGGACCTACGGTTTACGATACCGTTGCTCTACCAGCTGAGCTAAGGTGGCTTTGTCACATTGCAATAGGTGTATCCTACCTTATTTCTTACTTCTTTTCAAAGTAACAGGTAATTGAACGGCGCTTGGCGGGTTTGCCTTTGATGTGGTGTTTGTGCGATGCAGCTTTATACATGGTGATGAACTGCTCACCAAACGATGTCTCGATAGACGCATCGGTCCAAACGTACTCATACACATCAAGCTTGGGATGAATGTAGGCATTCTCCTCACCTGCGCCATGATTTTCCAAAAGTCCTTTTACATGCGCGTCACGCTCTGCGTAGAATGACTTGAAGAACATCACCCCTTGTGGCTTGAGGACGCGCGCAACTTCGGTGATAAACCGTGCACGCTCCACGTTTTTCAAAAAGTGACTTGCCATTGCATCAATCACGATATCCACGCTCTCATCCGGCAAATTGATCAAATCTCCAATCGATCGTACTTCAAAGGTGAGCTTACTCCCCCATTGTTGCTTTATTGCTTTTGCTTCAGCCTGTTTGATCGCCTCATCAGACACATCATAACCATAGCCACGCACCCGAAATACCTCGTTCATCCAGAGTAAATTGCGACCATTGCCACAGCCAGCATCAAGCACAAACGTATCGGGACGAATCGCATCCTTGCCGTATTCCTTTTGCATCCACCGCGTGAACTTCACCAGATCCGCTGATACGTCATCAGAGAGTGCGAAAAAGCCTGGATCTTTGTATTCCTTGTTCCAAAATTCTTTGAGACGCTTTTCGTTCATAGTATTGACACTTTATCAGAAAAATTATCTTATTGCAAAAAAGCCTTCTTTTTTACAGAAGGCTTTTTGTTTATGACTTTCGCTTTGCTTTCGCGCGATCGGTATCAGTGAGATATTGCTTGCGGAGGCGCACTGAGAGTGGCGTGACTTCGAGGAATTCATCATCCATCATCACTTCAAGTCCGCGCTCGATGGTCATATTCCATGCGGGCACTAGTGACACCGCTTCATCTGACCCACTAGCACGCATGTTGGTGAGCTGCTTACCTTTGGTCGGGTTCACGGTCATTTCTTCACCCTTTGAAGTGTTACCAATCACCATACCTGCATACACTTCGGTCTGTGGACCGATGTAGAGCGTACCGCGATCTTGGAGACTCCAGAGTGCAAATGCGAGTGCCTTGCCATTCTCCATAGAGATCATTGAACCAACGTTTCGGCGAGTGATCTCCCCTGCGTATTTCTGGAAGCCAATCACACGAGATGACATAATCCCCTCACCCTTGGTGTCCACGAGAAACTGGTTGCGGTAGCCGAGGAGTCCACGAGTTGGACCGGTGAAGACCATACGTACAGTCGTGTTTGCAAGCTTCATATCGCCCATGATAAATCCGCGCATACCGAGCTTCTCAATGATGACACCCTGGTGTTCAGCTGGTGCATCGATCGTGACTTCTTCAAACGGTTCGCTCTTGACCCCATCAATATCCTTGATAATAACCTGCGGCTGCGAGATTTGGATTTCATACCCCTCGCGACGCATGGTCTCAAGCAAGACCGCAATGTGCATTTCACCGCGACCAAAAACTTTGAAGCCTTCTGCAATACGATCAGGATCAGGAGTGAAATCAACCTTGAGCCCAACGTTCACTTCAAGCTCGCGCTCAAGACGTTCACGAATCTGACGAGAAGTTACAAACTTGCCTTCCTTACCAGCGAACGGTGAGTTGTTAACCAAGAAGTCGAGCACGATCGTCGGCTCATCAATCGTAATAGCTGGAAGAAGCTCTGCATCACGAGATGCTGAGATAGTCTCACCGATAAAGATGTCTGGAATACCTGCAAGCATGACGATGTCGCCCGCCTGCGCTTCGGTTGCTTCTTCACGAGTGAAGCCATGGAAGGTAAAAAGCTTGGTGATCTTTGCCTGACGAGCAACACCATCGTGTGAGCGAACAAATACGGTGTCGCCCATCTTTGCAATACCTTCATATACGCGACCCACCGCGAGACGTCCGAGGAAGTTGTCATACGCGAGGTTGAATGCCTGCATACGAAATGCCTTGGTAGTGTCATTTTCTGCAACAGGAACTTTCTCAAGGATGGTGTCAAAGAGTGGTCCAAGGTCCTTGCGCTCGTCGGTTTCATTGCGCATCGCAACACCGTCACGTCCAACTGCGTACACTGTCGTAAAGTCGAGCTGTGCATCGTTTGCACCGAGTTCCATAAAGAGTTCAAACACTGCATCGTGGGTATGGGCACAGTCAGCACCCGGCTTATCGATCTTGTTAATAACAACGATTGGCTTGAGACCAAGTTCGAGTGATTTCTTGAGTACAAAGCGAGTCTGTGGCATTGGCCCTTCTTGTGCATCCACGATGAGAAGCACGGAGTCGATAGATCGAAGCACGCGCTCAACTTCTGAACCAAAGTCCGCATGACCTGGCGTGTCCACGATGTTGATCTTGGTGCCCTTGTAGGTCACTGCCGTGTTCTTGGCATAAATAGTGATACCCCGCTCCTGTTCGATAGCGTTTGAGTCCATTGAGCCGCCGTCCATGACTTCGCCACAAAATGCCAACATTTTGTCGGTGAGTGTAGTCTTGCCGTGGTCAACGTGCGCGATGATTGCGATGTTTCGAATTTCCATAAGGTCGTGATTGTACTACGAAATCCACAAAAATCAAAACCGACACATTTGTGTCGGTTAGTTTTGACTATTTTTATTTTTAATTGTTTTGTCAATAATTATTTCAGGAGCCGTTGATCGGGATTGAACCGATGACCTCGCCCTTACCATGGGCGTGCTCTACCAACTGAGCTACAACGGCAATAGGGCTTTCTCATGATACACGGCGCCCTCAAAAGTTCTTCGTCTATATGAGAAAGCATATCAAAGATACCACATATCCCTCTTTTTTCAAGAAAAAAATCCCTGACATGCTTTATATGTCAGGGATTTAGATAAACATCGAGGCATCAATAATTTCTAGTGGGGACTGTGGGGCATGGATCGCATTTTGTAATGCACCAAACATTGAGTGTCCTTTTCCTTGTTGGACATACGGCGGTGTAATCCTGGTATCAATTGCTGGTATTCTCAATGTTATGATACGAGCATAAATGGATTCACTACTGATAGGATACAGTAATGCAAATGCGCCATCCTTGAACAAGTTGTCGATCTTTTGTGCTGTCTGAGGAATTAGTGGGTAAGGATATTTTATTTCTGCATATTTCATTAGCTTTTGTTGTTTAAGCAAAGAAAGTTTAAGAAGTAATAATAAATGTACTATTCCCTTATCACTATGAACTACGCATGATTCATATGTTGATCCAAACGGAGTAAACCACGCTTTCAACGAATACTCTCCTCGAGAGCCAATACAGACCTGCCCAGAACATTGATGCAAGAATGATACTTTCATATAAAAGAGTTTAATTTGAATCTATACTACTATCTCCCTAAAAAAGAGCAACTCATGGAAAAACCCCGCCAAAGCGGGATTTTTCTTACAAGTATTAGATAAAAGTCAATGCGTTTCCTTTCTTCGATCCACGACCGGTACGGCCAATACGGTGAATATAAGTGTCGTACGTTGATGGTGTATCAAAGTTAATCACGTGCGTGATGTCACTGATATCAATACCACGAGCAGCAACGTCAGTTGCGATCACGGTCTGCACCTCACCTTTCGCAAGGGCTGAGACTGCGCGAGCACGTTCGCGGTTGCGCATGTCACCATGAAGTGGCATCGACTTGAGACCACGAGCACGAAGCTCTTCGTGGAGACGATCAACACTTCGTTTCATCTCACAAAAGACCAGCACCTTTGCGCATGCAGGATCATTAAGAATGTCATGGAGCTTGTCCACTTTTTCACTTGCGTGACGAACACGCACGACATCCTGATCAACATTTGCTGAAGTTGCACGAGTCTTCACAGAAACGGTTACAGGATCATTGAGAAACTCATGGCAGAGACGAGCAATATCAGGAGAGAATGTTGCTGAGAAAAAGAGTGTCTGACGATCAGCAGGCATTGCACCAAGTACTGCACGCATATCTTCGATGAATCCCATATCAAGCATACGGTCAGCTTCATCAAGGACAACACTTCGGAATTCTGATGGAATGATCTTACCGCGAGCAATGAGATCTTTGACACGACCAGGCGTACCAATAACAACACTGACTCCACGTTCGAGCTCACGCATCTGTCTCCCAATCGGAGATCCACCGACACAAGAGACACTAAAGAGTCTCAAGTTGCGAGCAAAGCTTCGGAATTCAAGTTCGATCTGCTCAGCAAGTTCGCGCGTCGGTGCAAGCACCATGAACTTTTCCTTGCGAGTGCGATCATTTGAAAGCTTGTCGATAAGTGGAATAAGAAATGCTGCAGTTTTTCCAGTACCAGTACCAGCAATACCAATCACATCGCGACCACTAAGAGCTACAGGGATTGACTGATCCTGAATCGGGGACGGCGTGATATAGCCTTTTTCAATAATATTATTCTTCAAAATCTGTGAGACTTTGAAATCAGCAAACATATGCGTTGGTACATACACCTCTTCTTCTATAAGGGCAGCTTTGTTGATGAACATGTTCTCATCAATGAAATCCTTGCGGCCGCGATTTGGGGTGCGACGCTGCATTGGACGACCACCCATTGAAGGGCGACCGCGAAAATGTGACTGTGATGGGCGACCCGCATTAAACGAGCCACGAGGGCGACTACTTGAGCCACCTGGGTATCTGTAATCCATATTGTGTATTTTTTGTTGCTTTCGATACCATTAACCGTGCAACATACACAACCAGATATCGAGAAATTATTTAGTAACAATAGTACGATAGCACGAGCAACTTCTTGTGTCAATATTGCTATTGTGTACGTTTGATCCAATCCAGAACCGCCATTGCATCTCTTACTCGGTCAGTAGACCCCAAAATTACTACTGTAATGTAGTCATATGAGGCTGTTCCTGGAGTAATAAATGCAATACTCTCCTTTGCACTATTAGTTAGCCCTGTCTTACCAATCAGTACCTTATCCTTGTAGTCATCAAAAAAATATAGTCCGTTACTGGTTCTGATTTCAAGCTGTGCACCTGTTTTCTGATCAGTAATATATGCTTTTGACTGCCCCATAATACGAGTCATCAATGGATCATGTTCATAAATATCGCTGAGCAACCGAGACAAGTGATACGGCGTCATCCGGTTTGGCGCGAGTTTACTCCCCTTTGCAGGATCAAGCCCTGACGGGTTGATGAACGATGTCATCGTATATCGATTGCGATGAATAAAATCATTCATATGTGCAAGAAAAGTTGTACTGCCGACTGGCTCCATGAGTGCCATCGCACTATCATTACTAGACTGGACCAAAAGCGCCGTCAGCAAGTCATCACGAGTAAACTGTGCACCAGGGACAATACCCTTGATCGATCCTGAGACTGAAACCGCCTTAGGAGATATCGTGAAGATTGCGTCTTTTGTATAGAGCTCTTGCGCAACTTTTGCAGTCACCAACTTTACAATACTTGCAATCGGATGGAGGTAATGCTGGCGTTTACTCGCAAGTTCCGTCATGACTCCATCTTTCCATCCGTACACGGCAAGCGCAGGAGCACGCACAACCAGTGGTGGCACTGGCGCAGCAGAGACATGTCGTACCGAGACAATAAGAGACAGTATTATCACTATAGAGTAGAGGAGAGATCGCATATGTGTAGTATACCATTTGCAATATCACTCCATACAAAAATCAGCCACTCGTATGGCTGATTTTGTTGCTTATAGTATAAAGTTAGTTTGTATTATTTCCAAGGTTAAGCTCAAGAGCAGGCTTATCTTTCGACTCTTCATTTTTCATCGTGACATACCAAACACCAAGCGCTACAACAATAACAAGTAAGATGATCAAGATAGCGTTCGTTGTATTTCCTTTTTGCATATAAAGATCTTTAACTATTGATATATACCAAGTATACCAGCTTATACGAAAACAACCCTCTGCAGAGGGTTGTTTTCTATGGCGCAAACGGCGGGACTTGAACCCGTAACCTCCCGCGTGACAGGCGGGTGCTCTAACCAGTTGAGCTACGTCTGCATATGTATCGCACTTGGCGATTGTATCACAATCTTTGCAGATTGTAAGGTGTCGACGGGTGGGCACGATCCACCGACCTTAGCGTTATGAATGCTACGCTCTAACCAACTGAGCTACGCCGACAAGTACGAAAGTGCTCCCAGAATATACCATATCGCGTCTATATTTCAACACAAAAGCTCCCGTTTGGGAGCTTTTGCTTATTGTTGCGGGGTCTGGAATCGAACCAGAGCCTTAAGGTTATGAGCCTTACGAGATACCACTTCTCTACCCCGCGGTGTATATATCAACTATCTATTGAACGGTTTGGATTGTACAAGACCACTTCTTGCTTTGCAACCCTTATTCTATTGCACCAAGATCACGAAAGACAATTTCGTAGTATGAAAGCACGCGACGCACTTCAGGCTGCGTCAGGGTAAAGTCAGCGCCTTCGTGCGCGATACGATTGCGAACTTTATGCGCCTCCCAGGCAATCTGTACTGAACCAAGAACATTTGGCGTGATCTGCTTGAGCTTGTCTCCAATCGTGTCACCATTGTACCCCTTATTCTCAAGAAGTCGATCCAGATAAATATCTGCCTCAATAATCGCAAGTCTCCAATCACTTTGATTATCAGAGAGGAGCTTCCCACGAATGTTTTCCCATGTCTCATTACGACCAATACCAACTGCACCTGATGGGATAACCACTGCAGTGGGACCTGCTACAGGTGTAGTAGTTTTTTGTGCCGCAGCTTCTTTTTTCTTGTCTTCTTCACGAAGTTCATAAAAGCGAACAAGACAGTACAAAATAAGCGTAATAAGTAATATCGCAATAATGACCGCAAGTGTTTTCAGAAAAAAGAAAAATCCTCCGAGTGATCCACCTCCAAAAAGACCGATCGTATGGTTATAGATCCACAGAAACACATATTCAATATTGAGAAATACAGGGTCAGGAGCAGGCTGCATGTATATATTATCGTATATGTTCGATACTTGCGCCAATGGTAAAGAGTATCTGTTCGCCAAATTGTGGACCAATCACCTGAACGCCGAGCGGAAGTCCTGAAACAGTCATACCACTTGGTACGGAAAGTGCAGGCACCTGTGCGATGTTTGCGGGTACGGTATAGAGATCAGACAGGTACATCGCGAGCGGATGATTCGCTTTTTCTCCGATACCGAATGCCGGTGTAGGAGTGGTTGGGGTAATGATTGCATCGTAGGTTTCAAATGCTTTTTCAAGCTCTGCACGTATCACCATACGCACCGCGATCGCTTTGTTATAGTACGCATCATAATACCCATGCGAGAGTACATAGGTACCGAGCAAAATACGACGACGAGTCTCTGGTCCGAATAGTGCACCACGGGTATCACCATAGAGATCATGAATGCTTCCCTCACCAACGCGTGATCCATAGCGAATACCATCAAAGCGCGCAAGGTTTGACGAGACTTCGGCAGGCATCAATATATAATAGACCGCAAGCGCATTTGCAAAATGCGGAAGCTCGATCTCATCAATTGTATAGCCTTGTGATTTGAGCTTTGTAACTGTTACCTCAAAATTTGCCTTAACCTCAGGATCAACGCCATCATTCCAAATACCTTTTGGTACAGCAATATGCTTTTTTAATTCTTTTGGTGCAAGTCTTTTTTCAACAGGCACGCAAGTGCTGTCATGTGCATCATAGGTACTAATAACATCATAGAGTGTCTGTGCATCACTGATTGTGTGCGCGAATGGACCTATGACATCAAGCGATGATCCCATTGCCATGAGGCCGTGCCGAGAGACCGTGCCATAGGTCGGAAGCATACCAACCACACCACAAAATGCCGCAGGCTGACGAATAGATCCACCGGTATCAGACCCGAGTGCGACAACTGCAAGCCCGGCAGCAACAGCTGCAGCAGATCCACCAGACGAACCTCCAGGAACTTTGGTTTCATCGATCGGATTTTTGGTCACCCCATACGCAGAGTTCTCAGTTGATGACCCCATCGCAAATTCATCCATGTTCGTACGACCGATAATAATTGCACCTGCCGCACGGAGTGCAGCAACTGCGGTCGAGTCATAACTTGCGATGTAGTCTTCAAGTATTTTTGAACTTGCACCTGCATGATGTTCTGCAAAGAGAATGTTGTCTTTGATGGCGACTGGCACACCGGTAAGTGCTGTACCTTTTCCTGATTTCAATATCTCTTCTGCAGCAAGTGCTTGTGCCTCGATATCAGCAAATACTTCACGGAAAATATTGCGCGTATCAGCACGAGCTTTTGCCTCGTATTCACGAGCAATATCAAGAATACGCTCACCTGCCTGTATTTTGTTTTGGATATCAGCGATAGTTTCCATATATTATTCACCGATTACTTTTGGTACCTTCACAAAATGATCCTGATGCATTGGTGCAGCCTCGATCAAGTCATGCGTTGGTACAATCGGCGCGACCACATCATCACGAAAGATATTCGTGTCACCAAGCACAGTAGCCATATCAGGTATTTCTACTTTCTGAATTTCATCGACAAACCCAAGGATACTATCCATCTCCTTTGCTAATGCTTCGAGTTCTGCGTCAGACACCGAAAGCCGTGCCAAATGTGCGAGTTTTTTTACCTGATCGGTATTCATGGGGATACTATAGCAGACTGCCCGCCATCTTCAAAAAGGCTTCTTCTTCGATGATTTCTACGCCAAGTTTTTGCGCTTCATCAAATTTACTTCCTGGATTTTCCCCTACCAATACATAGCTCGTTGCTTTTGACACACTTGATGAAACTTTGCCACCATGAGATTGGATGAGTTTCTTTGCATCGTTTCGATCAAGGGTTGGTAGTGTACCCGTGAGTACAAATGTTTTACCAGTAAATATGCCAGCAGTGATTTTCTTTGCCTGTTGCGGCATGACACCGTTTGCAAAAAGTTTTTCAATAAAAAGCTTTGACGATTGTTTCATCTTGTATGTCTCAATACTTTCGGTCACTGATGGGCCGATATTAGGAATTGCATCGAGGGCATCGCTTGGCGCATTCCAGAATTTCTCAAACGTACCAAAGTGAAGCGCAATATCACGTGCAGTCTCCTCACCCACATGTTGAATACCAAGGGACGCAATGAAGCAATCAAGTGGTGGATTCTTTTTTGCAGCGATAGCGTCAACAATGTTTTTTGCACTCTTTTCTCCGAGCCGTTCAAGTCCGGCGAGATCAGCTTCGGTGAGCGCAAAGAGATCAGCAGCATCAGTGATGAGCCCTTCTTCCTGTAGCCGATCGATAATCTTTGGGCCAACTTCATAAATATCAAGCACATGGACAAAGTGAATCATGCCACGTGTATGCCTTGCAGGACAATCGTCGTTGGTACAGTAGTACGCTACCGTATCTCCCTTAGTCGCACTTTCTTTTGTTGTAACAGCTGCACTACAGACCGGACATTTCTTTGGCATCGAGAATTTCTTTTCTTTGCCAGTACGCAAATCTTTGAGCACCTCGACCACTTCAGGAATCACATCGCCTGCCTTTTGAATAACAACGGTATCCCCGATCTTAATATCGAGACGCTTCACCTGATCGATATTATGAAGTGTTGCTTTTGACACCGTTGAACCTGCAACAAGTGTAGGAATGAAATGTGCGAGTGGTGTCAGCACCCCCGTACGTCCAACCTGTATTGTGATATCAGTGACGGTTGTGGTTGCACGCTCTGCAGGATACTTAAATGCAATCGCATAGCGAGGCGCCTTGCCGACAACTCCGAGCTCTTCCTGAAGCTCAGTCTCATCAATACAAATAACAATCCCATCAATATGAAACGGGAGGCTTTCTCTTTTTTGTGAAACTTCATCAATGAGCTTTGTGAGCTCCGACACATTTGATGCTTTCATTTCAAATTCTGGTACCGGAAATCCAAATGAACGAAGGAGTGTATGCTTGGCAGAGTGAGTCTGTGGCATCAGACCACCTTCAATCTGTGAAATATCGTATGCAAAAAAATCAAGCTCGCGCGCTTGAGCGAGCACCGGGTCGAGCTGACGAATTGAGCCAGCCGCGGCATTACGCGTATTGGCAAATGGCTGCTTGCCTTCGGCGATCTGTTTATTGTTGAGTTTCTCAAACACCGCTTTTCGCATGATAACTTCACCGCGCACTTCAAGAATATGTGGCGCACCTGCGATCGTGAGCGGAATAGTCTGTACTACACGTGCATTATTGGTCACATCTTCACCAACAAATCCGTCACCTCGTGTTGCAGCCTGTACGAGTACGCCGTCTTCGTAGCGAAGTGTAAGCGCGAGTCCATCGAGCTTGAGCTCGCCAAAATAGTGATGAGCTGTATCACCCAAAAGTTTCTCCATCCGCTCACTCCATTTGATCATCTCATCCACACTGAATGCATCATTCAGTGAAAGCATACGCTTGGTATGCGTAACTTTTACAAAAAATGGAAGTGGTGCACCTGCAACACGATCAAATTCCTGACTCTGCGCGAGTTCTGGAAATTGAGCTTCAATCTCCTTCATCTCTCGGATCAAGGACTCGTACACATCATCAGTTACTGAAGGATCATTGTTGACATGATAGCGGGTGCGCAAATTCTCAATCTGAGACTTGAGCTTCTCAAGACGTTTTTGTGCAGCAATACTATCCATAGACACACTGTACTATTCGCCAAGGTCTGTTTGCAAGCCACTGACACCAGTATCACCACCGTTTTGTGGCCCTGCGTCATCGCGACCACCCCCCTTAACAGGTGTTCCTCCTGTTCGTGGACCTCCACCATTATCAGTAGGACTTATTTCACCTCCAAGATCACCACCTACAGGAGTAATTGGATCAAACGTACCTCCTCCTAATCCCGGATCAATCGGTGGCACAATAACTCCGGATCCTGAAGGACTTTCAGCATAGCGAACCTCAAGTACGCGCTCTACCTTTCGAGGATTATCCTGACAAACGTTATAGCCTTTTGCCTGTACAACTGAAAAAAGTGGGTTTGTTGCTTTATCAAACAATATACCAAAACATCCTTTTGTCGGATCAGTAACTCTCTGTGTATACAGGAGATAATTTTGAGAACTGACAATCGTATCAAGTGATAATACTGCATCACCACAAGCTAATGTCAGTGGCACCTGATCAAGTGAAAGATTCAATGCAAACCACTCCTTGGTAATATCATAGTAGAGTGCACACTCCATTGCGGAGTCAGCTTGGTAAAACGCAGCCTGAGAATCTTTTGCAAGACTCGAGAGAATAGTCTGTTTGAATGTCGTATTTGAAATACCAACCGCAATCGTCAATATTAAACTCATGACGAGTACCGTAAAGAGCATTGCAAAACCATTTGTTGTAGTGTGTTGTTTCATCATGGTCTCCAGTTTGCGATTACGATTGATTGTGTCAGTCTTTTTGTAGTCTGACCATCAAGCCACGAAATAGTGCCGGTGACTACTACTTGATCTTGATCAAGTGTGGACCTCGTAACACTAATCGTTCTGACATACGAAGTCGTAACAGATTCACTACCTGAAAATGGATATGAGCCGTCGTATCCATATAATGACTGATCTGCATAATATTCTACTGCGGGACATACTCTTGAACATGCCTTAATTGGCGCGGTTGCTGTATATGGATCAACATAACAACCAGTTGGACCAAAACATCCAGCACCGCCTGCTCCGCGACCACTAGATACAACAGGTTGCCCCTGTGTATCAACACTGAGCATTTGAAGCCATCCTTGCCAATCTGCCCCTTGGAGAAATGCAGTGTCTCGACTGTTTCTCACATATTCGAGTGATTCTTGGAGTAAATTGTTTGCGACAATTTGATTGCGTCCATATCGTACCGAATAAAACCCTCCTGCCGCAAGTGAAAGTAGTGCACCAACCGTCATCGACAGAATGAGGATAGCAACGAGTGTTTCAATCAATGTAAATCCTTTTTGCTTCATATTATTTGGTTGCTCGTTGTGAGACATAGGTTTGAATACTAAACGGCGCCGTGTTTTCCGTCCCTGCACTTGCGATGCCTTCAGCAATTATTACTACGCTTGGCTGACGAAGATCTGCAGTGTTTGCACCATCAACATAAAACTGGAGTTTCTGCACATCAATTTCTGGTGCAGTCATCGACACCCAGTTAGACCACGTACCATTTTCATCTTTGGTCTGTTTTTGAATCTCACCTCGCTGACCATCAGCACCCATACGCAAACAGTATTGCACTTCTACATCGCGACCAAGTGTACTTGAAAGTGAAAGACATTCGCCAGCCTCAGTCCCTGTGTCAGCATACGGGCAGTTACTGTTACCACTTTGGTTTTGAGTACCACCACAAACAATATGGTTCCCTGTTCGAATCGTGCGTGACATCGACTCCATACCAAAGTTCAGATTATCAAGCACAATACGCATTGCCTGTACTTTTTTTGATGCATTATTGACTGTATAGAGCGAGCTGATTGCGGCCATTACTACCACAACAAACAGTGTAAGCGCCACCATAAGCTCAATGAGTGTAAATCCTGCCTGCTTGTTGTGAGAAAATGATTTCACCATACTATTATTGCACACCAATCTGTCCCGTGTTCCATACCGTCACGACTTTTTCTAGACCCTTAGGTGATTGGATTGTTACTTTCAAAAAGGATGACTTTGCTGACTGACAGCTTCCTCCTTGCACTACACAAATCTCAGCCTCAGGACTTGGACGACGAAACAGTACATTTACCTGCCCACTATCTTGACACCCTGTATCAGTACAGATTTTGGTGATTTTGTCAGCTGAGTTTATACCAAATCCTTCGAGACATTCACTTCCAGCCGCTGGTACCCCACATTCATCAGCGCCTTCATATATACCATTGCCGTACGTAGTACCATTAGACGGAATATCTGCAAAGAGAACGAATGCCTTACTGGTAGGCTCAGAGATCACTGTCGAAGTCGCAGAGGTACCGAGTGCAAACGACATACCATACCCAGAATACCGATCAGTGGTGAGTCCTTGTGCCGAGTCAATTGTACGAACACTTGTTGCATAGGTCTGTGCCTTACGAATCGAAAGCGCCATATCCTGCGCTAGATTCTTAACCGATACATTGGTACTAAAGTCAGAATAGTTATAGAAGAGCACACTTGAAACAAGTCCAAATATTGCTACCACCACGATAAGCTCAACGAGCGTAACTCCTGCTTGTAAATGTCTCTTTATAGCCATACTGGAAAGAGTGTATCAATCATGACACCCCATACACCAACGACGAATATCGCGGTAATCATAAATGGTGCAAACGGTACTTCTGAGCGCATGGAATGTTTGCGTGAAATAGCAAGCAAGATCAGTCCAACTGCACCACCAAACCAAAATGAGAGGAGTACTGCTGTCATACCACTAGCAAATCCAAGGAGCCACCCCATACCGAGTGCAAGCTTCACATCACCAAAGCCCATCAGCTTGCCTTTTGAGAGAAACCAAAGCAAGAAAAATGGAAGTGCAACAACTACCCCACCAAGTAATGCTTGAAGTAATCCAAATCCAGGAAAATACACCGCTTTCCAAAACATAGAAGCCGCAGCAAGCAGTATAAAAGGGTATACCACCATATCAGGAATAATCTTGTGCTTCAGATCATAAACCGTAATCACAATCAATAATGCGGCAATACCACATGAGAATACAAAAGACATCCATGCGAGCATAGTGAAATAAAATGGTGCCAAAAGATGTGCGTACAGTACTACAAAAACAATACCAGTGGTAAGTTCAACAAGTGGATACTGAAATGAGATTGGCGCACGACACTGTCGACACTTGCCGCGAAGACCTAAGAAAGAAATAACTGGGATGAGATCATGCCAAGCAAGTACCTGGTTACAGCGTGCACACTTTGATCTACCCTTCACTACTGTACGTCCTGTGTTCATCCGAAGGATGACAACATTGAGGAAACTTCCGATCAACAGCCCAAACGCAAACACAACAAGTGGTATAAACATCATGCATGTATTGTACCACCTCTCTCTCCTAGAAAACAAAACACTCCGCTCGAGCGGAGTGTTTTGAGCTTATACTTATGAAAGTATTAGCAAGTGTAATCAGAAGCTGATGTTCCAACAGTAGCGTTTACTTTTGAAGCACCAGTTGAGTCAACACAGTAGTATCCAGCACCTGCAGTCTTGAGCGGGATTTCTGCAGCCCATGCAGCAGCACTGTCATTACATGTTGCAGTAGTTGCTGAAGCAGCACCTGTAGTAACAGCAGCGATACCAGCACTCTTTGCAGCACCAGCAAGAATTGTTCCGATACCATTGGTACCAGTACATACTGATGCATAGGTTGAACCAGCATCATAGTAGAGCTCAGCCTGTGCACGAGCGTTTGCCATGCCTGCTTTGATCGCAGCATCTGCACCCTTTGAACGCGCACTGTTGAGTGACGCGAGGACAACTGAAGCGAGGATACCAATGATCGCGATAACCACGAGGAGCTCAATGAGGGTAAAACCCTTTGAACCACGTGTAAGATTCTTTTTCATAAACAAATTTAATTTACTAAACCGAACTGATAATAATCGATTATTACAAAACCTTGTAACCATATAAGTATACCACGTGTTCCTGCAGGAAATGCAAGGATATACCCTATTGGATACCCCCAGCGATGTTGTAGATAGGCACCAACACCGAGACCAAGAGCACCCCAACACCGAGACCGAGCGAGATGATCATGAATGGCTCGATCAGACCCACCAGTGTATCCACGGCTTCATTCACCTCACGGTTATAGAACTTCGCGAGCATCTTGAGAATAGATCCCATGCTACCAGTTTCTTCACCAACCTTGATGATCTGCGGCATGAGTTTTGGAATTTCCTTGGGATGCGCTTCAAGCGCTTGAGAGAATGGCTTTCCGGCCTTTACCGCCTCCATCGACTCCATCAACACTTTTTGATAGCGTTTATTTCCTACCACACCGGCAGTAATCTCGATTGCACGAATAATCGGAATACCAGATGAGAGCATCGTATCCATGTTATCCGCAATACGAGCAAGATAGAGCTTTTGATAGAGATTACCAACAATCGGGATAGAGAGTGCAAGCTCATCAAGAACCTCCTTTCCTTTTTTGGTACGTGACAAGTGGATCATATAGCCAATAGCTGCCGCAACAATAATGAGGAAAAATATACCGTACTGCACGGTGAAGTCAGATATAGCCATCACTGCTTTGGTATAAAACGGTACATCCTGCCCACTTTCTTTGATAATACCTGAGAGCTTTGGGATCACGACCGTAAACATAAGTCCCATCACCACGAAGAAGATGCCAATAACGAATGCTGGATATACGAGTGCATGCTTGGTCTTGGAGGTCAATGCATACTGACGATCGAGATAGTCAGCCATGAATGCAAACACTGAGGTGAGCTTACCTGACTCCTCACCTGCCTTGATCATATTGATATAAAAATCTGAGAAAACATCTTTGTGTTTGCCGAGCGCACCTGCAATCGATGAACCTCCCTGCAGATCAGTCACAATCTGGTTGAGCTTGCGACTGAGGAGTTTGTTTTCAGTATTGTTTGCAAGGAGTGAGAATGCCTTGAGTGCAGAAACCTGTGCTTCAAACAGTGTGGACATCTGACGTGAGAGGATGACGATTTCTTTCATCGGCACCTTTTCAAAGAGGCTGATCTCAAACCATTTTTTGTTTTCTTCCTCACTCTTGATTGACGTCACGATCAATCCGCGACGCTGCAAACCCGCAGAAGCAAGATCGCGTGTTGCCGCATCAATGGTGCCATCTTGTTTTACTCCCTTATCAGTAAGTGCAGTGTAGTGAAAAAGCATAGATTAAAGGAGGCGCTCCAAGTTCTTTGGGTTAGTCGAATAGGCGTACGCATTCTCAACAGTGATCAGTCCCTGCTTCACGAGATCAACCAAACAACGGTTCATATCAACCATACCAAGCTCAAAGCCTGTCTCAATAACCATATCAATCTCATGAGTGCGCTTTTCACGGATCAAGTTTGCAACGGCAGTATTGTTGATGAGAAGCTCGTACGCAGGAACACGACCACCATTTACTCCGGGAATAAGTCGCTGGGAGAACACCCCAAGGAGTGATGCCGCAAGCTGCATACGCACCTGATCCTGTTGATCGCCAGGGAATGAATCGATAATACGGTCCACCGTCTGCCCTGCCGTGTTCGTATGAAGAGTTGAGAACACCAAGTGCCCCGTCTCAGCTGCAGTCACCGCAGCACCGATCGTCTCTGCATTTCGCATCTCACCGATCAAGATCACGTTCATATCTTCACGGAGTGCGCTTTTGAGTGCAACTGGGAAACTTTCGGTATCAAGACCGATTTCACGCTGGTCAATCACTGACTTTTTTGGTGTGTAGACATACTCAACCGGATCCTCAATCGTGAGGATATGCGCAGGACGCTCTTCATTGATGAGGTTGATCATGGCAGCAAGGGACGAAGACTTACCACTACCAACAGGACCTACCACCAAAAAGAATCCTTGTTTTTTGTGTGCGAATTCAGCAAGGATTGGCGGGAGTTTCAATTCTTCAAAGGTGCGCACTTGGGGAATCAGACGAAGCACCATCACAAACTTTGCTTGTTGTACAAATGCATTTACGCGAAGACGTGCACCAACCTCATATTCATAGGAGAAGTCAAGCTCCTGTTTTGTAATAAATTTATTATATTTATCCTCGGAAAGAACTGACTGTAATATGCCGTTCATATCTTCCTGTGTAAGGATTGGCTGCGCCATGAGTTGCGTGAGGTCACCATTAACGCGAATACCGGGGTAACGCCCCGCACCAAGGTGGAGGTCTGACGCACCTTGTTCAATCATTATTTTGATCAGATCACGAAAGAGTGTTTTATAATCCATAGGTTTTGATAACTTCTTCTACATGTGCAACGACTTCTGACGGAGTACTGTTTGCTTTGACGATATAACTTGCTGCGCCGAGTGATTTACCTCGAGCAATATCTTGTTCTTGTCCAAGATTTGATAAATAAATCTTAATTGTTTTTGGGACCAAGCCTTTTGCATTGATACTTTCAAGCATTTCAAATCCATCAACTGCAGGCATCACCACATCCATGAGCATAATATCTGGAGTAAGACCAGCTTCAAGTTTTGCAATAGCATCAGCAGCACTCATCGCAGTCTCAATCTTGTAGCCAGCCTGTGCAAAGCGCATTGCATACATATCAAGCAAAAAGATATCATCATCAATAATAAAAATATTCTTTCCTTTTACCGGAGCAGCTTCTGGTACTTCTTGAATAACGTCGGTCATATACATATAGTATACCCTCTTTCAAAGGAAAGGCTATGGTGTACTATTTGTTTTTATAGTCCGTAGACCTCTTGCATTGTTACTTCGCCCTTTAATGCCTTTTGAAGTGCATCCTCACGAAGCATAAGCATTCCTTTGGCACGCACTGCCCTATAAATATCAGGCTCGACAGGACTCTTGAGGATGATTTCTTGCATTTCTCGGTCGACTGCAAACATTTCAAAAACTGGCATACGACCACGTGTGCCTGATGGCGCTTCTGCTGAAGGCTTGATCTCAAACATTTTTTCAGGAACTTTGAATGCTGCTTGATGCTCTGGCGGAAGGTCGGCGAGCTGCTTTTTTATCATTTCCTTGGTCACATCATCCATCGGTACTTCGTGACGCACACTTGGATGCACACGACGCACGAGACGCTGTGCCATCGAAAGCACAAGTGTTGGTGCAATCAAATACGGATCAACACCCATATCAACAAGACGTGGGATTACCCCAACTGCCGTGTTGGTGTGAATTGTTGAGAACACCAAGTGACCAGTAAGCGCCGCCTGAATCGCAAGCTGTGCAGTTTCCTTGTCGCGAATTTCTCCCACCATGATCACATCAGGGTCCTGACGAAGCACAGAGCGAAGACCTGCCGCAAAGGTATAGCCGATCTCAGGCATCATCTGTGACTGTGTCACACCGGATACTTGGTACTCAACCGGATCTTCAAGGGAGACCACGTTATAAATTTCACGATCAATACTGTTGAGCATCGAATAGAGCGTGGTTGATTTACCGGAACCAGTCGGACCTGAAATAAGGATGAGTCCATACGGACGATCAAGTGCTTCGCGTACCATTTTGAGATGCTCAGGACTAAGATCAATCTGATCCAATGGTTTAACGCCCTTTTCAGAGTCCAAGATACGCATAACGACCTTTTCACCATAGTATGCAGGAAACGTGGAGACACGAAACTCGATCTTGCGGCCACTAATCATTGTCGCAAAGGATCCATCTTGTGGCTTTCGCTTTTCATCAAGACGAAGTTTGGAGAGGATTTTGACACGCGCAATAATACCATCAAATGTATTGATCGGGAGCACTAGTGTCGTATGCAGATCTCCATCAACACGATAGCGAACATTCACCTTGTCGCCATTATTTTCAATATGGATATCGGATGCATTTCCTTCAACCGCATGATTGATAATCACTGCCACAATCTTGATGATCGGCGCATCTTCGACAAGCTTTCCCGTATCATCTTTTTTTGTTCCATCACCAACAAGCTGTTCGATTGCACCCTTGCCACTCCCAATAGACTGATTTGCACCTTCAAGTTCGTCATTAAGCTCTCCCACTGCACTATCAACTTCCTGTGAAAGTGCCTTATAACTCTCAAGTACTGCAATGAAATCACTATATGAGATAAGAAAAATCTTGAACGGAATCCCTTGCTTCGCAGAAATAAACTGCAAGGCATTCATCCCTTCGATATTTTCAGGTTCGGTCACCCCAATAGATAGCACTCCTTCTGCAAAGCCAATCGGTACAAATTTATAATGCGTTGCAGCTTCTTCGGCAACATACTTCAAAATATCGTGAGGAATATTTTTTGCATCAATTTTTTGATACGGGAGTTTATAAAAAGTAGACTTTGCAGCAGTCAGTGCTTCTTCACTGACACCTGTTGCAAGTAGTGCTTTGTTGTAGTTACCTTCATACTGCGCATCAACCTCAGCCAATACTTGATTATACTGAAGCTCGGTTATGATGTGCTGTGAAAGCAAGAAGTCCAGAAACATCATCGCTTTGGTGCGGCGACAGGCTTTGCCAATGTCGTAAATGTCATAATAGTGCCGGTTGTTGTGTTCGACCCTTGTGCCGCAACTGCGCGCACATAATAGAGTGTCGAAGGTGCAAGTCCTGTGACTGGTGTAAGTATCGTGCCATTTTTACCAAGTACCCCCGGAGGAGTAGCATTTCCAAATGTGTCACTAATACCGTATTCAAACATCACCATTACTGGCACACCATCAGTCACGGTCATTTGTGCGCCAAATTCAGCTCCATTTGCCGTGATTTTACTTGGCTGCAATGTCTGAAGCTCTGGAGTTGCAACAACCCCACTCCCCGTAGTTGCACCACCTGCAGGATCAACACCAATGGGGGCAAAGGGGTTTTGGCGCCCAACAATATCAGTACCGAGAGAAACGGGATAATCGCGTAAACTTTTGTATGCATTGTTTTCAAAAATAGACGTATCAATATCGATAGACTTTACACTAGAAAGAAGTGCTGAAAATTCACTTGATTGTCCGGCTGTAGTTACCGGCTTTGCAGTATTTCCTGGAACAACTGCAGATGTTGTTGAGAGTGTGCCAGTTGCCGGCTTGGGTACCTGTGCAGATGAGCCACCAAAGACCTTAAGTGCTACAACAACAGCGGCAAGTCCTATAACGATGAATATGACGATTTTGAGTTTCTTGTTCATATTATTGTTTTAACCAATAGGTCTTTAATGACACTTTATAACTATTACTTACGATCCCACCTTGATCCCCTCCGGCTCCCGCCCCAAGACTAAAATCAATACCAGTGACATCAATCAAGCGAAGGTTTGCCTCAAGATCAGAAAGAAATGCGAGAAAGTTCTTATACTGCCCTACGGTTTCAAATGATACTGCAAATTCTCCATAAGGCCGCCTTGATGCTTCGGTATTTGCAGCACCTGCTGCGGCTTTTTCCTGTACCGCTTGATACTCAACATTTCGAAGCACTGAGAGACCATTTTTGGTTGCAAGCGCATTGATCTGAATAATCAGACGAATGTTGTTCACAGTATCAGGAAGCAATGTCTTCAAGTTGTCTAAGTCAGCTTTTGGAATACTGTTATATTTTGCAATGAGTGCCTCACGAGATGCTTTAAGTTTTGCCGCAGTACTGAGACTATTATCAGAGTTTGCAATTGCTGCACGCGTTGTTTGAATATTCTGATAGCGTGGCCACACAAACATCACGAAGACACCGACTGAAACTCCTATAACGATTAGTAAAAAAATATATCTCATTATTGTGGTGTAGTTAATGGCTTGATTGGATCAACAACTGCAGGAACACTAGGAGTCTGCGCAGTGGTAGTACCAGTAGCCTTTAGTTTACTATCAATAAAGGTTTGGAACGAGAGATCAGCAGGGTTTACCGTAAAGGTGAGTCTAAAAGCAACTGATCCAGTTTTGTCATCAATCGTCAGGTTTGAGAATACCGGATTGCGAATAAGAGCGCTCTGCGTAAATGCATCTGACTGAAGTGCAATCGTTGCATAGCTTTTTGCAATACCACTGAGACTGACTTGTACTACCTGCGCCTTCGTACCACTATCAGTAATAAACGTGTATTTAAATGTTTTGTATTGAATTGAATGAAGAGTGGTTGCTTCAAGCGCTGCAAATACTGGAGAGACAACAACATGACTCTTCAGGAGTGCTTTCACTCCATCAATACGTGCATCAAGGCGCTTCATATCTCCTACAAACTCTGTTCCCAGACCATCACGCGCATCATTGATAGATTTTTCGAGTGCAATCTTTTGTGATGCTAATTGTTTTTGATAGAGAAATACCCCACCAAATGAGACTATTGTTGCAATCACAATAATGACGGTCAAAAACGACAAGAGACCGACTGCTCGGCTTGGCTTTGTTTCGGTCACAGCGCTCGTCGTATCAATCGGACGCTTTGGAATAAATGATGTTGGAATGTTCGGCGGCATTTATGTGTGATAATTATATCACGATAGTGCACGCAGTGTACAAGTACTATACGCGTATTCTCCGGGGATTACTGAAATTTTTTCATTGCAAGTCCAAGCGCAGCAGAAAATTCGGGACCAGTTGCTTTCAGTACTCCTGCAAGAAACACTGGTGCATCAACTTTTGCAAACGGATCAGCAATTACGAGCTCAGTTGCAAAGCTTGGCTTTGCATATTCAAGGAAACCACGCGTCATTGATCCTCCACCAGTAAAGATGACCTTGCCAATATTTTTGTTGTAACGTTTTTCGTATGCAAGAATAGTAGCATTTGCTTCTTGGAATATTTCAACAAGTTGCGTCTTGATGAGCTCAGGCACCTGTGGATGTTCGGGGCTTTCAATAAGTCCATTATCTTTTTTGATTGCTTCTGCTTTTACAAACGGAATCTGCAGTGTTCGAGCAATTGCAAGGGTCATATCCTGGCTACCACGCGTCACGAGTCGGAATGTCTCGACAATACCGTGCTCCACAATAGCAAGTTTTGTTTTTGAAGCACCAATATCAATGATAAGCACCGGGAAAAGTTCGCGAGTAAGGGTTGATCTAATCTGACTAAAGACTTCAATCTCAAGTGAGTTCATTGGGACCTCAGCTTTTTGTAAGACATCAGTAAACTTAGTAATAGTTTCATTCAATGTTGCAACAACAAGGACTGAGATTTTTGCATCTCCCCCACTCTCTGAGAGCACACGACTCTCCGTCCCTGAATCTTCACGTCGAGGAATCACATACCAGTCGAGTGAAACTTCAGTGATTGGTACCGGAATAAATTTCTTTGCTTCGTTTGGAATCACCGCACCCAATGACTTTTCTTCAATCTCTGCAGGTAGCTGCAAGATAAAGATAATACAAGACACTGATGGAATACCGATCACTACATTCTGACTCGTGATTTTTGTTTCAGTGAGGGTATCCCGGAGTGCTTTTGCAAGCGTATCAACATCAAGATTCACTACTTGTCCTACCACACCATCTTTTTGATATTGCCCAAGTGCAAGTGCACCATAGGTGTCGAGCACCGCACGTCCGTTCTCACGTTTGAGCTGGACGACTTTGATTGATGAAGTACCAACATCAATACCAACTGATACATTGTCGCCCCCTTTGCCAAAAAGTCCTGCGATCAGAGATTTGATTCCTTCGAGTATGCTATCCATATATACTATATATAGTATAGAGCAGATTTTGCATAATTTCTAATCCCTCCCCTATGAGCTTTCTCTCAAGCCTTTTCTTCCCTGAACGCTGTGCCGGCTGCGGCAGGCATAGCCGAGCACTGTGCGAGAGGTGTATTGCTTCAATCCCTGCTGCACGAGAGACTGATGACCGACATATAACTGCAATCTTTGAATACGGGCACAAGCTCGTCGCAGGTGCAATCCGTAATCTCAAGTACCATCGTCGGAGTGAATCCGCTCGTGTACTCACCAACGCAGCGGTACCCCATATCATCGACACACTGACCGATATGATCCAGAGCATACACCGAGAATCCATCATCCTCGTCCCTATTCCCCAACACAAATACAAAAAGCATGAACGCGGCTTCAATCAGAGCAAACTCATTGCCATCTGGATAGCCCAATCAATCCCCGACACTATCGTTCGAGAGCTCCTCTCTAAAACAGCAACTACGATTCCTCAAGCACATATCAAAAACAAATCCCTGAGATTTAAAAATGTCACACACTCAATGACTGCCGATGAAGGTCTTGATCCAAAGTTGCTCTATATCGTGATTGATGATGTCACCACCACCGGCGCAACATTCCTCGAAGCCATCCGCGCACTCAAAGCCTCCGGTGCCAAAAAGATCCACTGTATTGCACTTTCACATGGGTATGCGAGGAAATAATTGCAAAGTGGACTAGTATTATGGATAATCATACATATGAACACTTTGGATACAGCAGAAATCATCGCGGACACGCAGGCACTCAAGCGTGCACTTGATGAATATAACAAAGCAATTGCTGCCTATCTCAAACAGGCTGAGATCCAGCGCATGCGCTACAGTATCAAGCAGAGCTTTAACTCCCCTTCAAACTAATGCATGAAACATTTTCTACAGGACCCAATAGCGATGAAGAAGTAGTTATACCAACTGAGGAACGTGCTGCACCTGAAACAGTCGATGAGACGAACATTGCTATATCTCCCGAAGGAACAAGTATTGAGATAGCAGACTCACTTGTAAACCCTGAATCACTGCCACCAAATGAAACATTGGCGGATAGTGCAGCCATTGAGAATAGTGAATTTAACCGTACAGTAGAGTCGATTGAGATTGGCAGCACGCTTGCCGAGACACATGAAGCAACGCTTGCCGAAATACAACAGCTACCACAAGAAGAACAAGCATTTATTACTACTGAGATAGAACAGTCACCCGAAGGAAAAAGTATCATCGCCACCATAAAAGAAAAGTTTGCACACCTTGTCCATGCACAAAGTAAACTTGAACAAAAACTCACTGATGAACACAACTACAACCCAAAACTGATAAAAATGGTTGGACGAATCGGAAATATTGCAGGTGGTATAGGTGGCACCATCGCAGGTCATGGATTCCTCGGTGCTGCGACATCAGTTGCAGGATCAAAAGCTGGTGGTATGTGGGCACTCAAAGGGTTTGAGAAAGTCGCGGCAAACCTCCCTCAAAGCATGCGAGAGAAACTCCTCGCAAAAGCCTCACCCGAGCAGATTGAGCGTCTCGCGTCTGCAGAATCTGAGAAAGCAAAAGCACTTGAAATACATGAGGCAAAACTTGCAAAGCTCAAGGAAGTGATGGATCGTGTCGCTCACCTCTCACCAGAAGACCAGCAAGCATTCGCGCAAGGGATGGAGCACAATATCAAAGCACAGACAGGTGCTGAAGTACTGTCTGAAGCACATACAAAACATCAAACACTCTTTGAGAAATTTGAACACAAGTTCCCGATGCTTGCGACCGCAACTGAATACACCACACATGTACTCATCGGCCCATCACTTCATGCACTCGGTATCGGCAAGGATGTCCTCCATGCAATTGAACTCATGGCTGCAGGTGGCGGTGCAGAGCATTTGACCAAAAAGCTCGTGAACAGTGGCAAACACCTTGGTGATATCCTGAACAAATTTAAGAATAAAGTCAGCAACCTAGTACAGCGAAAAGAAAACATCCTTGATGTTGGTGCCGCACAGGCTGCATAATAGCTATACCTATGAATCATTTTGACCAACCACAACCCGAACCAGCAGAACTCACCAGTGACCAAACTGAGGCACTTATCGAATTTGATACTGCAGAAAAAGACCTTATTGAGCAAGAAAATTTTGGTATCGACCTCTTGATTCAGGCAGCAGAAGAAGAGCTCCGAAAAATCGAATCAAAGAACTAATAAAAAAATCTCTTCAATAATTGAAGAGATTTTTTTATCTATGAGTGACAGTATTTAGACTTGAAATACGCACGTATCTTTTTTCCATGTTTGTTGTTTTCACGATTACGTTTATATGCATCGAGACTTGTGAGTTCTTTTGCGACTGCGCGCACAGTCGTGTCAGTTGTATAGGCAATATTGCCACGTTTACTCATTTCAAGTGCAAGCCAGTAGTCATCAGGATTCCGTGTGAGTCCAAGATTTCTTGACCATATATAACTTTGTGCAAATATATCTGAGACAACATATTTGTTCTTTGCCCAAAATGCAATACTCGGACCCCAGATCACACGAGTAACTTTTGGACCACTGCAAGGCAGAAACCATCCAACAATTGTATTAAGGAAATTACAGAATCTATTATAAAAAGTCCCGACAAACATAACACGCGATCCAACAAGCATGTTTTTGTTTTCTACGAGCACTCTTGTCATCACTTCAATCCAGTTGCGATCAACCACCGCATCACCATCCGTACAGAGCACCACATCCCCTGTCACCTGTTTGAGTGACTCGATGCGTGCATAGATAATACCGACAGGTCCTTGAAATGACACCAGCTTCACCGGATATAATTGCGCAATACGCTCCGTCGCATCAGTACAGTTGTGCGCGACAACAATGATCTCATCAGCCGGAATTGTTTGTCTCAGCACTGACTCAATACATGCACCGATATGTTTTTCTTCGTTATATGCAATTATGAGAACACTTGTTTTCATTTTTGGCGGAGGCGGAGAGATTCGAACTCTCGGGCCGATTAAGGCCGACGGTTTAGTAAACCGTTGATTTAAACCACTCATCCACGCCTCCGTGGTGGTCTGATTCTAGTACGAAATGAGAAAAAATTCTAGCCCCTTGATACAAGAATATCTCTATTTTTTGACAGCAAAGGTTTTTCGCTCAACCAAGAGCGCAACACTGATTCCACAGAGGATCACTGCTCCGTAGCTTGCCATGAGTACTCCATATGAAACCGAAACACTATCAAGGACGCCAAGTGTACAAAGTGCTATCCAAGAAATCACTGATATCGCACCGCACGCAAATGCGAGACGACGGGTCGCCGCGAAATGCGGGCTCGTGAGAAAATGCGGCAATGCCATCTGCTCCGACACATGGCGATGCAAAACAAAGCCATTGAGCAAGAGCACAATCATGATCGACATCTTCACTAGAAACTTCACGGACGCGAGATATTTCGGCACATTAGAAAAAAACAATCCTGCACCACTGAGCGTGATCACTACAAGACTGATCCAGACGACATTACTCAAGATGCGCAGTGTCGACACCTCGGTCACTGAGAGTTTGCGATCTTTGCCATAGAATGTAAAAAGAATATCCGACATCAGTGCAGCACCCATCCCAAACACCACACTAATCACGTGGACAACAGTGATCAATGGTTTTGCATTTACGAGAAACTCTACACTTTCCATCACGAAATAATACCATAGTGTTTATTGCATGTTTACTAACCACGATTTACACTCCTACTATGAAATCAACAAAAATCACTTTTTGGGTCACCACGATTATTATTTTCTTGTTCGAAGGGCTCATGCCGGCACTCACCTCACAGAGCGAGCTTGCAAAGGAAGGTATTCGACATCTCGGCTATCCTGAATACTTTGGTACCCTCCTCACGATCTTCAAAGTCGTTGGCGCAGTTGGACTTGTCCTCCCAATGATCAAAGGTGTGTGCAAAGAATGGATCTATGCTGGATTTGCATTTGATTTCATCTTTGCATTTCTCAGTCTCCTCATTGTCGACGGTGTCACTCCAGTACTTCTTGCACCGGTCGTATGTATGGTACTCCTCGCATTTTCATACAAGGCATACCATAAACTCAATCCTGTTGCTGTAGCTCCTACTCTCTAAAAATAGAGTAATAAAAAACCACGATATACTATCGTGGTTTTTTATTAGGCTGAAAGATTCAGGTTCCGACCTTTGATGAACAAGTCTTATAAGGTTATTCTAAAACTTTTTCAGAAACTAAATCTATACCTCTCGTGAGGACTTTTTACTCTTTCAAAAATAATTGATTATATTTAGATACGAATTCTTCTTGATATCCTCTTGAAGATGAACTTTTTAAATCATGATCAAGTAAAACTACTTCCAATACTTCGGTATCAGCATTCAAAATAGAATAGCGGTACTCATTTATAATAGAATTGTAATTTTTTACTAAGGCGTAACAGTTATTATCTTTTTCGGATATATAATTATATTTATTACCAAGTAATGCTTTTAATGTTGAATCATTTTCAGCAAAGGAATAGTCGAGTTGTTGATCTATTTTGGTATTCATTTTTTTAAAAAACATACTTGTTTTTTGTGTACATTTTTCAATAGTTGAGTTTAGTGAAATTATTTCCTTGCCCCAATAAAAATAAGAAGATAATAATCCTATAATCAGAAACACTGTGAAAATTACAATTACATTTTTATGTGTTTTACTCATGTAACTTTATTATATTGCTTTCCGTATTTTATTAAAAGCAATATACCTCGTGTCGGCACGACTTTGCGGAGACGGAGAGATTCGAACTCTCGGGGCTGTGACACCCGCCTCCTTAGCAAGGAGGTACATTAGACCACTCTGACACGTCTCCAGTTTCTCTTATTATAGAACAGCGACACTATATCATAATTTTGTATACAAAAAACCCTCTACTTTTAAATAATAGTAGAGGGTTGCCTGAGTAAAGAAAACACATAAGTTTGCACAGGGGCCGTTGAGGCGAAACTGCTCATAATATCCGTACGCTGATTACAAGTGCTCAAGCCGCGGCGATCCTAGAAGCACGCGTGCAGGTAGAAATGATTCCCGATTTCTGTACTCAAACAAGAGATCCTTTGTCAGACTATACTGTAAAATATCTTTGTCAACAAACACGACTCATATATACTACTGTCTATGCAACCAAGTACCACACCGCGCTTTGAACAATTTTCCGACGGCGTCTTTGCTATCGCCATCACCCTCCTTGCACTTGAGCTCCATGTCCCTCGCCTCATGAGTACTTCTATCGATAGTGGTATCCGCGAGCTCATCCCACTGATCCCTAATGTGCTCACCTTTGTTCTCTCATTCATGACAGTTGCAATCTTTTGGGTGAACCACCACCAAATGACCAAGCACCTCACCATAGCGTCTCGCCGTATCCTCTGGAGCAACATGCTCTTTCTCCTCTTTCTCACACTGATTCCCTTTGCAACATCAGTTATGAGCGAAAACCCACTCCACCCACTTGCAATGATGACAACGTCCCTGATTCTCTTTGGAGGCTCAGTCTCATTTAGTCTGGTACGTTTTTTCATTCATCAGGGTAATGGTACAAAAGTCGGCATCAAGGGTCGTGGACTGGTGGGTCCACTGTTTTACCTCCTCGCTTCAGTGAGTGCATTCATTTCACCGACCGCATGCTACTTATTTCTCTTGGTCCCTCCATTGTTCTATTTCCTTCCCAAAGAGAGCAAGTAATGGTATGCTGCACATTGTGATAATGACTCCTGAAAGGGGCGCTTCACGTTAATCAGTAAATTAGAGACATAATGCAAAATAAAGTATTCGTCGGAAGCTTGTCATTCAAGACCGACAACGAAGGATTACAAGCGTACTTCGCAACCGTTGGGACCGTTACCAGCGCATCTGTCATTTATGACAAGATGACTGGGAAGTCAAAAGGTTTCGGTTTCGTTGAATACGCTACCGAAGCTGAAGCAGCTGCTGCAGCTGACAAGCTCAACAACACCGAGCTTGATGGCCGCACTATCTTCGTTGACATCGCTCGTCCAAAAGAAAACAACGGTGGAGATCGTCCTCACCGCGACCGATAGTCAAACAGCCCCCTGTACAAAAACCGCCCTTCTGGGCGGTTTTTGTATGGTACACTTTCTACTATATGAATAAATACACCATTGTTCGGATTATCAAGATTGTCCTTATTGGGATCGTTTCAGCAATGTTCCTCATGAGTGCATATGGCAAACTTACAAGTGCACCTATGGCAGTTCAAATGCTCGACACCCTTCACCTCGAAGGATTCCGTGTTGCACTTGGCTGGATCGAGATAGTGATCGTTCTAGCATTGATCTGGCGTCCAACTCGCAACATTGCAGTTCTCATTGGTACTGCATATCTCGGTGCTGCAATTGCATCAGAGTTTATGCTTGGAGCAAATGGACTTATTCCAGGACTCACTATGCTTGGACTTTGGATTATCCAAAAGCTCAACTGGCTCAGTATGAAACACGGTAACACATGTGGATGCGGTATTTGTACCAACTGTTCTGACTGCAAGGACAACATTTGCAAACTGCACAGCGACAAGAAATGCGACTGTCCTGACGACGGTACCTGCATGCACTAACACCTATGCTCACCCTTGAGTCACCTGTTTCAGATTTGATACGACTCAAAGATACCACCCGAGTCGGCTTGCGCCGACTCGGTATCGTTTCAGTACGTGATTTGCTCTACCACTTCCCAAGTCGGTATGCTGACATCTCACTCTTCACTTCTATTAAAGGATTACGCGACGGTGAGACCGCGACTATCCGTGGTACCGTGAAATCTATCTCCATGAAAAAGTCATGGAAGACCAAGGTCGCTATGAGTGAAGCAGTGATTGAGGATATGAGTGGCACTATTCATGCCACATGGTTTCATCAGCCCTACCTCGCAAAAATGCTTTCAGTTGGAAGTCCGGTTGAACTCACCGGCAAAGTCAGTGTCTACAAAGACAAGCCATCCCTCATCAACCCGTCTATCAGAGAAGAAAAGACCCTACCGATCGATAGCCATGATAGTCTCTTTGGAAATACGGAGAGTGCATCACTTATTGCATCAGATGGCGTACTGACCCCGCTCTATCCTGAGACCAAAGGTGTGTCGAGTGAATGGTTCCATCATGCGGTAGGTCGTGCACTTGCATCACTTCCGGATATTGCTGATCATATCCCTGATGCTATTTTAAAATCCTACTCACTTCCTGGACTGAAAAGTGCCTTCATTTGGATCCATACACCAAAGTCCAAAGATGATGCAGTGATTGCACGAAAACGTTTTGCTTTTGATGAAATCTTTTCTATCAATGTTGCTCGCCAAAAAGAACGTGCCGAACTCAAAGCAAAACAGGCATATCGCATCGACACACAAAGCCTCGATACTGCATGGTTTATCAAAAAGCTCGGCTTTGATCTCACTAATGCACAACAAAACGCCGTCGGGCATATTCTCGCAGACCTTGAGCGAGAAGTACCTATGTCACGACTCCTCGAAGGTGACGTTGGCTCCGGCAAGACCGCTGTCGCAGCAATAGCTGCATATGCGACCGTCATGAATCGCCCGCTCAATACAAAAAAAGAGAAAGTACAGACCTATGGAAATCTCCAGGTCGCGTATATGGCACCAACCGAAATCCTCGCAACACAACAGTTTGAGTCATTCATCGAGCTCTTCAAGGATAGCGGGATCTCCATCGCACTCATCACCGGGAGCGGCTGCCGAAAATTTCCTACTAAAGTCGCGTCTGCACAAACACCGTGGACCACCATCTCACGGACACAGCTTGCAAAATGGATTGCAAATGGTGAGATCCCTATCGTGATCGGTACACACACACTCATCCAAAAGAGTTTAGAATTCAAACACCTTGCCCTTGCGATCATTGATGAGCAACATCGCTTTGGACTCAACCAGCGCAAAGGCCTTGCGAAGAAAGACACACACTTTCCTCACCTCCTCTCGATGACGGCAACACCGATCCCCCGCACCCTTGCACTTACTATCTACGGTGACCTCGACCTCTCAATCCTTGACCAGATGCCACACGGTCGCAAACAAGTCGCAACTGAGCTCGTACTCCCAACCAAGCGTGATGAAGTGTATGCAAAGATCCGCACACTCCTTGGGGAGGGTCGCCAAGCCTATGTCATCTGTCCACGTATTGATGAAGTTGACCCCACCAAAGAAGCTGCAGTGATTGCAAAATCTGTTATGACCGAAGCGGAACGCTTGGGAAATGAGATATTCCCTGAATTCATCGTGGATGTCCTCCATAGCAAGATGACCAAAGAAAAAAAAGAGGAAGCAATGCGCGCATTTGCAAACCATGAAACAGATATTCTAGTCGCGACATCAGTCGTGGAAGTGGGGGTGAATGTGCCCAACGCCACCGTGATCATCATCGAGGGTGCCGAGCGTTTTGGACTCTCACAACTCCATCAGCTTCGAGGCCGTGTACAGCGTAGCAGCCATCAGCCGTATTGTTTCCTCTTTGCTGATGCCAAAAGTGACAAGACCAAGGAACGTATGAAGCTATTCATCACCGCAAAAAACGGCTTTGAACTTGCAGAGTACGACCTCGGACTTCGGGGTACTGGCGAGCTCACTGGTACGAAACAGTGGGGTATCTCTGATATCGGCATGGAAGCACTGCGGAACCTAAAGCTTGTTGAAGCTGCGCGTCAATCAGCTATCGCACTTGTTGCAAGTGATCAAACACTCACTGCACATCCAGTGCTCAAGAAAAAAATTGCGTACATGCAGGACATGCACTTTGAATAAAAAAATCCCCACTTCTAGGTGGGGATTTTGAGCTATAGACAACACTAATTTGCATAAAACGTTTGCTGAGATCCGCAAGCAATCTTGAACCAGTCAGGAGAATTTCCTCCCGGTACTGCAGTGTGCTGTGGTCCTGCACTTTTATCAGAGTAAATAATCGCAGGTGTTGTACCTGGAGTATATCGACTTGATGAAAGCGTCATGAGGTTTTGGTTAAATGCAGAAGCAACAAGATATGTGCTACCGATCAGCGGAGCTGGCGTATCGTATGCTACTCCAAACTCAACGGCATTTCCCCACCAAAAGTTTTGCGGGGTGGCATAAATCTCTACCGTAACGATAGCTGAAATAGGATATTCTCCTGAACCACCGACATACTTCATATACAACAATGAGTCACCCATGAAGGGGTTCATTATTTGTGGACTAACTGAACTTATGTACTGGTATTGCTTGGTACTAAATATCACCATAGTAGTGACATTTACACCATTGATCCAGCATTCTAGATTGTCTAACGATTGGTATACATTACCAAAGGTGTTCAGGAAGTTAAGTGTATACGTAATTTGTGCCAATGATCCATCACCTTGAGGGGTGAGTTTTAGGGTAGCCATCTTGCGACGAACCCCATTGCCGAGCTGTAAATTACTTTGAGGTACCGACTCTGCAACAAGTAACGAACGATATACATAGATATCATTCCCTTCTCTTGCAGTGTCATTTGTTTTTGTTTCCCCAAATTGGTTTTTGTACGTCACGCTCACCAACGTCGTTTTAATATTGGTTTGAGATTGACTTGCACCAGTAATCTGTTTCAACAAATGTTTGAATGATACTGTCGCTGTTTGACCATCTGGAATAGTAAGGTTCAGTGGAATCGTTTTAGTTACTGTTCCAGTAGCACTATACGCAATGAACCCAATCGGACTAGTACCATCATATCCTTTTGTATCGGAAATAACGGTCGCATCTTCGATCCGTACCTGAGCACTAACAATATCGATCCAACCACCAGATGCAGTTAGGTCAATATCAAGTGTTGAACGCTCGCCACCTGCTTGTACATTTTTTGATAACGGCGTTGTCGCACTTACTGCAGTAGCAAGTTTTGCTGTTGCAAACGTAATCGTTTGGCCTCGAACAAAATCTATTGTTTTTGCTATACCTGATGTCAAATACTCAATACTTGTTTTCAGATACAAATTTCCAGTCTGCACTCCATTTATATCGGCATACCACCAAATGGTGTACTTGCCGTTGTTTATAGAAGCAAACTTTCCATCAGTATTGATGATTGTGCCATCAAGTACTGGTGCAGACGGAGAAAGCGTAAATACTGCATTTGCACTGTCACCTTCACGGGTGATACGACAATAAAAGTTCTTGATCGAACTAAGCGATATACCGCTAAGGACAAATGAGGGCATGATTTTCTTGATACCCTTATTGTCTACCCCTGCGGTATAAGACATTTTTCCAATCACAAGCTTTGTCTTGGGAGACGCAACTGTTTGGTCAGTATAGCCAGAATCCTTGATGAGACTTGTTAGGATCTCAGCCGGAGGAGCTACGACGGCATCTTTTTTTGAGCAGGATGCAAAAAGTACTACCACTAGAGTAGTTAGCATGACTTGTTTCATATTTATTGTGTTGTTTTAAATGAGCTAATGTCCCTCTAAAAGGGGTGAATTGATTTTTTGTATTTTTAGCACAAAATTACAAAAATGTCAATATGTTGTGGGAGTAGATGGATTCGAACCATCGACCGTCGAGGTATAAGCTCGATGCTCTAACCAACTGAGCTATACTCCCTTTGTTGCTGGTACTGAGATTGTATAGCGCAATAGCACAAAAGGAAACCCCGCGTTATACTCCCCTATATGAATGAATTTGTAGCAAAGAAATTGGGAGAAGTACTTGCTTTTACTCGTGTCGGAAGTGATACCCTTGAGAAAGGACACACAGCACTTGTAGAAGCACTCGGCCCTGATCGTGTACTTGATATGGAAGAAAAGAATCGTATCCATGGCGAAGAAATCATCCGTGTCGCAACTGATGCGGGCATGATTGACACTACCCTTGCCAAGGCAACCAAGACCGAGGATAAGCTCAAACAGATGCGTGATCTCTATGTCGGCGATCAATGGGATAATGCGACCGAACTCATGGAGTGGAGTGGCTTCTTTGAAGGTGCGGCGGTCGTCCACTGGGCACTCGTACGTGGTGCAGCTGAGGGCATGAACAACGAAGGTCTCATGACACTCGCCGAAGAAGGAGTGAACTGGCACTATGAACTCATTGAACTTGCCGAAGGTGAACTCCACCTCACTGGTGGCGATCGCGCAGTTGCATAAGTATTGATAAAAAAAATATCCCGCATGATGCGGGATATTTTTTATGGAGTAAATGTTCTGGTCACGAGGAGTGATGTATCAAATGGAATGAGTGACTGGGGTACAAATATATTGTTCAGTGGACTCACCTGTTCGCTGTGCGTGATCGTTTTTGTAACTGGATCAATGCTGACGGTCGCTACCATACCGTGCATCGTATGCGGTGAAAATGACTGATCAAATATGAAATTGCCGAGGCTGTAAAATATAGGCTTGCCGCTGTACTCCTCGACTCGCTGCATGACATGCGGATGATGCCCTACCACAATATCTGCACCTGCATCGATTGCAGCATGCGCAAGTGCTACTTGTCGCGCATTTGTCGGCGAGTACTCATTGCCAAAATGAAATGACATCACAAGTACATCCACTTCCTTATCTGCTTTTGCGATACTATCTAGAAGCTTCGGATCATTTGCAAGTAAAATTCCCGAAGACTTTTCTGTCGCTTTGAGCCAATTCGGGCCAACATCAGTCGCCGCAAGGAAGCCAACCGTAGTACCACGAACATCAATGACACGAGGTATTGTCGCATCAGCTGCATTGTCACCTGCACCAGCAACAAGAATTCCGCTATTTTTCAAATGATTTCGTGTTTCATCAAACGCTTCGCGTGCCCAGTCTCCTACATGATTGTTTGCAAACGACACGACATCAAAACCTGCAGCTGCAAGTGCATTCACCACTACAGGATCCATATGAAACGAGAATCGACTGCCTATATTATGACCTGAGAGCGCAGCAGTGCCTTCAAAGTTTGCAAAGGCAATATCAGCATCGGTGATATATGACGTATGTGCAAAGAGATTCGTATAGTCACCGCCCATGTTTTGGACTACTTTTCGCCTCACACCGCGATCCATCATAATATCTCCGACAAGCACGAGTGTGACCGCCTGGTGTTGAACAATGTCAGTGACAGGAGCTTCTGGTGAAAATGCACGCCTGCTTGGAGCAAACGGAAGTGCAAGCCCCATCAAGAACAGCATTCCGAGTGGGCGAAGGTACCACATGTATACTAGATAGTTATTTTCTTTGGAACAATACCGTGTGCAGCAATAATCGCTTCGTAGTCAGCTTGTTCTAATGTCTCTACATCGATGAGTTTCTTGGCGATAATATCAAGGACCTTACGGTGTTGTGTCAGCACATCTTTTGCACGGACGAGTCCTTCACGCATAACACGCTCAACCTCACTATCAATGAGCGCACTTGTCTTTTCAGAATATTCTTTTCCTTCAACACCTTGGCCAAACATTGCACGCCCACCATCATTCTCAAGTGCAAGCGGTCCGATAATATCACTCATCCCCCAACGGGTTACCATTGCTCGAGCAAGATTGGTCGCAACCTGGAGATCATTTGACGGACCAGTCGTCACATCGCCATAGATCATCTCCTCTGCAGCATAGCCACCCAGTGACATTGCAATATCATCGAGAAACTCTTTGCGTGTCTGTAGCTTCCGCTCCTCAAGTGGAAGCTTGAGCGTATAGCCACCCGCACGACCACGCGCAACGATAGAGATTTTATGTACCGGATCAGCATCGGGAAGCACTGAGGCAACAAGTGCATGCCCTGCTTCATGGTATGCAGTAATTTCTTTTTCTTTCTTGGTAAAGAGATGACTCTTGCGCTCAGGACCCATCATAACCTTTTCAATACTGCGCACGAGATCAAATTGTGAAATCTTTTTACGATTTTCACGAGCAGCAAGGATCGCGCCTTCGTTCATAAGTGAGAACAAATCTGCGCCAGAGAATCCCGGTGTTCGCTCCGCAAGGACTTTGAGGTTTACATCCTCAGCAAATGGTTTTTTGGTTGAATGCACCGTAAGAATATCTTCGCGGTCACGACGATCAGGGAGATCAAGTGTCACCCGTCGATCAAAACGACCTGGACGAAGAAGCGCCGGATCAAGCACATCAGATCGGTTGGTGGCAGCCATCACGATCACTTTGTCATTTGGTTCAAAGCCATCCATTTCAACAAGAATCTGGTTGAGCGTCTGTTCACGCTCATCATTTCCCCCGCCGTACCCACCACCACGCACGCGCCCTACTGCATCAATCTCATCAATAAAGATGATTGACGGTGCCGCACGCTTTGCCATTTTAAAGAGATCACGTACCCGTGATGCACCAACACCAACGAACATTTCAACAAATTCAGATCCGGAGAGATGAAAAAATGGTACACCTGCTTCTCCTGCAACCGCACGAGCAAGCAAGGTCTTGCCCGTACCAGGAGCCCCTGTTAAAAGCACTCCCTTTGGAATACGTGCCCCAATCTCAAGAAACTTTTTCGGATTTTTGAGGAAGTCGACGATTTCTTTGAGTTCTTCTTTTGCCTCACGTGCACCGGCAACATCCTTAAAGGTGACCTTATTGTTCTTGTCAGATGGATCGGTGACGCGCGCTTTGGACTGGCCAAAATTAAAAGCTTGCATACCCGCCCCCTTTGCCTGACGGGTGAGCATCCAGAAAAAGAATACGACGAGAAGGATTGGTAACACTATTGGAAGAATCGAGAGTAAAAAGAATGCGAGCCCACTCTGACTTGCAACACTGATATCAACACTTGCGATCTTTGTCTGCTCAACTCCATATGCAGCCAATGTTTCAACAAGCGATGCATCAGGCTCTTTTTTTGACTTGAGCAGACTGTCATCTGCTTTGGTGATTGTGAGCTGTTCACCATCAACGACGATTGATTTGATCTGCTGTGCTTGCACGAGTCGTGCAACTTCGGAAAGGGTCACTATATCCTCTTTTGGTTTCGTATTTCCACTTACAAATGAATATAGTACGGTGATAACTCCAAAAATAAGGAGTGTTGAGACAATATACGATGAAAGTGAGCGCTTTGGAGCCGGCTTTTTCTTGGACTCCTGGGGTGGCAATGGGTGCTGTTTTGACATCCGTCCATTATACACAATATTCGCTCGAGCTTAACTCATGCTACCATGCTGTATATATGGAATACCTCCGTAACAAAAGGGCGACATTTGACTACCACCTCGAGGACAGCTATGAGGTTGGTGTTGAATTTCTCGGGACCGAAGTCAAATCCGTGAAGCACAATCACGGCTCACTGGTCGGCGCCTATGTGCAACTCCTCGGTGGCGAGCTCTACCTACTCGGCGCACACATTCCTGCATGGCAAGAGAAAAATAGCTCATCGAGCTACGACCCCTATCGTGCACGCAAACTTCTGGTCAAGAAAAAGGAATTGTACGACTTCAAGAAAGCATCAGAAACCAAAGGCTTGACTATCGTCCCAATATCATTGTACGGTAAAGGAAGTCTCGTGAAGCTGCAGATTGCAATCGCACGAGGTAAAAAGGTCTTTGACAAACGAGCAACACTTAAAGATAGCGCAGTTAAGCGCGATATAGAAAGAACACTCGCAGATTAGTAAGTTCGCCCGACTCAGCCGCCATGCGGCTTCGCTGGACGAATTTTTCTAGTTCCCGCCGGGAAGCTACAGGCGGGGAAAAATTCGGGGATGATAGGTTTCGACAGACATGGTCTCGAACCTGTATGCATGCCGAGCATGGACGTACTCTCGCAAAACGTCGTCCACAGGTCACCTGGCAACAGAACCGCTTCAGTGAAGTCTCCATTTGCTAACGCATTTGGCTTCGCTCCGGCATTCGCCTAACTTTAGGCCGATCCGGTGTCGCACCACTTCACTCCCACTAGAGTGAGTGCGGCATAATGACAGTGGGATAGGCAGTCACTCTCGCCGTAGAGCAACACCAAACACATAACGGCTCGGGAATGAATTGTTTTGTACCGTTTTAAGATTCACTCCTAACACATCAAACTGTACTACGCATGGAGAGTTACTTGTTCACCATTTCTACACGGGGGTTCGATTCCCCCCATCTCCACAAAAATAACGAGCACTCTCTCGAGTGCGACTATATTTTTGTAGGATCCTGTGAAGCGCGAGCTGAACGGGATACCACAAAAACGTGTACAAAAAATAAACAGCAAAGCCACCTCTGAGGCGGCTTTGTCATATCTATTGACTTATTTTTTAAAAGTGAGATAATCATACAAAACAATCTTTCATTACAAATACAAAAAAGTATGAAGCAAAAAAAACTAGCCTTGTATGAATTAAAAGGAATTACTATTCCTACTGTCTCAGTTAGTGAAATCCTAAGATACCACGAAGCAAAAGATGGTACATTAGGAATGAACCCTCTAGGTTGCCAAATTATTACGTGCGCAGGAAGGCATGCGACAAACCTTAGCCTTAATTGCCTTAAAGTTTCAAGTCCTCGCTTTGGCTCTTCATCATCTTTTGAGTACTGCAATACAATCATTCTCATCAACAGTACTTTGTATCAAATTCCTAAAGAACTGAGAGTTGCTGCCTCAAGAGAGTGTAAGCACCGAAACATTCACTATGCTGTTGTATCAAAAAAACTTCTTGACCAGTATTTTGATACTATCAAGCATAAACTTACTTGTGCTGCATAGCTACTACCTCCCAATCCCTATCATTTTTATGATAGGGATTTTATATTTTCTCTATCCCTGTTCGCTCAATACTATATGCAAGTGCTGGGATTCCAAGGAGTTTCCCTAGTTCAGATGCAATCGTTCGAATATAGACACCACTTGTTACCGTCGCAATACAGGAAATAATTTGCACTTCCTCATTTCCCTTTTCTTTGATCATTTTTTTCCAGCTTTGGATAATCTCCTCTTGTCGAAAGTCACCCACTACCAATCTGATGATTGGGAGCTTTTGATCTACAACATCGCTGAGTACTACCGTTCCGATTTCTCGTATCTGTGATGAGAGAATTTTGCCTTCCTTTGTAGGGAGTTCTGTCGGCAAACTTCCCTTCCTCGCTGATACGAAAAGTGGTACGCCATTCACCGTCCTTGATGAATACGCAGGATATTGCCAAAGCGTTTTAGTATTTAACGTCTGAATTGCTTTTTGTACCTGTTCTAAAGAAACTTCTTTTCCAAATGCTGTATCAGTCACCACTCCTAACATATCCTGTGTATCAGTTGATACCCCGAGTAATACTTCAAACTCATATGTCTTTGAACGACTCATATACATTTCCTTGTCATGACACGCGTCTCCCACGAGAACAATCATCAACCCTTCAGCCATCGGGTCGAGTCGTCCGGCATATGTCATCGGCACATCTGCGGGAATACCATACTCACCCCGAAGCCTCAAAAGAAGTGCAGCAAGTGTCTCACCTGCACGTTTTTGCACCTGCAAAAGTCGCGTATATCCTTGACTTATAACGTTTTTTTGAGTAGAATCATGAGACATTATTTAGCATCCTAGCAATCTTGAAGGAACGAATCAACAAACAAATACGAGCGACCGAAGTCCGCGTCATTGATGATGAGGGTCAGAATGTTGGCGTCATGCCTATTGCTGAGGCGCTTGCGATGGCCGAAGCTCGTGGTATCGACCTTATTGAAACAGGCCCAAATGCTAAGCCACCGATTGTAAAATTGATGGACTTCGGCAAATACCAATACGAACAGAAGAAAAAGCTCCAAAAAGCACGTGCCGGGGCAAAAACAACCGAAACCAAGAATATTCAAATCAAAGTTGGTACCGGAGACCATGATTTGGAGCTCAAGGCAAAAATGGCCTCAAAATGGCTCAAGGAAGGTCACCGTATCAAAGTCGAACTTTTTCTTCGGGGACGTACTAAAGGTATGGAAGAAGGATTCCTCAAGGAACGCCTGGACCGGGTCTTGCATTTTATCACTGAACAGTATAAGATTGCGGAGCCCCACAAGCGCTCCCCCAAGGGTCTTGCGATTGTTATCGAGAGAGACCGGGGCGCAAAATAATCATATTTATGGCAGCAAAAACGAACAAATCATATAGCAAGCGTCTCAAGGTGACCAAAACCGGCAAAATCATTGCTCGGAAGCCTGGATTCAACCACTTCAATGCAAAGCAGTCTCGCGTTACGCAGCTTGCTGGTAAGAAAGGTGCTGAATTCCCAATGACGAACAAGCAGATGGGTACGTTCTTGCCGCACCACTAATTTTTCACTACTATGACACGAGTAAAACGAGGTACTATTGCAAATAAGCGACGAAAGAATGTTCTTGCACAGGTCAAAGGCTATCGTTTTGGCCGTTCTACCAAGGAGCGCATGGCAAAGGATGCTATCGCCCACGCTGGGAGCTATGCATTTGCACACCGCCGCGACAAGAAGTCTGATGCACGCCGCATCTGGCAGGTTCGCATCAATGCTGCAGTTCGCGAACTCGGTATGAGCTACTCAAAGTTCATCGATGCACTCAAGAAGTCAAACATTGATATCGACCGCAAGATCCTCTCCGACATCGCACACTCAAGCCCTGCAACATTTAAAAAAGTATTCGAACAAGCAACGAAATAACAAAATCCCCTCACATGAGGGGATTTTGTTATTTCAACTTATTTTCTATTTCACTAAGTATTTCTTGAAAAAATTTACTAAAAACCTCTTTTGCTTTTTTGTAATCTTCCAAGTCAAAAGGATACTTTGTATCACATACAGTCTTCCCTATTAGAACAGTATTTATATGTTTTAATTCTTCAAGTTTAATGGAGAAACGTTTATCAACAACAGAAGCATTGTGCACAACTAGATGTCTAAGCTGGCTATAAAAAATAAGTGAATCTGTCTCTTCTTGATTAAGAGAACTAATAGATATTTTAAAGTATTCTGATAAGAATCTTTTAACATCTTCTATATTTTGAAAATTAATTTTTTCTTTAATATTTTTTAGTAAAAACTCTCCAAGACTATCGAAGCCAAATTGTATAAGATCGGTACTTATCTTTATTTCTTTTTCTGGCCACTTGATAAGTGAAGGATGCTTATCTATAACAAAAATAAATAGATCATTCATTGATGACTCAAAAGCAGAAACTATCAGAGCAACTGATTGTCCATAGACAGTAGAACTTAAGGGTTTCAGCTCAGGATGTTCATCTAATTTTTTGATTTGATCAAGAACATTATTAACCTTTTGTTCTGAATTTGTACCTTTTACTGCTCTGTTTAGATCAACACTTATCACACCAATAAGATCATTTAAAACCCTTGAATGTTCTGAGCCAAAAGATGCAACCTTGTCGATATCACTAATCGAATCATCAAATTTTTGCTTCAAAAAACTAAGATCTTGCATGGGTATATTTCTTATATTGCTCAAAAAGAAATTCAATTCTCTCTTCTTTGTTAGTAAACTTTCGCCCATAGCAGGCATCTACTACCCTATCAAGCTCATCATGTGCTTTCACAAGCTCAGGCGGCATGGTGTTAGGATCATAGAGATCAGCAAGTGAACTGTGCGGGAATTGGAGTCGAACATCTAATACTTTCTGCGCACATTCCTCAATCCTTCCCTTTTGCTCATCAGTCACCTGCTCCGGCCACGGGAAATTGTTGTAGACAATATCTTTTGAATACCGGTAGTCACTTTTCAATCTACCACAGGTATATGAAACCCATGTCATATGCATTAAAGATTCAAGAATTCCAAAATGGTACAAAGTCGCGTCTGGAATAGACTGACATGTATCACTGACGATATTATCCTTACTCAAAAACGCCATAGGGATATAATTTCTATTTTCAGAAGTTGTTCTTGGAACCAAAATATAATCAGTTTCTGGTTGAGTTATCTGTCTAAACAATGTGGGATATAAGTAGTCACGAGTTGATTTTGCTTTACTTGCAAGTCTAAAATTTTTTACCATTTCTATTCTCTCTAAAACCTTTGGTAACTGTCGAATCTCAGAAGGATCTGCTTCTACAAGCCAAAGCACCCAACGCTCCTGATTATGGAGAAATTCTTTTGCACTAATAAATGGTTTGATAAATTTTTCAGCATTTGGTTCTTGTTTTAAGAAATGTTCTTTTTCTTCGGTTGTAAACAAAAAATGTCCTCCGTCAGTGGGCTTACTTCCATACATCATTTTTGGAACATTACATATTGGTTTATTTCTATTTTCAATAAATATATTTTCTGCTCCGACCAGGTATGAATTTATATTTTGCACCTCCTTTTCCTTTGGTTCACTTTTGATAGTCTCGTACTCAAACAAATATTTCTTTGGTATATCAAATGTCGCGAATCCAACAATAACGCAATAGACAGCTGCAACCCCTGGAGCATCGTTGTTCCATTTAAATGTCTGATGCGCAAAATGAATAATTAGATCTTTTTCTTCAACAAGATATTTCCAAAGAATTCCCACTTGCTCACCTTGCACTATTGAGTTTGTAGAAACAAAAGCTACTTTAATCTTTGTATTTTTAATGTAATCAGTAGCTTTTCCATACCATGCAGTAACAAAATCTAAGACACCCGAAGCATCTATGTCCTTAAAAACAGTATTGAGTTGTTCTTTTTGTTTTTCTGATTGAAGATGGTGACCTAGAAAAGGCGGATTCCCGAGAATATACGAAAGTGTACCCTTTGGTATGACGGTCTCCCACTCAATTTCAAGGGCATCCTCATTCACAATAGTCGCAGGCTCCCGAAGTGGAATACGGGCATAGGTCTGACCAAATTCTTGGGAAAGCTCCATATTCATCTGGTGATCAACTAGATACATCGCCGTACGAGCAACTAATGCTGGAAATTCTTCTATTTCAATACCATAGAACTGATTAACATTTATTTTTGAAATATCTTCTACTCCAAAGAGAACCATTTTTGGGGTTTTACGAAGTTTCATCAATACTTGAAGCTCAAGTTTTCGAAGCTCACGATATGATGCCACAAGAAAGTTTCCACACCCACAAGCAGGATCGAGAAATGTCAGATTAGCAAGCTTTTCATGAAAAGCTGCAAGCTTTTTGGTATCGTATTTAACTGCATCAAATTCAATATAAAGCTCGTCTAGGAAAAGTGGCTGGATAACCTTCATGATATTAAGTTCAGAGGTATAGTGTGCACCAAGCTCTCGTCGTTGCTTTTCATTCATCACACCCTGGAAGAGTGATCCAAAAATAGACGCTGAAATACCTGACCAGTCAAATTCACAACATCTCATGAGCTTGAGATATGCAGTCGCATCTAATGAAACTGGTGACAAATTTTCTGCAAAAATTCCTCCATTAATATAAGGAAACTGCATCAAATAATCATCAGTGGTAGTTTGTCTTCGCTCTTGTGGTGTATTAAGAATGTAAAAAATCTGTCCCAAATGGATACCTAAATCAGAACCATCAGCACTAATTCTTTTTTCAATATAGCTACGAAACAATCCTTTTTCAAAAATTCCTGTATCATCCGCAAAGAGACAAAACAATATACGTATCAAGAACACTTCAAGTTCATGACCACTGTAGCCTGTCTTTTCTATTTCATTATGGAAATCAGCCATTAGACGAGCAGCCTTGATACTTACTTCTTCTTCCTTTCCGTAGTCAACACTTGAAGTATGTCCTGAGATAAACTCAAAGAGATTCAGATGTTTATGTAAATCTTTAAGCAGAAATTCTGTTTCTTTACCAGTATCAAGATCAGTAAGTCTTATTTTTTCAAAATCAGATACAACAACATATTGAGGAAGCTCTGCATCTGAAAGTCCTGGAAAGTAATCCTTTGCTTGAGAATATGCCTTATCGAGACTACGACCACGAGACTTGTGTTCTGCAAGCATGACTCCTTTCCAGAACACATCAATGAAGCCCTGAGAGCCATCTTGTTTTTTGACTTGATGTTCAAATGTAGCTACTCGGCGACGCGATAGTCCGAACACTTCGAAAAAACCATCCCAAAAACTCTTTGCTTCAGCATCTTCACTAGACTCCTTACCCCATTCTGCAGAAAAGGCAATTGCTCTATTTCGTATCTCATTGAGACTAATCACTACTTGGAATATGCCATATTTTCAGGCTTTTTTCAAGAAACTACTGATTTTTTCCTAAGACGGTGTCGCGTTCTGCTTGTCGCTGATTGATCGTATCCATGTATTTGGAAAGTTCGGCATTAAGTTCATCAGTAGAAACCTTGGTTGCATCAGGATTTTCGGTGAGTAATTTCCATGGCGCAGTCTTGCCAAAACCATAATCTCCAAAAACAATCACCGGTGTACCATGCGCCAGGCGTGTGTTCCCGTCTCCTGCAAGTATCCACTGATCTGCCCACTCATACAACCACATTGCATCCTCGAGCAAAAGTCGTACACAACTATGACTTGCTGGATAGCCAGGCATTTCGTACTGATGAAAGCCAATGCCGTTTTTATTGTCGATATTGAAATTATATTTGAGCACCCATTCATCATCAAAACTACTCTTCACCTCCTTACCCTTCCAATTGGTCGAGTAAAGCTTATTTGCAGTCGGTGTGGACTTTTTACCAGACGATATTGGCCCCCATCTCACGAGTACTCCTTTTTCATAGACACCAAATGCTTGTACACGCTGTGAAATCACCAAAAGCTTAGGAATACTTTCAGCTTCTACATACTCTACGGGAAACGGTGAGAGAACTACCTCGTCAAATACTGTCGGGATGATAACTTTTGCGCCAACTTTGATATTTGCAAGGTCGATACGGTTAACCTTAAGGAGGGTTACTACATTATCCTCACCCACTACTGCAGTGAGTTCTTTTTTAGCATCAACAGTTTTCATAATATGTACCCTATACAGTCGATCCTCGTCAGGAGTCTCAGGTACTTGTACTGGTGGTACTATAACCGGCTTTTGAGGGGATACTACTGGGGCAGGAGTTGTAACATGTGTTGATTGTACCGGAGGAGTGATGGTGGCAACATTTGTTTTGTTAGGTTTGATGCCCCTGACCACAAAAAATACCCCTGTAATGAGTACTACAGTACAGAGTGTGACAATAAAATATATTTTTTTCATACTATAAGTAAAGACGGTGAATCTGAACGTCTATTACATTGTCAAAATTTCATACCCTGACTCCGTGATTAATACGGTATGCTCAAAATGTGCCGCACGAGAGTTGTCATCAGTTTTGTAGGTCCACTGATCTTTCATCAAGACAACATTCTCTGATCCAAGTGTAAACATTGGTTCAATCGCAATCACCATGCCTGGTACAAGCTTCTCACCCTTCCCTGGCTTGCCCGTATTGGTGACATAGGGATCCTCATGAATATGTCGCCCAACACCATGTCCTGAAAAGCCATAGACGATACTAAGCCTATGCTGCTTTGCCACTGACTGAATTGCATATCCGATATCCCCAATACGCGCTCCTGGTACGATCGCTTCGATACCCGCCATAAGTGCAGCCTCGGTTGCGCCAAGGAGCTTCTTTTCTCTCACTGATACCTCTCCTACAGCAACTGTCGTCGCATGATCGAGAAAGACCCCTTCATAGTTGAGCCCGAGATCAACTGACACGATATCCCCTGCTTTGATCACATACCCTCCTGGAATGCCATGGACGACCTCAGCATTCACTGAGACACAGAGCGTTGCAGGAAAGGGCGTGTGTGCACCTTCGGGTTTGTAGTTGAGAAATGCTGGCGTACAGCCCGCTTCTTTAATCAAACGAGCAGCGAGCTCATCAAGTGACTTGGTGGTAACACCCGCAACCACTGCGCTCGCTACCTCACGCAAAATACGAGCAAGTATCGGACCGCCTTTTTTGAGTTTCGCTATTTCGTCTGGAGTTTTAATAATTATCATAAAAGAGGTAAAGGGTGCGATTGAGCGATACTAGTTTCTTTGAAAAAGGGGTTCGGTGGGACTGGCTTTTTGAAAAGAAACTAGTATCGCGAAAAGAGTACTACTCTACACCAAGTTGTTTACAAATATCTTGTTGAATAACTTCAATCTCACGCTCACCATTGATCGTGAGGAAATTCACGCCTGGTGCTGACTTGAGATACTCGACTGCAGGCATCACATTCTCATGGAACCATGCGAGCCGCCCCGCACGCTCTTTGTCATCTGTATCATCATGTCTACCACGACCGATGAGTCGGTCATTTGCCCAGGCATCAGATACCTCAATGTACACCACATTCACCTTCCAGTCATAGAAATGTGCTGCTGAGAGGAGTACAGGTGCTTCATCAATCACCCGTGGTGTACCGTCCAAGAAAACAAATTCTTGTCCGGTGTACCGAGCAATAAGCTCATGACTCCAGACATGGACACCGATAAATGAAGGTGGGAGCTCGCCTCGTTCAATCATCGCCTTGGTCTCACGCGCAGTGTATGAGTCACTTTGGATAAATGAGCGAAAAATGTTCCCTGTCTCAAGGTGAAGCACGCTTGCCTGAGGGTTAAGTGAGCGAACTTTTTCCTCAAAGAGTGCAGCTTGAGTTCCCTTACCGGCACCTGATTGTCCGATAAAAATATAGGCTTGTTTTTGCATAGCTAGAGTATACCAAGCACTACAAGAGATTAGTACTCAGTCATTGCTACCTGTGCGTCGAGGCGGCGGATGAGATCAATCACTACCGAAACCGTAATAAGGAGTGAGGTACCACCCACTGCAAATGCAGTGATACCAGTCGCTGTACGAATGATGAGTGGGAGTACTGCGACAACACCGAGGAAGAGTGACCCAACAAGGGTGATGCGATTCACAATCACGCCCATGTAGCTTGCAGTTGATTCGCCTGGACGAATACCTGGAACGAAAGCGCCATTCTTCTGAAGGTTTGTTGCGATCTGCTGCGGATCAAAGGTTACGGTTGTGTAGAGATACGTAAAGAATACAACAAGGAAGAAGTAGACGGTTGAGTAGAGCCAAGTGCTCTGGAGGAAGCTCGTGAATGCATTTGCAACACTATGAAGCACAGGAGATGATGACGCTGCAAAGAGATTTGCGGCAAACTGCGGGAACAAGAGGAGTGATGATGCAAAGATAATTGGCATCACACCAGCCTGAGTAAGGCGAAGCGGAATGTAGCTTTCATTACCACCAATGGTACGTACACCGCGTACTTCACGCGCATAGGTTACCTTGATCGGACGCTCTGCCTCATAAATATAGACCACGCCAGCAATGACCAAGAGTGCGACTACAATATAGAGTAATGTTACTGGTAGCTGATCCATCGTGAAGGTAAAGAAGAACTGCGATACCTTTGCAGGAATCTGTGAAAGGATACCTGCCATGATGATGATAGAAGTACCATTTCCAACACCGAACTCATTGATCAAGTCAGCAATCCAAAGGAGGAGCATTGAGCCTGCAACGATAATCGTAATGTTTGAAAGCATTGAGAATGTCGAGAGTGCAGCGATTGCGCCCTGACTCTGCAAGTAGTGAATGAATGAAAATGCCTGAAGCGCTGCAATCGGCACTGACAGGAGTCGGACGTATTGGTTAAACTTAAAGCGACCAGCTTCACCATTTTCCTGGGTCATTTCCTTGAGTGACGGCACCATCATTGACAGGAGCTGCATGATGATTGACGCAGTGATGTATGGACCAACACCGAGCATTACAATAGAGAATGATGAGAGTCCCCCACCAGAGAGAAGGTTGAAGAGACCGAGAAACTGACTGTTCGCCAAGAAGTCATTTAGACGTGCAGTATCAACACCTGGAACCGGGATGACCGCGAGGAAGCGAAAAACGAACAAAGCCGCAACGACAAAAAGAATTTTGTTGCGGATTGAACGTTCAGTGAATACTGTTTTAAATTTTCTGAAAAATGATTCCATATTAGTGTACTGTACCACGAGCAGCCTCAATTTTGGCTTTTGCCGCAGCAGACACTTCACAATCATAGACATCAATTGCAACCGCAATCTCACCAGCAGCAAGCACTTTTACGCTTGGGAGCTTTCCCCCAACACGTCGGATGAGGCCTTTTTCAAACAATGCTGAAGGGGTAACTGATGCACCAGCCACAAACGCTTTTGCGATCATTGCGAGGTTTACTACTGTAGCTGTACCACGTACCGGCTTGTTCGTATTCTTGCCACGACCACGAAGCTTTGGGAGTTTCTTGATTGTATCGCGAATTTCAGGACGGATTTTGTGACCTGCACGAGCCTTCTGTCCCTTGGTACCACGACCTGAAGTCTTGCCGCGTTTTGAGCCACGACCAACAGTCTTTGCTTTTTTGTTTTTAGTTGTTCGCTTGAGAATATTCATAGGATTATGCTTTAGCTTCTTCTGCTGACACTACTGCTTCTGGAGCTTTTGGTGTATTGAAGTAGTACGGAGTTGAGATCGCACTGAGTGCTTTGATAACTGCGCGAGCATTGTTGAGCTTGTTCTTGCTACCTGATACGACTTTTCCTGATACGTCCTTGATACCTGCAATCACTACGATATCGCGGAGTGCTGCACCAGTCACAATACCTTTACCTTGGTTTGGGAACAGCATGACGCGTGATGCACAGTACTTTGCAGCAACGTTGTGTGGGATAGAGCGAGTCTTGGTGAGTTTGATCTTGATTGCATTTTTCTTTGCATCCTTGAGCGCCTTGCCGATCGCAACTGCAGTGTCATTTCCCTTTCCAGTACCAACACCGACAACACCAAGGTTCTTGTCTCCGATGAGCATTGAAACAGCGAAACTCATACGACGTCCACCAGCAACCACACGGGTCACGCGACGGATGTCGAGAATCTTTTGATCAACGTCTTTGACGCGATCTGCCATAGTCTTGCCATCACGACGAGGAGGACGACCGCCAGAAGAAGCTCCAAAAGGTTTTCGTGCTCCTGTTGCTGTTCGAGTATTTGCTGTTGTTGGGGTGGTTGGAGTAGTCATAGTGTTTAAAATGCAAGTCCTGCTTCGCGAGCTGCATCAGCGAATGCCTTGATGCGCCCAGCGTACTTAAAGCCGTTACGATCAAAGACGACAGTTGTAATACCTTTTGCTTTTGCTGCAGCAGCGAGTGCCTTCCCTGCAAGAATTGCACCATCCATCTTGGTACCCTTCTTTGCAGTCTTATCGGTCGCAGCAGCGAGAGTTACTGCATTCACATCATCGATAAGCTGCGCATACATAAATGCGTTTGAACGATACACTGAGAGACGTGGACGAGTCTCGGTACCAGAAATCTGCGAACGGATTTTTCGTTTGATACGGAGCTTCTTTTCTTGTGTGGTTGAACGTGACATATATGATGGTTAAAAATTATGCAGACTTCTTGCCTTGCTTGCGACGAATAACTTCGTTGTCGTATCGGAACCCCTTACCCTTGTATGGCTCTGGCTTCTTGAGGGAACGAACCTTTGCGGCAAACATACCAACAAGTTCTTTGTCGATACCAGTAATCGTGATGTTGTTTTTTTCAGCAGTTATCGTGAGACCTGCTGGGATCGGAACAATAACAGGATGTGAGAATCCAAGCGCGAGATGAAGATCAGTGCCTTTGACTTCACTCTTAAATCCAACTCCTTCGAGAATGAGCTTCTTTTGGTATGGAGTGACAACACCCTGGAGCATATTTTTTACATGAGATGCGTAGGTTCCCCAAATTGCACGGCGGAATGAGTCATCTCCTTTCTGCGCGAATGTTACCATATCACCTTCAATGTTGAAGGTTACCACATCGTCAAATGCACGAGTGAGTGTACCGAGAGGACCTTTCACGGTAAAGATACCATCAGCGAATGTTGCTGTTGTTCCTGCTGGAATGGTCAATTGTTGTTTACCTACTCTACTCATATAATTACCAAATCATAAATAACGCTTCGCCACCGACCTGTTCTTTCTTGGCTTGCTTGTCGCTCATAATACCTTTTGGAGTTGAAAGGACGGTAATACCGTGACCATTCTTGTAGCTGTGAAGTTCACGCATACCGAGATATACACGACGTGAAGGCTTTGATACACGAGTTACATCATGGATCTTTGAAACACCAGCATTGTATGCAAGCGTGATCTCAAGCACTGGCTTGTTTTCTTTTTCGGTCTTTTTTGATACCTGCTCAATAAAACCGTGATCCTTGAGACACTGTGCGATAGAGTATTTGATACTAGAAAACGGAACAATAACGGTTTCTTTTGAAACCATTGCGCCATTTTTGAGGCTGATGATCATGTTTGCGATTGGGTCGGTTACCATAAAACTATACTTAAAATTACCACGATGACTTACGGATACCTGGGATCATGCCTTCGTTGGCAAGCTCTCGGAAGCAAATACGACACAGACCAAAGTCGCGCATAAATCCATGACGGCGACCACAACGGAAACAACGGTTTACGGCGCGGGTACTGTATTTAGGCGTTTTTTGTGAACGCGCGATGACTGACGTTTTTGCCATGAGAATGAAATGCTCGGTGGAATATCACACAGGGCTTTCTTTATCTGATCAGTGACCGAACAAAGAGAGTTCTGCGGATTACCAAAGAGCTCGGGTAGCTTATCAAAAGGGTTCAAATATGTCAAATAAAAAAGCCCCGGACTACTGTCGGGGCTTACCATGTAAGTTAGGAAGCTTGAGCTATTTTGTCATTACCACCACCTTGTTGTTGGTCTTTTACTCCTGTACCGGCTTCCAACTTACCTGAAGGGTACAAAAGTTTTTGCTGGGCAGATACCCTTTGAATCAAATCCAAAATGGAAAGGACAGGAACCCCTGTTTCTTCTACTAGTGTAAAGAAATCAGTAAATTCCTTAAACGGAGGTTTTGCGTCACCATCTTGGGTAAGCTCTAGACCCTTTTCTTCCAAAATTCCAATGATTTCTGCCTTAGTAGCTTTCATTGTCTTTTTGTAGATAAGGCCAATCATGCCGCCATCTTCTTTCTCTTCATGGAGCTCAACAAGTGCATAGTCATTTGAAATTTGCTCTTGCAATTGCTTGTACCTGTCATGGCGAGAGTTGCTAATATCTTTGATATTTCGCTCCATACCAGCAAGTACCGAATTTTGATACTCTTTTGTAGTACCACCTTTTTCACGGTAATCATCAAGTTTGCTAAGCATTGCTTTAAGCGAATTCATTGCTGGATCATACTTGAGCGTAGCATCCAAATGGATAAGACGCTCTTTGTTTACACCAGCAGAAAGTGTTTCGTACTTGGTTTCAGCAATTTTTTGCTTTGCTTCGGCATCTTCAAGTTTTTGCTTGAATTCATTTTCAACCTCAGCTTTTGTGTCTTCTTTGATAGTAGCAATTTGTTGCCTTGCTTCGTCTCGCTCTTTTGTTAGACGATTAACTTCGCCGATTTTTATATCTTTAGCTTTTTGCTCTTTTTCTTCAAAGCTTTTATTAAGCTCTGAAGTGTTTTTAGCAATAGCTTCAGCAACTGCTGCGTCTTTTTTCTTTTCTGCTTGTTTAGAGATTTTTACTAAAAATACCCCCAAAACAAGCACAGCTAGAACTAATAGGATTACTAAAATGCTGTTGTCCATAATGTAATTGGTTTTGAATTTGAAATGAATTGTTTTCTTCAATCTACATTTATTTTAGAGAAAGTCAAGAGAATAGAAAGAACCCCCTTTCGGGGGCTATGTTTCGTATTACCAAGCGAAATGGGCAAATGCTTTGTTGGACTCTGCCATCTTGTGGGTGTCCTTCTTTTTCTTTACAGCATTTCCTTCGCCTTTTGCAGCGAGTGAGAGCTCTTCGGCGAGTGCTACTGCAGTCTTTGCACCCTTGCGGTTGCGAGTTGCCTCAATAATCCAACGGATTGCAAGAGCGGTACGGCGCTCAGTGCGAACTTCGCGAGGAACCTGATAGTTTGCACCACCAATACGACGTGAGCGGACTTCTACGAGTGGACCTGCGTTCTTGAGAGCATTTTCAAAGACTTCAAGTGGGTTTTCTACACCTTCCTTCTCCTTGATGATATCAAGTGCACCATAGACGATAGAACGAGCAGTGTTCTTTTTGCCACTCTGCATAATAGAGTTGATGAATTTCTCAAGCGTCTCAGATGAGAACTTGATGTCAGGCTTTACGATATTTCGATTTTTTACTGGTCTTCGCATGATAGATATTATTTCTTAGCTGCCTTTGGGCGCTTGGTTCCGTACATAGAACGTGACTTGCGTCGCTTGTCGATACCCTGGGTATCAAGAACACCGCGAACAACGTGATAACGCACACCAATTAAGTCTTTTACACGGCCACCACGGATCATAACCACTGAGTGTTCCTGGAGGTTGTGACCTTCACCTGGAATATAAGCGGTAACCTCCTTGCCATTCGTGAGACGAATACGAGCGATCTTTCGGATAGCTGAGTTTGGCTTCTTTGGAGTGGTAGTAGACACCTTAGTGCACACTCCACGTTTAAATGGAGACGGATAAAAGACTGGACGATTGTGAATCGCGTTGGTACCGAGTGACAAAGCAACCGCTTTTGTTTTGCGGCGCACATTCACGCGAGGACGTTTGATAAGTTGACTAATTCGAGCCATGTCCCGCTATGCTACTACAACACGCGAGAGAACGCAAGCATTTGGTGACTAGACGGCAATCCCAGTAATCAGTGAAAACAGTACAAAGCCAAATGGTGCCACCACTTTCCACCCAAAGAGAATAAAAGCAATGAGAAGCGGCAAACTGTACTGCTCAATAAAGCGCATCGTAGGCTCTGCACGACGAGGAAGTATTGCTCCCAGAAATCTGAAGCCATCAAGTGGTGCAAGTGGGACCGCATTAAAGAGTGCAAGGATAATATTAACGAGAACAATAATGCTTGAAATCTGAATTAATGCAGCATTTGCAAAGCCAAACGCCAACCCTGCACGGATGAGGAGTCCAAAAATGACCGCAATTGAGAGATTGGCAACAATGCCCGCACTAGAAACTTTAGCGACGCTTTTATTCCCATTATTGAGGTTTTGAAGGTTGTACGGGACCGGCTTTGCCCAGCCAAGAATGAAACCTGCATTCGTCAGTATAAGGACCAAGGGAAGGAGGATTGAGCCAAAAATATCAATGTGTTTGAGTGGATTGAGCGTAATACGTCCAAGGAGTCTTGCAGTCGGATCCCCTTCTTGCTCAGCAGCAAGTCCATGCGCAACCTCATGCACAATGATTGAGAAGATGAGGACGATGAAATAAAAGATGGAAAGCGGTCCGGTCATAAAGATATACAAGGATACCATGCCATAGATACATGTTGCGAGAAAAACCTCCGGAGCCCTGACTGGGATCGTACGGAGACATTTTTCTGCTAAAAAATGTTGTGGTTTTAGAGGAATATGTATCTATGGCGTGGTACTTGTTGCGAAAGAGGCAGCCGTATGATAGGATTCTCGGACATATGGCAAAAGTATGCGCTATCACCAATAAAAGCTCACAGGTTGTCGGAGGTTACTCCAACTCTGTTCGTGCGACCAAGTACAACCCGATCCCGGCGACCCGCAAGTACGCAAACCTCCAAAAGAAACGGGTATTTGTCCCTGAACTCAACAAGACTATCGTTATCACCGTTTCAACTCGTGGTCTCAAGACCATCCAGAAAAACGGTGCATACAGCACCCTCAAGAAAGCTGGTCTCGTAAAATAATTTCTCGAAAAAAGTGCTCAGGATGAGCACTTTTTTCTTTGGTATACTTCTTGGATGCACAAAGAAAAACGTAGCCGTTCGATCATCAAAGCCCTCACCTATCGCCTCCTCTCTATCATTATGGATAGCTTACTTGCCTGGGCTATCACGCACAATGCACAGCAGACCATCATGCTTGTCCTTATCTCAAATATGATTAGCCTCCTTTTGTACTTCGTCCACGAGCGCGCATGGAACAGAATCCACTGGGGCAAGCACTCGATTCAGATTGATACAAAATAATTCTATTTCTCGTGATGATCTCGAACTTTCACTTCGAGTTCTTCGAGCTTGTGCATGATGAGTGAGATTTCCTCTTTGATGTCAGTGATGGCATGTACTTCTCCTCTAACATCACTATCAGTCTGTTCAGTCAGTTTTGTTTCTGTTCGAAGCCCTGACAGGATAAGCTCATTACCAATGAAGCTTGAGACAAATGCTCGAGTAATATAGAGAATAACGGTACCCACAATAAGTGATAATGGTCCGTCCCACCATGGATGTTCTACAAGATCGATTGACGCTGTTGCATGGTAGTGACTGATGTACAGATGCAGCAAATCCACGCTGTGCCATACTCCGCGCCAAAACAAGACGATGCCAAATCCCACAATCAGTGCATAGAGAAATGAATGGTGACTGAGATAGATGTGAAATTTGGTGAAGAATTTTTTCATACTCCTAGTATATCAGGGTCTGTTATTTCTCAGTTTGTGTCATCCATTTCACGCCATCACTTGAAAGCGTGACGGTGCCTTTGTCGATCGTACTTATGGATGGGATCTTGAGTGACAGGAGACGCGAAACGACTTCTGGTGCAGGATGTCCATAGCTGTTGTGATAGCCAGCAGAGATCAGTGCAAGTATAGGCGATGTTGCCCTCAGGTATTCAAGACTTGATGACGTTTTAGAGCCATGATGACCGAGCTTCAAGATGTCAACATCAATACTTTTTGGATCAGCTTTTTTTGCGAGGTACTGCTCGATTGATAGTGGACTATCACCTGTAAAAAGTGCGCTGGTTTTACCAATATCAAGTCTCCCAACTATTGATGCAGTATTAGTCTCCCAGCCACTCGTATCACGATCAGGAAATAGTATTGAAAATCTCGTCTGGTGCTGTCGGTCGAGCATGAGCGTTATGCCGTGGCGCGCGTAGTATGCAGGGATCTGCTGGTCAGCGACTAGCTTCATAAGTTCCATATACACATCAGTGTCCGACGCTGCCTGTGTCGTCATGAATAAATCAACTTGATATCGACTCAGTACTGACGCAAGTCCACCGACATGATCCGCGTCCGGATGTGTCGCAATCACCACATCAATCGATCGATCACCTACGGGCATGACGTTAACAAGCTCACGCAGTACTTTTGAATCCTTGCCACCATCAATGAGTAGCTGCCGGCCATTTGGAGCCTGTATCAAAAAGCTATCACCCTGCCCCACATCGAGCATATAGACATGGCCAAGTGAAACATCAGTCACTCCTTTTGGTTGATGTGTAAAGCAATAGATACCAAGAGTAAATATTGCAATAAGGAGAAGCAAGAGATTGCGAGATTTACGTTGCATTACTAGATTCTACTACGAGTACTTCAAGAAAAACCAAAAGAAGTACCGTGATAAACACATTTCGCAAGCGCGACTGGCGCGAGAATAACAATTTTTGAGCACAAAAATATGCGCGTGTTTTGAGCGGTACTTCTTTTGGTTTTTCATATATACTTTCCTTATGTTTATCGAAAAATCATTTTCCCCACAGCCGTTTGGCAAGATTAGTACTACGACCCACGACGAGCACAAGAAGCTCTATGCGGGCTATGTAAAGCATGCCAACCTCATCATGGAGCATGGCGTCGAGCTCTCCAAAGATGCTGAGAAATACGCGTATGAGCTCGGTGAGCTTCAGCGCAGATTTTCATTTGAATGGGGTGGTATCAAGAACCATGAGGTGTACTTTGAGCTCCTCTCTGGTGCACAGGCACCAAATCCAGAATCAGCCCTCTACAAGAAAATTATTGCACAATGGAGCTCAATCGAAACCTTCATCACGCGTATGAAGATGATTGCGATGACACGTGGTATCGGCTGGGCGATGCTCTACTACGACTGTGCTACTGATATGATCCTCCCTGGATGGGTAGACGAGCAGCACCTCGGACAACTTGCCGGATGCGACATTATCATCGCGCTTGATATGTGGGAGCACGCATATGTCGCTGACTACCAGCCAAGCGGCAAGAAACAGTACGTTGAGGACTTCTTTGCAACTATGAACTGGTCCGTCGCCGAAGCAAACTTCCAAGCTGCAACACGTACGTCATAAGCTCTACTCGAAACAACCACACGAGAAATGCAATATAGATGAGATCCACACTCCACCACGCAAGCGGTGGAGTGTTCCATATAGGGAGGTGATTCAATACTTGGAGTAACGATATGATGAATTGTCCAATTAAGCTAATCAACATTCCAACAAGTGACACAATAAATGGAATCCATGAAACACTCAACAGCACAATTCCGACAAGCATAATTAGTGGTGTCACGAGTGCGAGTAAAATATTCGCAAACGGAGATGCGAGCGGGACGTTTCCATTGAAGTACATCGTGTAGGGCAGCATGAATATCGGCACGAGTATTGCAAGGAGAAGTAGTTCCCTAATATCAACATAGGGAGTAGACGGAATGAAGTGAAACCATCTTTCAATTTTTGGAAGTACGAGAATCATAAACAGTGTTGCAAGAAATGACAGATGAAAGCCAGGATCAATAAATACGGTTGAGGGTGACAATATGAAAAAGAATAAATATGCAATCGTGAGTGCGCGAAGTGGACGATAGGTATGAATCGACAGTCCCGCAAAGAGTGCAATAGATCCCATCACGCCTGCACGTACACTTGCGACTCCTGCACCACTAATGAGAACGAGGAGTGTGATACATATAATGATCAAGATTGTTCGTAATCGAAACGGAAGCCTGCGCATGAGAAGTCCGAGAAATCCTGCAAGCAGTGTAATGTTGTACCCACTGAGTACTAGCACATGGAGCACACCCGTTTCTTTGAACACATCTTGTATCGTATCCGGTAAACCGCCTTGATAGCCGACAAGCATTCCCGCAAGTACTCCATCAATCGGAAATGAAACGTATTGTGTAAATACGTCCGCAATATGAAACCGAAGTATTGTGGCGATGCGCGATAGGGTGAAACCTCCTTGTGATACCAGATGGACATTCGCACGATGCACTACCCCGACTACCCCCTTACTAGCGAGATACTCCTGATAGGGAAAAATACGCCCCGTATCGGTTGCAAAATCTTCAGGCTCCATAACACTTCCAGTGATCGCAATGTTATCACCTGGCAAGAGCTTCTGATGCGAGTATAAAGTGACACTGAGTTTTGTATCATAGAGTCTGTCATTCACGACAAGTACAGTCTTGTCGAGCTTGCGATCAACTGACACAACTCGTGCATCAAATGCTCGATCGCTAAAGATACTTTTTGGTACAAGTTCATCATGCTGCCACATGAGCAGTGTGCCACAGACAAACGAGACACCAAGTAACAATCCAAATAACATTCCTCGCATCGTCCGAATCATGAGAAACATTCCAGACGCTATGAAACACGAAAGTATTGCACTATCTACGATCGACACATGAAACGACTGATACATGAGTGCCCCACAGGTGAGCGAGAGTGCAATGAATTCGATCATATCGTGAGTATATGATCGGCAGTATCAAAAATAGTTAAAGATTACCCAAGCAATGAAGAAAGTGTGTAATCCTGAATGAGTGAAGTCTCATCAGCTTTGGAAAGGGCTTTTTTATACTTTGCGCCCTTGGTGCCTTTGACGCGCTTTTCACATGCTGCCCACGTACTATCGACATGGACTTTACCACCGACGAGTGAGACATATGAATACGCTTCGCCTTTGTTTGATTTGGATGTGGCTTTTTTAGGTGGAGATTTGGGTGGTGTTTCGAGGAGGCGTGTTTCGTATTCAGAGCGAGCACCTTCAAAAAGATTTGTATCGTTGCCGAGCGCTGCAGCCACCGCCATCTCATCACACCGGTCATTGTACGCATGGCCACTGTGTCCTGCGACTTTGACGAGCGTAAGCTTGCGACCAAATGCTTGGCGCAAGTCATAGAGTCGTTCCCAGATCGCACGGTTCTCAACCGGCGTCTTGGCTTTGGTCATCCAGCCGTTACGCTGCCAGCCATCAAGCCATGACTCGAGTCCTTTGAGTACGTAGGTCGAGTCAGTGTGGAGTGCGACTTCGGGTACCGTACCCGCAGATTCGTCCATTACATATTGGAGCGCCTCGGCAACTGCCATGAGCTCCATCTGGTTGTTGGTCGCTGGCTTCTGCGCACCCGCAAGCTCAATGGCATTTTTATCAGTCAGAATAATAGCAGCCCAGCCGCCCGGACCAGGATTGCCTCGGGATGCCCCGTCGGTATAAATAATGATGTCGCTTTTCATATCGACAGTATAGCAGTATCATGATGCATATGACTCCATTACCCCGACACACCAAAGCATGGCACGAAGAACATATGGCGAACCGCACCCTTGGTCAAAAGGTTGCCGATATGATCTCAAACGCTGCAGGATCATGGACATTCTTGATCATTCACGCAATCTGGTTCTTTGTATGGATCGCTTTTCGCGTCGAAGGATTCCCCTATGGACTCCTCACCATGATCGTCTCGCTTGAAGCAATCTTCCTCTCAACATTTATTCTTATTAGTGAAAAACGTCAGAGCGAACGCGATCATGCACAGGCAACCGCTGACTACGAAACCAACCTTCAGGCAAAAGAAGAAATTGAAGGACTTATGAAACGTCTCGACGCCATCGAAGAAAATAAGCTCGACAAGATCATCAAACTCCTTGAAGAAAAGAAATAACATAAAAAGACCGAACAGATATTCGGTCTTTTTATGTTATTTCTTTCAAATGTATCCGTACTCCCCCGCGCCAGCCGGCTTCGAGTGTACCTGTAAATGAAATGATGGTATCTGCGACCAGTTTCTCGATGAGTTCATCAGATGCAAAGAAAGAAAATGTAGTCGCCATGCCCGTGATATCGCGCACCGTGCATTCGATATGCTCTTTAGATTTTCCAAACATTTTGACACTATCAACCGTGACGTTTTCAAAGAGAAAGAGTGGCTCGGGGTTACCAACACCAAAGGGTGCGAATTGTCGTATCGCTTGAAGATGTCGTGTCGTCACTGCAGCAAGTGGTAGCGGGATTGCAGGAGATGTATCAGATGTATCCTCGACATATTCAGTACGAGATGCTGCATCGTTCAGTGCAGCTTCGAGAAAATGCACTTGCTCTTTGGACACAGCAAATCCTCCCGCTGCTTGGTGTCCTCCTGCATGAAGTAATGCACTCTCAGGAAGCGCTTGGAATAGCAATGCCGCATGGTGCTCAGGCTGCATACGGCATGAGCCTTTGATGACGCCATCCCCTGCCTCACCCCAGACAAAAAAGCTTCGCTTGTAGTGTTCTTGGAGTTTGTTGGCTACCAGTCCAAGTACTGCTGGACGCCACTCGAGATCCCCTACGACGACGATAGCTGGGAGTTCACGACCTGCGAGATGGGCATGTGCAGTCTTCACAATACGTGCAACGAGAAGTTTGCGCTCGGCATTGATCTCATCAAGTCGATCGACGATCGCTGTCGCGCGAGATAGTGAGTCAGTCGAGAGGAGTTCAAATGCAAGCTGGGGTGTATCCATACGAGACGCGGCGTTGAGTCGTGGTGCAACCGTAAAGGTAAGATCAGTCTCAGTGAGCATTGGCATCATGAGCTTGTTTTTAGCAAAAAGTGCTTGAAGGCCGACACGACGAGTTTTCTTCATCACCGATAGTCCAAAGCCTGCGAGTGCGCGATTTTCTCCACGAAGCGGTACCATATCCGAAAGCGTAGCAAAACCTGCGAGATCCAAAAGCCACTTCTCCCACCCGTCAATAATCCCTGCGTCCTTGCCATATCGCGCAACATACGCACGGACGAGATGAAATGCCATCGCCGCCCCGCATGGATCTGTACTCGGATAGTCACTCTTGCATGGATGCACCACCGCATATGCTTGAGGGAGACCACTTGCGAGCTCTTGATGGTGATCAGTAAGTATCACGTCGATACCTCGTGCTTGTGCGTCAGCTATTTCTGCAACTGCAGTAATACCGACATCAACCGTAATGATGACAGTCACTCCATATTTCTCAAGCCCACTGATACCAAGCGTACTCACCCCATATCCTTCATCATGTCGGTCAGGAATATAGACATGCACTCGATCAGCGATATCGAGCTTTTTAAAAAGATCAAGGAGTATCACCGCTGCAGGAATACCATCACAGTCATAGTCCGCATAAATACCAATGTGTTCGTTACTTGTGACTGCTTGATAAATACGCTCTACCGCCCTACCCATGTCATGAAATAAAAATGGATCACCGAGTTCATATTTAGGTGAAAGAAAGTCAGCAGTCTCATGTGGAGCAATGTTGTAATACTCGAGAAGGAGGGATTTCAATTGCTCTGGATTCGGAATAGTAACCTGCATGAGACGGATTGTACCATAACCAAATGGTATACTTTTCCATATGAACGACACTATTTTCGGCAAAATCATTCGAGGAGAAATCCCTGCAACCAGAGTCTATGAAGATGAACAATTCTTGGCATTCATGGATATCAATCCGGTAAACAAAGGACACACCCTCCTTATTCCCAAAGAGCACTATACCTGGATTCATGACGTACCAAGCCCGCTTGTCGGCGAGATATTCATTAAGGCAAAAGAGATTATTGAGGCTATGCGCAAAGGACTCGGATGCGACTATGTCCAAGTCGGCGTTGTCGGAAATGAAGTCCCACACTTTCATATTCACCTTATTCCCCGCAAACTCACTGATCCTGTTGGTATAACAACTCGACCTTATGTTCCCTATGAAAACCCCGAGGAGTTGACTATTTACGCTAGCAAAATTGCTACTGCGCTCAAATAAAAAAGCCCTCTCTAGAAAAAGCGGGCTTTTGTTGTTTCGGAAATCGGATTTTATAGTACTCAGCGGTAGTGAATCTTGAACCTAGTATAACATAAAAAGCTCTCCAAATTGTCCGGGAAAAAGAAAAGCCCCTGTAGAAACAGGGGCAGTTATAATCCAATATTCTATGAATAAACCTGGTTTACAATACTAAATCTTTTTTGATTTGGCAAGTGCCTTGATACCCGGAAGGGTACCCTTTGAGAGGTAGTCGAGTGTTGCCCCACCACCTGTCGAGATAAAGAGTTTCTTGTTGGCCCTGTCTCCCAAGGTCTTCTCAATGACTGCACCGGTGTCACCTCCACCAATGACTGCACTTACCTTTGATGCATTAATCGCCTTTGCGAGGTCGGTCGTCGCCTTGGTAAAGCCTTTTTCATACCAACCGGTCGGGCCGTTCCAAACGACAAGCTTTGCTTTGGCGATCTTTGCACTGATGAGTTCAACACTGCGAGGACCGATGTCTGCAATGATGTCACCTTTCTGCACTTCGTCTACCGCTACTGTTTTCTTCTTATCATTACGGAGTACCATGAGATCAATTGGGAGCAAAAGCTTTGGATCTTTGAGAAGCTTTTTGATCTGGATATCATACCCATCCTCGACGACTGAGTCCCCTACTTCAAATCCTGCAACTTTGTAGAAGTTGTTCAATATTGCACCTGCAACAACAATCGAGTCTGCACTCTTGATGAATCGCGCAATAAGCGGAATCTTAGTTTCAAATTTTGCTCCACCAAGGATAAAAACAAATGGATGCTTTGGATCTTCGATGACTGGAGACTCTGCATCAATCTCACACTGCAAAGTGGCACCCACAAATGACGGAAGAAGTGCTGGGATACCGACGACTGTCGCGTGTGCACGGTGTGATACAGAAAATGCGTCATTGATATAGTATGTGCCGAATAAGGCGAGACGCTTTGCAAATGCTTTGTCATTACTCTCCTCTCCCGGATACCGACGAATGTTCTCAATCAAGACCACAGTCTTTGCTGGTACTTGTGCGAGAATCTCGGCAAAATGAGCACTCATCAGATCCTCAGTGACAAACACGATCTTGTAGATCTTTGAAAGGTAGGTCGCAACAGGACGAAGACTCTCTGTACCATCTTTGCCCAGGTGTGCGAGAAGCACTGGAGTGCCACCTTTTTTAAGTACTACATCAATGGTTTTAAAGCTTGCATCGATACGTCGAGTATCGAGGATTTTGTTGCCTTTGAGTGGTACATTGAAGTCAACACGAACGAGTACACGGGCACCTGAAAGTTTTGGAAGTGAAGAAAGTGGATTCATAAAAAATTATTTACTGATTGATTTTGCAAGCTTACTATATGCAACTGGATCAAGACTTACCCGCCCTACCAGCAAGCCTTGTGCCTTGCCCTCAACGATAAATGAGCGGGCATTGATTTCATTTACCGAACCACCATAGAGAATGGGTACAAGTGATGCAGCTTTCTCTCCAATCGCATCAGCAATAATCTTGCGAATAAAAATAATCATTTCTTGGCACTCAACTGCTGTTGCTTCGCGTACTGCATCTTTGCCAATAGCCCAGATTGGCTCATATGCAATCATGAATGATTTGTAGGCTGTCTTTGGAAGTACTACGAGTAAACTCTCCAGTTGTTCTTTCACTTCACTCAAATACCACCCTTGGGGATCACGCTCTCGTTCACCAACACAAAGGATTGGAATGATTTTCTTCTCAATGAGACGAAGTGCCTGCTCACGAATAAGATCATTGCCCTCCCCACGCGCACGACTCTCTGAATGCCCCACAATACCATATGTTACCCCTGCATCTTTGAGCATTGCTGCATGGATAAGCCCTGTATTTGCGACAGTACTGGTTGAAGCAACGGTCTGCGCTCCAAGCTTGAGCGGTGAAACTCGCTGCTTGGTAAGGGTTGCAAGATAGACTGATGGGGCGCATGCGACTATCGTCAATGACTTTTTATAGGCCCTTGCCAACAAGTTAGTCTTTTTGAACAATGTGACGGCTTGCGCACTTTTTTCTGGTGCCATCTTCCAGTTACCAACAAGAAATATCATAGCGTCAGTATATCATGACGTATAGTACCCTTATCACTCCGTTTCTTTCCAAGATTGAACAACCCATGAGCCCGATGCTCCACTGGTAAAGTTAAGATTTGCAATACCACTTTCATATGTCACAGTCGTAGCACCGGAGAGTTTGATAGTATACCCCGTTGCCTGTTTTGCACTTGCTGACCCACTAAAGTTAATTGTGCCATTTTGGGCAACTAAAATGACTGCTCCAGCAGCACCACTAATATCAATAGCATTCGAACCACTGCATGAGGAGCTCGTAGGGCAGTCAGAAAGAGAAAGAATCATAATATAACTCCCTGTTGTACCACTCCCTGTCACAGGAGAGCTACCCGCAATGATTACTCTACCATCTACAATAATCGTCCCACTCCCTGATCCATACGCACTCGCAAGTTTTAATGCACCAGAACCATCTACAGTCAGATTACCTGTTACCCACAGTGTCCCTGTCACACTCACAACTGCACTACCGCCAATACTTAGGTTACCTGCAATTTTCTTCGGGCCAAGAGTGGTGTTTGTTGTGCCTCCGTATGTTTGATTACCACTAAGCGTCCCTCCCGCAACTGCTTCTGCTTTCCAAGTATCGATATTTCCATCAGAAACAGGCCATGGCTCAGGAGTTGGATCAGCCTGGGTAGTATTGCAGGCCTTATTGTTGAGTGTCCCTGTTTGGCAATAGATACTACCAGTGGCATTGGTATAGTTCACCGTATGTGCCTTGGCAATACCAGCACCGCTTGTACCAATATGTAGCTGATTGTACTGACTATCCCCGTAAATTGATGATGTAAGACCACCAAGATAGAGCTTGAAATATGTATCAAGCGTTGCAGGCGTGGGTGCAGACCATACACTCGTACTATGTCTGCCAATCTTACTCGTTCCATCTATGTAACCATTTGTATTTGTACCGATTGTATAGTTTGCTGTTGCTGAAGTTCCTGCAGTAAGGACGATCCAGTAGGTGGTACCTGTTTGTAATGTTGGACTCGAAGTAAATGTCGCATCAACCCATCCATATGCAGTAGTTACCAAAGATGCCGAAATACTTCCTGTTGCAAGTGTTGTTGTACTTGGTACACCTCCAGCATCAGCTGCAATCGAAACAGTAATATTGGAAGGACTTCCTGTTTTTAGTAGATATAACTGCAATTTGTTGAGTGGAATTTCCTCTGAAACCACAAAGCTTTGTGCAACACTCTGTGTCGCTGTTGCATTCCCGAACGTAATACCTGATGTCGGCGTACCAGTTCCATTTGACTGATCAGTAGTGAGCGCATCACTACTAGCAGCAATTGCACTTCCCGTAATAAATGAGCTCGACGTACCGTGAATGTTGCCGTTGGCATACACGTTTCCATTAATACCAGAACTTCCAGCAAGATCTATACCACCGCGACCAACCTGGAGTCCGTAGTTGAATGACACACCAGCTCCTTGTTGTACCGTTACCGTGACAGACCTGTTACGGTTTTGACTATCACCGAGTGATTCAATTTGTTTCTGTCCATTCTGGATATCTGTTAGCGTTGTTGTTGTTTCTTGTGTACCAAGCACCAACGTCTCGCTCGATGAGACACTCATGGATGAGCGGAGACGATATAGCACATCTTCGACACCTGACTCTGCGATAAAATAACTACGCTTTGATTCAAGTGCATTTTGCGCGCTATGACTCGCGCGTATCACTGGTGTCACCAACCCTAGTGCAACAGAAAGTGAAATTGCCACAAAGAGCACCATCACAATGATCAACACATTTCCCTTGTTTCCATTTGTAGTGAAATCCTTGTACATATTATTTTCCTCGAAGCATTGCAGTTGCATAAAATGGTACACTCACAATATGGCCATTCGTCGTCGCAAGTGTAAGCTCAACCTTGATACCCTCCCCGTTCGTTGTCGTAATATGGCGAACGATAAACGTACTAACCACGACTTCAGAAGTCGAAAGATTTGCACTGGTACCATTTTCATTGAGCACCAACGCACCGTTTGATACTGAGAACACTGCCGTATGTGCCGTACCACTACTGTCAGTACCAGAAAGTGAGAGTGTGCCAGAGTTTACTCCATAGACACTATTTCCTGATACGACTGATGCATCGCGTATTTCTCGAACAACGCGCTCCATAATGAGTTCTCCATTAGTTTGAAGTCTTCTATAACCTTGAGCGGACGCATAGGTACGCATTACCATAATCAGCGCATTTACAATAACTACGGAGATCAGTGCAAAAAGTGCAATATAGATCACCAGCTCAATTAACGAATAACCTTGTTGTTTATGGTTTCTCATATATTGGTTATATACAACGACATATTCTCTGTCTGCACTCCCGATGGAGCTATCCATGAAACAGTAATGGTGACTTTTTTGGTACCATTATCGATAGTACCGCCTGAAGTGACAATATCATTATTTCCATCGCGATTGACCGAGGTCATTACCACCGTGCGAGTAAACCCATTTATCGTTTGAGGTGTTGTCGTAAGTGTCCACACCGATCCAGTCCATAGAAAATAGTACGTCGTACCAGCGGTAAGCCCACTGATCGATGACCACGCCTCACTGCGTATAAGTTTCACCACCTCTGCCCCTTCCTCAAGCAGATAGGCAGTTTGCGTACGCTCAAGACTTCGCTGTGAAGCCTCTACAGTATGTTGAATGGACCCAAGTAATAGTACAAGTACAACTGCAATGACTGATGACGCAACAATAACTTCTACGAGAAAGAATCCTTGTTGTGTCTGTTTGTGCTGCATACTGTTTAATTTCGTTTTACCGTACCAGTACTAGTGATAGTAATAGTACGAGTCTGACCGTTTTGTGATTGCAATACAATCGTACCATACTGTGACGTCGTTCCTTTGAGTCGATCAAAACTTATGTTTGATCCACTACCGTTAAGTGTAAGTGTCCCGAGCGACACACCTGTTTCATAAAAAAATGTTTTATTGGTCGATGCATTTGCGTTATATGTCGTCCCTGTAAAAAGTACAAACTGTGCTGCTTCGATATGAACACCGTATGAAGTGTTGTCATAGCCGGCAAGTGTCTTGGCACGAGCTTCGCCAAGTACTGATACAAGCCCATCAGTTGTGTTCTCAAGTGCTTGTTGTTGGCGAAATTTCAAAAATGGCACACTCACCACCCCAAGGAGTATGCCAATGATCGCAATAGTCACAATAAGTTGAATTGCTGAGTAGCCTGTCTGAAATGATTTCATACTAGTTATTTGATAGAGTCCATAATACTATACATCGGCGAGAGCATAGAGACCGCGAAGAACCCTACACAAACCCCAATAAATAGCATTAACACGGGTTCAATGATCGTAGAAAGATCCTTTGTCTTTGCATCAACCTCCCCCTCATAAAACACGGCTACGTCCAACAACATTTGTGAAAGTTTACCCGTCTCTTCTCCTACCTCTATCATTTCAGCAACCATGATCGGATAGAGTTTTGGATATTTCTGAAATACACTCGAAAGGGTTTCGCCACGCTGTACGACAACCATTAACTCATCGAGACTATCACGGTAATACGAATTTTGTAGTACATCTTTGGATATGGTGATTGCTTTGTCGATCGTGACACCAGAACTCAAAAGTGATGAAAGCGTTCGTGTCAGACGTGCAGCATTCACCTCCTGGAGTAATGTGCCAACCACCGGAATACGTACTGAAATAAAATCCCACCCTCGACGAACTACTCTAAATCTTGCAAGCACTATGACAATAACAATAATACCAACAATCCCCCCAACCAGTAGTGCAATATGATTTGAAATTAAATCGCTAAGTCCTACCACAAGCTTTGTTGACGCTGGAAGTTCGACTCCAAGCTCCTTGAACGTACTTGTAAGTGTTGGCACCACAAAGATAAACATAAGGATACCAATAATAAAGATCGCACCGAGAATAATAGATGGGTACATCATTGCGCTTTTAATTTTGCGCCTAAGCTCATAGCTTTTTGCTAGCTGCACCTCAATCTCAGCCAATGCTTGTGGTAGACTTCCTGACTCTTCACCAGAACGTATCATTGCAACCACCAGTGTTGAAAAAACTTTTGGGTACTGCGCAAGACCTTCAGAAAGGGTACCCCCATTATCAATCGCAGCAAGGAGTCCACCAATCACTGTTTTAAAATAGGCATTCGGTGTTTGCTTTTGAAGCACAACAAGAGCTCGCGAAATAGAGAGTCCTGCACGGAGCATACCTGAGAGATTTTTCATGAGAATAATCTTCTCTGAAAGTTTTACTCGCTTGAGCACACTACTTATAGTAATAGAAAAACTGAGTGCTGTTTGCTTAGAAATCACAATAGGCGAAAGACCTGTTTCTCGAAGCGCTGAAATAGCATCTCCTCGCTCATCTGCATCGATGACTCCAGTGACAATTGCACCAGATGTATTTCGTGCTTTATATGAGAACTTCATCCATCAAGTGTAGCAGAACACTACTCGGAAACAACACGAAGTACTTCATCAATAGTGGTTTTGCCCTGTACTGCCTGGAACATACCGTCTTCGAGCATTGTTGTCATCCCTTCTTTTTTAGCCTGGGATTCAACTTCATCACTTGAACCACCTCGCAAAATAATTTCTTTGATTGTAGGAGAAACTTTAAGCACCTCATGAATACCAATGCGCCCCTTGTAGCCATCGTCACTTTCCTCACTTTTCTTTGGACGATAAAATGGAATCTTTTCCCATGGTGTTCCTGCCTTGATAATGTTTTCAAGCTCAAGCATGTGACGCAGGCGATCCAAATCAACCGCATGTGCAAGCTGCTGCAACTCACCCGGTGATAAGAAATACTCTTCTTTGACTGAGGTAAGTCGTCGTACGAGTCGCTGCGCAATAATGCTCTTTGCAGTTGAGGTGATCAAAAATGGCTCAACCCCCATATCAATGAGTCGCGGGATAGCGCCCGCAGCCGAGTTGGTGTGGATAGTAGAGAGCACCAAGTGACCAGTAAGCGCCGCATTCACGGCGAGATCAGCAGTCTCTCCGTCTCGGATCTCCCCTACCATGATAATGTTAGGATCCTGACGAAGCAGTGCACGCAGACCGTTTGCAAAGGTCATCCCAATCTCACTTTTCACTTGCGTCTGATTAACACGGGCCATTTGATATTCAATCGGATCTTCAATAGTCGAAATATTCACCTCAGGCGTGTTCAAGATATCAAGCATGGTATAGAGGGTAGTGGTTTTACCCGAACCGGTCGGACCAGAGCAAAGAATAATACCAGAGTGCTGATGCATACCATCATGCACAAGCTCAAGCGAATCCCCATGAAAGCCGAGCCCTTCCATTGTGTAGCCATGAGATGACTCGCGCAAAATTCGAATGACAGTCTTTTCTCCAAAATACGTTGGAAGTGTTGAAACACGAAACGATACCGGCTGCTCTTCAACTACCATTTTGAATCGTCCATCTTGTGGGAGACGCTTTTCATCAAGCTTGAGATTTGCCAATACTTTGATACGAGCACTTACTGCTGCTGCAGCATCCTTGGGAAGTGTCATTGCATCATGGAGAATACCGTCAATACGATAGCGAACGATGAGGTCGTTTTCCCCAGGCTCAATATGGATATCTGATGCACGCTGTAAAATCGCATGAGAGATAAGCGTGTCAACAATCTTGATAATTGGTAGATCTTCTGCGAGCTCCTTGAGATCTTCTGGAGATACTTCACTATCTTTCTCTTCTATTTTTTGCAGACTTGCACTCTCCTTTTGGATAATAGAGTCAAATTCTGCCTGTAGACTCTTTTTATACTGCAGCAGTACTGCCTTGATCGAGTCACTATCAGTAAGTCGCGGTAAAATACGAAGCCCTGTTTTCTTGCGAACGAAATCAATAGCAGGAAGATTATCGATATCAAGTACTGCAATCTCAAGGTTGCTGCCATTTCGCTTATATGCGACGACGTTGTACCTGCGCGCAATCGCTTCAGGGATCAAAAACAGCACATCACGTTCGAGACGCTCCTTGTCGAGTGTTACAAATGGGATACCGAGCACATATGCTTCAAGCTTCTTAAGCTCGATCTCTTTAACCTTACCACTTGAGAGTAGATACGAAGAAAGTGTTTGATCAGTTGTTCGTGTTGACTGAAAACGCGCAATATCATCAGCAGATGCAATACCTGTATCAAGTATCATTCGTGCAAGCTTCGCTTCATCAACAATCATACATTCATTGTACGGTGAAATGCGCAAAACAAAAAGCACCTATAGGTGCTTTTTGTTTTTTATTGACAGACAGGAATATTACTTGCGGCAAGGTTCACACCTGGAGAAGCAACAAGACATGCTGCATTGTCTATATTCGCAAGAGGAAATCCAAAATCATCTGCTCCTCCAAAAATGGTACCGGCACGATATACGCCAGATCTATCAACAACTCCACTGGTGTAAGGTGTACTTGTTTCAAAACCGCTTGCTGGCCACAACTGACTAGCCATGATCCCACCATAATGAATCTGTCCTGCAAGAATGGTGAAATTCTCTTGCATTGGAATATTTGAAGTACCAACCCTGCTCGTCCATTTTATGGTAAATACCGTATCAGAGACAACAGGTGCATTTAATATTACACTGACACCTGTTCTGACATTTACATATGTTGGGTTATAGCAGTTACCCCATGGCCCGCAACCATTATTACCTGCAACACCGATTTTTATTCCAGGTGTTCCACAGATATACCCGGCACCATATGCAGTCAAATCAGCAAGCTCTACCTGCCCTACAGGACAGTTTGAAGCAGGAGGATTGTAGGTTACCTGTGCGGTTGCTGTATCAGTTGAGGTTGTATTTGTCGCAACCAACGTATAGGTATGTGATGCATTCACACTAAAGTTGTCATTGCCATTTGGAGATGCCTGCAATGCACCATCGATAGTAACAGATGTACAGTTCGTGGTTGCCCATTGAAGATTGGTTGATGCCGGAGTTGTAGTAATAGTACTTGGAGTTGCAGTAAATGAAGTGATTGAGCAGGCTGCAGGAGGAGGAGTTGTAGTACAAAATACGAGATTTCCATTTGCATCTGCACATACTTCTTTAGAACTTACATTTGCAAGATTTGATGCAGAAACTGAAACTTTTGTATCAAGGCTTCCGTTCATGGCAAGATTGACCGTGCGTGTTGTCCCAAGTCCTGTAGCTCCCCCAAAACGGACAGTAGAGCTTGTAGTTGGCGCAAACGGTGAATCCCCTCGAATAATACCTCCAACAAATACCCCTTTTTCAAATTGTGCATTTTGTCCTGCAACAAAACCAAGCACTGAAAGACCTCCTCCTGTTCCTGAAGCAGGGTCACCTTTTACTTGATCAGTAGCAGATACATTGACTGGCTGATCAGTGTTATTTATCGGAGGATTTGCAGGTGGATTAATCCATGCACTTGCTGATACATAGTTCATGGCATACGCAACAACAATACCGAATGCGATGAATTTGAGATTGGTGAGAAGGTTTTTTTTCATATGTTTATAGACATGAGGCGATAAATTCGACCATTCCACTAATATTTATTGAACTCGGAACGAGACTGCCTACACTTCCATCACCATTCCTATAGTGAAGAGACGGTGAACCGTTAGCCATACCCGGACTGTTCTGACAAAGACCGTTAAATATGACGGTATAATCACCATGTTGTATCTGCTCAATATCAGGTGGTGGATTATTATTTGGATTAGGATTTTGAGAAGCACAGACAGCTGCTGATGTTGGAGAAGGGTCACCACAAACCTCAAGCTCGGGTGATGGTGTTCCTGGCGTAACAGCATACTGAGGTGCAAGCGTCACTTTTCCGTAATAACTTCTCTTAAAAGAGTATCCATAATTACTACCATCACTAGTACCTGTACTATATACATATGGTACATCACTTAAATACAATGCAATATTTGAACTTGCGACAGGGGGAGTGCCGAACGTAATAGTAAATGATTTTGTAGGACTAGTAGTGCCATTTGTGGCAGTAAGTGTATAAACCGTTGTTTGAGTTGGTGCATTATAGAGCCCGCTTCCATTGACTGATGAAAGTGGTACTCCATTAATAGAAGCACTCGTGCACCCTGTAGTTGACCAGCTAAAAGTGAGCTGTGGCGCATTTGGCTTCACACTATATTTATTTGAAGTAAAAGAATTAATAACACATGTAGCAGGTACCGCCTGAGCTACACAGCGAACAATAGTGCCATCAGCTGTTGCACAAAGTTTTCCTTCGCTGGTCCCGGCAACATTCACTGCCTTAATAGTACCTGTCGTTGTAAACCCTCCACTTACATCAACAGCAACAGTTCGTGTTGTCCCTAATGCATCAGCCCCTCCAAACCGTACAAGGGTTGATCCAGTCACGGCAGAAAGCATCTCATTAATAAAAACTTGTTGTACAAAGTGCGCATTTTGCCATGCAGTAAACGTATTAACCGAAAGCCCCCCATCTTTGAGCTGACTTTGCCCCATATGAATAGGGAGCGCAATATTGGTACCAGGCGCCCCCGTTGACGGATCATTCCATGCAGCTGACGCATAACTCATTCCGAGTGCAACAACAATACCGAATGCGATGAATTTGAGATTGGTGAGAAGGTTTTTTTTCATACTATCTATATATTAATGACAGCGAACAGTATTATCACTTGCACAATACGGTGTTTTTGGTGATTGACATCCAGTAGTCGGTACATTCCCCCCAGGAGTACAAACAAGAGAACAAGATCCCCCACCTGATGTAATTACAGCTCCTGCATTATTAATACAGTACTGGTTCGGACCACAACTAGTAGACCCACTACACTGTGCTTTATTATGCACGAGATAGCCATCAGCAAAGTAAGTCCGGTCACCGCTGAGCATGAAGTTATACAGATCAGTATCAGATGACTCCGCTTTTCCATGAATCGTCGTCAATAGTACAAGACCATGATCAGTAATGAGTGTATCACCTACTTCAAGCGAGGTAACTTCAATACCAATATTTTCAAGAGCAGTTTTTTCAGGATTAATCGACTTCCACCCCTCAGTTGTCATGAATGGGTGCTCTTCGGTCACAAAATATCGTCCGCCATTGAATGAGTAAATCATGCCATTGAGTTTTGGTCGGTGAAATGCAAGCACTGTATTATTACTAGTCTCACCTCGAAGTACATCACCAATTTGTACGTCCTGAATATTTTTCTTTGACCCATCTGAAAGAGTGACTCGTGTATCTGCAACAAAACAAGTTGCAAATGTTCCTCCTGTACCAGCACCACCTACACCAGGATCGATTGGTTGATCTTCAACAATACAATTCCCGGCACCATTAATAACCATTCCTGCAGGAATTGATGCTTGGGCGCCGGCAATATTTGGACAAACATCAGTAGGAGTAGCGCCACACAATATGTATGTACCGTCTGGAGCTGCGCAGACATTTTTTGTGCCAGTTCCACTATGACTTAATGTTCCCGACTGCCCATTTGCAGCACTAATGGTTCCAGAAACAATGGTTTTCATTGGTGTAGCTGCACTTCCGATTGTCACTGTTGAAGTGGTATCAGACGGATGACCACCATTGATGAGTCCTGACACATACACATCCTGAGCAAGTAATGCATTACCACGTGCTTGAAATGTACCAACATTCAAACTACCATTTTTAGCATCATTAGTAGCACCTATCGTAATAGGCCCATCGGTATTATCCCCTGGAGCGGTAGTCGTAGGTGGAGTATATGCTCCTGCAATACCAGCAATACATAGTGCAGGTAGTAAGAGTGAGAGTTGTTTAAAAAGAGTATTCATACAATATTATTGTTCGAGCTTCTCAAGCATCTGAAGCTGTGTTTCTCTTGAAGGACGATACGGCTTAGAAGTTGCAGCGGTCTTTTGTGTTACATAGGTACGGAGTACCTCTGATTCAATTGGCGGCATTGAGCTCGTACGTAGATCTTGCAGTGTTTCGATAGGAGTATTTTGGGTTCTCGTCGAACGAATATAGAAAAAAATAGCAATCACTACAACTAAAAAAATAGTAGGAAGTACGATACGCCATGGAACTTTTTGTAGAAAAGAAAAAGGAGATTTCTTTTCTACAATAGGTAGTGATTGCTCTGTTGCTGGCACAATGTCATTCATACTATGTATGTATAAGTATACTAGATTTCTTCAAAAATCGTCTGCTTCTTCCCCTTACCTCCAACGGTAACACTTGTGGTACGCACCCCTGGTGTTGAAGTACCAGAGATCACAATCGGTGTATAACTTGCAGTGGTAACTTCATTTGCATTAATAACCACCGTAAGTGTTGCAGTACCGAACGATGATCCGTTCCAGTTGAGTGTCGGAGAGCTAAAGTTGAATGTTGTACTTGGGGGCATTGTTGGGTATGACTGAATTGCAAGTACCACACTATCTCCCGCAGCACCAAAACCACTGATAGGATTTACCGCTATAGTGAACGTCGCTACTTTTTTACCAAGATTAATCCCTGTGCCATCAACGAGCTTTTGACTTGAAGGTGTTGCAGTGATAGTGAAATCCTCAGTTGGTGCGGGACACTGACTAACAAATACCTGCGGTGAATCATACTGCGTCTGATTGACCACATCATAACAACGCAATATATACGGTTCTGAATCACTCATTGCTGGTGTGAGCGATGTTTGATAATACGTAGTTCCACCAATAGTGGTAAATACATTTGACTGAAAGTTATGACTACCACCTGCGAGCAATGCAGTACTTGGAACATCAAATTCATCAGGACATAGATCATCTGTAGAAGGATCTGCTGGTGTGTGCTCTATATATTGATAGGTATTTGGACTTCCTCCTGTACCATCACCTCGAGTAGTCTTTTCACAAATAGGATCTGCTTTAGTACCCTTAATGATATCGCAACCACCAATATTAGGACCAGCACCACCTCCCGTATTATATCTACTTGTTGCACTATGCGGAGTAACATCCCAGGTGAAACGTCCTTTTTGACCAGCTGGTATACACGCATCTGCAGAAGCAAGGGTTACTGTAACAGGTTGCTGCGGTGGTATCCCTATCTGCATTCCTGTCAGTGACATCCATCCAATAATCTCTGATCCCCATGCGTAGCCAGTCACCACACCAGTCGTAGGATTAAGCTTTCCTCCCCAATTACTGCCATTAAGAGATATAAAACCATCCCAGCCACCTCGACGTGTATCAGCAGCAAGTGCGCCACTGCAGCCGCTTGCAAATACTGAACAGGCGCGTGCCCACCCTTTTAGATTGACTGTACTATCACTATTTGGATGAGCCCAATCAATCGATGCACCTCCAGTACAACCACTCACCGTTGAAGGACATCCAGTATCATTAAACGTAACCCATCCAATGTTTGATGACCATGCGTAGCCACTGATCGTACCAGGAGCTGTCGACATCATTGAAACACCATACCCCTGAGGTCCACAGGTACCATTCTGGCAGTTATTCATGCTGAGCCATCCAATGTTTGATGACCATGCGTAGCCAGTTACATTTTCACTTGCGGATGCAAAAATTTTGATTGCGCCACCAATAAGAATGACGAAAAGAAGCGAGAGAAAGATAGCGCGACCGGATATCTGTTTCATTTGTCATACAAGTATACTTCATGGTATAGTGCAATCGCAAATGTCTCCACTCGTCCGGGGATATTTTTTTATAAAAAATAGAATAACAATTACATATGTTAGATATCAAAGCACTTAAATTAGCGATCGAACAGCTCGAAGGAGAGCGTCGTATCGCGCGCGACAAACTTATCGACGCTATCGAACAGTCACTTGCTGCCGCGTACAAAAAAGAATATGGCAAAAAAGGCCAAGTTGTCCGTGCAGCTATTGATCTTGATGGTGGTACCTTTGCATTTGAGCAGGTAAAGACTGTCGTTGACGACTCAATGGTGTACTTCACCGAAGAACCCGAGCACGAAGACGAGGAACGCGAACATTATAATGAAGAGAAACACATTCTCCTTGAAGATGCTCGTATCATGAAGACTGATGCAGCAATCGGAGATGAAATTGTATTCCCCCTCGAACCAAAGGATGACTTTGGTCGTATCGCAGCTCAAACTGCAAAACAAGTTATCATGCAGCGCATCCGCGAAGCAGAGCGCACTTCTATCTTAGACGAATTTGGCAGCAAAGAAGGTGATATTGTCTCTGGTCACATCCAAAAAATTGATCGAGGTAACGTATTTGTAGATTTTAACCGTGCAGTCGGTGTTATCCCTCCAAATGAACAGATTCCTGGTGAACATTATGCTCGTGGCGCACGCATCCGAGCATATCTTTACAATGTTGAGGAGTCTCCTCGCGGCGTAAACCTCAGACTTTCTCGTACCCATCCGAAATTTCTCGAAAAGCTCTTTGCATACGAGAGCCCTGAAGTTGCAAACGGACTTGTCCAAATAAAGGCTATTGCGCGTGAACCAGGCGGCCGTCGTTCAAAGATTGCCGTATGGACCGATGATCAGAATATTGATCCAGTCGGATCATGTGTTGGTCAGAAAGGTGTTCGCGTCTCAACCGTGATGAATGAACTCGGTGGTGAGAAAATCGATATTATTGAATGGTCTCCTGATCCCGAAGAATTTGTTCGCAAAGCCCTCTCCCCAGCACGAGTACTTGATATCACTCTTGATGAAGCAGAACACAAGGCGACGATTGAAGTAACTCCAGATCAGCTCTCTCTCGCCATTGGTAAAGGTGGACAGAACGTTCGTCTTGCTGCAAAGCTCACTGGATGGAAAATCGATATCAAGGGCACCGAAGCAGAAGCATCCGAAGATATGCTCAAACCAGAAGGTGACGATTTCGTTTCTCTCAAAGATCTTGCAGCTGAAGCAATGGGAGAAACAGCTCTCGTCGAACCAGTCGAAGAAGTATTAAATAGCGAAGAAACTGCATAATATGAACCTCCTTCACGATATTACTGCCGGCAAGAACACGCCTGAGATCATCAATGTCATTATTGAAATTCCGAAGGGTTCAAAGAATAAGTACGAGATAGACAAAGAGACCGGTATGATCATGCTTGATCGCGCTATGCACTCAAGTCAGGACTATCCATTTGATTACGGATTCATGCCGCAGTCACACTGGGAAGACGGTGATCCGTTGGACGTAGTTGTACTCACCACATACCCACTATCTCCTGGTATTTTGGTGAAAGTTCGCCCTGTAGCAATCATGAACATGATCGACGACGGGGACTCTGATGCCAAAATCATCGCCGTACCTGAAAAGGATCCACGATGGGACGAAGTCACTGACCTCTCTGAGATCAACAAGCATACCGTCAAAGAGATCCAGCATTTCTTCATGACCTACAAGCAGATTCAGAACAAGGAAGTGAAAGTAGAAGACTGGGGCGACAAAGCTGATGCCCACAAAGCCATCGCCCACTCCCAGAAACTCTATACTGAGAAATACCAACAATAACAAAAAGCCTCCGTTATAGGAGGCTTTTTGTTATTCACCCTTTACAAAAGCCTGGATTTTTTACCAGAAGTATGTATAATAGGAGGTATGAAGAAAGCGTACATATATATTGTATTGGCACTCATGGCTACCTTTGGTGGTCTCTCACCTGTTTCCGCACAAAGTGTTGCAAAACAAGGCGAAAAAGCTCCTGTGGAGGAAAAAGCTGTCGAAATCAAGACTGAAGCAGACTTTCGTGCTCTCCTTGGTCGCATGATCTCATTTCAGGCTCGTATCCAAGCAGCAACCAGTCGTTTAGCCGAAAAAGGTATCGATATCAAGACTTCTCAGGCAGCAATCGACAAGACTACTCTTGCAATCGCAAACACCAAAGCAGCAATCGACGCCTATGCAAAGCTCACCACTGATAGCAAAGCTGTCACCGCAAAAGATGTTCAGGTAGTAGAAACAAGCTTCGAAACCCTCCGACTTGCTCTTATTCAAAGTCTTCTCTCGCTCAAAGGTGCCCTCACTGACACCGTTGGTGCATAATACTGCCCCTCGTGGTAGACTCTCGACCTATGAATACCAAATATAGCGCAACCGTTGCTGCACTTCCTGGCAGCATGATCGAAATTTCAGGCTCAATCACCTGGGATGCACTTTCCGCTTTTGAAAAGAAAGCCTTTGAACGCCTCTCAGCACATGTCTCAGTAGACGGCTTCCGCAAGGGGCACGTACCTGAGCATATTGCAAAAGCGCAGATCGGGGACGAAATTATGCTTGGCGACATGGCAGAGCTCGCAATCCAGGAGTATTACCCTGCGATCCTCAAGGAACAAGAGCTCGATGTGATTGGTCGACCAGAAGTCACCATAACCAAAATCGCTCGCGGCAACGAACTTTGCTTTAGTATCAAGGCTGCTGTTGTACCTGAAATCAAACTCCCTGACTACAAAAAAATTGCAAAGAATGCCCCCTCTGCTGAAGCAGAAACACACACCGAAGCAGATATCGACAAAGTGATTGAGGAGCTTCGCCAGATGCGTGCCTACGGACACGTCCATCACCATGGTGAAGAGCACGGCCATGCGGAGCCGCTCCCTGAAGTAGATGATGCATTCATCAAGTCATTCGGGGACTTTGCAGATCTCGCAGCATTCCGTGCAAAGATTGCCGAGAACATTGGCAAGGAAAAAGCACAGGATGCAAAAGACAAGCGTCGCATTGCAATCATCGATAGTATCGTTGCTGAGACTTCATTTGAAGTACCAGAGATTGTGATCAAATCAGAGCAAGAAAAGATGCTTGCGCAGATCGAGGCAGACATCGCTCGTGCAGGTGGCACCATCGAGGAATACCTCAAGCACACTGAGAAAACTCGTGAAGGTATCATGGAAGAATTCAAAGATGAAGCAGAAAAGCGTGCGCGCTTCCAGCTCATCATCAATGCCATTGCACGTGCCGAAGGTACGGCTCCAACCGACGAAGAGATCGATGCTGAAACTGAAAAGTTCATGGCAATGTATCCTGGTGCTGATGCATATCGAACGAAAGCGTACGTGGATATGCTCCTCACCAATGAGAAAGTCCTCTCAATGCTTGAAGATCAAAAATAAAAAAGATCCCCGCTTCTGGCGGGGATTTTTACTAAGCAAATTTTTCATCACAATCCTCAAAAGGAATTATGATTTCTTCGTCATTTTTACAAGAAGTTTTTAAAAAGAGTAGATTTTCATGTTCTTCCTGAGGACATTTTTTTGTTTCTAAAAGTCTTTTGAGAAATTCTCTTTTCTTAATAGCATAAGCATTAAGCCTTTCTACGTAAGTTGCAAGAATGGCAATAGGTTTATCTTGGCTATGTAAAATAGCGTAATTACCTGAAAAGAAATTTGACAGAGCACCGCTTTGGAGTCGAACATATATGGTTGTCATAACAGTTTGATTTTATATAACTCTACTGTTTTTGCATAAAAAGTCAAACGACGCTATAGTGAATTTGTCAGCATTTCTGCCACGACCGACCGACTTTTATCCATTTGTTTTTGTATTTCTATGTTAATCCCAACTGTTATCGAAAAGACCAATATGGGCGAGCGTGCCTATGATATTTACTCACGTCTCCTCAAGGACCGTATTATTTTCCTCAATGATGAGATCAACGATCACACCGCAAACCTCGTGATCGCACAACTTCTCTTCCTTGCTAACGAAGATCCCAAAAAGGACATCCAGCTCTATATCAACTCCCCAGGCGGATCAGTGGTTGCTGGTATGGCAATCTATGACACGATGCAATTCATTAAACCTGATGTATCAACGATCTGTGTCGGACTCGCAGCATCCATGGGTGCCATCCTCCTCCTCGGTGGTGCAAAGAAAAAGCGTTTCTCACTCCCTCACTCACGTATTATGATTCACCAGCCATGGGGAGGTGTCCAAGGTCAGGCAAGTGACATCGAGATACAAGCACGAGAAATCTTGAAATCAAAAAAGATGCTCAACGAACTGATCGTCAAACATACTGGCCAAAAGCTTGCAAAAGTTGAAAAGGAAACTGATCGCGACTTCTATATGGATCCAAACGAAGCGGAAGTATACGGTATTATCGACGCAGTCATTACCAAACCTGAAATCGTAAAATAACATGAGCGATACATTCGTCGCTTTTGCCATGCTTCTCGCTGGAGGACTCTTTGGTTACAGCGTTAGAGCAGTATTGTTCATTCTCAAAAAAAACTCACTTGAGCTCTCAGTCTCCGAGCGTCTCATACATGCACGCGAACAGGCACAGGAGATTGTTGATGAGGCGCATGACAAGGCAGAGCTCGTCAGGCATGAGCTCAAGATACATGAAGATCGACTCATCCGAAAAGAATCACTCCTTGATGAGCGACAGCAGGAGCTTGATGACAAATCCACTATCCTCGAATACAAGGCGGCCCAACTCCTTGAGTCAGAACAAGATCTTGCAGCACAAGTCGCACAACAGACAACACTTCTTGAGCGTATTACCGGATGCAGTATTGAGGACGCATATACCGATCTCTTGAAACAGGCAGAAATAACCTTTGCCCAAGATCTTCAAGCCCGAGTACACAAACTTGATCACTCACTGAATGAGAATATAAACGATCGCGCAAAGAATATTCTAATGGCTACGATACAGCGCCTGGCAGTGCCTACAGTGATCGAACTCTCAACTGCAAGTGTAAGCCTCGAGAGTGATGACCAAAAAGGCAAAATCATCGGCAAGGAAGGTCGCAACATTCGTGTCTTTGAGCGACTCTCGGGCGTAGAGCTTCTTGTTGATGAAACACCGGGGGCTATTGTTGTGTCATGTTTTGACCCAGTCAGACGGGCGATTGCAGTCCATGCACTCCAATCCCTCCTCAAAGACGGCCGCATTCAACCTGCAAAGATTGAAGAAGAAATTGAAAAGTCCAAGAGTGCAATTCATGAGATCATCAAAGATCGAGGCGCTGCTGCAGTGTATGAGTGCGGTATTTACAATCTCGACCCACGCGTTGTTGCTACCCTCGGCAGACTTCACTTCCGCACCAGCTATGGCCAAAATGTCCTTGCACACTCAATCGAAATGGCACATATCGCGGAGATGCTCGCATCCGAAGTTGGCGCAGACCCCTATATTGCAAAGACTGCCGCACTTGTTCACGACATCGGCAAGGCACTTGATCACGAATTTGAAGGTACTCATGTAGATATCGGCATTAAGGTTCTTCGTCGATTTGGTACCGACGAACGCATCATCAGCGCTATGAAGAGTCATCACGATGATGTACCCCATGAAAGTCTCGAAGCGGTGATTGTACAGACAGCCGACATGATCTCGGGTGCTCGTCCTGGCGCACGGCGTGATAGCGCTGAGCTCTATCTCAAGCGCCTCGGTGAGCTTGAAAGTCTCGCTTCACGGTTCAAAGGTGTCGAAAAAGCGTTTGCACTCCAAGCCGGACGCGAAATTCGCATCTTTGTGCATCCTGAGAATGTGTCTGACATCGAGGCAAGATCACTCGCTCGCAGCATTGCACTCTCTATCGAGACAGAGCTCCGCTACCCTGGTCAGATCAAGGTCACCATCATTCGCGAGACACGTATCACCGACTACGCGCGATAAAAAGAGTGCTCAAAAACGTATTTTTTGTCATAAAAGTGCGAAACAAAATAAAATATATCCTGATTTCGTCAAGGTAGCGCCAAAAAACCCTTGTATTATAATGAACCTAGCTTAAAGCATCAAAGCTTGAGCGCACTGACAAACATTACTAGACAATTCCCTTGGGGAATTCCTAACGTTTACGATATGAACAAACAAGCACTCGCCGAACTCGTCCATGGCAAAATCGGTGGTACTAAAGTACAGGCCGAAGAAGTGGTAGAAAGTATTATTGAAGAAATTACCAAGACCTTAAAGAAAGGTGGTGAGGTCTCAATTGCCGGTCTCGGTATCTTTTCAGTGAAGCCTCGCGCTGCACGTATGGCTCGCAATCCAAAAACTGGTGAGCAAGTCAAAGTTGCCGCTACTCGTGTTGCAAAGTTCCGCCCTGCGAAAGCTTTGAAAGACGCAGTTAAATAATCCGTTTACTCAAACGTTTTATAGATAAAAACACTCAGTAATAATCCTGAGTGTTTTTTGTTATTCATATGGTGATGATCTACGAAAGCACGTATACTATATACATGCTCAGTACCACTGAAAAGTTCACTTCCCCTTCCCAAGAAATTGCTCATATTGGAAGCGAAGCACACAAAGAATATATTCTCCAGACACGACCACATGCAAACCTTGAGTCTGCAGCACATGCAACCATCGAGGAGTACGCGCGCGCCGAGGCCAAAGACTTCATCCACGAAACACATGCACTACCCGCACATGAAGCAGAACGTATTGTACTCAAGCTCAAACCTGAAAGTCATGATCAAAAAATAGAGGAGCTCTTTGCCCTCATGATCGACAAAGGTATTAAAAATGCACTTGATATCGTAAGTGCGATGAAAGACCCACATCTTGCTGATGACTTTCACCGTTTCTTAGTCCAATACTTACACACGATTGGTGCAATCCCGGGGCTCAAAGAAGCAAGTACCCTTGCGCGAGAACTTGAACACTCACTCTTTATGGTGACACTTCCCGCTCCAAGTGATACAGACAAAGGAAATTTCAAGAGTTTCATACAGGCAATGAAGCAGTTTTATACTGGTATGCTCTCTGCGTCTGATGCATTAAAAGGTGACTACTACGTACTTGAACTTGCCGTGTCACACCATGGACGAGACATTGCACTCTATGCATCAGTACCCCGCATCCATATCGAGACTTTTGAGAAACTCGTGCATGCATACTACGGCAGTGCCGCGATTGAGGAAGTTACGGATGACTACAATATTTTCTCTGCGACAAGCGTTGGTATTGCAGGAAGCTATGCGCAACTTGCAGAGCCAGCAATATTTCCCCTCAATACTGATACTAACTTTGAACATGACCCTCTTGCTGCACTCGTAAGCTCTCTATCCAAACTTGAAGCAGATGGTGAAGGTGCAGCGATACAAGTAATCATCACTAGCGACACAACAACCAACAACAAGCTCTATCAGTCAGTAATTGATGGTGCACAGAAGGGAGGAGAAACCGTAAAAGATCTCTACGAAGAAGCGACTCGTGGTATCGTCTCAGGCCTCGGCAAAGGACTCTTATCTTTTTTTGAAAAACCCAAAGAAGATAAAGAAAATAAACCAATTGATAGTCGAGGTATTGAGCTTGCACAAAAGAAAACCAGTAGTCAGAGCATTTCTGCAGGTATTAGACTTATCGCTACTGGGGCAACACTTGCTCGTGCACAAATGGTACTCAACACCATCAAATCATCATTTCAACAGTTCACCCTTGTCGGCTCAAATAGTATCGTCTGGCACGATGTAGCAGCATCACACATCAATCAACTTGCGAGAGACTTTAGCTTCCGTAGTATGAATGAGAACCAACAACTCTCACTCAACATCGACGAACTTGCAACACTCTTTCACTTCCCGGTAGGTCTCGTCGTTGCAAGTGAACTGAAAGAAGCATCCGGTGCACAAGCCCCTGCTCCAGCCACTATGGAAGCAAGCGGTATTAGCCTTGGCACCAACAACTATCGTGGTACTGAGCGTGAGGTATTTTTTGGGCGTGAAGATCGGGTGCGTCACACCTATGTGATCGGACAGACCGGTACCGGTAAGACGGTCTTTCTCAAGAACATGATCATCCAGGACATCAAAAACGGTGACGGTGTCTGCTTCATTGATCCACATGGTACTGACATTGAACATATCCTCGCCAACATCCCTCCCGAGCGTATCGATGATGTGATTTATTTTGATCCTGCATACACTGCACGCCCCATGGGACTCAATATGCTCGAGTACGATGTGCGTTTTCCTGAGCAAAAGATTTTCGTCATCAACGAACTCCTCGCTATCTTCAACAAGCTCTTTGATATGAAAGTTGCTGGTGGTCCGATGTTTGAGCAATACTTCCGCAACGCCGCAGGACTCGTCATGGAAGACCCTGAGAGTGGGATGACGCTCCTTGAGATTGGCCGCGTCCTTTCTGACAAAGCATTCCGTACCCTCAAGCTCTCCAAGTGCAAGAATCCGATCATCAAGCAATTCTGGGAAGGCGCAGAGAAAACAACCGGCGAGAGCGCACTTGCAAACTTCGTCCCCTACATCACTAACAAGTTTGATGTCTTTATTTCAAACGACATCATGCGTCCGGTGATTGCACAGGAGAAAAGCGTCCTCAACTTCCGTGACATCATGGACAAGAAAAAGATTCTCCTTGTGAATCTCTCAAAGGGTCGACTCGGCGATATTAACTCACACCTTATCGGCCTCCTCTTGGTCGGCAAGATTACCATGGCAGCACTCTCTCGTGTTGATATTGTTGGCAAAGAAAAAGTCAATGATTTTTACCTTTACATCGATGAGTTCCAGAACATTACGACTGATTCAATTGAAGTCATTCTCTCTGAAGCCCGCAAGTACCGTCTAGGCCTCACCGTTGCCCACCAGTATGTTGAGCAGCTTGATGACAATATCAAGAATGCTGTATTTGGTAACGTTGGTACGATGGTCGTACACCGTGTATCACCAGAGAATGCAGAAATCTTTGCCAAGACATTTGCACCGACCTTTACCCCATCTGATGTACTCAAGCTCGAGAACCTCAACTGCTATGTCAAAATGCTCGTAAATGGCGTACCTGCAAAGCCATTCAACTCAAAGACTCCATTTCCTCCCAAGGGCAACATTGATCTTGCTGATAAACTCAAGGAGCTCTCCTATCTCAAGTTCGGCAGACCCCGCGAAGAAGTCGAGTCCGAAATCATGGCTCGCTATACACAGACTACTGCATAATCATTTCCCCGCTTCTGGCGGGGATTTGACTTTTTGAGCAAATGGAGTACTATTTTTGGAAATCAAAACTCTTTCTACTATGTCAACAAAAAAGACGATTCTGTTTGTTTCAGGATGCTGTACAAAGACAGCTCCAAGCCTTGAAAAGTTTCTTAAAGATTTGTATCTTGGCACTGAGAAAAAAAATAATGGTGTAGTATTAACCTTCATTCATGCTGGTGCAAAACCACACGAAATTGCTGAAAAAGTGAAAGCAAAAAAGCCAGCATTTCTGGTATTTAATGAAAACACAAACGTTGAAGTGATTCCATTGATTCAAAGTGCTGTTAAAAAACGTGTATTAGAACTATCAATGGTACACATCGGTGGCAACCCAGACATCACACCAGAAGGTATCCTCTGCATGAAAGATCATGCAAAATTCAAGCAGGTATTTGCTGCATAAAAAATTAACTTCAAAGCTCTCCGATATCCATCGGAGGCTTTTTTATTTGTCTGAATGATATACTTTACACACATGGATGCTCCTGAACCACGCAGTGGTGATACGAACGATTTCTTCCTTATTACCGCGCACGAGATGCGCACTTCCCTCTCTGCCATGAAATGGCTCTTTGATATGCTTGAGAAAGGTGATTTCGGCACTCTTACCACCGAACAGCATGATGTCATCAAACGCGCCTGTGACACAAATGAACGACTCATTGCACTTGTAAATGATGTGATGACGGTGATCAAGAACGACACGGCTGACGTCCAGTACATCTTTGCGCCATGCAACCTCGGCCACATGATCACTGCTGCAGTCAAAGACTTTGCAAGTGCAGCGAGTCACAAGCATATACATCTCTCATTTTCCGAACCAGTCCAACCAATATTGGTATCGGCAGACCAGGCACGCCTACGCGTAGTGATAGACAATCTCATTGAAAATGCGATCAAATATGGCAGCAATGAAACAGGTGTTACCCTTTCACTTACCTCAGACCAGACTAGTGCAACCTTTTCAGTGCAAAACAGTGGTATTGGGATTCCACAAACTGATCAAGACCGCATTTTCCAAAAGTTCTTCAGGGCATCAAACACAAGCCAGCATATCGGTACAGGACTTGGACTCTATGCCACCAAACAGATTGTTGAGCGTCACAAAGGTACTATCTCATTCACTGGGACCGAAGGTGTTGGAGCTATATTCACGATCACACTTCCAACAGTTCCCCACCTCGTCTAGCTTTATCATATAAACGCGCTATACTTGCCTATATGAAAAAAGTACTGATTATCGAGGATGATGCATTTCTCAAGAGCCTTGAAAGCTCCAAATTTACCAAAGAAGGCTTTGAAGTAGCGACTGCTATGACCCAAGCAGAGATCGATACAGCAATGGCAGCAGGGCTTCCTGACATTATTCTCCTTGATCTTATGCTCCCTGATCTTGATAGCTTCAAAGTACTCGAAGCCCTGAAGGCAGATGCAAAGACCAAGCCAATTCCGGTGATTGTTTTTTCCAATCTCTCAAACGATGCTGATATGCAAAAAGCTACTGGTGCTGGCGCAGCTGACTACATGGTGAAGTCTAGCTTCACTCTCGACGAAGTCGTCGACAAGATCAAAGGTCTTACCAAATAAGGATATTAGGCAAAAATCCACTCAAACGAGTGGATTTTTGCTATCTGTGCGGGATAAGGGAGTCGAACCCTTCACCTCAGTTTGGAAAACTGATGTTTTACCGATAAACTAATCCCGCGTGGTTTTCCTATTGTGACCGCTTTCGCGATCATGGTCGGGGTGCAGGGAATCGAACCCTGCCCTCTTGTTCCCAAAACAAGTATACTACCGATATACTACACCCCGTGATATTTCCTTTTTAAGCCATATACGACAAGCGTTTCCCAAAACAAGGATATTCCCGATTTGATGATTCGATAGAATCGTACAAATCACAATCCCGTGGACTGCCGTATATACTACACCTCGATATGGTGTTTCTCATACTGTACAGAGCAAAAGCATAGTACCAGAAAGCGATACAGAAATAAAGACTCAGATCAGATCAATCATCTCTACATTCACTTCCCCACTTTCTCCTCGCGGCAAAAGCACAATAATCCCCTGTACTCGATATTCCCTAATGTTACACGTGAGACAATAGTGCTCAACAGAGATGATAAATTTTCGAAGCTTTGCTTTACTGAGATTTTCAGCTGGATTAAACCAGCTTCCCTGCATACCAGCTTTTACTTCAAAAAAGTAGTGAATTTCATTCTTTTTGGCAATAATATCGATTTCACCGTACTTGTTGGCTACATTGCGTTCAACAATGCTAAATCCTTGTTTCATGAGAAACATCTGAGCCTGGTCTTCTCCTTCTTGACCTATTTGTTGCGTTTTTGAAGTAAAGTGTTTCACGTGAAACAATATAACACTAGTTGACAGAATTTGTTGAGTACTAAGGATATTTTAGCAAATAGACATGTTAAAAGCCATCTATCAGTCGTCCTTTATCCCTTTATCCCACACCTTTATCCACACTTTTGTCAAAAAATGAGCTTTTTGAACATGTCTTTCGCACTAATAGACAGTTTTGTCCAAATTGTCCTTGTATCAAGAACAAAAGTATGTCCGAACACTACCAACGTAAAAATCCCGATTGCTCGGGATTTTTACGTTGTGCGGGTACAGGGAATCGAACCCTGGTCTCGTCCTTGGCAAGGACGCATTCTACCACTAAACCATACCCGCAAGTTGTGAAAAGGTGCGCTGATAATTATACCCATCAATCGGTATTTTGCAATCACTATCCCTTTATATTCTGTCAATTCAGTGGTATAGTCGATGGTATTACAAGCGCACCTATGGTGAAATGGATATCACAGCGGTCTTCGGAACCGTTATTCTGGGTTCGAGTCCTGGTAGGTGCACAATAAATACCGATATAAATGCATATTTCACCTTCCAAGGTACCCGCATTCGTTTCACATGTAACACAAACCCTCCAAGACAGGGGATTTGAAGCATACCTCGTAGGTGGCTGCGTTCGAGACCTTATTACGGGTCGTACTCCGAAGGATTGGGATATCACGACCAATGCCACACCGGATCAGATCCAAGAAGTGTTTGCTGATCGCAAAACGGTCTATGAAAACACTTTTGGAACTGTGACTGTCATTGATATGGCACCAGAAGCAACTGAAAGGGAAGTTTCACGTGAAATAAAAGCTGAGGAAGTCCAAATCACTACATACCGTTCAGAAGGAGGGTATAGTGACAATCGCCGTCCAGACAGTGTTTCATATGAAACAGAACTCAGTAAAGACCTCGAGCGGCGCGACTTTACGATGAATGCAATCGCCTGGAATCCCTCTACTAACGCCTATATTGACCCATATGAGGGTATAAAGGACATAAAGGACAAATCTATCAGGTGTGTCCTTTATGCTGATGTACGGTTCAATGAGGACGCATTGCGGATGCTTCGGGCGGTGAGGTTTTCCACAACCCTTGGGTTTGGTATTTCACATGAAACACTTGATGCAATAGGAAAGAACGCCGACTTGATCAAAAGCATCTCGGCTGAGCGTATTCGGGATGAGTTTATGAAAATCATTGACTCTGACGCCCCAGCAATGGGAATAGACCTGCTCCAGAAGACAGGACTGCTCAAGCATTTCATCCCTGAACTCCAAGAGGGTATTGGATGTGAGCAAAAGGGTGCTCACATCTATGATGTATACCAGCACTTGCTACACGCTCTCCAGCATGCTGCAGACAAGAGCTTTTCACGTGAAATCCGTCTCACGGCACTGTTTCATGATATCGGCAAGCCTGCGACGCGTCGATATGACCGATCCAAGGATAAATATACGTTTTTTGGCCATGAAGTCGTAGGGGCACGCATGACCCGCAAGATCCTCGATCGTCTCCGGGTTCCACGTGAAACAGAAGAGCTTGTGGTGACACTCGTACGAAACCATATGTTTTTCTCTGATACTGAGCAAATCACCCTCTCTGCAGTACGTCGCATTATCCAAAAGGTGAAACCCGAGCATATTTGGGAACTCATGCAAGTCCGTGAATGTGATCGTGTAGGTATGAAAAAAGTAGAAGCTCCCTACAGATTGCGCAAATACCATGCCATGATCGACGAAGCACTCCGTGATCCGATCTCAGTTTCACAACTGAAAATAGACGGGGGGTATCTGATGAAGGTGTTACACATGAAACCTGGCCCTCGGATGGGGTGGATACTTCATGCACTTCTAGAAGAAGTCCTCGAAGATCCGACAATCAATAGCGTCGAAACTCTATCAGAGCGAGTCAAAGACCTGGATGAACTCGAAGACAAAGATCTCAAAATCCTGGGGGAGAAGGGGAGAGATAAGAAGGATGATGCCAATGAAGGCGAGGTCAAAAAGCTTCACGTGAAACATGGCGTCAAGAAATAAGAAAAGCTCCTCATCAGAGGAGCTTTAAGGGATTTACATAATAGCATGATCAGAATGATGTTCGGGCCACTCTTCGTCGTGCAGAACAAAAGGTGTGTTTTTGGTCTTTTTGAGCAAAAGATATCCTCTATATGAGAATAAGAGTATCACTCCAGCTACGGCCAGAGAAATACCTGTTTTAGGATGCCAGTCACTGAGGATTAGGCCTCCAGCTACTACAACTATGGTGAGAATATTCACCAATATGCTTTGTTTCATTTTCATTGTAATGGGTTTTAGTTTTGCAGGTAAAATACCATAAAACTAAAAAAAGACAACCACCCTTATAAAGAAGGGTGGTGTTAAGGAAGTTAGTTACGCTGAAATGAGTACCGCTGGAAGTGGTGCAAAATAACCGAGAAGTTCTTTGTGTACGGCATTTCTTGAGCCAGAACATCCGTATGTTCGATAAAGAGCAGTTCTTCATTTGCGGTTTTAAGTTCCAAAAATTTTTTGTAAAACTTTTCCCAAATGAGCTCATTTTTATTTCTCATACGAAATAATATACGTTTAGACCTTCTACTAAGGACGTGTTTTTTACACTCAGTAGTAATATCATTTGTTGTTGATAAGATCCAAGACATTTCGTATTCAATTCCTCCAACAATCTGTTGTGTATGGTGGATAGGTTTATACAATGTCATAAAAATCATATTTGCATAATTTCTATATACACGACAAATTGCATCCGTGAAAACAATATATCTTTCAATCGATGTGGGACAAGGAAGATAAGATAAATTATTCCAAATATGTACTAATACTGGCGGTATCAGAGCTTTTGGGGGCAAGGGTTGTTTACGAGTTTTCATAGTACTTGTTTTTTCATCAGTATATACCTCCTATTGCATTTTTAAAGGGAGAGGAATAGGATTAGAGAAAATAATCAAAACCCTTTTATCTATGGGTAAATTCTGCCTTAAAACCAGATTGCTCACCATTAGAGCGATCAACAGCAAACGCTTTAGAAAACAAATCAGACAACGTTAAAAACAAAGCCGCCTGGATGGGCGGTTTTTTGTTTTAGAACTTTATATCAAGCACGATAGGGCAGTGATCGCTCCCATAATACTCAGTAAGTGTTTCAAATCCTTTGATTGTATTGATATGGTCAGCGGAAACAAAGAAGTAATCAATACGCCAGCCGACATTGCGTGTACGCGCACCTGTCTTTTGATCCCAGTAGGTATATACATCCTCAACTTCAGGATTAAGATGACGAAATGCGTCCACCCATCCATGCGAGACGAGTGTATCCATCCACGCACGTTCGATAGGGAGAAAGCCTGTATTCATAACATTTTCTTTGGGGCGAGCAAGGTCGATCTCAGTGTGCGCAGTATTCACATCTCCGCAGAACACCACCGGTTTTTTCTTCTTGAGTCCGTCGATATAGAGAAGAAACTGATCATAAAACCTAAGTTTATAGTCGAGTCGCTCTGGACCGCCACCACCATTGGGGAAGTAGCAGGTGATGAGGTAGAAATCCTTGTACTCAGCAGTGATTGTACGACCCTCATCATCAAGTTCAGGAAGTCCTATGCCGTAGGTGACTACGAGGGGAGTCTCCTTGGTGTAGATAGCTACACCACTATACCCCTTTTTAACAGTTGGCCAGGCAAAGTAACTGTCATATCCAAAAACTTCCTTAACCTCGATCGGGAGCTGGTCAGGGGTAGACTTGGTCTCTTGGAGGCAGAGCATGTCGGGATTGTACTCAGTAAAGAGCGGGTCAAAGTGTCCCTGCTTGGCAGTAGCACGCAAGCCATTGGTGTTCCAGGAAATAATACGCATGTCATAGAGTGTATCATCCACACTAAAAAGGGAGGCAAATTATAAAAAAGAAGGCATCCTGCTGAGAGGATGCCTTTTGAGTTCGGTGAAAAAATACAATAATAATTTATTTTTTCAGTTTTTGTTTTTTTACAATAGACAAGGTGTCTACTACTGCATTTGTTCCATCGGGGAGATTATTTCCCTTATAGAACTTTGCGGAGTCACCTTTTGATATCGATTTGGTATCAACAGGGTGAATACGGAACGTCGTATCATTGGTTTTCACCAAAATACTAGTATCGGTTTTACCAATTACTTTTCCTTCCTGATTGAAAGGATGTGCATTTTTGTTTGCCTGACTGCTTAAACAGCCTTGATTCATGGCGATCATGAGACTCATGAGTACTAATGCTGTAAACGCATTTCCATTCTTTTGTTTCTTCATTTTTAGAACAATTTTTATTTGTTTTTACTGTACCACGAGAATTCTAAAAATTCAAAATTACCTTTTACTATGGAACTTTTTATGCACATCCCTGAGTTGTTTGTCGGTAATATGTGTATAGACCTGTGTTGTAGCAATATTGGCATGACCGAGCATCATCTGGACTGAACGAATATCAGCGCCATTTGAAAGGAGATCTGTTGCAAATGAGTGACGCAGCACATGCGGCGTGACTTTCTTGGAAATACCAGCTTTGATGGCATATTCGCGCACGATACGCTCGATGGAGCGGGGAGTGAGGCGACGATCGTCACGATGTGCACCATTTTTTGCCTGATCAACAAATAGCGCTTCCTCCATATCCTTGCGCCCTTTGAGATATGCACGAATAGCAGCTTTGGCATCTTCTGAGAGAAATACCACGCGCACCTTTTCACCCTTACCGCGTATGGAAAATTCATCCCTCGAGAGATCGAGATCTGAATTGAGCGAGCAAAGCTCCGCGAGACGAAGTCCTGTCGAGAAGAAAAGCTCAAGCAACGCTTTGTCTCGAAGTCCTTTGGGTGTCGTTGTATCAGGAGCCTTGAGCAGACGATGAAGCTCGTCTGTTGAGATAAGATCAAGATCGCGTGATCCCACCTTTGCAAGCTCAATCGCATCAGGGGTGAGTGTATCGATACCTCGCTTACGCAGATATTTGAGAAATGAGCGAAGGGCGATCATATAGTAGTTCTGCGTCGCCTTCTTCATAGTTGCAGCAGCTTGGCCTTTGCCGCGCTTGCCCGGAGCACGATTGAGTTTGAGACGAAATTCACGTACCTTGTCCTCCGTGATATCTTTTGCATGCTTGATAGCCATATCAGCAAATGCTCGATCAAGATAGTGCTCATAGTTGCGCACAGTGAGCTGGCTGCGCCCTTTCTCAATTTCAATATATTCGAGAAACTGCCGTTTCGCAGTAGAAATATCCATGTATTATAGTATAGCGCGATATATATTGTACGACACAAGAATTGAGAACTAGCAACCAAGAATAAGTAAAAAAGGGACTTTTTAGTGAATCGTATAAATACGGCAATGTACTTGCATTTTATAAGGGGATGTGTTATGATAACAACATGTTAACGACCAAGAAGAAACAGACAATCATCAAGAAGCACCAAGTGCACGCAAGTGACACTGGTTCTGAAGTGGTGCGTATTGGACTCTTGACCGGGAAGATTGAGGAGCTTGCTGATCACTTGAAGAAGCACAAGAAAGACAATCACTCACGTCGCGGCCTCATCAAGATGGTAGCGGATCGCCGAGGGCACCTCAAGACACTCGAAAAGAACAATCCTGAAAAGCACCAAGCAGCACTCAAGATTGTAAAACAATAAAACAAACACATCGCTCCATCGGGGCGGTGTTTTGGTATAAACACGCTATACTTAGATCATGGCAACCGTAAAACACAAAGATCAGCGCGTGGGTATTTTTATTGATACACAAAACCTCTACCACACCGCAAAAAATTTATATAAACGAAAAGTGAACTTTGGAAACGTTGTCAAAGACGTACTCGCCGGACGCAAACTTGTACGAGCTATTGCATATGCGATCACCACGGAGAGCGAGGACGAGAAAGGATTTCTTGGTGCACTCACCAAGGCGGGTATTGAACCGAAAGTGAAGGACCTCCAGATATTTTATGATGGATCCAAAAAAGCTGACTGGGATGTCGGTCTTGCAATTGATATTGTCGCAATGGCACCAAAGCTTGATGCGGTAATCATCGTCTCCGGGGATGGGGACTTTGTTCCAGTGGTTGAATACTTGCGATACCATCACGGTATTCAAGTGGAGGCAGCAACATTTGGTAAAAGTGCATCGGCATCGCTCAAGGCAAGTGTTGATGACTTCTTTGACCTCTCAGATGCACCAAAAAAATATCTCTTGGGGTACTAACCACTAGCAAGTACTATGGAGCAAACAGCACCAAAACCTGAAGAAAAAAAAGTTGCACCTGTGGTTGTAGAACCATCGAAGCAAGAAATCATTCCACATCATCTCACTCATGATTATGAGAGTGACTTGTCACATGCAATGAATGCAACCGATGCGAAAGTTGTCCAAGAACTCCTTACTGACGCACGCGAGCGCGATATGATTGCTCGGGAAGAAAAGGTGATTAAGTTTAAGCATGGCTGGTTTCTCGCGGGATCATTCATCCTTCTTTTGATTGCACTTGGTGCAGGAGCATACGGCTTTTATCATTACACCCATCTCACTGTCACGGTGCACAAGACTGAGTCAGTAGGGGTCTTTCCAAGCACGAAGCCTGTTGTTGTAAGTTCAACAGACATCAGACAAACGATTGCAGCAATTAAAACAGATACGACTCTTCCTGAACGCAAGCCAGTACTGATCCCTTTTGTGACCGACGACAAGACTCTTGCGATGATCACTAACACTGATCTTTTGAACTTCATGGAAACAAAAGCGACCGAGCCTTTTATTGCAGCAATCTCAGTACTGAGACTTGGTGCTTACAATGATGGTACTACCATAACTCCATTTCTAATTGCATCAGTTACTGATCCGGAAATCGCATCCAAAGAATTTCTCATCGCGGAGCCAGAGCTCTTGCGTATGTTTTACAATGGACTCGGTATCGATATCTCGACACATCAAACTGAGATCGGCAAAGGGTTTGAGAGTAAATATTTGTACAACCTTCCAGTGCGAATACTAACCGCACTAAATACTGATACAGGAGAACAGCAACATGTACTTCTTTACGGCTATGCAACCGACAATATCATTGTTATCACTCAGAAACCAGAAGTACTCAAGGCAGTCTACGAGACCGTCATCAAACAATAAGTGTGTGGAAAAAAGGTTGTACTTTTACCACTGCATGCTAGTATACGGGGTATGAAGAATATGACCCATTTCAACGAAAAACTCATCGCGGAAAAAAAGACCCTCGAAGAAGAGCTTTCTCAAATCGCGCTTTTTAACCCTGATACCAATGTATGGGAGGCAACACCTGATCGTGACTTGATGGGTGAGATTGATGAGAACGATGCAGCTGATCGTTTTGAAGATTTTGAAGAACGATCAAGTATGGTTGAAACACTCCAGGCTCGTCTCACTGATGTGAATGCGGCACTTACAAAGATTGAAAACGGTACGTATGGTATCTGTGAAGTTTCTGGTGAACCAATCGAAGAAGATCGCCTCGAAGCAAATCCCGCAGCGCGCACCAACAAAGCGCATATGAACAACTAATATGAAATAAAAAACCTCCCAATCTTGGGAGGTTTTAATTTAACAACTCTAATTCATTCCATGAAGACCACCCATGCGTTGCAGATAATTTTGATTGATGAGCACCTCAATTCTTTTTTGAGATGCAGGTATTTCAACTTCAATCAAATTCCGTATTGCTGCAGAGAATGCATTTTCAAAATCAATCCTATAGCATTTTAAAGCACTAGAAACTTTTTTTGAAACTCGTGATATACGATCACTTCGTTGATTCTGTTTTTGTATAAGCAAAAAATGTTGAAGCTCTGCTTCTTGCATAAAGACATCTGCAAGATGGGGCGGTATCTGTGATGGATGGATGCTGTAATACGTAAAGAAGTGTCCACGACTAGCAACAACGAATGATTCGGCGATGTTCAATGCGATACGCGTGTAGCCCGCAGTGAGGTTCTTAAATCGCTCAAACCATTTTGTATTACTATCATTGAATTCTTTAAACGCATTATTGAGTAAATTCTCACATGCAGCTTCCTGGTTACGAAATTCATCTTCAATCATACACACGGTTTGATAATCAAGTGCATCCTGCTTTGCGAGCGGGAAGGATGTTTCTTTGAAAAGGATAAATAGTGTCCTAATCATTTCTTTGGTTTTATTGGCGGTTTGCTTGGCGAAATCCTCAAAATTGAAGTCATTTAATGGTTGGTTCATGTCAGTATATTTAGTTTATTTAAAAGAACGATAAAATCATACTATGACTTTATATTATTTTGTCAAGTAGTATGGGTAAGTCTATACAAACTCATCCTATAAAAAAATGCTAGGGCTTTTCAAGCAACTTTCACTGGTTGCTTTTTTATTTTGCAATTTTGAGTATAGTAGGGACATGAATCTCACCAACACATACAAAGGGCACGCAGGAGTTGAATATATTTTTGAATACGAAGACGCTGATTCATTTGATCATCTCGATATTGCGAAGTGTACACAGACATATGCGGTGTGTTTTTTTGGTGATGAAATCGTGATCGGATTTGGTGGGCACAAAAACGCATGGGGATTGATCGGTGGGACAATCGAAAAAGCAGAAACTTTAGAACAAACAATTCGAAGAGAAATCAGAGAGGAATCAAATATGGAAATACTGAACTATCGACCGATTGGATACCAAAAAGTAATTGATACACGAGACGGTAGTTTCTTTTACCAACTACGCTATGTGTGTATCGTGCGACCATTCGGACCATTTGTTTCTGATCCTGATAATGGCATTACCGAAATCAAATTGATTGCTCCTAAAGACTATAAACAATACTTTGATTGGGGAGAGATCGGGGAGCGCATTGTTACACGAGCAATAGAACTACATAACGACCTGCTATAGTTTCACCTATGAAGATCGTAAAAAAAGAAATTGGTAAAACCTTTAGTCAGCGGGTCGTGGAGCTCGCACTCATGATTCCGAAAGGAAAGGTGAGTACCTATGGAAACATTGCGAAAGCAGCAGGTGGTGGTGGGCAAGCAGCGCGTAGTGTCACTGCAATACTTGGCAAGGCATATGATGCAGGAGAGACACGAATACCGTTTCACCGTATTGTGTATGCTGGTGGCAAAGTATGGCTCACTGATGAGTACGCAACACGTCGCATGAAACTCTATAAAGCAGAAGGAATTGAGATTGATGCGAAAGGTATCATCAAAGATTTCCGCGACACATTATTTGAATTTAAGTAGAAAACAAGTCCTCTCCGCGAAGTGTCACAACACTTTGTTTGTCGTTTCATTGTTTTAAAACAAAATGAAACAATATATCTCATGTTTCACACTTGAGTATTTCTTTATCTCATATGAGTACACTCAGCGTATGTCATTCTCTCGCATACAGAGCGCGCAACTTTCGGGCCTTGGCGCAAATGGTGTCGTCGTGGAAACAGATATCAGTCGAGGGCTCTACCTGTTTCAGATCGTCGGCCTTGCCGACAAGGCAGTAGAGGAGAGTCGCGAGCGAGTCATCTCAGCGCTCAGAAATAGTCTTGGCAAAAATCCGAAAGCAGAAAATCACAAAGTGATTGTTTCACTCTCACCTGCAGAACTCAAAAAAGAGGGTGCGTACTTTGATCTCGCCATTGCCCTTGGCTATCTACTCGCAACCGAAGAACTCGCATTTGAAACAAAAGGTAAAGTATTTGTCGGCGAGCTCGCGCTCAACGGTGAACTCCGACCCATCAGAGGACTCCTTTCGATCGCCCAGTGGGCAAAAGCAAATGACTACCTCGAACTATTCATACCAAGTGCAAATGCACGTGAAGCAATGCTCGTCGAAGGTGTCACATTTCACCTCGTACCAACTATCAGCGCATTTGTTTCACACATCAAAGGAGAGGTGATACTCGAGCAGACAACATACACAGCACCGACACCACAAACTAAGTACAGCGATGTCGACTTTGGCGATGTACGCGGACAACTCCAAGCAAAACGTGCACTCGTCATCGCCGCAAGTGGTGCGCACAACATTGTTCTTTATGGTCCACCAGGTACTGGCAAGACCATGCTCGCACGTGCATTTCACGGCATACTACCTGCACTCACGAGTGATGCATTTCTTGAAGTTGCAACTATCTATTCATCGATCGGACTTATTGATGATATGTTACACGGACAACCACCCATTAGATCGCCACATCATAGTGCATCGCATGTTGCAGTGATTGGTGGCGGTACAAATCTCAGACCCGGCGATATCTCACTTTCACATCATGGGGTGCTCTATCTGGATGAATTTCCCGAGTTCGATAGACGTGTGATTGAGGCACTGCGCGAACCACTTGAAGAAGGATCGATCACGGTTGCGCGCGCAAAAGGAAGTGTGAGATATCCTGCGCGTTTCATACTCCTTGCTGCGATGAATCCCTGCCCATGTGGGTATCGTGGAAGTGGTATCAAACACTGCACATGCTCAGCTGCAGAGATTGCACGCTATAGTAAAAAATTGTCCGGACCAATCATGGATCGTATTGATCTATGTGTGCCCGTATCACATATTGAATACGAGACATTGCATGAAAAAGAAACACATCGAGAAAGCGACACAATACGTAATCGTGTTGCAGTAATCCGCGAACGACAATATACGCGTAGTACTAAACTCAACAGTACACTTTCATCAAATGATGTTCATGCACGTGCACAACTTTCTGATACTGCAAAAAACCAACTTCAGATTTATGCGCAAAAACTTAAGCTCTCACCACGATCATACATGCGCACTATCAAAGTCGCACGGACCATTGCTGATATCGAAAACTCGGAAACCATCGAGATCCCTCATATACTCGAAGCGCTCCAATATCGTCCAAAGTTTGACTAATTGACATATCTAAAATAATCAGTAGTATCGAAGAGAACCAAATCTTTCACCAATGGAACTTCCTATCGTTATTACTGACTCAAGTAATAAGACGAAGATACAAAGTATTGAAAACGGATTTGCTCATTTCAAAGCTATCGTCAAAGTTGTTTCCATCGCAATGGACAGTCCTGATGTTCGACCCCTTTCACGAAATGAAACATTGAGCGGCATTGAAAATAGAGTAAAGCGACTTCTCAATCATTACCATGACAAGAATGCTATTTTTATTTCGATTCAAAAAGGAACGACCATTTTGGACACGCATGAAGTACCACCACGACTGACCGTTGCAAGCACTATTTACAAACCATCAATCATGGGATTGATGGACACCGTATTTAGCGATCGAGAAATCGAAATGCCGACAGGTATTCGAACATTAGTCGAAAATGGAGACGAGGTGTATGAAGCGTATGAAAAATACTTTGGACAAGCAGCAAAAGGCGGTACTTGGTCACTCTACAATCAAATCAATGATTTGTCGCAAGAGTCAGAACTTGTTTGGATGACAAACACTGTCATAAAAACAATTCGACCACTTATTGAGCATGGCATTGCATTCAAAACCTTTTAACAAAAAATCCTCGTACGAGGATTTTTTCTTTTTCTAAAAATGCGTGCCTTTGGAATATTTGGCGAATGGGTTGGTTGCGCCGCGAACTTCGAAGTGAAGGTGAGGGCCGGTGGACTTGCCGGTGTTGCCGGATTTTCCGATCAAATCGTTTTGTCCGACCCTGTCTCCAACTGACACTGTTGTTTTTGAAAGGTGTGCATAGAGTGTCTGTGTACCATTACCATGCTCGATCACAACATAGTTACCGTAGCCACCATTGTATGCACCGTTACCTTTTGCAACGAGTACTGTGCCACCTGCAGCAGCGTAGACACTTGTCCCGATCGGTGCACCAAAGTCGATACCGTTTGTCCCATGTTTACCCTGGGTCAGGATCGCACCAGGGATTGGCATTGCATAGTAGCCACTTGCAGCTGAGACTGACTCACTTGATTTTGATCCTACGGATTTCTTTGGAGCAGTCTTTACAGGTGTCGGAGCAGGGAGAGGCTCGGCATCAGGAATGATGATCTTGGTGCCCATCTTGAGATCATTGGCGTCTTCAAAGTCATTCACTGCCATGATTTCCTCGCCATCGGCATCAAACTTTGCGGCAATACCAGAAATAGTGTCACCCTTTTTGACGGTGTATTGAATACCAGTCACCGGAAGGATCGTGAGCTTCATACCGACTGAAATCTTGGACTTTGTAGTGAGACCGTTTGCCCAGAGAATAGTAGCCGTTGAAATATGAAATTTTGATGCAATAGCTGAGAGCGTATCACCAGAGGAAACCGTATAGGTGGTGATGACTTGCTTGTCATCAACCGCAAGAGGGAGCTCCTCGCCATGCGCCGAAAGTTCGCCTTCATGATCCAAAGATTCTTTTACATCCTTAACCAACGGAAGATTTGCCGCATTGGTATGCGTCGTAACCTGCTTGATAATAAGATTCGTGAATCCTGCATTTATCGCAAGAAGAAACACGGTGATGAGTAATTTGTGTGCGCCACTGAGACGGTGAACGCGACTGCGTATGTGAGGTAATTTGGATAACATACTTACAAATAGAAATGATACCAAGAAAACTACTCATTTTATGATTTCACCATGCGAGAAATATTCGGTCAATCTACTTTAGGCATTATATCCATATATACCAATATCTTGACCAAAAAAGCTGCATGTTACCTTATATCGACCAAGCTATTTATATAGACAATTCAAGGGTTATTTCTGTTTTCTGATATTTGTCGGTACAATCTATGGACTATGGATTTCACCCAAGGACTCAATGACGTGCAAAAGAAGGCAGTGATCACGACTGACGGACCACTCCTCATTGTTGCAGGTGCCGGTGCAGGCAAGACCAAGACCATCGCGCACCGTATTTGTCACCTCATCATCACCGGTGTCAGCCCATCAAGTATCCTTGCAGTGACATTTACCAACAAGGCAGCAAAAGAAATGCGCGAACGTGTATCGCACATGGTAACTGATATTCCGTTTGTGTCGCATCAGGAGCTTCCATTTCTCGCAACGTTCCACAGTCTCTGTGTCTACCTCTTGCGTAAGTTCGGTGCATACAATGGCACTGCAAAGCGCTTCACAATCCTCGATGATGGGGATACAACCGCACTGATCAAGGAAGCGATGGTGTACTTTGGTATGGACCCAAAAGCACATGATCCGCGTGGTATTAAAAATACGATCAGTCGCTCAGCAAATGCATTTCTTGATCCGGAGCAACTTATGAGCGAAGCAAATCCCCACTACCGACTTGCGGGACAAATCTGGAAGCGCTATCGCGCGAGCAAAATTGAACAAAAGGCACTCGACTTTGATGATCTCCTCACCGAAGTTGTCAGACTCCTTGAGGATAATGAAGAAGCACGAGCATGGTGCCACGCTCGATGGTCTCACATTCACGTGGATGAATACCAGGACACCAACGAAGTGCAGTACCGTATTGCCAAAGCACTGGCATCACATACCAAAAACATTTGTGTCGTAGGTGACTCCGATCAAAGTATCTACTCATGGCGCGGTGCAAATATCAAAAATATTTTGGAATTTGAACATGACTACCCCGAAGCAACCGTCGTGCTCCTTGAGGAAAACTACCGCTCGACCAAAGCAGTACTTGCGGCAGCGAATGAAATCATTGGCAAAAATAGCTACCGTAAACCCAAAAACCTCTTTACCAACAACGCAGAAGGGGAAATGCTCTCCGTCTATAGTGCATATGATGAGAGCGACGAAGCGAACTTTATTGTTGAGCGATGCATTGAAGCAATCGATAACGGTACTCTACCAGAGGATATTGCAGTACTGTTTCGTACCAACTTTCAATCACGTGCGATCGAAGAAGCATTTCTCTCATATCATATTCCGTACCAAGTGCTCGGCGTAAAGTTCTTTGAACGCAAGGAAATCAAAGACGTGCTCTCATATTTACGAGCAGCACTCACACCGGAAAGTACCATCGACATAAAACGTATCATCAATGTGCCGACACGTGGTATCGGTAAAGTCACTATCACTAAACTCTTTGCGGAAGGTAAAGATAGTCTCAGCGGCAAAGCAAAGACGTCAGTTGAGCAGTTCTACAAACTCATCGAAAATATTGCGGACTATGCAACGACAAACTCCGTATCAGCAACACTCAAATACATCATTACTGAGAGCAAGATGGAAGAGTTTTACAAAGGCGAGCCTGATGCGGAGGAACGTATCGAGAATCTCCGTGAGCTCGTAACGCTCGGCGTCAGATACGATCAAATGGGGACTGAAGATGGACTCGACAAAATCCTCGAGGAGGCAGCACTCATGAGTGATCAGGATAATCTCGAAGCAGCAAAAGGTGTGAAGCTTATGACGATTCACGCATCAAAGGGACTTGAGTTTGCGACCGTATTTGTAACAGGACTTGAACAAGGGCTTTTCCCGAGTGAACGTGACAGTAAAAAGACTGGGGCAGATGCCGAAGAAGAACGCCGTCTCATGTACGTCGCGATCACGCGAGCACGCCACAAACTCTATCTGACCTATGCATCGATGCGCACCATCTATGGTATGCGTGATGTGCGAATGCCAAGCGAATTTCTAATGGATATTCCTGACGAACTCATTACGCGTGAGAGTAGACAAGGGGAGGCAGGATTTACGGTCTATCTCTAAGAGCGCTTTATATGCTTCGCTTTTATGTGATTATATGAGAGAGTAGTTTATATGAAAGCAAAGAAGTCACTCGGACAGCATTTCCTCAAGAGTGAGAAAGCATTGGGTCAGATTGTTGATGCAGCTGATATCGCACCTACGGATTTTATCCTTGAAATCGGTCCAGGAACCGGGATTTTAACCGAGCGACTCATTGGAAAAGCTCAGAAAGTACTCGCTATTGAAAAGGATAGGGATATGATCGCAATACTCGAAGAACGATTTGCAGCTGCTATTACCGCAGGAAAGCTTGAGATTATCGAGGGAGATATTCTCAAATTTGACCCATCAACACTACCAAAAAAGTACAAACTCGTCGCTAATATCCCGTACTACATCACCGGTGCGATCATTGAGCAATTTCTGAGCACTGAGTACCAGCCGCAAAGCATGGTACTCCTCATGCAAAAAGAAGTAGCAGATCGTATCGTTGCGCGAGATGGCAAGCAAAGCGTTCTTTCTATAGCAGTACGTGCCTATGGGAAACCAAAAGTCATTGCCAGAGTCCCTGCTGGAGCATTCAACCCGCCACCAAAGGTAGACTCCGCCATACTATATATAGAGTGTATTTCGCGAGTTTTTTTCACCCATACCAGCGAAAAATTGTTTTTTGAGATCATGAAGTCACTCTTTGGTAAAAAACGAAAACAAATCGGTGGAAGCCTCGCGGAATTCTTGGATGATAAAGATCAAGCACTCAGTGTCCTTGCACAAATTCCGCTTGACCCAAAAACACGCCCCGAAGAACTCACCCTTGGAGAGTGGGGAGTAGTCACTCAACATGTAGAAGAGAGTGTTCAAAGGTAGTACAATAGATACGTGATGAAAAAACACAAACTTATCGTGCTCGCACTTTTTCTCATAGCGTTTCTTATTCCTGCACTATCCTACGCTATAAGCCTTCCGACTCGTCCATTTGGCGGATCAATAATTTCTACCCCAACAGATTCAAGTGCTACCATTACTTGCACTGCTGCGTATGGACCGTTTTTTATACGCCCAGTAGCAGCCTATCCAGCAGGTCCTTATTTTATCCGTATTACAAAAAGTGGTACTCCAAAGCGTTTAGGATGGATTCTTGGAAACCGTAGCCTTATTCCTGATGCTAAAACGTGTTTTAATCCAGAAACCGGCGTCCCTGTTCCTGCATTTGAAGTAAAACTCTACGGTGTATCACGCTAATATGAATACTAATCGTCCAAGCAAACAATTCATAATCCGCGGCTCTATCGCTATTGGTCTCACCGCAATCCTCCTTGTGGTACAGACTACCTGGTTCAGAGCATTGCTTCACAAAAAACCCTTACCGCCTGTACCAAAAACTGTAGGAGGGACTCTTGCCCAAGACACCAATGGTAATGGTATTGCTGACTGGGAGGAGAAACTCTGGGGACTTGATCCTAGTGTACTGTATACCAATGGTGTTCCTAATAAAGAAATCATCGAGCAGAAAAAAAAATCCCTTGGTATTCAAGAAAGTGATCCAACCAACGATACCGACAAGCTCGCACGAGATCTTTTTGCACTCTCTGCGGCATTTGGACAGTCAGATCAGACCGACAATGCTGCACTTGCACAGATAGCTGCAAGCTTTGGTTCAACTATCGATCTTGCAAAGGTGGGGCTTAAATACTCACTCAACGATGTCAAAAGCGTTCCTACAACGTCAGCATCGCTGCAAACATATGCAACAGCATTTGGTAAACTCACCAACTCATATGACTTCGAACAAGCCGATATCGATGTCGTGATGAATGCGCTCCAAAATGAAGACTATAGTCGTCTCCCTGAGCTTGCCCAAACAGCGGTCGATTACAAAGCATACGCTGCTGCACTCATGAAAATCCCTGCGCCAATCGGTGTATCTAAATACCATCTTGATATCGCCAACAGCCTCTATGGTATTGCTGCATCGTTTACTTATCTTATGCAGCTTGAAAATAACAGCACCCAAGCACTTGCAGGTATCGCTATCTACAATAGCTATTCGGATCGACTTGGTACTTCACTGCTCGGGATGCAGGAATATTTCATTAGATACGGTATACTTCGGTAATACATGAAGAATGCATTTTTTGTAGTACTACTTATCCTCACTCTTTCAAGCTCAGTGCAAGTGAGTGCACAAACAAATCCCGGACTTACAGGATCAACAAACACTGGCGGTAGTACAGGTAGTACAGGGACTGGCACTACAGGAAGTACTAACACTGGTGGTACAACTGGTAGCACTACTGGAGGGACAACCGGAAGTACTGGGACAGGTACAACAGGAACAACAAATAGTAGCGGTACAACTGGGGGTACTACTAACGGTCTAGGCAACAGCAACGCTAATAGCTTTGGAAATAGTCTCCTGAGTGTCACCAGTGCTGCAGTCATTGGCTGCGCAAAAAACGCTGCAATTCAGGGTCTTATGGGTCTTGCAACCCAGGCACTTTCAAGCCTGGCTAGTAAGGAAGTTCCAGTTGGAGACGCAACACTCAAAAACGCCAAAACATGTCTTGATGGGGCAGCCTACACCATTGCCAAGAAAATGCTCCAACAACTTTCAACGAGTACTATCAACTGGGCAAACACCGGCTTTGGCGGCAACCCGCTCTATGTGCAAGACGAGAATTCATTTCTCAAGCGCATCAAAGATCGTGAGGTTGAGCAATACCTCACAACACTACAGGGGAGCAACCCTATATTTGGAAACGCACTTCGATCAACAGTCACCCAGCAACTCACTGGTAAAAGTGATGGTCTCATAAATAAAACAATGAACACGCCCCAAGCAAAGGCGTACAATTCATTCATGAGTGACTTTAGTCAGGGAGGATGGAATGCGTGGCTCAACACTACCCAGAGAGATAGTAACAATCCCATCGGTGCAGTGATGACAGCAGCAAGCAAGCTAGAACAAAAAATAGATGAAAAACAGGCAGCAACCCAGGCAGAGATACAGCGGAACAATGGCTTTCTTGATATGAAAGAATGTGTTGAATGGGAAAAACCTCAGACAGTCAAGACTGAGACTGCTACATCGACAGACTCTTGTACAGCAAAATATAGTGTTGAGCGTACTCAAGAGCTCCAAACCTGTGTCGTATCCAATACAACAGTCACCAGTGCGCTGACCGGCCCAGTACAAAACACAACTGCAATTGCTGCGTGTAAATCAGGAGTAAACAAGAAATATGACGATCTTGTCAAAGCATGTAATGCCCCAACTCCTGCAAATTCAAGTGGGAAACCAAAATGTTTGAAATACAAAACAGTAACTCCAGGATCCATCATTGCTGAACAAATTGCTGGTGTTACTGGATCAACAAAGAGTCAACTCGAGCTTGCCGACAGTATGAACGAAGTACTCAGCTCATTTTTTGATAAGCTTGTGAACAACCTCTTTAGTAAGGGTCTCGCGGCACTCGGTGGGCGAGCAGGTATTAATGACTATGCAGGAGTAGGGGATCTCAATGTTGTCCTTGATTCAAACGGCAATCCTATCAAGACAAGTAATGTGAGTGGCGCAAGCGGTATTGGGGGAGACTTTGATATTACTCGACCACAGATGCTCTATGCCATCCTTATTGACCAGTACAACTTTTTAAATCGTACATATGACGCACACAACAAAATCCAATCAGTGATCCCAGCCCTTGGCAAACTCGACTACTGCTATCCAGGACCAAACCCAACATGGCAAGAAGGTCTCGTAAACAACTACCAAACATGGGTCAGCGCGATATATCAGACTGATGAACGAGGAACAGGACTTTCTGGTGATGAATCAGAGTATCATGTCAACGCGCTACTCTATGACAAGACTCAGATTGATCCGAGCAAAACAAAAGACTATCCAATGGACGGTCGAGAAACATTTGATGATAGCAAGTACGATATATTTGATAGGGCATTTGAACGACTCGTCGCCAAGTACAAGCCCGCATTCGCCAAGAAGCGTATCTCCGATATCTATGAAGCATCCGAGTCAACGGAGAGTGGCAAACTGAGCGCTATTGGTAATGCGGAGGATATGGCAGATCAGATCTCACGACTCCCTGCGTATAGCCAAAACATGCCAGACACACTTACCCAGTATGAAGCAAATGAGGAGGACGCGCGCCGCGCAATTCGCGAACTCGAAGATCTCCGTAAAGAAGTAAACCGAATCGTTGCCGCAGCAAAAGCTCGCTATATTGCAGAACAAGCAGCAAATGGTACTCCAGTAGATCTCGCATGTATCAATCAGGCATACATCATCAACAACAACAAGATCAATCCTGATGACGTTAATGCGGACAACAAACGCGATAGGCAGACTGATGACAACACTCCAAATCCAGATATACAGAAGTCAAAAGCCGCAAAAGATTATTTCTATAGTACTATATAACCATGACAAAGCGCGGAGTCATCATTAGTATCATTGCTCTCATACTCCTCATACTCGCAACTGTGGGAGTATTGTGGCAGCGAAGTCGCAAGATTGCTGTGCAAAACGGTAGAACAGCCCCAACATTCCGAGAATTTATCGGACTTGGCGGCAAAGGCACTAGACAAACAGGTGCAAATGGTGAACTCTCATCAGACTTTACTGATACTACTAGCTCAACTACGAGTACTCCTATGAATAGTGATGGGTCATTTGGTGACAATATAAATACAGGTGGGGGACAAGTACTCACTAGCAACTTTACGAGTGATACGATTACTCCTCTTGGGGATAGTAACCTCTCTGGAGGTATTAGTATCGGAGGTATGCCCGGTAGTGGCACCTCTAGTGGTGGAGGAACAACCACTACAACAACATCCGGGACCGCGAGCAACCCAGGGACAGGAGGATCTGGAACAACACCAACAACGCTTGGGGCAGGCTGTAGCGAAGCAGACACAAATATTGCTTTTACTGACCAAGAACGTGCAGATCTCGATAGACTCCGTGCACGGTTTGAGCGCATTGCCTCACGACTCCACAACAGCGCTGACGCAAACCAAGAGCGCGATAACTTTGATGAGTACAACTACACAGTCAAGCGAGCAACCGAGCTCACTGCCTGGTGTCAGACCAAAGCTCCAATCTTTACCCAGCCAGAGCTTAAGGTCAAAGTAGCAACACCATTTTGGCATGAAGCAGGGGACATGCTTCGCTATTTCTTCACACCACTTCCAACACGACTTAACGCATGTCGTAGTTCTGATGGATGGTTCCATTTTCATGGTAGCTCTCGAGACGGATACAGCTGTAATAGTAATGGCTTTGCTGCACCGGCAGATTTCATCATTGAAGATTCACTTCGTCTCAATCTCTGGTAGTTTGCGCTCTCCAAAAATGATACAATTTGTCAGTGCACGCACGCGTATTTTTTCGTATTACACTCTCTCTTAAACGTTTATCTAAAACGATAGTTTTTTGTTTACTTTTCTCACTTACCTTTTTTACAGTAAGAACAAATTTATTTGCACAAGTAAAACCAGAAGATTCTTCTCCTTGCGGAAATGTTACAAAAGAAGATCGACTTTACTATTTCAAAACACTTTTTTGTACTTTAGATAGTACTGCTCAATCAAGTGGTTTTATAAATGGCACTGATGGTTCACCTGCAATTCAGGCAAAGATGAATGCAACTACGGATCCTGGAGGGATTATTGAGGTCAATTTTCTACCATGGCTTGTCATGGACGGAGATAAAAATCTTTATGGATGGTGGAAAGGAGTTAGTGCTGCTAAAAATAGAACTCCTCTTGAGCCAAGCGCGTGGTTTTATAGTTATGTACATAATGAAAGTTCTGATCCTTACATCGTAAGGATTCAATATACTGACAAAGATGGTAAGGCACACACTGAGTATCAAACTATTAAGACAGAGAAACTTTGGGATAAAACTGCAACAATTGGTGCGGCAGCTGAACAATCAAAATTTTTCTATTTTCAAAAATACGATGCATCAGGAATTTTTTTTGGTAATAGTAAACAAGAAGTTATAGGGAAACAGCAAATACGAACAACTTTTAAACCTACAACCCCTATTAAATATGGTTCTGAAATAAAAGTTGATCTTTGGTACAAAGGAGATACGCTTTATTGGGATCAAAAACTTGGAAGTGACTCTGCCGGTCTAACTAGTAACGTAAACTGGCCATCAAGACAAATAACTGATACTTCAACAAATATAGGTGGTGAAAAAACTCCTTCTGGTGAATTTTATGTATATAACCCAAATACAAATAATGACTACTATTATCAAACTATTTATCCTTCAACTACTGGTCAACCAGATGGCTTGAAACAAATTGGCTGCAAAACGGGATGTATAAACGATGCGTACATGTTGCAAAAAGATGATAATCGTTACTTTAAAATAGGAGAAACTGTCACGTACAAAATACCACCCAACTATGCTGCAGCATTGAATGATGCAGGACAAACTGCTGCGGGTGTTACAGAAGTTATCAAACAAGATGCAAACGGTGGACTTCCTGAATGCGGGATCGTTAGTGGTAGTGTTCTTGGCTGTGTAGCACAGATTATCTACGGACTTATTTTTAAACCGATCAGCTGGATCGCAGCACTTTTTGGCTATCTATTTGACTTCTTTATCGGGTACTCAGTGAGTGATGAGTCATATCGGTTTGCATTCGTCAACACTGGCTGGCAGCTCGTACGTGATATTGCCAACATATTCTTCATTATTATCCTTGTGTGGACCGGATTTTCGACGGTATTTAGCATAGGAGGTATCAGTATGAAGAAGGTCGTACCGACACTCGTCATCAATGCACTCATCATCAACTTTAGTCTCTTTGGTACACGAGTGGTGATTGACCTTTCAAACGTAGTAGCACGAGTGTTCTACAACCAGCTCGGTGTCTGTAGTACCAAGGACTGTTCACCAGATCCAACGACAGGAAAAGTTGAGTACAAGAGAGGAATAGGAGGATACTGGCCACTGTCTGAAAAGATCGTGTCATCGTTTAATCCTCAAACCATTCTGAGCTCTTCAACACTCTCATCATCTGGAACAGAAACAACTGCAAGTACCACTGACAAATCAGCAGGAACTGCAACAAGTTTTGGCGCCTCAACAAGTGCTTCAAATGGCACTATTAATACAGGAAGTTTGGAGAGTGGTAACAACATGAGTCTGTCATCAAGCGAATACGCGGGATACTTCATTATTGTCACACTCATTGGTGCTGCGATCATGTTTGCCATAGCGCTCATGTTCTGGGGGGTATCATTTATGTTCCTCGGGCGTGTCGTCGGGCTCTATATTTGTATGATATTCTCACCATTTGCATTTCTCTCACGAGGCAAACTCCCACTGATTAGTGGTATCAGGGAGCTCACATGGGATAGCTGGGTCAAGGAACTCACAAGCTATGCAATGCTTGCGCCAATCTTTATTTTCTTTCTCTATATTGTGTATTCATTCTTGCAGACAGACTTTCTCAATGAGTTTGGCCTCACCAGAAGCGATCACTCATTTTTTGAAAATGTACTCTACATCACAATCCCAATGCTCATTATCTATACCCTCATCAAACAGGCAGCAGGTATTGCCAAGGAATATGGCGGCAAGATTGGTAATGCAGTTCAAAATGGCGTAAATGGCTTTGTTGGAGGTGTTGGCGGTATCGTTGGTGGCGGCGTAGGTATTGCAGCAGGCGGGGCAGCACTCCTTGGACGAAATGTTATAGGGAGAGGAATGACTGCCATCGGCTCAATCAAAGGCAAGGATGGCAAGACCAATGCTGATCGCTGGGCAGCAAATGCGAACAACGGATTCTTCAACAGACAGCTCAATAACTTTTACAACAAAAGTCAGACAGGATCATTTGATGCTCGAAACCTAGGCCTCGGTATCAAGATCAATGGCAAGGAAGCAACACTTGGTGGTACTTTCAACAAGACTATGGATACTGCCGGCAAAGATCTGGGTATTTCTATGAGCGACAAGTTTTCCAAGAAGCTCGGTGTAGGACAAGACAAAGCAGGTGGTATTCAAAAGATCGACAAGGCACGTGTTGAAGCACGTCAGAAGAAAAATGATGCAAAACTCGACTTTAGTGCGGTATCTGATGGTAGTGCAGGCTCAACATGGAGTACATATCGAGATACTAAGGCTCAGAAAGCAGCTTCAGAAAAATGGCAAGATAAAATCGATGAAGAACCAGAAATTAAAAATGCTCCGCAACAAGCAGTCATCAAACAACAACAAGAATACCAAAAACAAATGGAGCAGCAACTCCAAAACACAAACCTTACCCCAGACCAACGTTCTGGTATGGAATCTCGACTCGCAAATAGTAAAGAAGTGGAACAAAAGGCACACCTTAAACTGGTCGAACTCAAAAATGATATTATTGAACGCCTCAAGAAAGATCCGAGCGCATCTGCAGCATTTGCCGCAGCAAAGAAAGAGGAGGAGAATCGACTTGCACAATACGGTCCTATCAAAAATAAGAAAGCATTTGAAGCTGCAATGCGTGCTGAATATGCTGAGAATCTCAAGGCAAACTCACTATGGATGACAGAGGGTGAGCGTGCCCCACTAGGAACAGCAATAGGGACTTTGGCTGGCACGCTAGGCGTAGTTGCTCCAGGATTGGTAGGCACTATTAGTACAGCAGTTGGTATCGATCTTGCAGGTGGAGCTATTGATCAGATCGGTAACATTCATCTCAAAGCAGCCGATGCCACTATCAAGGCGGCGCAAAAACAAACCGGTACGACCGCTGCAAAGATACAGGCAAAGATTGATATGTACGAGAATACGCTTAAAGAAGCAATCAAGAGTATACCTGGTAATGAACACCTTGATGCAGACAACATCAAGATTGATGATCCACAACATGACCTCAAGCGCGCGGTTGCAACAAATGTCGCGAAGCTGGAGACAGAGATCGAGAAGGATGAGGCTATCATCAAAAATCCATCATCATCTGATGCTGATAAAATTACCGCTCGAGTTGCCAACGAAGAACGACGAGCTTCAATCAAAGAACTGCGAGAAGCAATCAAAGAGCGTGACATTCAAAAAGAAAAGCTTGAAAAGTATAATAATGACGAAGAAAGTAAGAAAAAGAAAGAAGGGGGAGATGAGAAGCCAGCAGAACCCAAAAAATAACCATGGATACTGATACCACTACAATAGACCCGATCGAAGAAGCATTTGCAACAACACCACCTGAGGTGCTCCACTTCATGTCGAGCAAGAGCTTCACTGTCCTCATAAATGCCATAGCAAAGGCACTCAACCTTTCTGATACTCAGAAAACAATGGTAGAGCATGCCGCAAAAATGCTGGTACTGGGACTCAAAACCGTAGAAGATATTGCGGAAGAATGGAAAGCACAGGGAGTAGACGAGAAGCTTGCAGTCAATATCCTCTATGCTATCAATGTCGAAATCCTGAGTCGTGCAGCAGAGATCAGCACCTTTTTTAGCCCGACAGAAGAAGAGCTCAAAAAAGCAGAACTTGAATCTACGCAAACCATTTCTCAGACAGCACTTGAAACAATGGGGAGCCGCTTCACCCAATCAGCAGTGATTGCACCTCCGATGAAGCGCGATGTGAGTCTCAATAAAACTCCGACAAGCACTACACCTCCTGCATCAGCAGATCTCTACCGCGAACCAATCGATCTCTAACAAAAAGCGCCTCCCACTGAGGCGCTTTTTGTATGCGTTCACGCTATACTATACCTATGCAGTTTAAGGTTCCACAATTTATTGATATCGAAGACAAGGTCTTTGGACCACTCACCTTCAAACAGTTCGCATACCTTGCCGGGGGAGCAGGATTTGCCTATCTGTCGATGAAGTTTCTCCCCGCATTTGTCGCAATCGTACTTGTCCCAGCATTTGCAGGCTTTGCACTTGCGCTCGCTTTTTTCAAGTACAACGAAAAGCCCTTTATATATACAGTTGAATCATTCATCAAATACTATCTGCGCTCACGACTCTACCTCTGGCGATCACAACAAAAAGTTGAAACAAAGAAATCTATCCCGGCTGCTCCTACAAATCGTGCTACACTTTCTGAGAGTAAACTCAAAACCCTCTCATGGAGCCTCGACGTTCAAAATCCGACTAACTAAATCTACAGTATGGCAATCATCGGTACTCCAGCCCAACAATTTGTCCCTGTCCAAGAAGTACGCGATGGTATCGTGGTCTTGAAAGATGGGACACTTGCATCTGTAGTACTCGTGTCCTCGATCAATCTCTCGCTTAAGTCATATGATGAACAGCGAGCAACATTGGTGCAGTTCCAAAGCTTTCTCAATACACTCGACTTTCCAATCGAAATAGTGATCCAATCACGACGCTATGATGTGAGACCATACCTCGTCACTCTTGAAAACAGACTCAAGGAACAACAAGAACAACTCCTCCAAGTACAAACACGGGAATACATTGAGTTCATCCGCTCATTTACTGACAACGTCAACATCATGCGCAAAAATTTCTTTGTAGTCATCCCATATATTCCACCAGTACTCAACCAAAAAGGGGGAGGGGTATCAAAAATACTTTCGTTTTTAAACAAAGGTAAAGACACCATAGGAGATGATATTAAAAACTTTGAAGAAGAACGAACACAAATTGAACAGCGTATGAGTGTTGTAGAACAAGGACTCACCAGACTTGGTCTTCGCGTGGCACAACTCGGAACACAAGAAGTTATCGAACTACTCTACAAGACATACAATCCTGGAGAAACAACGACTCAAGCAAACGGTTCATAGTCATACTCCATCCACTTGCAGTAATATACTGCTATACTATAGCTACCAATGTCGATATTCGGCTCAGCAAAACAAGAACCAACAAATGGAAGTAAACTCCTGCCTATTTCAACAGCTGATATTCATGAATGGGCAACAATGGAGCTCTCCGACAAAATCGCACCATCAGCGATTGAGATCACCCCAAAAGCAATGCGTATTGGGGACAAACTTGTCCGTACCTTTTTTGTCATCTCATACCCGCGTTTTCTCACTGACAACTGGCTCACTCCGATCATCAACCTCGACAAAGTCTTTGATATTGCAATCTACGTAAATCCGATCGAAACAGCAGAGCTCCTTAAACATTTTCAAAAGAAAATTGCCGAGGTTGAAAGTCAGATTATTGTCCGTCAACAAAAAGGTCTCGTCAGGGACCCAATGCTTGATACCGCATACCAAGACCTCGAAGAGCTTCGTGACAACCTAACTCAAGCACAAGAAAAGATGTTTAACATTGGTTTCTATATCACCATTTATGCTGATAACGAAACCGATCTGTTTCGAAGTGAGAGCGAGATCAAGAGCATGCTTGAATCCAAAATGATCTATATCAAGCCAACACTCTTTCAACAAGAAGACGGTTTCAAGACGGTGACACCGATTGGTACTGATATGCTCAATGTGACTCAAAAGATGAACTCGGAGCCAATCTCGAGTATGTTTCCATTCGTTTCATTTGACCTTACGAGTGAGACGGGGATTCTCTATGGTGTGAATCGCCACAACTCATCACTCGTGATTTTCGATCGATTTTCCCTTGAAAACTATAACTCAATTATCTTTGCCAAATCCGGTGCAGGTAAGTCATACGCAACCAAACTTGAAATTGTGCGAACCCTCATGTTTGATACTGATGTGATCGTGATCGACCCTGAACGTGAATACGAATATCTCGCCGAAGCGATTGGTGGGCGATACTTTAACATTTCACTCTCATCAGATCACCATATCAACCCATTTGACCTACCAATCCCTCGGGAAGATGAGTCTCCATCAGATGTCCTCAGAAGCAATATCATCAATATCGTCGGACTCATGCGTATTATGCTTGGGGGGCTATCTCCTGAGGAAGACTCTATTATTGACCGTGCGATCACCGAAACATATAGTCTCAAAGATATCACTGCGGAGTCAGACTTTCGCAGTATTGAGCCACCACTCCTCTCGGACTTTGAAATGGTACTCTCAGGTATGGAGGGCACAGAGTCTATCCTTGCTCGTCTCACCAAATATACCCACGGCTCATGGGCAACATTCATCAACCAGCCAACCAACGTCGACATTAACAAAAAATTTGTGGTCTTTTCGGTACGAGACATGGAGGACGATCTCAAACCAGCAGCGATGTACATCGTGACACACTTTATTTGGAATGCTGTCCGTAAACAACTCAAAAAGCGCCTCCTTGTAGTTGATGAGGCGTGGTGGATGATGAAATCAGATGACACAGCATCATTTTTGTACTCGATTGCAAAACGTGGGCGTAAATATTACCTCGGACTCTGTACGATCACCCAAGACGTAGGTGACTTTATGAAGAGTCCGTATGGCGTACCGATTGTGACCAACTCATCCATTCAACTACTCCTCAAGCAATCACCGTCAACGGTAGATGTCCTCCAAAAGACATTCAACCTTACCGATGAAGAAAAATATCTCTTGCTCGAGTCAGGTGTTGGGGAGGGGATATTCTTTGCTGGTCTCAAACATGTCGCACTTAAAATCATTGCCTCATATACCGAAGACCAAATTATTACATCAGATCCTTCCCAGGTGATTTCGATTCAGCGTGCAAAGCAGGAGTTTCGTGAGCAACACTAAGTAAAAGTGCTATACTTTGGACATGTATCGAGCCATTGTGGCAGCTATCGTACTATCTGTATATGTACTCATACCACGAACAGTCGTTGCGCAGTCAGCAGACATGGCAATTACTGCTACTCCAGGAAATCCTGCCCCTGGCCAGCAAGTCTTTTTGAAGGCTCAGAGTTTTAGCCTTGATTTAAATCAGACAGTTATTACGTGGAAATACAATGGTGCCTTGATTACTTCGGGTACGGGCAAAACCGAAATTGTTGTAACTGCACCAAAGGCAGGTCAGACAGGTATTATTATCGCAACAACCTCAGGAACAATTATCCCCGCAACTGCCTCAATAACACTGAGACCTGCAAGTGTTGATCTCTTGTGGGAGGCAGCTGACTCATACACACCACCTTTTTATAAAGGAAAAGCACTTCCTGCAGATGGAGCCCTTATCCGAGTAGTAGGTATTCCTGCAGCAACTGCTCCTAAAAATAATGTTTTTAAATGGTCTCACAACGACGAAATACAGCAAGATAGCTCAGGGTATAACAAATCAAGCTTTGTATTTCAAAATGGTGCACTAGCGACGAGTGATACAGTTGAACTAACCCTTGAATCAGGCTCATTTGTCGGCACAAATGCAGTAACCATAACCCCGGTCTCTCCATCATTGGTTGCGTATCAAAATAATGACGGATTTATCAACTATGCGATTGGGAGTACTCAATCTATTACAACAAACCAGGCAGGGCTTATCCTCCACTTTGAACCTTTTTTCTTTTCATTTCTTGGATCAATTATGGATAGTCTCAATATAGAAATGAGCGCTGGAGATACTGCAATCGCAGGAGATCCACGTGTAAACGAACTTCGTCTTTCACGTCCTGATGAAGGAGGGGAGAGTAGAGTCAATCTCGCAATCAGCACAGTAGCATATAGCTTGCAGCATATTGAGCGACTGTTTACTATTTTGTTCAACTAGTATGAAGCGTTTAGTTATTGCACTCTTTTTTTTAGCAATTCCATACTCGATTGCTCATGCGGCACTTGTTGAACAAGACCTCGTAACACAGATTAGTGGTAGTACTTTTTCTGTTGCAGGAAAGATAGATACCGTAAAACATCCAACATTCAAAACATTTAGTATTAAAGGCTATCTAAGTAATGTTGCAGATTTTAAAACAGTTATCAAAACTGATATTCCTCCGACAAAAGCAATAGGGAATGATGGTACCTATGGATGGACATTCACCGATCTTACCCCGAGCACAACATACTATTTCAAACAAAAAGTATCAGACGGGAAAACAACCGAAGAATCAAAAGTATATAACACAACAACAACCAGCGCCGCAGGCGCAAGTGCAATACCTGCAACTCAACAAGACTTCGACTCCCGCTCATACCGTCTCCTTGCACCATTTCCAGGACTCTCAGTACTTTTGGATCCTGACCTGTGTGAAGAACAACGATCTCAGAAGGGAAAGGGAGGGGAGATCTGTGACATTAATGACTTTCTGAACTATATGTTCAAACTGTTGGTGAGTTTGGCGGCAGTATTGTTGGTGCTTCGTCTCGTCTATGAGGGATATCAGTATATTGTGACTGATATACCGTTTTTGAAGGCAAGTGCCAAGAGTGGCTTCTTTGAGGCATTAGGAGGGCTTGCGTTGGCATTGTCTGCCTATCTGATATTAAATACCATCAATCCGAAGCTTGTAGAGAATAGTATTAGCTTGAATAAGGTGGCGGTGGGGATTGAGGAGTACCGTGGATCAATTAGTGATGCACAGTTCACTAAAATCACTGGTAAGCCATCAAAAACAAAACAGGAGTACATTACACTAACCAAAACACTTGCTACAAAAGCAGGTCTTGACCCTTGTTACTTGATTGCTTCAAACACTGTTGAATCAGACTGGGATGCAAAAAATATTTCATGTGATGAAAATGTAACTAGTCTTTCAAGTATTAAGTCACGTCGTATTTTTGTACAATCAGGAATCAAGTTTAATGGTGAAAAATTTACTGGCTCAACGGCACTCTATGGTGATAAAAAAGTTCTTAACCAGTGCCCTCGATCAAGTACCGATATTTACAAAGACTATGACTGGCGCTTTTCAAAAGGGTTTGGACTTTCGCAGGTAACAGTATTTCCTGCACCTTACAACAATGAAACAACCTATCTCGCAGCAACAAAAGAAAATGGTGTTTTATATCCAAAACGAGCAAGCCCTACAACAATCCTTCTTGATCCTGTAGAAAACAATGATGACCTAATTAAGGCTGGTGCAAAAACAGTCGCTGATGCAATCAATATCTACTATGATCCTGAAAAAAATATTCAGATGAGTGTCACTCGTTTTCAAGCAGCGGTTAAAACGTGTAATGGTGGGACACCTGCCCAAATTTTTAATAACTTTGCAGGACTTGGATGCAGTACTTCACTTCGAAAAGATATTGCCATGAAAGTATGGGTATATAACCAATGTAAAACAGGGACTATTATTTCTTCACGTGATGAGGCAGAACGAAGGTATAAATAATACCGTGGTACACTTGAAGAATGAAAAAGGGCTTTATTGCACTTCTTGGCTTTCTCCTTGTAGTTATTCCGATCAATCTAGTGCACGCTGGTAATGGATATACACTTACATCTCAATTACAACAAGGTGGCCTTTTAGTAACATATACCCTACCGACAACTGACAAAAACAAGTTATTCTATCTTGTTTTTACGCCTTCAACGACAACAATACTAAATCAGGACACTAAAGTTTCAGGCAGTAGTACTGTCGCTATTAACAATTTGAAGCCTGGTGCAACTGCCTCACAAGTAGTTACCACTATACCGACCGATAAACGCTATTTTGTTGGACTTGCCGCACGTGACGCCCAAGGGAAAGACTTTTATATCGTTACTCCACAAGAAACATTCCTTGCAGCAGATCCTGCAACAATAACCAAAGGCACTCCACTAATTGTTAGTAGTAAAATTAATACAACAATTCACCCTGATTTCAAGAAATTCACCGCGACATTATATCTAGATACCGTACCACTTCCTGATGGAGTAATGAATGCTTCGGGTAGTACTAAGCTCTTTAAATCAAAAACAGATATCTCAGGAAGTACTGAAGGTGTTGCCGCAGACGGATCTCTCTATTGGTCATTGAATGACCTTGGTACCGAAGTGAAGTACTACTATAAAATACTTCTCACTTCTCCAACAGGGAAGCAGATGGTTACTGATGTTGGCATACTCACTTCTGACAAAGGAAAAGTTGCAACAGACGCAGCTTCTGTTCAATCCGACTTCGACTCCCGCTCATACCGTCTCCTTGCACCATTTCCAGGACTCTCAGTACTTTTGGATCCTGACCTGTGTGAAGAACAACGATCTCAGAAGGGAAAGGGAGGGGAGATCTGTGACATTAATGACTTTCTGAACTATATGTTCAAACTGTTGGTGAGTTTGGCGGCAGTATTGTTGGTGCTTCGTCTCGTCTATGAGGGATATCAGTATATTGTGACTGATATACCGTTTTTGAAGGCAAGTGCCAAGAGTGGCTTCTTTGAGGCATTAGGAGGGCTTGCGTTGGCATTGTCTGCCTATCTGATATTAAATACCATCAATCCGAAGCTTGTAGAGAATAGTATTAGCTTGAATAAGGTGGCGGTGGGGGTAGATTTTGAAGAAGGAGGGGATATACCACCAAAATCAGGATCAGTGGGGTCAGGAAAAGGTGGAACTGGATATGATTTTAAAAGTATTAAATTCCCAGCAGGAATTATTTGTCCCGCAAAAAATATTGGCGCTGGTACAATACCTACTATTGCACAGAGTTTTAAGGGTAGAGTATCTTATTCACAAGATGCACGAGGAACCGCATATTCATCTACCGTAATCAATCTTGATTGTAGTTCATATGTAAATACAGTACTTTCATGTGCGGGAATAACACCAAAAACAGAAGCATTTACTGGTGATATTTTTAATGGAACAGAAAAAATAATAACTGTCGAAAATAAAAACGGTAAATATCTTATAAATGGTATTGAGGTTAAGGTTGGCGATTTAATAGGATGGCAAGCGGGTGGTGCTAAACCTTATACATCAGGGGGGCATGTACTCATCTATATAGGAGATGGAACCCTTATGGATGTCCGTTCATCCCCAAACCCTTCTGTAGGAGAAAACCCTATTGTTAAATGGGCAAATACTCGTATTCAGAAGAAATATTCTTTATACATTCGAAGAATATAAATTCTACATATAGTACAATACTTGTATGCGAAAAGTACTTATTGTGATAGTAATAATTCTATTGGTTAGCACAGGAATTTTGTATTGGTACAGTAAAAAACAACCAACTAGTACTGAACAACCTCCAGGTGCAACAACATTCTTTCCTAGTGATGCATTGGTAGCACCCGGAAGCGATCTCATTATCAATGATGGTAGTACTGGCGTTCAAACAGGTCAGAATACATCACTAAAGTTCAAACAGCTTAGCCAAAGCCCTGTTGCGGGTTTTTCTGCATTTACTCAAACCCTATCAAAGACGATCCCTTCAGAGGATCCCAAGAAAAAACCAACAACAGAAACAGTGGTTGATCGTGTTATTCGCTATATTGCTCGAGGGAATGGCTATGTGTATGAGATCCGAAACAGTACAACACCGCTTCAGATCAGTAATATCTATATTCCTAACGTTTATGAAGGACACTTTGCGGATACAAACAATACTGCAATCCTTCGTTTTCTTCGTGATGACCAGCGCACAATCGCAACATATAGTGTTCCGATTCCACCTGAAAACCAAGATGGTACTAGAACGCAAAAACAGGGGATATATCTTCCTGAAAAAATCACCAACCTTTCAGTTTATGCCGACCAAAAACAGATTACATATCTCACAAGTGATACTCAAAACGCTAGTATTTTGAGCGCAACTAGTCAAAATACAGGTAGAAAAGAGCTCCTTCGAACACCGTTTCATGAATGGATAATTATTCAATCAACACCAAAAACAGTTTGGCTCCAAACCAAAGCAGCAGCTATTGCAGATGGTTTTCTCTATAAAATAGATACAACTGATCGAAGACTTGTTCGCGTACTTGGGAATATTAAAGGTCTTACCACATCAGTAAGTCCAAGTGGGACCTATATTTTATACTCACAAAGCACAAGTACTGGCTTTATTACTCGGCTTTTAAATACGAAAACAGGGGTATCAAACAATCTAAATATTGCACTACTCCCTGAAAAATGTACTTGGCTTAAAAATGAGGATCTCATCTGTGCAGGAAATGGGGAAATGGCACCCGGAAGCTACCCTGACATGTGGTATAGCGGACTTGTTAGCTTTAAAGATAAGTTCTATCGTATCTATACAACAAGTAATACCTACACGATTCTTTCAGATGGTACAGAGCGAGCACCTGATGCAACTAATCTTCAGGTAGATGAGAACCAAGATATCGTCTTTTTTATCGACAAGCCAACTGGCCTGTTATGGCAGCTCTCGTTTTAATTAAGAACTAACGGCAAAACGTTTTCGGAGATAGTATTCCTGAACAATAGAAAAGATATTGGTAATGGTCCAATAGAGCGCGACAGCGGCGGCAAGACGACTAGCGATAAGGATAATGATAATTGGGAGGATATATTTAGTCTGGAGTGAAAGACTCTGCGCAAATTGTGCCTGAAATCCTTTTCCATCAGTTGGAATCGACGGTTTTGGTGCAAAATATGCCTGTACACCCTGACTAATACCCGCAAGGATAGCGAGTGGTAGAAATGGCTTAGTGATATCAATAAGTCCAAATAGTGTATTATGGAGACCTTCAGTTGAAAGGAATGAGTACAAGTGCTCCGGCTGAATCACACCACGCATAAACGTGAAGTAGAGGGCAAAAAGAATTGGAAGTTGGATTAAGAGATAAAGACATCCTGAAAACGGGTTAATTTTCTCAGTCTTATAAAGTGCAAAGGTTTCTTTTGCTTCTTCTTCTTTTGAAAGACCTTTTGCCTTGATAGCAGCAAGCTTTGGCTCTAAAAGCTTCATTTTATACTGTCCAGCAATACTTTTCTTAGAAAGGGGCATCAATATGAGCCGAATAAGGATAGTAAGGACGATAACCGCCACACCAACGTCTTGCCAGGTTAAGTTCTGTGCAATAAAAATAAGGGCGTTATAAATAGGGTCGTAAATGAAGTTGGTCCACAATGTTTGCATATAAAGGGTAGTGTAGTCTAAAACCTACCTTAAGGATAGTCAACAGAAGGTGTATTTCTAGGATGACAACGACCAATACGACCTATTGTTTTATGGGTTGCGTCAAAAAACCCGTATTTTGTATAGGCCATAATGGCATACTGAGAACATGTTGGATGAAAAATACAGGTATTAGTCGGATATAGAGGTAAAAATCGCAACAATCCGACTGAAGGCGAGAGTAGTCCTCGATATACCTTAATAGCTAAAATAGCTATATTATTTGGTATTTTTTTGAATTTTTGAGAGTAATTCATGCCAAAGCTGCTCTATTTGTTGATATTCCATACCATAACTTTGTTTTGAAACATACAAAACAGCAGACCCTGGAAAACCAACCATTTGTGTATAGATGCGTCGGCGAAGTTTATTGCGTATAACAGCGCGTTTTTCGTGTTTTGAGCTTGTAATTACAGCACATTTCAAAGGTAGTGTAGTGGTATATTTAAGGGTACCAAGCGCATTATAGACCGTTTTAAGAGACGGATTAGTAAGTACAAGAGGAAACTCGAGGCGAGTAAGCCGTTCAGTTGACGGCAACATAGCTAGACAGCGATTTTAGCGCGTCCCTTACGGCGACGTGCCTGAAGGACTTTCTGACCAGTCGCACTAGCGCTACGGACGAGAAATCCATGAGTAGTTGCGCGCTTTCGTTTTTTAGGTTGGTATGTTTGAGACATATAACTCGCTCACTATACACAAAAAGGTTTATTTAATCAAGCCTGATATATATTGCTATAATCAACACTATCCACATGATATACACAATTTTGATAGCTACCCAATACTCGGTATGATAGATACCATGCACTACGACCTCTCCACACTCTGGAACACTTGCCTAGGAGAAATAGAACAGGAAGTCACAAAAGGTAATTTCAGTACCTGGTTTAAGAACACCACTATCACTAAAGAAGAGGAGGGTATTATTTACATAGGAGTACCAAACGAATTTGTACGAGAATGGATGGTAACCAAATACCAAAAAGTTATTTTAAAGACATTAGTAAACCATATCGACAATATTCGAGGGGTTGAATTTGTTATCAGCCGCTTTACTCCTCCTACAACAACTACAACAACCGATTCACTTTTTACAGAGAAAACACAACTTCCAATGCAAGATCTCTATATTAATAGAGATGATAACCTTAACCCTCGATACACCTTTGATCGTTTTATTGTTGGCTCATTCAACGAGCTTGCATACGCAGCCTCCCAGGCAGTGGTAAAACGTCCTCAGAGTGCCTACAATCCACTCTTTATCTATGGTGAGAGTGGTTTAGGGAAGACTCACCTTATCCAAGCTATTGGTAATGAGATTAAAAAAGCATTCCCTGAAAAGCATGTACTCTATACCTCACTTGAAAAGTTTATGAATGAGTTTGTGACTTCAGTACAAAACAATCGTCAGCAGTCATTCCGTGAGAAGTTTCGAAAAATAGACGTATTAATCATTGATGATATCCAATTTATCTCAGGAAAAGATGGTACTCAGAACGAACTATTTCACCTCTTTAATACGCTCTATGAGCAAGGGAAGAATATTATCTTTTCATCTGATAAACATCCAAACCACATCCTCGGTCTCGAAGATCGTCTTAAAACACGATTTAATGCAGGTATGACTATTGATATTCAAGAACCAGATATGGAGTCACGTCTTGCTATTATTCGAGAAAAGGCTGCAACACTTCCATATCCACTTGATAATGAGGTTCTCCAATATATCTCTTCAGTTGCAACCGGAAGTATCCGTGAACTTGAAGGAATACTCAATGTTATTGCAATGCATTCTGAAATGCGTCAAAAACCTGTTGCACTCAGTGAGATTAAATTACTTATTAAAAATAGTGTTAAACCAAAGAAAATGGTGTCTTTTGATACAGTAGTGAAACTTGTATCAGGGTATTACAATCTTGATGAACGTACTATTTATGAGAAAACACGGCGTAAAGAAATTGTTCGAGCACGACAAGTCATTATGTTCGTCCTTCGAGAGGATTTCAATGAGTCATACCCATCAATCGGTTCAAAACTTGGTGGTAAAGATCATAGTACAGTCATTCATTCGTATGAAAAAATTAAAAGTGAGTTAGTACATAACCCGAGTCTAATGAAAGAGATTGAGGATATCCGCATATTGTTTAAATGATGTGGAAAACATCCTAATACCACGATGAATAACTTGCGGAAAAATACTAGGTATAAGAAAAAGGGAGGATATATCACCAATTCGCACACAGTGCTCATATTTAAAAAATCCTTATTTAAAAACGTACAATCATCTTTTCCCCAATCCACAACACATACTAACTACTCAATCAATTAATAAAAAATAAAACACTACTATGAAAGCTCGATGTACCGTAGAAAAAATAAAACAAGCAGTATCCCTTGCAGAGCGTATGACTGGCAAGAATCTCACTCTCCCATCACTTCATGGACTCCTTATTAATGCTTCAGGAAAATCTCTCAAGATCAGAGCTACTAATCTCAATGTTGGAATTGAGATAGATATCCCTGCAACGATTGAAGAAGAAGGTATTGTACTTGTAAAAGGGGACTTACTATCAAATGTTTGTGGAAATTTAAAGGATAATCTAGAGCTCTCACTTACACTTGAAGCAGATAATCTCACTATTGCGACCCTACAATCAAAGACTGTACTTAAATGTCTTAACCATGATGACTTCCCAACACTTCCTACTGTTGAAGGTGAAAGTTTTGAAATTAAAAGTACGGTATTTCAAGAAGGTATTCGTTCGGTGTACTTTTCTGCTGCTATCACTGAGATTAAGCCTGAGATTGCAAGTATTTTTATTTATAGTGAAGATACTAACCTCTGTTTTGTCGCAACCGACTCATTCCGTCTCGCTGAAAAGAAATTAAAGGTTAAGAATATTCCTGATATTCCAAAAATATTGATTCCATATAAAAATATTGCTGATATATTAAAAGTACTTGATAATGCACCAGAGAATCTTCAATTAACATTTACTCGAAACCAGTTATCACTTTCGGGAAATGGTATTTACTTTACTACTCGACTGATTGATGGGGCCTTTCCACAGTATCAACTTATTATTCCAAAAACTGAAACAACTAAGGTGGTACTTATGAAACAAGAGCTTATTTCAACACTTCGCCTCTCAACTATTTTTGCTGACAAATTTTTCCAAGTACTTTTTTCTGTTTCTCCTGTTAATAAGAGAATTACAATTGATTCAAAGAATAATGATGTCGGTTCATCGGTTTCATCAATTGATGCCGTTGTTGAAGGTGAGGGGATTGAGGTTAGTTTCAATCTAAAGTACTTTCTCGATGTCTTTCAAGCACTCTCTGGCGATAGTGTCTCAATATCATTTACAGCGCCAAATAAGCCTATTGTAGTACGAAGTGTACAGGATACCTCCTTCCTATATTTGATCATGCCAACAAACCGTTAATATGTCACTCTTTCAGTCTATTCTTGCCGATCTCAAGAAAAACATCGACAAGCAAACTACGTACACTGAAACACTTGCAGCTATTTGTAGTGAAGTACTCCATATCACTATCACTCCAACACAAATTAGTATTACTAAGGGGAAGCTCTCACTTCGTATTCCTTCGACAGTAAAGATGGCGCTTAAACTTAATCAAGATGTTTTATTGAAGAAAGTTCAGGCATTCGATTCCTCAATACACTCTATTGGGTAAGTGTAATAGAGCTTGTTGCTGTTGTTTTTGAGTATACAGAGTTTGTTCCTATGGCTTTAAAGGTGTAATTACCTGGTAGATATCCATATTCTTTTGGAGTGAATACAAATCGAAACGGAGCAGAGAGGGTAGTGAGATAGTTCTCATTCATAAAGAGGTCGACTGAAGTGAGAGGGTACTGTCCACTTATTGAAACCATTACTGTTGCTGTATCAGTTGTTTTCATGTCATCTTTTAATCCCTTAATTGATAATGTACTTGTATTTGATGAATGAATTGTTTCATAAGAGGTTGGGAGATCATTTTCAGTGGTAATACCGTATTTACCTTTATTTGCTTCCCACCATTTCTGCACAGGAGTATTCCATAAATAAAATTGTGGATCACTCGCAGGGTTTGATGGTACCGGTCCAGTTGGATCTTTTTTATTTATCCAATAGAGAATATCTTGGACATCAGTAATAACTTTTTCTATACGAGCTTCAGGAGGTGTGTCTTTGGTTGCGAGAAGTCCGGTAACTTTGTCGATCCAGACACTTCGATTACCCATCCATTGTCCACGAAGTACTGGCTTAAGTTTGTCATATTCAGGATTTGGAATTGGTTTCTCAAACGGTGTTGCAGGAATTTTCTTGAGCGCTTCTTCCATAAAAGCTTTCCAAATAGGACCTGAAATTGCTGCGCCACCACTAGTAGTCTTTGCATTATTATTATTACCACTCCATACACCAACTGAAAGGGTAGGAGTGTAGCCAACAATCCATGCGTCACGATCATCGTTAGTAGTACCAGTTTTTACTGCAACGCCAGGTATAGTAATTTGACTTCCAAATGTTGGGATACGAGCATTTGCATCACTTAGAACATCATTAAGGGTTAATGCTTCATTCTTTTGTATTGCTTCAAAAGGATTTTGTTCATATTGTTCAATAATAGTTCCTTTCATATCTCGTATTTCAAGAATGCCTGTTGTAGGATTTTTGATCCCACTATTTGCAAATCCACCATATGCACCAGTCATATCAAGAAGAGTAACTTCACCACCTCCGAGCACAAGTGAGAGGCCAAATTCTTTTGGATCAGTAAGTGTTGTAATACCAAGTTTATGAGCTGTATCAACAGCATCGTCAATACCTACAAGATAGAGAAGTTTCACTGCTGGTACGTTTCGTGATTCAGCAAGTGCACTTCGAAGACTTATTGGCCCTTTAAATTTATCATCAAAGTTGCCTGGGTGATAACAAGTATCAGGATTATTACTACATGTGGTAGAGAACTCAGTTGGTACATCAAAGAGAACTGTTTCAGGTGTATACCCCTTACCAAATGCAGTGGCATAAATAAAAGGTTTAAATGATGAGCCTGGTTGACGTTGTGCAGTTGCAATATTGTAGGCACCATCAATTGTTTTATCAAAATAGTCGCGTGACCCAACCATGGTGAGTATTTGTCCTGTTGTTGGATCTATTGCTACTAAACTTGAGTTTGATGCACGAAATTTCTTTTCGTTTTCTAGTGCTTTTGTTTTAACAATTTCTTCTCCTTTTTGTTGGAGCTCATAATCAAGTGTTGTTTTAATAGTATAGCCACCTGTTTCCATTACATCCTCACCATATTTCTTCTGGAGATAATCTAAAATATAAAATACAAAATGTGGTGCCTTGATACTATTTGATGCTGCAGGATTAAAAACAACTACTGTTTTTGTTGCTGAGGTGAGTTCTTCGTCGGTAATATACTCGTACTGATTCATTTTCTTGAGCACAAGATTCTTGCGTGCATCAAGTTTGTCTTTGTGTGAACCGAGAGGGGAGTAGTAGCTCGGTGCTGGAAGCATTGCTGCAAGATATGCTGATTCAGCAATAGTGAGATCTTTTGCACTTTTATTAAAGAACGCTTTTGATGCTTCTTCAACACCATAGATGGTGCTTCCAAATGGTGCGTCATTGAGATAGATTTGCAGGATTTGATCCTTAGTAAAATAGCGCTCAAGTTTCACTGCAAGGATCCACTCCTTTGCTTTTCGGATGATAGTTTTATCAGTATTCAAAAGTGTATTTTTAATAATTTGCTGCGTGATAGTGGATCCTCCTTGTTCAAAGCTTCCCTTAAAGAGATTTACAAAGATTACTCGAATGATTGAGGTTGGACGGATACCTTTGTGTTCATAGAAGTGTGCATCTTCAACTGCAATGACTGCATTTTTGATATTATCTCCCATTTGATCGAGTGGAATTTCAGTACGACGTACTGATTGATGAATATCATAGAGAACCACTTCACCGGTTCGATCAGTAATTTTAGATGAATTGGCGATCTTGCGCGCTTCAAAGGTTGAGATATCGGGGAGTTTGATGGTACTTGCCCAGATGAGCCCTGCGCCGATGAAAAAGAGAACGACTGCGACACCAATAAGAGCTATTTTTTTCAATGAGAACCAGTGAGTTTTAGGCATAGGTACATCATAAGAAAATAATGGAAAAAATGCTACAATCAGCCAATATGGAAAAACATGAGCGCATCGAACTACTCCTTTCAAAAGGAGTCGCAGATATTTTGCCAAGTAAGGGTTTTTTGGAGTCATTGTTGCTCTCAGGAAAGAAGTTGAGTATTTATGCAGGTTTTGACCCAACTGCTCCAACCCTCCATATTGGTCATGCAATCCAACTTCGCAAGCTCAGACATTTTCAAGACCTTGGACACAAGATTATTTTCTTGATTGGAGATTTCACTGCACGTATTGGTGATCCAGATAAACTTTCTGCTCGTAAGCCTCTTACTGAGAAAGAGATTAAAACAAATTTAAAACTCTACAAAAAACAAGCAAGTAAGTTTATTCGCTTTTCAGGAACGAATGCTGCGGTGGTTAAATTCAATAATAAATGGCTTGGCAAAATGAAGTTTGCTGAGGTGCTTAATCTTGCATCACATATGACAGTGGATCAGATGCTCAAGCGCGATATGTTTGCACGCCGTATCGCTGAAGATAAGCCAATTTATATTCATGAATTTATGTACCCACTCATGCAAGGGTATGACTCAGTCATGATGGATGTTGATGGTGAAGTCGGTGGTAACGACCAACTTTTCAATATGTTAACCGGACGAACACTTCTAAAACAATTGAAAAATAAGGATAAATTCGTTATTACAACAAAACTCCTTGAAGACTCAACAGGTGCAAAAATGGGTAAGACTACAGGAAATATGATCAGTATGATTGATACACCACAGGATATCTATGGCAAGATCATGAGTTGGACTGATGGATTGATCATTCCTGGATTTGAACTTTGTACTGACTACACAATGTCACAAATTGAAACAATTAGTGATGAATTAAAAAAAGGTATCAATCCTCGTGATATTAAAATGCGACTCGCGTACGAAGTTACTCGATCGATTCATGGTGAGGTATTAGCATCTCGGGCTGAAGCATCATTTATTGCAACATTCCAACAAAAAGAAGTTGATCAGGATATACAGACTATTACTGCAAATGGGCGAACATTTGAAACTATTCTCCTTGAAGAAGGGTTCGTTGGGTCAAAAAGTGAATTGCGAAGACTTATTGCAGCTGGTGCGGTTATGAATTTTGAGACCAAAGAGAAAATGACAGATCTACAGTCACGACAAATTCCTCATTTTTCAACCTATAAGATAGGTAAAAGTCGCTTCATTAAGATTTCTTAGAGTCCAAATACCTCTCCAAGCTTCTTTTTCCATACCCCTTCAAGATAGGTTACGATCAAAAAAGAAGGTAAGAAAAGAAGGGTTAAAAAGATAAAAAAGATAAAGTTACCAATACTTAGAAGGATTTTTTCGACCGTTTCCATATGACGGCATCCTACCTCTATCTAGGTAATTTGTAAAAGATGACGAGAATGGTTTTTTGTTGCATGGCAGTATATAAGGAAACCTCCGTGGTAGAATGACATTTATGACTATTGTACTAGCTGGCGGATCAGGATTTATTGGAACCAGTCTCACCAAGGTGCTTATTGCCAAAGGGTATACGGTTATTGTTATTGATATTCGTTCACCCCGCTTTACTGACAAGAACTTGTTTTTTATTCAATGTGATCTTTCAATGCAAGCCCTTCCATATAATGTACTTGAGAAGACTGATGCTGTTATCAATCTAATAGGTGCACCGATTTCGCAAAAATGGACATCAAGCTATAAAAACATCATCAAAGAGAGTCGTATTCGATCAACTCAAACACTTGTTGAGGCATTGGTTGCTGCACAAAGTCGCCCAACTACATTTATCAATGCATCAGCGATTGGATACTATGGCGATACAGGAGAATTAGTTGTTGATGAACAGGGAAGTAAGGGTACTGGTTTTCTTTCAGATGTTGTTGCATTGTGGGAACAAGAAGCGATCAAGGCAGAATCTGCGGGTGTTCGCACTGTCCTTATCCGTACTGCACCAGTGATTGGTCAAGGTGGGATGCTTGCTTCATTGATGAAAACAGTAAAGTTTGGCTTTCTCCTCCGGCTATCAAAAAAAGATTTTTGGATGTCATGGATTCATGAAGATGATATTGTTGCAGTATATCTTTTTGCACTTGAAACAACGACACTGCAAGGTGTTGTGAACGCTTGTGCGCCTGATCGTATTCATCATCATATGTTTATGCAAATGCTTGGCAAATCAGTACATCGAAAGGTTCTTGGTGTTGTGCCACCATTTATTGCAAAGCGGTTATTTGGAGAGTTATTCGATGAACTTACTAAAAGTCAGCAAGTACAACCTCGTCGATTGATTGATAAAGGGTTCACATTTACTCATCCGACACTTTCAGGTGCATTTCACACGATTTTTTCAAAAAAGAAGTAGTCTCAGTATATGAAACGAATCGATATTGTTACAAAAGCATGGGGTGATTATGAACTCCTCGATACAGGAAATAATCGCAAACTTGAACGGTTTGGAACAATGATACTTGATCGCCCTGACCCACAAGCAATTTGGTCAAAATCAACTCCTGATCTTTGGAATAATGCACAGGCACAATTTTCATGGACCGATAAGAAAGAGAAGTGGAGTATAACCAAGGGAGCTCCTGAATCATGGGAACTCTCATATACTGAAATGAAGCTCCATATCGCACTTGGCAATTTCAAGCATATCGGTATTTTCCCTGAACATGCAGCGCAATGGGAAGAAGTAGCAAGTCTTGTGCATAAAAATCAGGGTTTAACAATGCTCAATTTGTTTGGTTATACAGGTGCTGCAAGTATTGTTGCTGCACAAGCGGGTGCAAAGGTGACGCATATTGATGCCTCAAAACAAACGATTAGTACAGTGAAAGAGAATATGATGCTTTCACAACTCCCCGCAGATAGTATTCGTCTGGTTTGTGAAGATGCGCTTAAATACGCAAAGCGTTTGGTGACACGAGGGGAGACATTCGATATCATTGTGATGGATCCACCAGCGTTTGGTCGTGGTCCAAAAGGAGAAGTATGGAAGATTGAAGAATCACTCGCAGAGCTTGTTAGTTTACTTCCAAAGCTTGTAGCACCACACGCAAAGCTTGTGATACTGAATGGCTACGCTGCGGGGTACTCAGCACGGACATTTGGTGAAATACTCGCTGAGGCATTACCCCATGGATCAATTTCTTATGGTGATGTTGGGATTGCGCAAAATAACAGCGGTCGTATTCTTTCAACAGGTATCTATGCTAAATGGCAAGCATGATATACTCTCTCGACTATGGCAGTATCAAAATCAACACCTATTTATACATATCCAAAAGAGCTTGCTGTTAAACGAGGGGTAAACGGTCTTGGACTTTTTGCAAAGGTACCAATGAAAAAGGGTGACTGTATTATTGAGTACATCGGGGATGTGATTGATGAGGATGAAGCAAATCGACGTGGTGGGCGATACCTCTTTCAGACCACCAAAACTCGTCATATCGATGGTACGACCCGCAAAAATACTGCCCGCTATGTAAACCACTCATGTCGTCCAAACTGTGAAGTCGACATCATCAAAGGGCGCGTCTTTATCTACGCGAAGCGCAATATCAAAGAAGGAGAAGAGCTTTTCTATGACTATGGCAAGGAATATTGGAACGAACATATCAAGCCAAAAGGATGTGGCTGTGAAAAATGTACTGAGAAGCGAGAGAAACTTGCGACGAAATAATTAAAGGTATTGCGAAAAAACCCTCGGTAGGAGCGACTGGCGACGGACGGAGAAAATATTCAGCAGAATATTTTTGTGGTTTTAGAGGAATACTTTTAATTATTTCAAGCGTATACTCCATACTATGAACAAGGAAGAAAAGCTAAAAACACTCAGTGATGAAGAACGCTACGTAACCCAAGAGAAGGGTACTGAAGCACCATTTCGCAACAAGTATTGGGATAACCATGCTGATGGTATGTATCGGTGTAAGGTCTGTGGCGCAGCGCTTTTTGATGCAAAGACCAAGTTCGACTCAGGTACCGGATGGCCATCCTATGACCAGCCAGTCAAAGCCGATGCAATCAAGTATATTGAGGATACGACGCATGGTATGAGTCGTATCGAGGCAGTCTGTGCCAATTGTGGTGCACATCTTGGGCATGTATTTAATGATGGTCCGAGAGAAACAACAGGGAAGCGATACTGTATTAATTCTGCGAGTCTAGATTTTGAAGAAAAAAAGTAAAACAAAAAACCGCCCGAGGGCGGTTATCGTTTTCTAAAACATGCGTACTCAGTTTGCGTATTAGGTGCAGCATTACTCGTCAGACACCACAATGTTGGAGGGCCATTGATTGCAGTGTAGAGCATAACATTTTTGATTACTGTTGAAGTACCACCATAAAAAGTAGAGAGGTTTCCCGTACTACCTGCTGCGAGAAATCGATACTGTCGTTTAAACAAGTCAGCATATTCGCGAGCTGCCCCAAGGAGATATCCGACACCAGCAAGTTTGAATCCTCGTTTATCAAAGTGTTCATCTGCTTGAGCAGGAGAAAGTGGGACAGGAGCAGTTACAAAATATACGGTATCAACCCCATGATTTCCATCGATAGACTGACCAATTGCTGCGTACATTTTTGCATCAAACGTGAATTCACCGACAAGTGAGTTAGTGAGTGTCTCAATCGGATGTCGTACGATGTAATACGGCCAACCAGTACCGTTTTCATCAAATGATTCTTTTACTACAAGTGTTTTTCTGCATGAGAAGAAAGCAATACTACATACAAAGAATAGATACTTTTTCATATGAGGTGGTTTATGGTGAACAATTTTCTTCTAGTATAGAAAAGTACTTTCAAAAAAATCTCAAGAAAAAAACCCGCACGGTGGCGGGTTTTTTCATTATCGATCTCCGTAGAGTGCGTCGAACATATAATCTTCGACTTCTTTTTCATCACTTAACTCAGGATCTTCTTCTTCCTCAGTATCATCACTAATCTTTTTTTTCTCACCGAGAAGGTCATCGGTATCAATGATAGGGTCGATTTCGGAGACTTCTTCTTCACCCTCTTCGACGGCGTGTAGTCCTGCTTCTACTAATTCTTCTTCTGCTACGATTTCCGGTGTCTCATCATCCATGGGGGTGGTGTTACTATTATTACTAATTTTCTAATGCAATAAGTTGTATCAAATACTCTTTTCCTTTGCAAGAGTATTAGGACATTTTTTTAAGACGGAGTGTCCCAGCTGCTGCCATACCGAGCGCAATTGCGTCGATTTCATCATCAAGTTTGCTCTTTGTATCAATCTTGAGTGTAAGCTCGACCATTTTTTCAACCATTTTTTTGTCGGCATTGCCGGTACCTGTCATACCAAGCTTTACTTCTTGCGGTGAGAGCTCAATGAGGGGGATGGTATGAAGTCCTGCAATCAGGCTAATCACCCCACGTGCTTCAGCAACTGCCATGACACTTTTCTTGTTTACTGAAAAGAATAATGTTTCTAATGCGATTGCTTCAGGTTGGTACTCAGCTATTGATAATTGAAGCTCTGTAAAAATCTGTGCAATGCGCACACTGTGAGGGTCTTTTTTATTGGTGATGATGCACCATGACTTTATTAGACTAGGTATCGTTGTTGTATCGATGAGTGCCACGCCGCACCGGTCATACCCAGGATCAATCGCAAGGAGTGTCGACATATTACGAGAGATAGTCACGACCTTTGTCAGTGAGTACTCGACCACGAGGGGTGCGCTCAATCAGTCCGAGTTGAATGAGGTATGGCTCAACTACATCTTCAATCGTTCCTTCATCTTCACCAGTCGCCGCTGCAAGGTTTTTAATACCAGCAGGACCACCGCTAAATTTATCACGGAGTGCTTTCATGATAGCGATATCGTTCGATGAGAGGCCGTTGTCATCGAGGCCGAGCATGGAAAATGCTTTGGAAACTGTCGCATGGTCGATATCGAGCTTGTGCATCTGTGCATAGTCCCGTACTCGACGAAGGAGGTAGTTGGCGATGCGTGGCGTCTGTCGACTGCGCCCAGCAATAGATGCGAGCATCTCGGCAGGAAGTTCAATATTAAGAATCTTTGCAGAACGATCAAGGATGGTGGCAATTTCTTCGGGTTGATAAAACTCTAAACGAAATGCACCACCAGAGAAACGTGAACGAAGGGGAGCTGAGAGCATGCCATAGCGAGTAGTTGCACCCACAAGGGTGAATGGGGGAAGATCAAGTTGGACAGTGCGTGCTGAAGGACCTTTGCCGATCATAATGTCGAGTTTACCCGTCTCCATAACAGGGTAGAGAATCTCCTCGATGGATTTGTTGAGACGATGAATCTCGTCGATAAACAACATATCACCCGGCTGCAGGTTGGTGAGGATTGCTGCAAGGTCGCCAACTCGCTCAATTGAGGGACCGGACGTGATGCGAAGGTTTGCACCGACTTCTTTGGCGATGACATGAGCGAGTGTGGTCTTGCCGAGTCCTGGTGGACCATAAAAAAGAACATGTTCTGGTGTCTGTCCCCGTGCTTGTGCAGCACCAATGAGTACCCAGAGATTTTTTTTGATGTGGTCTTGGCCAACATACTCATCAAATGATGAAGGACGTAGGATAGTGTCGCTAAATTGCTCGTCTTTTGGTGGTGGGGTGGGAGTACTTGACATTATTTTAGGATATGCTATATTGTCTCTAGAAATCGCTACACCGACATTCTATCACTCTTCGTTAAGAAGGCATCAATCTCTAAGCAGTCAGCCACCGGTTCTAAGCTTACGCGAAGGACGTTCTGGTTTCGACTGGTGCTATCCTACAACTATTCTTTACGTATACGGCCTTGTCCGTATACGGACTGTTTAGAGATTAATGCTTTTTTGATTCTTCACAAAACCCTCTCAATCCTGAGAGGGTTTTGTTGTTAATTTTGTGCCCAGTCAACGACTGATTCAACTTCGGCAAAGTCAGTGATGCCTTGGAGAATTTTCACAAGCCCGTCCTGGCGCATATCGAGTGTGCCTTGTTTGTCAGCGATCGTCTTGATGTCGCGCTCGCTTGGACTGGTCGGAATGATTTTCTCGATCGCTTCATCGGTTTGAATCACTTCAAAAATACCAAGTCGTCCTTTGTAGCCGGTGTTGCCACATGCAGCACAACCTTTTGCCTCCCAGACAGTTGGTGTATCGCGCTTCACCCCAAACTGCTCCATATTTTTACCTTTCGTGATGGCTTCATCCCAGAGTTTTTCGATCAATGTTTTTTCTTCAGGAGTCACTGGTCGTTCGTGCTTGCATTCTTTACAAAGTTTTCGCACGAGACGTTGTGCAATCGAGAGGGTGAGTGCAGACACCATAATGTTCGGATTTACATCAAGATCGATCAAGCGAGGAATCACACCGGCTGCATTGTTAGTGTGGAGTGTTGAGAACACCAAGTGACCGGTAAGTGCAGACTCGACTGCAATCTTTGCAGTCTCGGGGTCGCGGATTTCTCCCACCATTACCACATCAGGGTCCTGACGAAGTGCACTGCGAAGTCCTTCAAGGAACGTGTAACCTTTTTTATGATCGACTTGTGTCTGAGAGATACCAGCGAGGTGGTATTCAATCGGGTCTTCGATCGTGATGATCTTGAGCTCAGGAGAATAGATTTTTTGCAAGAAGGCATACAAACTCGTGGTTTTACCGCTTCCAGTCGGTCCGGTGAGGAGGATCATACCGTTGGGTTTATGAATACCTTTCATAAAGATTTCATACATTTGTGAAGAGATACCCATGCTTTCGAGTTCAACGCGGATAGACTTTGGATTCAAGATACGAAGCACGATACTTTCGCCATAGGCGCCAGGCATCAGTGAAGTTCGGAAGCTAATCTCGATCTGGTCCCTGTCTTTCCCCATAAATGCACTAAAACGCCCGTCCTGGGGATTGCTCGCAATGGTAAGTTTGAGGCCCGAGAGAAGTTTGATACGGGTATTGATTTGTTTGTAGGTATGATGATCAAACTTGGTAATAACGCGAAGGACGCCATCAAGTCGAAAGCGAAGCTCAACTTCATCTTGCATCGGCTCGATATGTACGTCAGAGGCACCAATACCGATACCTGCACCAAGGATAATCTCGAGAATGCGCGAGAGGTGGTGTGCAGAGGTGTCTGCTATAGCATATTCAATTTCACGGATTGCATCGTCGATGTTTTTGACGGTTTTACTGAGATTTTCGAGAACGTCTTCAGATACATCAAGTCCACCGGCACGACTAGTAGTTGCAAAGGAGAGATCCTGGTATCGACTCCAAACTTTTTCGATACTCTTGCGACTTGCCATTACATACTGGACTTCATAGCCCATTCCCTCGAGCATGCCACGAGCTTTGATTGCACCATCTGCAACAGGAGAGCGTACGGCGAGTGAGAGTCGCTTTCCGATAAGTTTGTACGGACCAACATCCATTTCTCGCGCATCTTTTTCGGTGAGAAGTCTGATGGCGTCATTGTCGATGGCCATTGAACTGAGATCTGCGTAGGGGATACCGTATCGATCTTGTGCAAGCATTGCGACCAAGTTCTCCTCATCGCGATCACGAAGATCATTGACCCGTTTGTTTTGAGCATTTTCATCAAAATGAAGCATTGTATACCAAGTATACCCTAGAACGGTGGGTTGTGCGGGTAAATCAGACCCTAAAATACAGGCATGTGCAAGGCATTGACAAAAGATGTCATATATGCTAAGATACATACAAATCTAAAACAACATTTTTCAAAAACTAAAAACAATAATTATGAAAAAAGTATGTATGTTCCTTGTTGTAATGGCTTTAGCCATACATATGGAAAGTTACTGTCAGCAAAAAACAGGTGTTCTGCAAAAAGATCATTATGGTGCCTTCACTGGTAACGATTATGAAAGTTTTATGGCAGGCAAAAATGCTGCAAAATTTGAAGCTAAATCAAATATTCCGTTAAAAGACTATCTGGTTTTGGTTGAAAACTTTGTAAAAAACACATTGAAAGAACCTTCAATTGAGGCTGCAATGCAAAACTCTACCGTAAAGGATTTCCCTGCAGGTGTTAAGGTGCAAACGCACGGCATCGGTGGTGGTGATATTAAATGGTTTAAGCGTGATGCATATGATGGCGAGAAAGGTTTCTATCACACAGCGACAGGCATTTATTGGCTATCGTTCTCATGTGCAAACCTTACTGCATTTAGAGCTGTTACTCCTGCATCTACTGGTACTGGAACAACAACAGTCTACACGCCTCCTTCTATGCCTACTTCCGCACCTACTTCTACTGGATCAACTGCACTTGCCAGTAATGGCAACAATAGTCTTGTCTTAAACACTACGACACCAGAAGTTCCGTACAGTATTGGAAAGGCAATTGAACAAAATGGTATCAATGGGTACCGCTTGGCACTCTATGATGGTCAAGCATTAATGGCGATGAATTTTCAAACATTCAGAGCTGTTGAAGATGCCAATCAATGTTGTGGAAACAAAGGAGTAACAACTGTTTCTTCTGCTGTTCAACCAGCCGGTAATATCTACATTAGAGAAGTTGCTACTTCAGGAACTACTGCAAGTACTGCTGGATCTCAGCAAATTGTCGTGAAGACTGATCACACTTTTGGTGAGACACTAACAGGTGGCATTATTTCAAACGCTGTTGGAGGTTTCATTGCGAATGTTGGCACTCAATTGGTTTTTGGCAACAGGAGATCTACTGGATATTATGGCCAAGGATTTCAAAGTGGTACACCAATCATTCGTAGTGGCGGTCCTTCTCAAGGTGGTAATCCTATCGCAGGAGGCACTAGCTATACCTCAACTGGTGGTGGCTTAGGCCCTGGTTCAAATGGGTGGTAACAGTATCTTTCCAAAAAATACAAAGGGTGATGTATATCATCATCCTTTCTATATTTTAGTTCCGTATCGGTCGAACGATAAGGAGCTGAAACGTGGTAGTTATTATAAAGTGAGAAAAAAGTAAGTATTATATGAAAAAAATTATCTTTTCAATGATTGCTCTCGTGATCGGTCTTGGCATGTCCGTGTCCGTTGCACACGCGCAGTCATTCAATAATGATGCAAAAGACATGGCGACAATCCTTGTGTCAAAAAGCGGTTGTACCCCTGGTCCCGTTGATGGATGTTGGAAGTCGTCAGTAACGGCAAATCCTGGTGACACTATTGGTGTTCACATTTATTATCACAATACGAGTGACTATACAGCTGCTAATGTAGCAGTTGGATTGAACCAAGCTGAAATTACGAATGTATCTTCAACTCATACGATTCGTGGTGGCGTTCTTGCAAACGGCTATGTCGTTGCAAAAGGATCTGCAACCGTGAATCTTAGTTCATCTGCAAGCCTTCAGCTTATTGGTGCAATTTGGTACCCAAACCAGAGCACTTCAGGTCAAACGATTAGTGCAAGTAATATCTATGACAACTACGGTCAGTCAATTGGTGACGTAGCTCCTGGATGGGAGGGTCAGGGAAGTGTTGTTGTGCAGTACCGTGTGGGTGGCTCATCATCAAATAATAATGACTGTGTGATCAATAGCTTTAGTGCTGATGATACGTCAATCGATGATGGTGACTCAACAAAACTTCGATGGACAACTACTGGTTGTGAATATGTTGATATTGAATCAAACGATCAGGACTTCAATGATGAAGATGCTGATGGAAGTGTAACTATCAGTCCTGATGCAACTACAACCTATACCCTTCGTGCATATGACTTTGACGGTCATCTTGGAGACACTGATACCGAAAAGGTTACTGTTGGTAAGAGTAGCTCATGTAGTATTGATTCATTTTCAGCAAGTGATACCTCAATCTCTCGTGGAGATACAGTTACCCTTACGTGGAAAACAACCAATACTGGATCAGTTGATATTGAATCAAACGATCAAGATTTCTTGAACAAAAGTGAAGATGGTAGTGTGCGCGTAAGTCCGTCTTCAACAACAACCTATACGCTCACTGCTGATGATTGTAGTCGTTCAAAGAGTATTACGATCAATGTTGGTACAAAGGTAACCAATAGTGCACCTCAGGCGATCACGACTGTTGCAAGTGTCCTTGGTGGATACTCTGCACAGCTCAATGGTATTGCTGTTCCTAATACAACTACTGGTTCTACAACCGCATGGTTTGAATGGGGAACAAATGGAAACCTTGGTTCACGAACACAAAGTCAGTCAATCCCTTCAAATGGTGGTACTACTTACTACAATGCCACTGTTTCAGGCCTCACTCCTGGAGCTGTGTACTACTATCGTGCAGCTGTCCAAAATCAAAACGGTACCGCCTATGGTGATATTGTTCGATTTCAGACTACTCGTTCGACTACTGTAACCACTACTCCTAATGTGATCATCAAGACTGTTACCGTAAAAGATACCGTAACAGCAAAGAGTGAAGCATCATTGCTTGAACTCAAAGTTCAAACATCATATGAACGTATGTGTGTAGGTGGAACAATCGACTATACAGTGACGTATCGTAACATCTCAAACCAGAGCCTTACTGATACAGTACTTCGAATCACTCATCCAAAAGAGATTACTTACTTGTCATCTTCTCTCGGACATTATGAAGTAGTGGATCGTGCGCTCACGCTTGATCTTGGTACAGTAGCTCCAGGTGAGTCAGGTACAGTCATCATTCATGCTCGCGTGAATAGTGACGCAATCCGTGGAAACCTTGCAGTAACAACTGCTTCAGTGGTCTACACTAATAGTCTTACTCGTGGACAAGAAGATGCAATTGCGTACTCATTGCTCACGATCTCTGAGGATTGCCCAAACCTTCTTGTTGCAAATGCATTTGGTTTTGGTTCATTCCTTCCTGATACATTGCTCGAATGGTTGCTCCTCATCCTTGTGATCCTTGCGCTTATCCTTGTAGCACGTCAGTTCTACAAAAAGCGTGAAGAAAATAAGTACTAAACGCTAGGAGAATTACGTATCAAAGGCCGGCCCCAATGGGGCCGGCCTTTGTGCTAGTATGGGGGTATGAACGAGTATTACGATCCTACAGAAATCTCTCGAATTGCACAGATGATTGTCTCAGATTTGGCGACTAAAGAAGGCGCTACAGTCATCGGACTCACCGGGGATTTGGGAGCGGGGAAGACCACCCTTACCCAGGAAATCGCCCGATTGATGGGTATAAGTGAGACAGTCGTAAGTCCAACATTTGTTATTGCGAAGTTTTATGATGCGAATCATCCGGGATTTGATATGCTTGCGCATATGGACGCCTATCGGATTGAATCGCTCGATGAGCTTGCATCGCTTGGGTTTGAATCACTTCTTGCGCGACCAAAGACAGTCCTTGTTGTTGAATGGCCAGAGCGTATCAAGGACGCACTTCCGCATGATATCGCACAGTATCATATCAGTCATGAAGGAGCTGGACGACGAATTACCTATGAAAAAAACAGCTAACACCAAAACGCTCGTCATTCTCGACGCACATGCGATTATCCATCGTGCCTATCATGCGTTGCCGAGCTTCACCCGGAGTGATGGTATGGTGACCGGTGCGCTTTACGGTCTTGCATCAATGATCATTCGTATTGTTGAGGAGCTCAAACCTGATGCGATTGTTGCGGCATATGATTTGCCAAAACCAACGTTTCGCCATCAAGCATATGATGCGTACAAGGCAGGTCGTGCAAAGACTGATGATGATCTGCGCGATCAGCTCATACGTTCTCGCACCATATTTGAAGCGTTTGGTATTCCATGTCTTGATGCAGAAGGATTTGAAGCTGACGACGTAATAGGCACACTTGTAGAGAAGTATCGTGCAGTTGATGGAGTCAATATCGTGATTGCGTCAGGGGATATGGATACACTTCAGCTTGTTGAGGGTACCAAGATCAGAGTCTTTACCCTTAAAAAGGGAGTGACTGATACGGTGCTGTATGACGAAGTAGGAGTAGTTGAACGCTATGGATTCAAACCATCCCAACTCGTCGACTACAAAGGGCTTCGTGGTGATCCATCCGACAATATCAAAGGAGTGCCTGGAATAGGCGAAAAGACAGCAACTACTATTATTGCAACATGGGGTTCTATTGAAGGGCTCTATGAGGCACTTGATACCGATCCTGAAGGGGTACGAACAGCAGGAATCTCTGAACGTATGATTGGTATTTTGAGAGATCATCGTGATGATGCATTTTTCTCAAAGACGCTTGCAACAATCAGACGAGATGCGCCTATTGTCTATGATATGCCAACAGCTGCGTATATAGATCATATTGATACTGAAAAACTTCTCGCAATATTTGGTGAATATGAATTCCGGAGTTTGATTCCTCGCGTCAAAAAACTCTTTGCAGTGAGTGATGATAAACCAGAGGAAGATATTGATCCTGAATTGTTGCGTAAGGCGTCCATTGCGATGTGGGTGCTTTATTCAGAAGACACTGCACCAGGATACGAAGCTATTCTTACTCGTGCCCGCAAGCATACGCTTAAAGAGGCGTATGAGACGATTGAGGCAGAGCTTAAAAAGCGCGGATTATGGGATGTTTTTGGACTCATTGAGCTACCACTGGTGCCGGTGATTGATACGATGCAAAAGCGTGGCATCAGGATCGACCGACCGTATTTCGAAACACTTCGCGATAAAATGTTGCTACAATTGAAAGGTATTGAAGAGAGGGTACATGCCGTGAATAGTGGTCCGATTAATCTCAATTCCCCAAAACAACTTTCTGAATTGTTGTTTACAAAGCTTGAACTTAAACCAAAAGGAAAGAAAAAGGCTAGTGGTGCATTTACGACTAACGCAGAAACACTCGAGTCACTTCGCGAAGAACATGAAGTAGTTGCGATGATTCTCGAACATCGTGAAGTACAGAAGCTTCTCTCAACCTATGTCGAAGCATTGCTTGGCTGTGCAGATGAGCATGACCGGGTGCATGCAACATTTCTCCAGCATGGGACGACAACCGGACGTTTCTCATCAATCAATCCAAATCTTCAAAATATTCCAGCAAAAGGGGAGGGTGGAAAAGAGATTCGCCATGGCTTTATGGCTGCCCCCGGGCATGTATTTATTGGAAGTGACTATTCACAAATAGAGCTTCGAGTACTTGCTATGCTCTCTAATGACAGCAAACTTCGCGCAACATTTGAACGCGGAGATGATATCCATACGACGGTGGCATCATCAGTCTTTGGTGTTGAAGCTTCTGAGGTAACTCAAGATATGCGACGAGCAGCGAAGGTGATCAACTTTGGCATTATCTACGGTATGGGTATATCAGCACTTCAGAAAAACCTCAGTACAACGAAAGAAAAGGCAACAATATTTTATAATGACTACTTTGCTGCATTTCCAAGTATTGCCGCATACATGGATAGTGTACGAACCGGTGCCAAAGAGCATGGATATACAACCACACTGTTTGGTCGACGTCGCTATTTTCCAGGTATTACCTCAAGTGCACCATTCCTTCGCGCATTTGCAGAACGTATGGCGGGTAATGCCCCAATTCAGGGAACAGCGGCAGATATTATTAAGATCGCGATCCCGATGATCGAAAGAGATCTTGCAACTGCGGGGTTAATTGACAAAGTACACTTAGTGCTTCAGGTGCATGATGAGCTTGTCTATGAGGTTGATGCGTCGGTAGCGGATGAGGCACGAGCGATCATTGAGTCTGCAATGAAAGACGTTTTTGTCAGAACACCAATCGACATAGCTGTTGATCCGGTTCCACTTGAGGTATCAGTAGGACAAGGTGCACGACTTGATGAGCTCAAGTAAATCTATACAATGAAAGCTATGAAACGACACGAATCTATCCATATTGTGCTGGCGAAGTCATATCTCGTACACTTTGTATGTAGTATGCTTGGATTGTTTGCTGATTATTTTCTTGGGTTTGAAATGAATGTTCCCTATGCACTATATATTGCGATAACTTTTTTCATTATTGGGCCAATACTTATTTTCTGGGCACAGTACACATCTCGTTATGTCGAGCAAACGCATGGGTATGGAAAGAAATACTTTCATTTTGGTCCGTATCGGTATATGCGCAATCCAACCCATCTTGGGCTCCTCATTCTTGTAGCGGGCTACACACTGGTCTCAGGTTCGCTCATGCTTTTTCTTTCGACCTTGATCGGGTACCTTGTCTCAAATATTTTTTTCAAAAAGTATGAGTCGATCCTTGCGACTACTGCAGATGGAGAATACAAAACATATCGATCATCCGTACAAAAAATACTCTAATGATTATTCTTGTAGTTGCTGATAATAAAACAGTTCGATCTTCTTATATTGCAGAAGCAATCAAGCAATCGGGAAGCGATGAGGTCATTGTGCTCCATGACACCGATGTGACATTTAGTGAACTTGAACAGTATCTCTACCCATCACTTTTTAGTCCGACACTACCAGTAATACATACACGATTTGTAGTAAGTTCTCATGCTGATGATGTTGGTCTTCCGTTTGTAAAAAAACTTCTTGCAAGTCCGACAATATTTATTTTTGAAGAAATTACTCTTTCATCACCACTGGTGGCATTGTTCAAAAAAACTGGAGCGGTAGTACACACTGGAGGAAAAGAATCAGTTACAAAAAAAGAGACGATGTTCAATGATGTATCGAATATGATCACTACCTCTGATAAAAAAAGCCGATGGTTGAAATATTATGCGATTGCAGAACATCACTCAGCCGAAGCGATGCTTGGTATTATCTACTGGAAAGTTCGTGACATGATGTTGAAAGATACTACGGGTGTATACAAGGCATTGTATGAGCGACTCATCACTGCGCATGCTGATGCATGGAAAGGGGGAGTACCACTTGAACTCGCACTTGAAAAAGTACTGCTTTCCTAACTGAAATAGAAAAAAGAAAAAGCTCCTTAGTTAAGGGAGCTTTTTGTATCTATATAACGATGAGTTTTTGTTTTTATTTGTTGCGTACTTTTTAAAGAGCGTCTATTGAGGAACAGGGAGTTTTGGCGCATCCTGCACTGACAGGTTTGGGATGCAAAAGAGCAACTCCTTATAGTATAGACCTACTTAGTGGTTGTAACAATGTCGTTCTGTGGATAACGCTTGGTGATCAAGGAGAGGAGTATGCCTGCAAGGAGTATTGTTGCCGACATCATGGGAATGGTGATATAGCCGAATTCATACACATAGCGCTTTAGACAGCTCACACCTTCTGCACCACACACATCAAGGCCGCTCGGGAAGATGTCGATATAGTTGTGAAAAAGTGCGACAAGAAAGCCGATGATCGCAAGCGTGAGAACCTGTTTACGCATGAGTGAGCTCTTGCGGATGTCGCCAGTGAGAGTGAGGATTGCAATCGGAATGATGGCAATGCGCTGGTACCAACAGAGGAGACATGGCTCATAGCTGAAGCCGTATTGGTAGATAAAACTTGCAACCGAGCCACCAATGAAAAGTGCGCCAAGGATGATATGTGCATAGCAAGCAATCCACTGTACAAATGGAGCTTTGGTAATCATGCCGAGAATCAGTGCGACGATACCGATCTGGATCGCGATAACACTGACGGCAGCAAGTGTGTTGAAGAGTTCGACTGACATATTATTGGATGGCACAATTCGTTTTCTCGGCGAGTTCGGTCATAGTGCGTTCACCGCTTAGTTCACTGCCATCAGCGAACTTCCATGTTGGATATCCTTTGATACCGAGGTCGGTACATTGCTGGATTGGTTTTGAATCAGGGGTTGAGCATTCAACATACGGAAGGAGTTTTGCAGACTTGCCAAACATTGCCTTTGTTGCCTGACAGTGAGGACACCACCATGCGCCATAAAACTTTGCACCACTGTCTGAGATGCACTGCGCAAAGGTATCATACTTGCCGGGCTTTTTTGCTTGTACAACGAGTAATGAAATGAGTCCCGCAACAACGAGTATGATAACAGCGAACGTAATGATTTGTTTCTTTTTCATAGACATAGTATCACCGTACCGCGCGGATACATTTTCTGCAAGTTCCAAAAAACTCGAGTCGATGCTCGTTGATCACTTTGAAAAGTTTGGAGGTAAGTACAGCTTTTTTTGTAATATCTCTAATGCAAAAGGGTACCGTCTCGATCGTACCGCATTTGTTACATACGATGTGGTGTGTATGTGATGATTTGAGTTGGTATGAAACCTTGTCTTTCTGGAGTGCAAGACTTTGGATAATACCAGCCTCGAGAAATGCGGTGAGTGCTCGATACAGTGTTGCAGTATCAGTGCCAACTTTTTTTGTTTTTTTGATGAGGTCAGTAGCAGTGAAGGGTTTGGTTGATTGAGAGAAAAGCTCTAGAAGTGCAAGTCTGAGCGGGGTTCGCTTGAATCCATGTTCGATAAGTACTGATTCGGGATCAATTGGTGTTGACTTCTTCATACACAAAAGTATACTCAAATGCGAATAACTTGCAATTGTATGCGTAATATCTTTTTTGATCGAATTGAACAATATCGCACTGTCATGGCAGGTCTCGTGGCAGTATTTCTGGTGCATGTGTTTTTGGAGCTATTGCCCACCATCTATGTTGGTATTGCGGTAGCCGCAATTGCACTTGGGATACTTATGGCATACTTGACGTCTCGTCATTTCGGACATAGTCATCATCATGTAGGGGATTCGGCGATCGATGTCATCCCTGTCGCAGTGCTCATCTTTGCAAACATTGCACATCCTGCAATCGATGGATTTACTGCCGTCGAAACTTTTCGTATTGGTGGTGTGATTGCAGGAATGTTGTTTGCAGGAAGTATCATACTTCATGAAATCGTTCGGCAATCATTTTTGAGTACTGCCCTTACGGTTGTGAATGTTGGATGGATATGGGTAGTTGGTACTGCATGCATTGGTATTACAACAGGTATTGTTGCTGGATTTTTTGGTGCAGACTTTTTGCACCGCTATGAATTTGTTGCAGATATTGCAACACTCTTTTCATACAGTTTTGTGATTGCCGAGTTCTACTTCATCGGTACGAAACATGCAAACAAAAAAGATACGGTATTGTTTGTCGGAGGAATACTCCTTGGGGTAGGTATGATGCTCATTACTAGTGCTCACTAGGTGACGGCTTTTTTACTTAGTAAAAGGAGGATTCGGTTCGCTAGTGCCCCCAGTAGGATTCGAACCTACGACCGTCTCCTTAAAAGGGAGCTGCTCTACCGACTGAGCTATAGGGGCATATTGATCATCACACTTTGATTTGCAAAATGTGTCAAAAACTATACCATGCTTTGATATGAAAGCAAAGGCTCCAAATGCTGTTTTACTACTGCATGATATTCGAAGCGCTGAAAACGTGGGATCACTCTTTCGTACCGCTGATGCTGTGGGTATTACCAAAATCTATCTTTCTCGGATCACATCGACACCCATTGATCGTTTTGGTAGACCAAATACGAAAGTTATAAAAACTGCACTTGGTGCAGAACTGTCGGTACCTTGGGAACAGTACGAATCGATAGAATCATTGCTTGCAAGCCTTCATGTGCAGGGATTTCAAATAATTGCAATTGAGCAATCTGATCGATCAATTGATTATAAGGATATTGAAGTAGGAGAGAAAGTGGCATTTATCCTCGGAAATGAAGTTGCAGGTATATCCCTAGAAATTCTTTCGCTTGTAGATAGTGTCGCTGAAATTCCGATGAATGGTATGAAAGAGTCGCTCAATGTGTCAGTTGCCGGAGGTATCGCACTCTTTCGGATGCTTGGTCGCTAGCGGTTGTTTTTGGTCTTGAGTTCTTGGACGGTGTATGGTTTGCCGCTTTCAATAGGAGAAGGTTGCTCGAGAAACGGACGTTTTCTGTTCTCGATACGTGCCGGTCCACCAGTAAGTACCCATAGTGCCCAGAGTCCGAAGAATGCCAAGAGAAACCATTTTAATTCACCCATAATACACAAAGTATACCAAAGTTTGACAGTGGTGGTATATGGTGCAAAATAATGAAAAACTAACCCTATGCAATATAGTACAAAAACCGTAGGAATTGATTTCCTTAGAAAAGCAGTAGCTGCTTATTTGAAACATGAAGAAAATCAAAAACTTATCAGTTTTGAACAATCTTCCGATGGTATGATTAGGATTGATATCTCGTTTGCTGAAATTACTAATGAGGCACCGATCGTGGTCATGCATCCTGTAAAAATAACGCTATTGCAAAAAATACAGATCGTTTGTTTCAGGTTTGTGACAACAGTACAATACTGTTTGCAATACTAATAAGTTTAACTACTTCATATCGATGAGGTAGTTTTTATTTTTGAATTAACTGGAGAGCTTGGGTGATCTGTTTTTCAATAGGAAGGTTGGCATCGATTGATCCTACCACAGGACGAATTTGGGTATCTTTGTAGCCCAGTGATATAAGTGCTTCGACGAGATCGTTATGCGGAGCAGACTCGCTTGCAGCAAATCCACCGAGTTTGTCTTTGAGATCAATCACGACCTTCTCGGCAGTTTTCTTGCCGATACCGGGAACCATAGAGATAGTCTTGGCATCACCATTGCGGATCGCACCAACGAGCTCACTCAGAGGATAGAGGGTGAGCATCTGAAGTGCTGTTTTTGGACCAACGCCTGAGACACTAATGAGAATAGAGAAGAGTAACTTTTCTTCTGGCGTTTCAAATCCAAAGAGTTCGTGTGCATCGTCGCGAATCACTAGATGGGTATGAAATGTTGCAGTTGAACCGATAGGTGTGGCTGATGGGGTATATATGAGGTAGCCAATACCGCCGGTTTCAACGACAACACCTTTTTCAAGGATTTCAACAACAGTACCAGTAATTCGAGCAATCATGCTTGTATCATAGCAAATAAGGACTCCGGGTTGCCATTTAAGGCTTCGTCTGCTATAGTTTTGCCGTTATGCCAATCACCAAATCAGCTCACAAAGCGCATCGCGTCTCACTCCGCAAAAAGGAGGTAAACGACCGCACCAAGAAAGTCCTCAAGGAGGGCGTCAAGAAGGTGCAGAAACTTGCACTTGCAAAGGAATGGAAGACTGCAAAAGAAAGTCTCTCAGCTGCCTATAGTGCAATCGACAAGGCTGCAAAGAAAGGTGTCATCAAAAAGAACACCGCAAGCCGCAAGAAAGCTCGTCTTTCTCGAATGGCGAAAGAAAAGTAAAGATTCAAAAAACAACTTCGAAAGAGGTTGTTTTTTATTTGCTATACTTTGGTCATGTTATACGAATTCTATGGTCTTGAATGTCCGCACTGTCAGAGAATGCGAGAACTAACTGACAAACTCATGAAAGAGTATCCGTCGGTGCATATTGAGCGCAAAGAAGTCTGGCATGACAAGGCAAACATGGCATTTGTGGAGGAGTGCGATAGTAGTGGGGAATGTGGCGGTGTACCGTTTTTCTACAGCAGTGAGAACAAAGAGTGGCTCTGTGGGGAAGTGACGTATGATGAATTGAAGAAGTGGGCGGGAGTGAAGGAATAGTTTCTCGGTAGGGAATCGTTTCTCGCTCCATACTTCCGCTCGAAACACACTATTTTTATAATCGCTCGCACTCCTTAAAAATATGTGTGCCTACGGTTCGATTCCTACCTTCGGGGGTCATATAAGAAAAAACACTGACATAAAATCAGTGTTTTTTCTTATTGTCCTCTCGGTAGGAATCGAACCTACATCACAACTTCCGCAAAGTTGTGTCCTATCCATTGAACGACGAGAGGGGGTATTAAAAGCCGAGGCGTTCGGCAATCTTGATGCCAAAGGATTCGCGCATTGCGACCTCTGCGACACCTCGGGCAATGAGTGCTGCTCGTACGGTCTCTGCGGTGACGCCCTCTAGATCAAGGCCGATCACTGGCACAAAGGAACCTTTGACGAGCAGTAACAGCTTATCTTGTTTTCCGGTTTCGTCAATCCAAAACTGTTTTATCCGTGGGTATTCAAATGACTCCTCGTTTACCGTCACTTCTTTCTCGGCAATGGTTACAAGCAGCTTTTTAGGTGCGTGTCCGGCGAACATAACCGTGCATACACCTGCAATAACGAGGAAAATTCCAAAGAAAATGTTCTTGTAGAAAAAAGAGAGGGTAGCAGCGACAGCAAATATGAGTCCTGCATACCAGATCCAGTCAGGATGGCGGTCTTTTTCTTGAAATTCAAGTGTGGTCCACGAGATGTTTTCCATGGATAAAGTGTACCATGGACTACACGTTCTTTTTATCGATACGATCGAGTCTAAGTCCTTTGAATACAAAGTAGATGACCGCTGCCACAATGATGAAGTCGACAATACTTGAGATGAATGCGCCGTAGTGAATAATAGTGTGATCTACGGTGAGTACCTTGTCTTTGAGGTCAACCTTGCCAAGCATGATGCCGACAAGTGGGTTGATAATATTGTCGACGAGGGAAGTGACCGTCTTGGATACTGCTCCTCCAAGAATAAAACCGATCGCAAGTCCAATAACACCTTGTTCACGAATAAAGTCGGCGAATCCACCAACGCGGGCTTTCATACGCTCTTTTGCTTTTGCTCGAAGTTCATCCATTTTGCGGAGAGCGTCGTGTTAGAACTAAACCCCGACAAGCCCTGTAAGGCTATTTTAGCATTTTTTCAGATTTAAAATCGACGCGTCTCGAGCGTACCAAAAAGTGACAAAAGTGACAGTACTTGAGGTGTTTTGTTACAAGGCACTGTAACTATTTTTGAGACAAGTTAAAACAGAAAAAGACCTCGTAGATCACGAGGTCTTTTTTTATTTAGTTTTTAACAGCCACGACAACTTTCTCCAATAAAATATGTTTGATGTATTTCCAATCAAAATTATTCTCGTCGAGGAGTTTTTTGTTTTCATCATCCGTAAAGACTAAATCCATATCTTCATCTCTTAGATCGTGCTTAACCCATTCAATAAACAAGTCGGGTCTGTTGTACTTTGTGACAAAAGGATACAAATCAACGATTGACTGTGAAAGGTCTTTCAATCTCTGCTCACCAGTATTTCCAACTTTTTCTAATGCAACAAATACACCTCCTGGTTTTAAGACGCGGGAAATTTCGCGATAGATCACTTCGCGTTTATTTGGAGGAAAATTGTGTATAACCCATGCGGTATAAACCCCATCAATCGACTGATCTGGGATCGCTTTTATTATTTCTTCTATATCGCCAACTTTTTTCTCATGACTATAATCACTTAAGTAAGCATCGGCTCGGCTGATAAGTTCAGAATCGTATTCATTAAGGATAAAATGTGCCTTTGGAAATTCCTTTGCAACTAATTTTGTTGTAAAACCGTATCCAGCTCCAATATCAAGAAAGTTGAGTGAAGCCCCCCCATTAGTTTCACCTGCAAAATGTTCTTTCAATGATTCAGGAATCGTATTTTGCAAGTCGTCATGAAAAGGAAACACTTTTCCAAAAAGATCATATTCCTCGACTAAAGTATCTGAAAAATTGTTATTTGTTGTCATGTTTTTTGGATTTAAATTGATAATTATTTTCCGGCATTCCATAATTCTTCAAAAAATCTCATGTATGCATCCGCAATTGACTGATTTTTTATTTGAATAATGGTTGGCTCGTTCTCGAAAATCTGCGTAATAACGGTATCTCCAAAAACATTATAGTTGGCAGGGTTTTGAATATTTCTTGGCATACTGCGGAACTGATTAAGCTCTGGGAAATCTTTTACTAATCTTCGATCAGTTTCCCCTTGATCGTAGGTTACCATTTTCCATGCAATATGCTTTTTGATTCTCAAATCTTCGTAGTGTTTATAAAATTCACCCATTGGACTATACCAGGCATCCCCGACAGCCCCAGCCACATAGATTGTAGAATTTTCTGGCAATCTTTTCATAAGTCCCAGATGATATGCTTGGAACTGCTCAAGACCCTTGAAAACTTCGATTGACTCATCGCGTTTTGCAATATCGAGGATGAAGGATTGAATTTCTGGATTAGATTGCGCTGTGAAAAATTGGATCATTTTCTCGTCTTGTAAAATAGAGCCATTCTTGAGAAAGATTATCCGATCAGCTACGGACATAGCGAAGGACATGTGGTGTGTGACGATAATCATCGTATAACCGTCCTTTGCTAAAGCTCGTATAAGATCGAGTACGCTTTTTGTGAGTTCTGGATCAAGAGCGGATGTTATTTCGTCGAGCAAAAGTATTTTTGGCTTGATCATTATTGCTCGCAAAAGCGCAACTCTTTGCCTTTGTCCGCCAGACAATTCTGATGGATAGTTATTTGCATAATCTTCCAAACCGAAACGGTGTAATAGCTTTTTGGCTTCCTCTGCAATATTTTTTTCTTTACCAATTGATTTTAGTTTTGGTGCAAGCGTAAGATTTTCCAAAACCGTTAAGTGAGGCCAGAGAGTATAATCTTGGGATACATAACTTGCAAGAGCATTTCCATTTACTGATACTGTGCCTTTATCTAGTGTTTCAAGTTCTGCAAGTACCCGAAGTAATGTACTTTTTCCTGAGCCGCTTTGTCCTAATACACATACAATTTCTCCGCTCGAAATAGAAAAAGATACATCGTTAATTCCACGAATATCCACGGTATCAGTATATTTTTTTGTAGCGTGAGTAATTTTAAGCATATTCTGCGATATATCTTTTCTGCAACCATGAAATAAGCAAATGGAGCGGTGCAAGAATGATCAAGAAGAACAAGACGAGAAGCGAATAAATTTCTACAGGTTTATAAATCATCGCATTGATAGTTTGCGCCGTACGAAATAATTCTGGTACTGAAATAAGACTTGCAAACAGAGTATATTCGAGCATTGCGGCTTGAGTAAGTAACAATTGAGGGAGAGTCCTTCTTACAAGCAATGGAATTTCGATATGTTTCACTATTTGATTTTTAGACATACCAAGTGTGATTCCTGCTTCACGATATGATTTCGGGAGTAGTTCCAGTTCGCTTGTCACAATATTAGCAACTGCGATGATATTAATAAGTCCGAGAGCAAAAATTGTTGTCCAGAATGGATCTATCACGATACCAAGCATGCCTTGTAAGGGATAATGAAGCCAGAATAAGAGCACAAGAACAGGGATAACTTTAGTAATAAAACGAGCAACTTTTACCACTTTTCCAACCTCAAAACTGTATCTTCCTCCTATCACGCCTAAAAGGGTTCCAAACGGAACCCCGATAAGCATGATGCATCCAAGAAGTTTCAAGGTTGTCAGAAATCCTTGTAGCAACAAGTGATGATATTGAATCAAAACTTGAAACATAATGATTATTATTTGTTCAACGTGTAGTCTCTAGCAACGCCATATTTTTCTAGCGTTCGCGTTACGGTTCCATCGTTGATAAGTTCGCCGATCGCAACATTCCACATTGAAACCATGGATTCCTGACCACGCGCAAATGCAAAGCTATTTCCAAATGTGCGAACAGGGGTGGTTCCAACGCGAACAATTTTCCCAGGATTTGTTTTTAAGAAGTCATTGGCAGTAGACGGTTCAATGAAACCAATATCAGCTTTTCCATTTACGATATTTAGCAACACCTCTGCGTATGAAGTAAGTTGTGGCAATGCATTCATTTTTGCGTTTGGATAATCTTGTGCTGCAATAAATGTTGCCATTTCTCCGTCAACAGCACTGATCGTGTACTGATTCGAGTTTAACTTTGCAAGGTTACCCTCAAATCGAGTATCGCCCGCTTTTACATACGGATAAATAACACTATTGAATGGTGCGATAGAAAATACTGCTTCCCGCGCTCGCGCAGAGTTTGGCCACATTTGAGTTCCGAGAATATCATAGCGCTTGGTTTTGAGTCCTTCGATAGCAGAACCCCAGCCTACTTCTTCAACCCAGTTTGTTTTGAGGTTTAACTTAGCTGCCGCCGCTTCTACGAGATCATAGGAAACACCTGACAATTTTCCTGTTGCTTCGTCTTTGTACAGAAGTGGTGGGTAAACAATGTACCCAATTCGAATTTCCCCACGGTCGACTACTTTGTCCGCAACCGACTGACTGTTGTTTTGTCTTAGTGCGGAAAAGCCAACAATTAATGCAACTATTGCCAATGCGCCTATAATTAAATTCCCGTATTTGTTCATGTATTTTCTAAGTTAAACTAATAATTTTATACGATCAAATTATACCATATTTTATTTTTTTGCTAAGCCTAGCCTGCGAGTATGCGACGCATTTCTAGTTCTGCATAGCTATGCACCACCAACTGGTCTGTCATTAATTAATACATGGAAACATACACCACAGCCAGGATTGGTAAGGAGGTCATAGCACCAGTACAAAAAATAAAATATGTACTATATGCTCGAAAATCTACCGAATCAGAAGAACGACAAGTGCTTTCAATTGATTCTCAGATTAAGGAAATGCTTGAACTTGCCGAACGAGATGGTTTGGAAGTTGTAGAGATACGAAGAGAATCTCATAGTGCAAAAGAATCAGGACAACGACCTGTCTATAAGGAAATCTTGGAGGATGTACGACGAGGACGGTTTAATGGGATTCTAACTTGGGCACCTGATCGACTTTCTCGTAACGCAGGTGACCTTGGTTCAATCGTCGATCTTATGGATCAACAGTTGCTTATGGAGATTCGTACCTATGGACAGCAATTCAAAAACTCACCGAACGAGAAATTCCTTTTGATGATTTTGTGTTCACAAGCTAAGCTCGAAAATGACAATAAGAGTATCAATGTGAAGCGAGGTTTGAGAACCAGAGTCGAGATGGGATTATGGCCTGGTCCTGCTCCGACTGGATACATGAAAGAAAAACGCACAGATCGGAAATGCGAAACGCTTATCGATCCAGAACGGGCGCCGACTATCAAGAAGATATTTGAGAAAGTCGCCTACGAGCATTGGAGCGGAAGAAAGATATACAACTGGCTCAGATTCAATCTCAACTTCAGAAGCGCTTACGGAAAGAAACATTTGAGCCTTGGGAATATCTACAGAATTTTAGATAACACTTTCTACTATGGCGTATTTGAATATCCTCGCAGTTCGGGTAACTGGTATACAGGAAAACACGAGCCGATTATCACCAAAGAATTGTTTACCCTCGTACAAGAACAAATAAAAAGTCAGGTGTTGCGAGTCGAGGGCAAAGAATTCGCTTTCACAAAGATGATGGTCTGCGGACTTTGCGGATCTGGTATATCTGCCGATGAGAAATTCAAGAAGTATAAAAATGGAACGGTTCAAAGATATGTCTATTACGGATGCACCAAAGCCCGAGGTGCTGATTGCAAATGTGGCTATACCGAAGAGAAAGAAATCTTAAAACAATTTGAGGAACTGATCAACAAAATCAATCTGAATGAGATCGAAGTTAAGGAAAGAATAAAAGCTGATGTTGAACGATTCTCCAAACTGCAAAAATTCCTCCTTGGAACAAAGGAAAAGATTGATATTCCAAGTATCGATATTCGAGGATATGCAAAGTACGTTTTGAAAGAGGGATCGAATCTTGAAAAACGAGAAATGCTCGGTTGTTTGAAGAGCAAGATATTGTTGAGCCAGAAGAAGATCAGTCTAGAGAAATAAGTTCAAAAATGATAAAATGGGCTTATGAAGATTCAAGATAAGGTAATTATAGTAACAGGCGGAAGTCAGGGTTTTGGCAAGGCACTTGCTGAGGCATTTAAAAATGAAAACGCTCGGGTTATTATCTCCAGTCATGAAATAGAACATTTAGAAGCAACAGCACAAGAATTGGCTGTTGATCATTTTCTTGCTGACGTAACCTCTTTTGAGGATATTAAGAATTTATCTGACTACGCGGTAAAGAAATACGGAAAGATCGATTGTTGGATAAATAATGCAGGAATTCAGATTGCTCCTAGTTTGGTAGAAGAAGTTGATATTCAGAAATTACATCACTTGTTTGATATAAATTTCTTTGGTTATTTCTATGGATGCCAGGTAGCTCTTACCCAAATGAAAAGCCAAGGAAACGGCGCAATTATAAATATAAACTCAACAGCTGGACTTGATGGTAAGCAAGGCATATCTGCCTACGCTTCGTCTAAGTTTGCGATCAAAGGTTTAACTGAATCTATCCGCAAGGAAATTCAAGATACGGATATCAAAGTTTACGGAATATTCCCTGGTGGTATGCAAACAGATATTTATAAAGAAAAGTATCCTGATGATCTTAAGGATTATATGGAAGTTGGAACTGTTGTAGAGAAAGTCATAGCTAATTTAAAATCTGAAAGTCCTGAAATTGATTTAATAATTAAGCGACCCACCAAATAAGTTTATGAAACCTATCCTTGTCACTTGCTATGTAAATCCTGACTTAGACGGCGTTGCTGGTGCTATTGCCTATGCAGAATATTTACAAAAGATCGGCAAGAATGCTGTTGTCGGAATTATTGGAGAACCTCACGATGAAGTTAAATACATCCTCGATCGTTATAATTTTGCATATCCTCAATCAATACCAAACGCAGACGACTTTGATGAAGTGATACTCGTTGATGCAAGCGATCTGAATGGTATCGAGGGTAAGATCGCACCCGAGAAAGTAATTGAGATCATTGATCACAGAAAAATACACGAGGCTGATAAATTTCCCAATGCAAAAGTTCAAATAGAACTTGTCGGGGCTGCTGCAAGTCTTATCGCTGAGAAGTTTATGGAGACAAATACTCCTATTTCAAAAGAATCGGCAGTATTGCTCTATGGAGCAGTTATCTCAAACACCTTGAACTTTAAAGGTGGAGTAACCACCGATCGAGATAGAAAGGTTGCTGAGTATTTAAATGAAACAGCCCAGTTGCCAGACATTTTCTGGAAAGAACTATTTGAAGCAAAATCTGATCTTTCAGGAGCAAAACTAGCTGAAAGAATCGAGGGAGATTTTGCATGGTTTGTAATGGGAGACAAAAAAGTCGGTATTGCTCAAATCGAAATCATTGGCGCAAGAAAACTGGTAACTGAACGAGATCAAGATATCGTGAAAGTTCTCAATAAAATAAAAAGTGAAATGAGCTTAGATTATATTTTCCAGAACACCATAGAGCTTGAAGATAGTAGGAACTTCTTTGTCGCCGAAGATGAAGCTACAAAGAGTCTATTGGAGAAAGTCCTCGATGTTAAATTTGAGGGTACTGTCGCAGAAAGACCGAATCTAATTATGCGGAAGCAAATAGTCCCACTTCTAAAACAGGAGCTTGAATAGGTAAACAAAAAGAGCGGATATCCGCTCTTTTTGTTTACCTATTTCAGATAGCATGTCGTGCTACCTGTTAATGGCGGAGGCGGTGAGATTCGAACTCACGGTCCCCTTACGAGGACTCCTGTTTTCAAGACAGGTGCAATCGACCACTCTGCCACGCCTCCAAGCGTTCACATTCGGTGATGCAGATGCACTCTATCATGCAGGCCATGGATTTTCAATACTCGCATGGTAGGATGCCTACATGAAATACATGGGCATCGACTATGGTACCAAGCACGTCGGTATCGCCATCTCTGATGAGGATGGCTCGTTTGCATTCCCGAAGGCAATTCTCGAATCAGGTAGTACACTCATCGAAGAAATCATTGGTATTGCAACAGCAGAAAAAGTCAGTGCGATCATCATAGGCGAATCGATTGCGAGCAATGAAGTCTCAAATACTGTCGCGAATAAGGTGCAGGCATTCAAAGCAAAGCTTGCAGTCGCGACAGAGCTCCCGATCTTTTTCCAAAGGGAAGACTTTTCAAGTGTTGAAGCACACCGCTACCAGACCAAAGCGGGGAACAGGGACGACTCTGCAGCTGCGGTGATCCTCCAGCGCTTTCTTGATAGGCAGAAGAAATAGTGTAAAGTATGAAATCTGAAGAGACAGAACACGCTTAGTTCCGCTCCACAGCTTACCCGGGCACATGCTGTAAAGTATCATTCCGGTCGTTCCTTCATTATGCAATGGTTCACTTGTGTGCTCTTAGTGCTTTAGGCCATCCTTTTCCTGGATGGCTTTTTTATTTGTGTTCTTCTGTTAGACTGCACGTATGGAACATACTGAACCTGAAGAAGTAAAAACAGAAGAACCAAAGGTTGATCCCTTCATCACCCTTGATGATTTCAAGAAGGTCGTTGCAAAGATCGGGACCGTGCTTCATGCAGAAGCAGTGCCTGACTCAGACAAACTCATCAGATGTGAAATTGACTTTGGTGAGGACACACCGCGTCAGATTCTCTCTGGTATCAGAGAGTGGTATCAGCCCGAGCAACTCATCGGCAGACAGCTCCTGTATGTTGTAAACCTTGCACCGCGCAAAATTCGCGGACTTGAATCAAATGGCATGCTCATGGCAGTCGATGGTAGTGATGGTGCACCGGTGTTTCTCGTACCTGATACTACTGTTTCACCCGGATCTACCGTGCGATAGTACGCGCGCTGTCGTATACTATACGCGTGCCACCGCTTCTCTCTCGCTTGTTCCCAACACCAACATTCATTGCAGCTCCAACTGTGGGGTTGGATTTTTCTGATGCGACGATGCGTTTTGTTCGTCTCGCTGAGCGACGTCATGGACTCATGCCTGTAGCATTCGCTGAAATGTCTATCCCTGAAGGTTGCATGCAAAGTGGTCGCGTCGTGAACGAGCGCGCATTTACAAACTTTCTCACCGACGTTCGCAAGAAATACAAGCTCAGCTATGTGCGCGTATCAATCCCTGAAAGTCAGGTGTATTCATTTACACTCCCGCTCGATGTGGCAGCAAAAGAAGACTTAAGAGGTGCGATCGAGCTTGTGCTCGAAGAAAATATTCCGCTGCGTGCAGTCGAAACTGTATTTGATTATGAAGTACTATTTGAAAATGAGACAACGATCGTTGTACAAGTGATGGCAGTGTCTGAAGTCGTCGCACAGAGTTACTTTGGATGTTTCAATAATGCAGGACTCATTCCAGTATCGTTTGAACTTGATGGGCAGGCGATTGCACGGGCAGTGCTCAAACCAGGAGATCCAGATAGTGCGATGATTGTAGACTTTGGGGCACATCGCAGCAGTATTACTATTGTGACCAATGGAACAGCAGTCTACACCTCAACACTTGAATTTGGCGGTGAGACATTGATCGACTCACTTGCAAAAGAGCTTGCTATTGATACTCCAGAGGCAGGTCGTCTCATGCGTGAGTTCGGTCTTTCGACGATTGGCGAACATAAAGATATATTTTCAAGTTTGATTGGTGGTATCTCAATTTTGAAAGACGAAATCAATCGTCGCTATGTGTATTGGCACGAACGTAAAGATCAATATGGGGCATTGCCGAATATCAAGACAATCTATCTTTGCGGAGGGAATAGTAATATCAACGGTATTTGTGACTACCTCAGTGTGATGCTTAAGCTCACTGTTATTCAGGCAAATCCATGGGTTAACTGCATGTCATTTGAACATGCAATCCCTGAGCTTCCTCGAGCAGCTGCAATGAGTTATGTGACTGCTATTGGACTCGCACTTGCTGACTACCATGATTAATCTTCTCCCATACAATCAAAAGAAATTGGTGGACCGACTTCGCATGTTCAGGGTTTTGATGGCGGTAATGATATCGCTTGCAGTACTTATTGCTGCGGGAATGCTGTTGTTTATTCCGACACTGATGAGTATTAATACTCGCTATGAGCTTGCAACAAAACAGGTAGAGCAGTTTCGTGCAAGTGGGGCAGTAGTGAGTCCTTCTGATGTCAGCAATCTCCAGGCTCGAACAACGGTCTTAGTTGAAAAGTTTGCAACACCTGTAGTCCAGGCTCCTGCAACATATGTTGCGCTCGTGCGAAGCGTACTGACTACAGGTATTACCCTTACAGGATTTGTAATGCAGCAAGGTGACACACCAACCATGCAAATCACGGGAACTTCTCTGAGTCGTGAAGGGGTGCAGCGTTTTGTTGAAATGCTTCGTTCGACAAAGGGCATTACAAATGTCGATAGTCCTTTGTCGAACTTGGTCAAAAGTCGTGATGTGCAATTTGTCATAACTGTAACATTCACCAAATAATATGGAATCTCTGTATAAGAAAAAACTCATGTATGTCATCCTCTCCGCGCTCTTGCTCGCAGTGCTCATATTGGTGCTTGCGATATTTGCGCGCAGTATGGAGTACAAAAAGCAGCAAGTGATTGATATCAAGGAGCGGCTCGCATCATACGAACAGAATAAAAAGATATTTCAAGACGAAACCAAAAGACTTGGGCGTGCAGGAGAGAGGGTAGCTATGCTTGAGGCCGCTCGGGTGACTACTGAAAACTTGCCAACACTTCTCTCATCCCTTGAAACCCTTGCACTCAATCGAAGTGTTACGTTTGCTATCACACAGGTCGAAACTCCACTCGTTGAGACGGGGCCACAGAAGCTTACGATTTCATTTTCAGCACAAGGGTCACTCGTGAATCTCCAGGCATTTCTGTCAGATATTAATCATCAGGTGTATCAAGTGCGCTTTACGAGCTTCTCATTGTATTTGGATAAAGAGGCAAAGGGTGGTCCAGCATGGGATGTGCTTGGAGGGTTTGAGGTGATAAGCTTTTAATATCTATGGTTCATCACGCATTCAAAACAAGTCATCATAGAAACCAACAGTTCAATCCGCATCGGTTTTGGACATACTTTTTGTCATGCTTTATTCTCGTCCTCGCGGCTGAGCTTCTGTATTTTAGCTGGTTCTTTACCCAGACCGTGCAAGAACTCGATGCACAAGCTGTCCCAACACTTGAAACCAATGGTGCAACCATTAAAGCGATAGAGGATCGTCTTGATACGATTGAAAGTACGATCCAAAAGCGTACTAGTACGGTTTCAAATCAAAACTAAGGTGCCCCCGGTAGGAATCGAACCTACAATAACGGCTTAGAAGTCCGCAGTTATATCCATTTAACTACAGGGGCAAACAGTACACTCGTATAGTAGCGTAGTGAAAGTGATTTGCAAAACAGGAGGATTTTCAGTATATTGACGAAGCGCACACAATGCGCTCTTAGCTCAGTTGGTAGAGCAGCGCTTTTACACAGCGAAGGTCGGGGGTTCGAATCCCTCAGGGCGCACAACATATGGAACACATTCAACCTTTCGAAATGCGAAAAGTAAGAAAGATTGTTGAGACAAAAGAAACTGAAGCATTGCTTGAATGTATTAATTCTCTTGAAATACATGCTGAATCAATTGGCGAAGGAGGAAATGCAGAAGTTTTTGCGATAGAAGGCGGTCAGTTTAGTAAGGTTTGTCTAAAGCGCATCAAGGAGAAGCAGCAGCTCATTTGTAATAGTATTGACGAAGAAAATAAATTCCAAGGAAAAGCTCGCGAGGCAGGTGTTCGTACTCCACTTGCATTGATTTCTATTGATACAGATAAAGGAAGTTTTCTTATTATGGAACGTGTTGATGGCTGTACGGTAGAACAAGCAATTCAAGATCCATCTCAGTTACCAGAAAATTTTTCATATCAAATATTTGCAAATGATTTAGATGACCAGATCCTAAAAATGCATAATGCAGGTATCTATCATCGGGACTTACATGTTCGAAATGTCATGATTAATAATCAAGGCATGCCTGTTATTATTGACTTTGGTACTGCAACTGAAGGGACAGGAAGTGATTTTACCTATGAGCAACTTGCAACTGTCTATAATCAAAAAACAGGAAAGTATGATCAAGTTTCTGGTGTCTTCAAGGATGATCTTCAGATGGTGCGAAGCCTCAAAAGTGCACTTCGTCCGACCGGATTGAGACATTCTATTGACAAAAAATAGATTATATATAATAATAAAACAAATTATTTTATGCATACAAATCCAGCATTTACAGATCTTGTCGAAAAAAAGTATGAAGAAGCAAAAAAAAGCAATCTTGCTGAAATCGTTATCGACGAAAACACACTTGGTGGTCTAACTCTTTATATCAACGAAGTGCCAGAAGGTTTTATTGCTTCATACGAAATTGATGATGATAAACTCTATGTTGGCGGAAGCCTCCCAAAACGACCTCTTAATTAGTAATTAGGGGTCGTTTACTTTTTATGGAAATACTTTTTGAAAACGATGATCTGCTCATCATCAACAAACCTGCTGGGCTGATGGTTCATGCTGATGGGAAGGGAAACAAACCGAGTTTGGTAGACTGGATACTTAAGACTCATCCTGAAATGAAAGGAGTGGGTGAGCCGATGCTTGTGGATGGGAAGTCTATTGATCGTCCAGGTATTGTGCATCGCCTCGATGAAGAGACGAGTGGTGCACTCGTCCTTGCCAAGACCCAAGACTCATTTGAATACCTCAAGCAGCAGTTCAAAGATCGCAATATCGACAAGGAGTACCACGCATTTGTCTGGGGGCACTTCAAAGATCTTGCGGTGACAGTCGATGTGCCGATTGGTCGCAACAAGACTGACTTTCGTCGATGGCATGCGGGTCGTGGCACGCGCGGTGAGATGCGAGATGCGGTGACACTCGTCAAGCCGCTTATCCAGTTTGAAACAGAAGGTGAGAAGTTCTCATTGGTACAGGCATTTCCGAAAACAGGACGAACCCATCAGATCAGGGTGCATCTCAAATACCTGCAGCGGCCAATTGTGGGGGACAGGCTCTATGGCGAGAGTCATCCAATGGCACTTGGCTTTGCTCGGGTTGCACTCCATGCCAGAACTATTAGCTTTACAGCACCCGACGGAGCCCAGGTTTCCGTCACAGCACCCTATCCAGAGGACTTCAGCCGGGCTCTTGCGAACTACACAGGAGCGTGATAGAGTAAGGGCTCTATGGCAACAACATTCAGCCCAGTAGACGTCGAAGCACGAAAAAAGCTTGATTTTGTATCAGGCGACACGGTTCGCGTCTGGTCAAAAATCGAAGATAAGGGCAAATACCGTCTTCAGGCATTCGAAGGTCTCGTACTCGCGCGCAAGCATGGTACTGGTGTATCAGCGACCTTTACGGTTCGCAAGATCGCAAGTGGTGTGGGTGTTGAACGTGTATTTCCACTCTACTCTCCACTCGTGGACAAGATCGAGGTTACTAAAAAGGCAAAGACTCGACGTGCAAAGCTCTACTACGTTCGAGAAAAGGCTGCAAAGGAAATCCGTCGTAAGATGAAGCGCATTCTCACTGGCAAGGCTCCTGTCGAAGAAACAGAGACCGAAGTTGCTCCAGTAGAAAACACTGAAGCGTAATACAAACACCGTCCCACAAGGACGGTGTTGCGCTTGGCCTGTATTTTGGTATAGTACGGAGTACTTCAATTGAAGTGAATGCGTGGGTGGCGAAACTGGTAGACGCACTACCTTGAGGTGGTAGCGGGAGTAATCCCTTGGAGGTTCAAGTCCTCTCTCACGCACAGATACAGATAGTCGGCTAGGCCGGCTTTTTGTTTTGGGGTACAATCGATCTATGCATGACAACTCAATGAAAAAATACGTATTCTTCTCACTCTTTCTCGTTTCGTCAGTATTGTTGGTACTGATGCTCTGGCCGTTTGCAACGGTGATATTACTCTCACTTGCACTTGCCTCAGTATTCACACCGCTCTACAAATGGTTTCTCCGTCGGGTGACTCGCAATATCTCATGGCTTGCGGCATTGCTCACGGTAATATGTTTTATCCTTATTTTGTGTGTACCAATCTTTGCAGTTGGATCGGCAGTATTTACTCAATCACAAAACCTCACACAATGGATTGCTGAGAACGGCGGTGTAGGGAAAGTAACTACTGCAGTCAACCATGTAGTCTCTCGATTTTTCCCGGCATCGATTGATGTAAGTTCAAACATCAGTGCTCTCGTGTCTCGGATCACGAGTGGGGTAGGGTCAATATTTACGGCTACCATCTCAACTATCTTTTCATTGCTCTTGGTCGCACTGTGTATGTTCTATCTCTTCAAAGATGGAAAGCAGTGGAAGGCAATGCTCGTAAACATTAGTCCACTCTCTGATGATGCCAGCAATCAAATTATTCAGAAGCTCCGTGTCTCAGCAAACGGTATTATCAAAGGCTATCTATTGATCGCGGTAGCCCAGGGGCTTTTGATGGGATTTGGTATGTATATCTTTGGTATCCCACATGCAGCGCTTTGGGGTGTTGTTGCTGGGGTAGCCTCACTCATCCCTACCATTGGTACATCACTTATCTCAGTCCCCGCAGTACTCTTTTTGGCTGCAGTAGGGCGTGATGCAGCAGCAATCGGATTTGCCCTTTGGTCAGCACTTTTGGTAGGTATGCTTGATAACTTCCTCAATCCGCTCATTGTAGGGCGATCGATTGATATCCACCCACTCCTCGTTCTGTTTGCGGTGCTCGGCGGTATTGCATTTATGGGACCAGTTGGTATCATCATCGGACCGCTTGTGGTCTCGTTTATCTATGCATTGGTATCTACCTATAAAACTGAAATGGTCTAATTAAAAAACCTCCCCGATTGGGGAGGTTTTTGGTTGACTATTTTACTTTCGCAATACCATCCGCGTATTGTGCAGTGGTAGGAGACTTGAGTCGGTAGGCGAGATAGCCATACTCAGTGTATTTGAATTGCTCTAGTGCAGTATCACTGCCAATTTCTCGTGATTGAAACTTTGCGCCATTTCCAATGTTTGCAACAATAGCAACTGTTGTATTACCTCCTTTGCGTGCTTCACCTGAGTTGATGCCCGTACTGTCTTTCTTGATCGAAATAGTTTCGGTAGGGTTTGTATCATCATTTGATCGATAATACTCACCAGTAGCCATTACTGATGAAATAGATTTGACGAGGTTCATCCCGTGTTCATCCATTGCACGTTCAGCAAGCTCTGCTGAGGCAGGGGTGTAGCCAAGCTTTTTGATTGCAGCGTTGATCTGGTCTATCTTGTTAGTCGCATGCTCATCTCCGGTAAGTCCAAGGATAACGACTTCGATATCCGGGTCATTCATTGGTATGTTGAGCTTTCCAACGAGAGTAAGTGACTCTGCTTTCTGGTTTTCTCGACTAAAGCTGATCTGCTTTAGTGACTCTTTTGTAGAACCTTTTACTTCTGTTGTTGTAGGTTTGCCAGTCTTTGCAATGGTACTGTCTTTTTCGGTTGCTTGTGCACTCATTGTTGTAAGGCCAAGGCCGGTAATTAGAGCTACTTTTTTGAATAACCCACTAAAAAACCCTGGCTTTGAAGATGACTTTGGCTGCTCATCGTAGAGCGGTATTGCTGGTGCTGATAGTTCTTCATGAGGAGCGCTTGAAAGTTTTTGAGCAGTCTCCTTGATATGTTGGCTCATATCCTGAATTTCTTTAAGGAGCTTCTCAGGATTCTCTTTGTCTGTGGCCTGAATATGCTGTATCTCCGGAATGGTCTCCAGAGGAGTAGATGCTGAATTTTCGATTGATTCCTGGTTCTGTTTTATATGTTCCATATATCCAAGTGTAGCACTTTGTTCTGTAAACAAAAGAACCCTCGTGAGAGGGTTCTTTTTGAGTAGGGGGGTAGTTTATGCAGCTTTTGCTACATCATCAGCATCTTTTGTATCAATACCGAGTTCTTTGTTCATTTTTACAATATTGGCTTCGAAGTTTGCACCACCCTCAGCATTTGATGCAAGCTCATCTTTGAGAGTATCAATGTCTTCTTGAGAAGTAGTTGATGCAACCTGAGGGATCCCTTGTTCAATTGCTTTGAGTTCGTCAATTGTTTTCGCGAGTTCCATCTGGATTTTAGTACGCTGATCTGCCCATTCATCAGGATTGATAGCGCCTTTTGCATCATGTTCCATATCTTCCCATGACCATTGCGCTGCCGCTTGAAGACGGTGTTTTTTTGCAAGCAATACGACACGGAGAGCCTCCTTGTCTTTGATCTCGGTACTGATCATTTCACGCTCTGCGCTAATTGCAGCAATATCTTTTTTCCATTGCTCATACTTATCATCAGCAATTCCTTCTGTAGCAGTAAGTTCACTCCAGAGTGCATTGTATTGATCGAGTAGATCTTCTGATTTTGACTCAAGCTTTTCTTTCCAGTTCATTTCTCCTCCTTCCATACATTTAAAATTATTATCGAAACATTCTATTTCTAATACCATAACTATCCTTTATTAAGAGGGGAAAGTCAATATGTGCATGATATACTTTCTGTCATGAACATATATCTCGGCCTATTGGCCTCAGTGATTGGTTTGGGGGTAGCAAGCCATATCTACCGCAAAAAGAAGTCCAATACCAAGCTCGTCTGCCCTCGAAATGGTTGCGAATATGTGGTTCATAGCACGCATGCGACAACCCTTGGTATCCCGAATGAATTGATGGGACTTGGGTACTATATCGTGATAGGACTTCTCTATGCTGGACTACTCATCCTTCCGTGTATGGATACGCCACTGGTACATAATCTCATCAGAGGTATTACCGGGGCAGGGGTGTTGTTTACGCTCTACCTAGTAGGTCTTCAGGCATTTGTTATCAAGCACTGGTGTCATTGGTGTCTCGGATCGGCATTTGCCACACTCCTCCTTGCGATTGCACTCTTTCTCTAAGGTCTAGATTTCATCAGTCTTTTCTGGTATAACGAGAACGCTGTCAGCTCTCGATGAACGGACAGCATCCACACATGGTGCCCATAGTTTAGTGGTAAAACTTCGGGTTGTGGTTCCGACATCGAGGGTTCAATTCCCTCTGGGCACCCAAGCAAGACGAATAAAGATTCGTTATAGTAAAAATATGAATTCTGAAAGAACTTACTCCATCGAGCCTTATAATCCCGACTGGGTTACAAAATTTAATACTATTAAAAAAGTACTTGAAGAAGTTTTTGGAACAATGGCGTTGTCTATTGAGCATGTAGGGAGTACTTCAGTTGTGGGTATGAAAGCAAAACCTCTTATTGATGTCTTGGTAATAGTTGAGAATATTACGAGTCTTGAGAGAGTAAAAGAAGAGATGATTTCTACCGGATATATTTTAAGAGAAAATGTTTTAGATGAGCGCTCAGTGTTATTTGAGAAAATAGTGGGTACTGAAAAGATTGAGAATATTCATGTATTTGAAACAGGTGCTCCACGGATTAAACAGTTCATCAATGTGAGAGATTATCTTCGAACTCATTCAGAACGGGCAGGGCAATATAGTGCTTTGAAAGAAAAATTGAAGATCGAGCATCCTGATGATTATTTATCATACCGTCCAGGGAAATTTACGTTTCTTCAAGAGACTGCACGACTGGCTAATGAGTGGGCGGAGAATAAAGAATAACTCTCTAAATTATTTTGATGTACTTACAGTTTTATATAAAAAAAGAAGCCTTTTCAGGCTTCTTGTCCGAGTGTTTTAATTACTCGGAAATGTGATTTTATCGCAAAGAGAATAGGTAGTTCAGTGTAAGGTATTTGATACTTCTCACACTTTCTTTTCACTATAGGCTGTATTGCAGGATAATGAACATGGCTAATATCTCTGAATAAATGATGAATTACTTGAAAGTTTAATCCTCCAAGGAGCCAAGTTAGAACTTTATTCTTCGTACTAAAATCGCATGTTTCCAGAATTTGTATTCTTGCCCATGTAGGAGAGATAATTCTTCCATTTTCTGAAGTAGGGAAAGTACTTTTTTCTACTACGTGAGCAAGTTGGAACACAACACTCATGATAAGTCCGAGAGCAAATGCAAAGGAAAGATATCCAATGAGCCATGAAGTGAAACCAAGACGATGCCACGGAATCCAAATCATAAATACTCCATGGAATACTTTGCCTGACAAAAATTTGATATGGTCTGATCTTTTAACTTCTTTTATTTCAGTCGTATGTATTTTACGAAAGATATATTTGTTGAAATCATTGATCCAAATCCAATTGAGATACAACAACATATACGCAAACCATGCATATATATGTTGATATCGATGGATCCATAATCGTTTTTGACTAGGATGCATTCGCATAACCTTACCCGCTTGAAGATCGTCGTCATGTTCAGTGTTAGTAAGAATATGATGAATACCATCATGCTTTTTAATCCACAAAAAAGAACTAGCACCCATCATCTCAGCAGTAAGTACCATAAGTTCATTCACCCAGGGTTTGGAGGAATAACTTCCATGTGATGCATCATGCATCACATTGAATCCGATTGATACAAATAAGGTGCCGAGAAAAATACATTCAATCAATGCTGGCCATAGTGGTGGCGTGTAGAATACCAAATGAGTATACGTTGCAATTGCAAGCGTTAGTAATATCGCTGTTTTTAGATGTAAACGATAATCTCCGGTTATTGCGATTTTATTAGAAGTGAAATAATTTTTCACTTCTAAACGAAGTTCGTCAAAGAAGTCATCTTTGATACTAAACTTAACCAATGCTTTTGCCATAGTTTTTATGTTTTTGAGGTGAAAAGAATATGTTTGGTGTCATCGTAGCATATCAGCTATACTTGCGGCACTAGCAGCCAATCATCATATATATGTACACCAAACAAGACCTTATTGACTCAGTCAGCAACGAATTCCGTATTATCAAGCACTTGGCGACCAAAATCCCCGCTGACACCGAGGGCTACAAGCCTACTGACGGGCAGCGGACGACAAGCGAGCTATTGCAGTACCTCTCAGAAGTCTTTGTAAATGCAACTAAGGTTATTCTTGCGGGGACGACTGACGCGTACAAGACACTGCCTCAACCAACTGAGCCAACCACACTTTCAAACTTTGCTGACATGATGGACAAGCAGCTCGCAGATTTCAAGGCGACTATGGAGCTCTTTACTGATGAAGAGCTTGCCAAGGTGATCAATATCTATGGGATGGGGGAAATGTCAAAAGGACGATACCTTGTTGAAAATCTTCTCAAATGGCTCGCGGCGTACAAGATGCAGCTCTTCCTCTATATCAAGTCATCTGGCAATACCGCACTTGGGACCGCGAATCTTTGGGGTGGTATGGACATGCCTGCACAGTAGTCTATGCAAATTCTCCAACAATATCTCCGTAAATATTGGAAGATGTGCACTCTTGTGGTGGTACTTGCCATCATCAACCAAGTGTTCTCACTCGTCGAGCCACTCATCTATCAGCGCATCATTGATACCTATGCGCTCAGATATGACGTGCTCACACGCTCAGCATTTCTGCAAGGAACAATCGGCCTTTTGTTGGTATTCATAGGAACTGCATTTGTTTCTCGTGTTGCAAAAAATTTCCAAGACTACTATCTCAATCGCGTCAGTCAGCGAAGTGGGGCAGATATGTACAGTGCTGGTGTTGAGCATTCACTTGGTCTCCCGTATGCATTGTTTGAAGACGAGCGAAGTGGGGAAACACTCGGTAAGCTCCAGAAAGCTCGACAAGACACTGAAAAACTGATTCAAGATACGATTAATGTGCTCTTTCTCTCGGGGATTATTCTTGTCTTCGTAATGGTGTATGCGGCAACCGTGTACTGGGCAATCCCTGTAATCTATGGAGCGATGGTGATCATTATTGGCACGATCACGCTCGTCTTTTCAAAAAAAATCAAAACAGTGCAGATGTTGATTGTTGCAGAGACGACCGCGCTCGCTGGATCAACGACCGAGTCACTTCGTAATATTGAGCTCGTGAAATCTCTCGGGCTCACAGGTCAAGAAGTTGCTAGACTCAATACCACAACTGAAAAGATATTGAAACTCGAACTCAAGAAGCTTAAATATGTGCGGACATTAGACTTTATTCAGGGTACAGTCACAAACTTTATTCGAGCAGCAATCTACCTCTTCCTGTTCTATATGATCTTTACGCGCACGATTACCCTTGGGCAGTATTTCTCTCTCAATATCTATTCGTTCTACTTGTTTTTCCCACTTACCCAAATCGCGGGCTATATTGCGACGTATCGTCAGGCAGAAGCATCACTTGCAAACTATCAGACGCTTATGGATACCAAACCTGAGCCTCGTGCGACTAATCCAAAGCACGTAGGAGAGGTGACAGAGCTTGCATTCAAGGAGGTGTCGTTTGGATATACATCTGCACAAACACAAGCACTTACTACTATTAGTTATAACGTTAAGCAGGGAGAAACGATTGCATTTGTTGGTCCATCAGGGTCTGGCAAGACGTCTTTGGTGAAATTGTTGGTTGGTCTCTATGAGCCAACAGAAGGTACCATCTTGTACAACAACATTCCGTACGATGATATAAACAAGGATGAGCTTCGCAAACAAATAGGGTTTGTGACTCAGGATACGCAGCTATTTTCTGGAACGATTCGTGAAAATTTGTTATTTGTGAACCCTGCTGCAACTGATGAGGAATGTCTCGATGCACTTCAAAAAGCACAATGTCAAAATTTGCTTGAGCGTGGTGGTCAAGAGCTAGATACTGTCATCGGAGAAGGTGGGGTTAAAGTTTCAGGTGGTGAAAAACAGCGTATCTCAATCGCCCGAGCACTCCTTCGCAATCCAAATATTCTCGTATTTGATGAAGCGACAAGTGCGCTTGATAGTCTGACCGAAGAAGAAATCAGTAAAACAATCAAAGAAGTCTCTGCAACAAATGAGCGCATCACAATACTCATTGCGCATCGACTCTCAACGATCATGCATGCTGATCGTATCTATGTACTTGAGAAGGGTACAATGAGCGAGTCAGGAACACATGAGGAGTTGCTAGCGCAAAAGGGGCTTTACTTTGCGATGTGGCGTCAGCAGGTAGGTGAGCGTGCGTAGTCGTGACAAAGACGGTATAGTTCGCCCATGGAAAATGCAGAGGTTGATATCGATATTGAAACAGTGCGCAATCTTCATCGCAAAGGAAAGCTTCATCTCAAACTGAGGCTTAGACTATATTTTCTCGTATTAGTAACACTTGTTTATGGAGCACTCACGATCTTTGATATCCTCTTTCGTGGACTCGGGTGGGGTGTACCGCTTGGCTTTGCGTGTAGCGGATTTCTGCTTGGCCTTCTTGTGCTTTCAAAACTCTTTTCCCAAGTATCATGGGATGAAGAAAAGGCAATTGTGGCCCTTGGCCGTGTTGATCTTGCTGCGGTAGTGCTTCTGGGTATATATCTTTGTATTCGGTTTGTCACCAAACATTTCATTGATACGGAGTTTCATGATGTGATTGTTATATCGGGGACGAGCTATGCGATGTTTGCAGGATTTGCGGCGGGACGACTAGTTGCAACACTTCGAGATGTTGTACAAATTCATCAAAGACACCGGAGGGAATTAAAAAGTTAGCCCCTTCATTTTTTAGCCAGTTGGCGCTATAGTGACCTCTGTCATGAAGTATCAAATCCTTCTCTTTTATAAATATGTCCACATAAGTGATCCGCAGGTGGTGCGTGACCATATTTTTGCGCTCTGTCAAAAGCTTGAGCTCAAAGGACGCCTCATCGTAGGTACCGAAGGACTCAACTTTACGCTTGAGGGAACAGTTGAAAATACTGAGACGTTCATCAAGGAACTCGAAAAGGATGAGCGATTCCTCAATATTCACTACAAGAAAAGTGAGGGTACTGGCGACGCATTTCCTCGTCTCTCTGTGAAGGTGCGTGATGAGATTGTGTCCGCACATCTCGGTGTGTGTGATGTGAATCCTAATGAAGTTACAGGGATTCATTTGTCACCAGAGGATTTGCACCAATGGATTGCTGACAAAAAAGAGTTCTATATTGTTGACATGCGAAATGCGTACGAACATGCAGTGGGTAAGTTTGCAGGCTCCATCTGTCCGCCGATGAATAACTTTCGCGATCTCCCCAAGATCACCAAAGGCTTGAAGCATCTCAAAAACAAAACTGTACTCACGGTCTGTACTGGAGGGGTGCGTTGTGAAAAGGCGAGTGGCTACCTCATCACACAAGGCTTCACTGACGTCTATCAACTTGATGGTGGTATCGTCTCCTATATGGAGAAATATCCGAACGAAGACTTCGAGGGCAAGCTCTATGTCTTTGATGGGCGCGTCATGATGGGCTTCTATACCGATGATCCAAAGCATGTGATTGTGGGACGATGTGCAGGATGTGATGCACCGAGTGAGCGCATTGTTGACTGTCGTGATCGTGGCTGCAATGGGCAGTTCATTGTCTGTGGTGATTGTGAACAAAAGCAAATTGCTGCCAAAGGCTTTACGCACTGTCCGCACGGCTGTCCACCAAATCCAAAGAGTAGCTCGCTCATCAAGCGTTTCTTGTATAAGATACAGAACGTATTCAAAAAATAATGGAACATACTGGCTCACTACACCCGTTAACTCTTGTCACTGACGAAATCGTCCGTATTTTTGCTGCGCAAGGGTTCAGTGTCGCAATGGGGCCTGAGCTTGAGGATGAATGGCATAACTTTGATGCACTCAACGTACCCAAGGATCATCCGGCACGCGATATGCAAGACACCTTTTGGATCAAGGGTATGCCTGGCAAGGTGATGCGCACACATACGAGTCCGGTGCAGATCCGCTATATGGAAACGCACAAAGCGCCGTTTGCAATCATTGCTCCCGGCAAAGTGTTTCGCAACGAAGCAACAGATGCCACGCACGAAATGCAATTTCATCAGATCGAAGGGTTGGTAGTCGGCCAGGGAATCACCGTTGAGCATCTCAAGGGAACACTGCTTGGATCCTTTAAGGAGCTTTTTGGTGCAGAGACCGAGATCAGACTTCGTCCAAGCTTCTTTCCATTCGTTGAGCCTGGATTTGAAGTCGATGTAAAAGTCGTCAAAGATGGCGTAGAAAAATGGCTGGAAGTCTGCGGTGCAGGTATGGTGCATCCGAATGTCTTTGCATCAGTCGGCTACGATGCGAAGCTCACCGGCTTTGCATTTGGTATGGGACTTGATCGTCTCATGATGATCAGATTTGGTATGAGTGATGTACGTCTTGCATATCAAGGTGATCTCCGGTTCAATCAATTTTAATAAAGAGGTATATAGATGAAAATTTCCTATAACTGGCTCCAAACACATATCGAAGAAAAGCTTCCTGTATTGGAGGAGCTTGTGCAGCAAATTATTTTTCATGCATTTGAAGTGGAGGACGTTGAAACACATGGCGACGATACTGTCATGGATATCAAGGTATTGCCTGATCGTGCAGGAGACTGTCTCTCACACATAGGCGTTGCGCGCGAGATCACAGGACTACTCAATCTCACACTCAAAAAAACATCATACGAACTTCCAACGATAGAGCTCGCACTTCCAGTTGAACTTAAGACTGAGGTATGTCGTCGCTATATTGCCATTCAGATTGACGGGGTAAAAGTTGGTCCGTCACCGGCATGGCTCAAAGAGAGGCTCGAGTCAGTAGGACAGCGCAGTATTAACAATGTCGTCGATGCGACAAACTTTGTCCTCCTTGATAGCGGGCAGCCTACGCACGCATTTGATCGAGCAAAGATTGACGGTGGTATTATTGTTCGCTCCGCAAAAGATAGTGAAAAAATCATCACACTCTCTGATGAAGAAAAAATGCTCAAGTCAGACAACATTGTCATTGGGGATTATCTCGGTGCACTTGCGATAGCAGGTGTGAAGGGTGGCAAGAGCGCAGAAGTGTCCAAGGATACGACGAGTATTGTTCTTGAAATTGCAAACTTTGATCCTGCATCAACACGCAAGACCGCGCGAGGATTGAATCTTGTGACCGATGCTGCAAAGCGATTTGAAAATAATCTCTCACCAGAAGTTGTAGCTCCCGCAGCAGGACAGCTTGTTGCGCTCATCAAGGATATTGCTGGAGGTGAAGTTGTTGGTGTGAAAGATATCTATCCAGCACCAGAAACTTCTCGCACACTGTCATTTACTACAAACGATATCACTTCACGCCTCGGTTTAGCGATCGGTGCATCGCATATTGCCAAAGTATTTGACGCATACAACTACGAGTACATCCAAGATGGTGAGAATTTTACACTTACCATCCCATACTACCGCCAAGATATCACTGGTGCGCATGACATCGCAGAGGAGATTGGTCGTGTGACTGGCTACGATACGATTGAGGCAAAGACATTACCATTTACCCCAGCAGTTGAATCACATCCAACATTTGCTGCTATTCGTGCAGTCAAAGCATATCTCACTGCACAGGGATTTTCTGAAGTCCTCACCTATGCGTTTCGTCCAAAAGGGGATATCGAAGTTGCTCGTGGTCCGAAAGGTAAGTCAGCGCTGCGCACCAATCTCTCTGATGGACTCAAAGAAAGCTACGATCTCAACAAAACAAACGCAGCACTTCTTGGTGTACAGAGTATCAAACTTTTTGAGATCGGTACTGTTTTTTCAGTGAAAAAAGACATCGCCGAACCACAAGAAATACTCCATGTTGCAACTGTTGATGGGGGTGTTATTCAGGAGATATCACTTGAGCAGTTTGTCGCTGATCACAGTATTGAGGTGCATGCTCCGGTTGCGAACAGCTTTGCAGTTGCTGGCACATTCAAGCCGTGGTCACTCTATCCATTTATCACACGTGACATTGCGGTATGGCTTAAAGCTTCTGATGACCAAAAAAACCTTGAGCAAGTGCTTGGTATATTTGCAGCAGAGCACTGTGTTAGACCACCAACACTGCTTGATACCTTTATCAAAGACGGACGCACGAGTGTGGCATATCGACTCGTGTTTCAATCAATGGACAAGACACTCACGAATGAGGAAGTAGAGAAAACATTTGCAACACTTGTTGAAAACGTCCAAAAAAATGCATCTTTTGAGATTCGCTAGTGTGGTACACTAGCTTGTATGAAATTCACGCATAAAATTCTCGCAGGTGTCGGTATCGTCGTACTATTGTTTATTACTCTCGGTCTTCCGGGAAGACTCTATCCGTACAATGGATACAAAGCAGTATTTCTATCGAATGGCCAGGTGTATTTTGGCAAGCTGACGTGGGGGATTGGTGGATATGCGAAACTCAAGGATATTTACTACCTTCGCCCTGGGACGTCATCAACAACAGGGATTGACCAGCTCTCAACACAGGGTGGCAACCTCGATCTTGTAAAACTTGGCAATGAAATCCATGCACCGACTGATGAAATGAGGATTCGCAAGGATGATATCGTTTTCTATGAGTCATTGACGGATGAAGGTAAGGTTGCGACTGCGATTGCACAGTACGCTTCGACAAAGTAACGCATTGTTTGAACTTCTCGTGATATACTTTGCACAATGAAACGTATGCCGTTGCTTGTGTATTTGCTCGCGCTTTCAGTGCCGACGGCACTCTTTGCTGACACGGTCTCCAAGCAAGAAACAGGTGCAAGTACAGTGCTCAATGGTGCATCGAGTAACTATCAGTTCAACGCCGAAGTTGGAGCGCCCGGTGCAGGACGATCAAGTAGTACGAACTACATCTATGACCATGGCATGTTTTGGGGTGGTGATACAGGACTTACTGCGCTTATTCAATGGTTGATTCCGTATGATACGCGTGCAACACCTCCAAATCCTAACTACGACAGTGAATTTTACTTAACATTTACACCTACTGGTGGTGGATCTTCAATTCGTATACCCCAAGATACAAGTAGTACGCTCCGAACGAGCGAGGATGGTACCTATCTTACACCGATTGATTTGTCTGCTATAACACCAGGAAACTACGATGTATATGTAAAGACTAGCCAACATCTCCGAAAGAAACTTTCGAACATTGCATTCACCTCAGGGGAGACTACTCTTAACTTTACCCAATCTAATAACTCATCAACGTATGGAACGGGACGCATTATTGGTGGAGATGTGAATCCTTCGCCAACACCTGGAGTGTTTGGTGATAACACTGTTAATGCAAATGATATTTCAATTGTTATCGGAAGTCTCAATGTGAATGATGCTACGGGGAATGCATACCGAGGCAACATTAACCAAGACACGACCGTGAATGCAAATGATATTAGTATCGTAGTCCAACATCTCAATGAAACCGGTGATTAACATGTTACACAACTTACGGCAACTCTTTTCCATAAAAGCATTACGAATGGTTGTAGGTGTGTTTGTTGTTATTGGAGTAATTCTTTTTGGTACCACAACACTTCTTGCTGGTGCTCCAAGTGGTGCAGACTGGTACGAATTTCGTACTGGCCTTGTTACTGGAGGTGATAATACTGGAGATGGGGGAACGGGGAATGCTGCAAATTACAATTACTACTATGTCGGAGAAGCATTTACGACAACAATGTATATCAATTCAGGAGGAACGACTGCTGCTGACTTTTGGGTTGATTATGACAATACTATCGCAACTGCTAGTACCGCCGTTGCTGGTAGCTATTTCCCATCTACGGCAAACTGGTCAACTGACAATATTTCAGTTGCTGGTAATACGCGGCGTACTCGTGCCACAACATTCAACGGTACAACGCTTTCGGGTACAGGTATTTTAGGTTCAATGACTTGGACGGTGGTTAAGCCATCAGAACTTTCCCTTACCACTGGAACACCCGCACTCCTTGATATCAACAGTGATACGAGTTCACTTGGGTCGAATATCTCTTTGGGAGGTATTGATCAACTCGATAGTGTCGAAGATTTCAACTTTCATACATGGGCTGATATCAAAAAGCCTTTTGCCTCCACGCCTTCACCATCGGATACCGCAACAAATGTAACGGTTGATTCAAACTACACATTTAGACTCTGTGATACCAAAGGGGGAGAAGCGGTTGATGGTAGTTGTCCAAACGGAGTGCCGCTTACCAATCGTGGTACTGGTGTAAACTCTGCGACCGTAGGTCGTTCAATTACATTTAATGCGACAAGTTATCTCGGTTCAACATCATTTTCATGTAACGGCGGATACCGAAGTGCTGACTACTGTGGTCAAACGGTCAATCCTTCAAGTCCACTTGGTATTCCTAGTGATACTCGTAACTGGAACTACAACACAACCTATACCGTCTCAATTGGTGGATTTAATGACTACGCATCAACAAGTCAGAACCAGCTTGGTGACACCAATGGTCCAAATACGATGGATACCAAGGTGTATACATTCACAACAGAGGCTGACACAACTGCGCCGACTGCGGCAGCAGTCACGCCTGCTGCGGGGGCACTCGGTGTTGCAGTTGGAACAACTATTAGTGTTGACGTGACTGACAAGAAATCCGCAACCGTCTCAGGTGTCGGTGTGAATGTAAACTCTTGTGTATTTCAGGTAACCTCGACATCAACAGGGACAACGACCTATCAAGAAGGAGGCACCAATGATGCAGCTATTTCAAATGCAAGTATTGATTATGGACGTCGCTATACAATCACTCCAACCGTTGCATTTGCTGAAAGTGAGACAGTTTCAGTTTCAGTTTCAGGTTGTACTGATATTGCCACACCAAGTATCAATACGATGACAACGTACAACTATACGTTCCAAACAGTCGACACTGCACCACCAGTGGTGACCAACCTTGTACCTGCAAACGATGGTGTTGCTGGGGCTACTTCAAACATTTCATTTGATATCACTGACTCCGGTCTTGCAGTTTCACTTGCAAACACTTTTGTGTATGTAAACGGCACCTACTATGCAAACTCTACTGGTGCAAAAAGTATTGTGTTGAATGGCAAAACCATAAGC
>CALCZP010000002.1 GCA_937903035.1 uncultured bacterium | reverse complement strand
TCCCAATTTTTGGTAAACAGCAGATTGTGATGCTCCATGTGTGGCAGCTTGCCTTTCACTCCGAGATACAGAATAAATGCACTCGGTGCAAGCACGCGCGAGTCCCAGTATTTGTCTGACTTTGTTCGATATGCTGCAGGTAGTAGTCGGGTATCCGTATGATGTACATCGGCATTTGATACCACGATATCAGCAAAAAGCTCCTCACCCGTTGCAAGTCTCACACCTGTCGCACTATCTGCTTCAACCATAATTTCTTGTACTGGTGCATTGAGCTTGATGTCGACACCATATTTTTTTGCAATGCGTTCAAGTGACTGTGGTACTGCGCGAATACCACCGTCGGGATACCATTCCCCGAGCACCAGATCAACATAGTTCATCAGCGTATAAATACCTGGCGTATCTCCTGGTGCCGTGCCGAGGAGTACAGTCTGGTATTGCAATGCCTTTCTAAGGATTTCACTTTTAAATTTCTTTTCAATAATTTGTTTCTGCTTTTTCAAGAGTGGCAGCTTTGCACCCTGGCGCATCACGCGCAGTGTCATAAAGTCACGGATTGAATTGTAGTTTTTGTACATAAACTCAGCTTTGGAGAGCTCATACTGCCACTTTGTTTCGCTCAGAAAATCTTCAAGTATCTGACCGGCACCAGGCTCAATCAACTCAAACAGTGCCTTGTTTTTATCCATATCAGCATGGAACTTGTAGCTCTTGCCGTCACTCTTGAGGGTGATCTGATAGGACGGCGAGAGCTTTTCGAGCTTGTAGTGACTATTGATATCCTCACCCATAATTGCAAAAAAGTGCTCAAACACGTCAGGCATCATGTACCAGCTCGGCCCCATATCAAACAAAAACCCTTTGTCTTCAAATATCCGTGCTCTCCCACCGACCATCTCATTTTTTTCGATAACGGTGACTTTATACCCCTTTTTACCGAGCATACATGCAAGTGCCAGACCCCCAATACCTCCTCCAATAATGATTACTGATTTTTGTTGCATATTGCTTTGAATAATAACACTGTTTTATAAAAAGGACTTACAGTAGCTCGATATGAAAAAATGTCATAATCATATTTTTCTATTTCAGCAAGAATTTCTCTATAGATTAACAGTGCAGCACGTACTGCTTTTCTTCCCTTTTGATCAAGAAGTGGTATTCCTTCAATCGCTTTTTTATATAAAAGCTGTACTCGATCTATTTCAAAGCGCATCAATGCACGCCAGGCATCATCAACGATATGATTGCTGATATGCGCTTCAGTAACCCCGAAACGATCCATGTCTTCCTGCGGGAGATAAATACGACCACGATTTTCATAGTCCTCCCGGATATCTCGCAAAAAGTTCGTGAGCTGCATCGCATCTGCCAAAGCTTTTGCATACGGTAGTGCACCATCCTGATACCCAATAATATGCGACATCATATACCCTACCATCACCGCTGAACCGTACATGTATTTTTCAAGATCTTCGTATGTTTGATATCGTGCAATAGTCAGATCTTGTTTCATTGCATCCAAGAAAATCTGCGCATACTCATACGGTATTTGATAGTCATCACACACTTTTTTAAATGCAGGAAATATTTCCTCTCTCGGCTTGGCACCTCCCAGATATTCCTGCCATCCCTGTATCCATGACTCGAGTGCAACTTCTGGATCAGTACCCGGAGCTACTGTATCAACAATTTCATCCGGCAGGCGAACAAAGGTGTACACAATCCATGTTGCTTCTTTAATACGACGAGGAAATAATAAGGTTGCGCGATAATAGCCCGTACCGTAGTGGCGAATAATGTCTTTTGTTTTCTGAAATAATGACAGCTGCATATTATGAACGACGACTCTTTACCAGCTCGATAATATCAAGCCAGAGCTGCTCACCAGGACGGTGCACTAGAGCCAGAGCACTTGCAGCATCAAGGTATGACGCCACTTTTTCTTCGGCATAGGCAATCGCACCCGAGTCCTCTAGTGCCTGGGAGAGCGTAACTTCATCTGATGTAGTCAGTGTTTTCTTTCCGTACAAGTCCAAAAATATCGCACGATCAGCATCTGCTGCACGTGTGAACATGTACCAGCTCAAGACTGTCTGCTGTGCATCCTTGATATCAGTAAAGGATGATTTGCCTGTCTGCGATGATGGTAATACATCGAGCAAGTCATCCTGCACCTGAAACGCAAGACCAAGATTGGTAGCATATCCACGAATAAACTCACCGTCTGTATCACTATCATCAGCAAGTAGTGCGCCGATATGGAGCGGACGAAAAAAAGAATAATGCGCAGTTTTGAGAATCATTTTTTGTTCAATAGCATCAAGCGTCTGCGGCTCCTCAGCACTAAATACAACATCCATCATCTGTCCATGAATAACTTCGCTAATCAACGTAGCAAACTCAGTATGTATCATTTCAGCAGGGTGCATACCCTGCAACAGATCATAGCTCCATGCAAAAAAAAGATCGCCCGCCAGAATAGCAATTCCGTCACCCACTACACGATGAGGATACTTTTGAGCGTATGCGGTATGAATTGTGGCAACACCATGGCGAAGCGCCGCTCTATCCATAATGTCATCATGGACTAATGCAAAAATATGCAGGAGCTCAAGAGCTGCAAGTGCAGGAAATATATCATCCTTACCTCCATATGCCTGATAGCCAACATACGCCATATACGGACGAAAACGCTTACCATCAGCAGCTATTTTTTTACAATATGCAGCAATACCATGAACAGCACGATGATCGCTGTATGAAACAAAAGAGTTGATTTTTTCGTCCAACAAATGGGAAAACCGCTCATCAAAGTATGACTTGAAAGCGGAAAAATTCATGCATATTGATGATACCATGGGCATTTGAAAATTGACAAAAGCTTTCCATAACGTAGCATACATAAAAAAGCCCTATGCCACGAACAAAACATGTGCCCCAGCAAAACTGGGAACTCCTGAGTACTACCGCATGGATATGGATATTTGGCAGCATCCTTGTCTGTCTGACACTCTATGTTTTTTATAAGGTATACAAAAAGAAATTAGGTTTGCAGGCAACTTTATACTTATGTACTGCCATAATGCTTGTCTGGCTGTGTGCAGTATCAAAAGCACCTACCCCGCTGTGGATACTACCTTTTTTCTTTATCTGTATAACAATAGGAAATGCAGTATGGAACGAAACAACCCCTCGAAACTAATGAGGGGTGTTTTTTATTTTTATAGTATTTTTTTGAGATACCGACCCGTATGCGAGTGTTTGTTATCAGCAACATTTTCTGGTGTGCCCTTTGCAACAATCTTGCCACCATGAATACCTCCTTCAGGACCAAAGTCAATCAGCCAGTCGGCGCATTTAATCAGATCAAGATTATGTTCAATCACAACAACCGTGTTTCCCTTTGCTACAAGTCGATTCAATACACCGATTAAATTTTTCACATCATCGTAGTGGAGCCCTACCGTCGGCTCATCGAGAAGATAGATCGTCTTTTCAAGGTATGGACGATAGAGCTCAGACGCAATCTTTACACGCTGTGCTTCACCACCTGAGAGGGTCGTAGCGCTCTGTCCAAGCTTCACATAGCCAAGCCCTACATCAGAGAGCGTCTTCAATCGATCATAGATTGCGGGGATATCACCAAAGAATTCAAGTGCCTCTTCAACGGTAAGCTGCAGCACGTCATAAATATTCTTGCGCTTATATTTGACCGTAAGAGTTTCCTTATCAAAGCGCTTGCCATTACAGACGTCACAGGTCACATACACCGTCGGGAGGAAGTGCATTTCGACTGCGATCTCACCATTACCTTCACACGCTTCACATCGGCCACCTTTGACGTTGAATGAGAAACGATTGATCTTCCATCCGCGAAGTCGTGCTTCCTCAGTCGCCGCAAAAATGTCACGGATATGCGTGAATGCGCCGGTATAAGTCGCAATGTTTGATCGAGGTGTACGACCGATTGCTGACTGGTCGATCATGATTGCGCGCTGCAAGTATTCTGATCCAGTAAATGTTGCACAGTTGAATATTTTTGCACTGCGAAGTTTGCGATCAAACCGCGCCTGAAGGTTGGCATAGAGCACATCATAGAGGAAGGTACTTTTACCTGAGCCAGATACGCCAGTAATAGCGACCATTCGCCCGAGCGGAAGTTCAATATTTTGGTTGTGCAGATTGTGCAATGTCGCACCAGTGACTTTGATCGTACCCTTGTCAGTATCACGACGAGTTTCCGGGATTTCGATTGACGCTTCTTTACGCAAGTATGCGAGCGTACGAGAGCCACTCTCATTTTTCTTTGCGGCAAGCAAGTCCTTGAGGTAGTCAGCCACAATCACCTGTCCGCCATGCACACCAGCCTTTGGTCCGATCTCAACCATATAGTCAGACGCCAAGATCGTATCCTCATCATGTTCAACCACAAGGATTGTGTTCCCAATATCACGCAAGTCTTCGAGTGTCTTGATGAGACGTTCATTGTCGCGCTGGTGCAGTCCGATTGTCGGCTCATCGAGCACATACATCGCACCCACGAGTCGTGATCCAAGCTGTGACGCCAGACGAATACGTTGTGACTCACCACCAGAGAGTGTGTTGGCAGTACGGTTGAGTGCAAGATATTCAAGTCCGACATTAAGGAGAAAGGTGAGACGATCTTCCACTTCACGAAGGATCGGCTTTGCAACCTCTTTGTCTTTTGCAGAGAGTTTGAGTGAGATAAAAAATTCATATGATTCTTCGACTGACAGTGAGGTGAGATCGACAATGTTAGTACGTTTTTTTCCATCTTCGAGAAAGACATGGAGTGCCTCTGAGCGCAATCGCTTGCCACCACAGACTTCACACGGTTCAGTACCTCCAAAGAACTTGCTACCGATACCATTACATTCAGGACATGCGCCATGCGGCGAGTTAAATGAAAAGAGGCGTGGCTCAATTTCAGGAAATGAAAAACCATCATTAGGACAAGAGAACTTTGATGAAAGCAAAAATTCTTGGAGCCCTTCGGTCTGCATTGAGAAGTCCTCTGAAATACCGATCACAATCTGTACGAGACCATTTGCCTCAAGGAGTGCGCGCTCTACTGCCTCTGCGAGACGAAGCTCTGCATCACGAGGATTATCTTTAAACTCATGCACTGCAAGTTCATCCACCAACACTTCAATCGTGTGCCGGTTATTTTTTGAAAGCTCGATCTTTTCACGAAGCGACTTGATTGCACCATCAACACGCACGTGTGAAAATCCTTTGCCGAGCAAATCATAAAGCAGCTGATAGTACTCACCTTTTCGCCCACGCACGATCGGTGCAAAGATCTGGATGCGAGTATCGTTCCAGTTCACCCCCATGACAGCCTTCGTATCTTTTTGTTTGCCGATTTCTTTGATTTTGGCGAGAATGAATGAGTTAATCTCCTCAGTTGTGAGTCGTTGAATCAACGTGCCGCAAATCGGACAGTACGCCTTGCCCACACGCGCATAGAGTACGCGGAGATAGTCATAAATTTCAGTAATCGTTGCAACAGTTGATCGAGGATTATTGGAGCGAGATTTCTGATCGATCGAAATAGCGGGTGAAAGCCCTGTAATCTCATCAACATCAGGTTTGGGCATCTGGTTGAGAAATTGTCGCGCATATGACGAGAGCGACTCAACATAGCGACGTTGCCCTTCAGCAAAGATCGTATCAAATGCGAGTGAAGACTTGCCTGAGCCAGACATGCCAGTGATCGCCACCATCTTGCCGCGCGGCATATCAACATTGATATTCTTGAGATTGTGTGTGCGCGCACCACGAACAACAATCATGTCTGCTTTTGGTGTAGAAGTAGGAGCTTTCTTTGGAGTAGCCATCATCGGTTTATACCATAAAATGAGGCTTTTTTCTAGTCATATACAAGACACTTTGAACTATATGTTTCGAAAAATACATTGTCCAGGCGCGACTGGCGCGAGAATACGAATTTATTTTCGTTTTAGAAAATAAATTCGCGCGTATTTCGAGGAATATATAGTTCAAAGTGCTATACTTACCTATATGGAACTCGTCCCACTTGATCATCAGATCATTCATTTCTTCCGCAAGATCAGTGTCCCTGCTGCACGCATCGCCATATTTGTCGTATTCTTTTGGTTCGGATTACTCAAACTCATCGGCCTCTCACCTGCTGGCAACCTCGTTCATGCATTGTTTGACCAGACACTTGGCGGACTCATTCCGTTCAATGCATTTTATATTGCCTTCTCACTCTTTGAATGTCTGATCGGTATTCTCTTTTTAATACCTGGCGCTGAACGCGTCGTCATGCCCCTCCTTCTCTTTCACATGGGTACCACCTTTCTCCCACTAATCTTTCTCTCAAATGAAACATTTAGTCAACCATTTGTTCCAACACTCGAAGGACAATATATTATCAAGAATCTTGTGGTAATTGCCGCAGCCATTGGCCTTGTCTCACATATCCACCCCCTGCCTCAAAAAATTGACCAAAATCAATAAAAGTGGTATTTTGTAGAAAAATAACTCTTTATGAACAACAGCTTATGGTTCTTAGTTGGTATTCCTGCTTTCATATGGTTCTGTAAAAAAGTAACTGAAGGTAATGAAGACTTCAACAATGAAGATGTTGGAAAAATATTTCTTGTTACTAAAGCTAAACAAGACACTATCAAAGTTCAGTACTTAAAAGAAAAACCTATCTGGTACAATAAACCAGAAACAAACAACAACATCACTGAAAATTCAAAGTATGTTGTCAAAACTTCTAATAATAAATTATATTTAGAAGAAGTATTATAAAAAAATCCCCTCATTTTTGAGGGGATTTTTATGTATTCGAATGTAAGTACTTTGATACGTTTTTTAGCGAAAAAATTTTTACTACGATGTTTGTGTAATTCCGTGCCAAAGCAACATAGCAAAAGCCGAGAGAATAAGTATCCCAATAAGTGACTGTATGAATGTTCTGAAAGATTTCATACTACCAAGTATAGCAGTTAGATTGATTACTACCCTGTACTTCCCTCTCTGCCTTCCCCGCGGATGGTAGCTGAGAGCTCATCGACTTGCACAATATCGCAGTCTTCAAACTTTTGAATGAGCATTTGGGTGAATTTCTGTCCCTTTTTAAGGACCTGTCTCTCCTCTGAGACATTGACGAGTGAGGCAACAAACTCACCGCGAAAACCTGCATCGATCACCCCGCCCATGATTTTGAGGTGGTTGTTAAATGAGATACTGGACTTGTCCCAGACGAGCCCCACATACCCTTCCGGAATCTCAAGTGCGATACCTGTATGCACACGCTCCTGAGCACCAGGCGCAAATACGACTTCTTCGATCGTGTAGAAATCAATCCCTGCATCTCCTGGGTGCCCCTTGGTTGGAAGTATTGCATCAGCATGAAGTTTTTTGGCGTAGAGGTTCATATTACGAATTGATATACGTCTTCTCTCGCAAAACACCGATCTCATCACGGAGGATTGCCGCTGTCTCAAAGTCGAGGAGTTTCACTGCCTCTTTCATTTCAGCTTCCTTGAGTTTGATGAGTTTCTCAATCGGATTCTTACCTTTGGTCTTGCGCCCCTTCTGATCTTTTTCGATCTGTGCAAATATCTGCATATCAAGTGCAAGCTCGGCATTCACTGCTTTTGCGTGATCACTTTCCATACCTTCGGTGATATCACGAATCGTTTTCTTGATAGTCATTGGAGTGATGCCATGTTTTTTGTTGTACGCAAGTTGGACCGTGCGACGACGTGTCGTTTCCCCGATCGCACGCTCCATTGAGCCGGTCATATTGTCCGCATACAAAATCACGCGCCCGTTTGAGTTGCGAGCAGCACGACCGATGGTTTGGATGAGTGATACTTCACTACGGAGAAATCCTTCTTTGTCAGCATCCAAAATACCGATGAGTGACACTTCTGGCATATCAAGTCCTTCTCGAAGCAAGTTCACCCCAACCAAAATATCAAATTCTCCCTTACGGAACTTGGTGATGATCTGGATACGTTCGATGGTCTTGATATCCGAGTGGAGATATTCTGCCTTGATCTTGCGATCTTTGAGATAGGTCGAGAGATCTTCTGCCATACGTTTGGTCAGCGTAGTGGCAAGGACACGACCACCAGATGCGATTTCTTTTTCAGCTTCATTGATAAAGTCTTGTACTTGTCCGAGATATCTATCTGATCCTTTTGTATCACGATCCTCAAGGATTGGTCGGACTTCTACCAATGGATCGACAAGCCCCGTCGGCCGAATAATCTGCTCCACAATTTGCTCAGAATTCTCACGCTCGTACGTCGAAGGTGTAGCAGAGACAAAGACCGTCTGCCCAATACGCTCTTTGAATTCTTCAAATTTGAGCGGGCGGTTATCCTTTGCACTGGGAAGTCTGAATCCAAACTCCACAAGCGTCTGTTTACGAGACGCGTCTCCTGCATACATACCGTTGAGCTGCGGGATGGTCACATGCGACTCATCGATAAAAAGCATGAAGTCAGGACTCCCATCTGCCTTGTGTGGAAAGTACGAGAGTAATGTCTCTGGTGGTTCACCCGCGAGCTTGCCTGACATGTGCCGACTATAGTTCTCAATACCTGAGCAATACCCCATCTCGCGAATCATTGCGAGATCATACGTCGTGCGGCGCTTGATGCGTTCGGCTTCAAGGAGCTTCCCCTCTGCTTCAAAATGTTTGAGTTGTTCATCGAGCTCATGTTTAATATCACGAATTGCTCGATCTTTTTCCTCACTATTGGTGATGAAGTGCTTTGCCGGGAAGATATAGACGAAGTCTTCTTCGGAAACAATACGGGACGAGACGGGGTCGATCTTCAAAATGCTCTGGACCACATTTCCCATGAAGTCGATCTGATACATGATCGTATCTGACACCGGCATAATATCGACCTTGGTGCCAAGCGCACGAAACTGTCCGCTTTCAAGGTCAGCATTGGTGCGAGAGAAATGAATCGAAATAAGTCGCTCCATTGCTTCGGTACGAGAGAGCTTCATCCCTTTTTCAATTTTGAAATTCGTCTTCTCATATTCAACTGGAGATCCGAGACCGTAAATACATGAGACTGATGCAACGATGATCACATCATTGCGGGTCAGGAGTGACTGCGTCGATGCATGACGCAAACGATCGATTTCTTTGTTGATCTGGGCGTCCTTTTCAATGAATGTATCCGTGATCGGCATGTATGCCTCAGGCTGGTAGTAGTCGTAGTATGAGACAAAGTAATGCACCGCATTGTCTGGAAAAAATTCCTTGAACTCAGACGCCAGCTGCGCAGCCAATGTCTTGTTGTGCGCGATCACAAGTGTCGGCTTTTGGATTTCCTGGATCACGTTTGCCATGGTGAAAGTCTTGCCAGTTGCAGTCGCGCCAAGGAGTGTCTGATTGGCATAGCCTTTTTTGATACCAGCTATCAGCGACTTAATAGCTTCCGGCTGATCTCCACCGGGTGCAAATTCGCTCTTGAGTTTAAACTTTCCTTCTCGCATACAAGGATTATATAGAAGTTATAGATTATTGACAAATAAAATATAAAATGTATAATAAAACAAAATTATCAACTATGAAGCAAACACAAAAAATGCGACTTGTCCTGCTTGGAACTATGCTCCCTGCCTACATCTGTATAGTAAGATTTATGTACAAGATGCTTACGAATATAGTATCACTCTCGTACACTGAATTTTTCATACTCATTGGCGTATCAGCAGCTTCAATCTTTCTTGCCAGACATACAAAAAAAGTAAAAGATTTTGCTGAACTCTATGATGAACTCTATGAAACACCGTAAATAACCAAAAGATCCAGTTTATACAAACTGGATCTTTTTTATTTCTTTATATACGTTTCCAAAAATTCTTTTTTATATTCAAAAAATGTGTCGTTCAAAATACTTTCACGAATCTTCTCAACTAGACGCAGTATAAAGTGCAGGTTATGGATTGATGCAAGTGTCGCAGCTGCAATCTCGTCCGCACGAAACAGATGAGCAATATAGGCACGTGTATGATGCGTACAAGTGTAGCAAGTACAACCCTCATCGATCTGCGTGAAGTCATCCACGAATTTTGCATTCTTGATATTGATGCGACCATGTGTGGTATGGAGTGTCCCATGACGCGCCATGCGTGTCGGTGCAATACAATCAAACAGATCGCACCCCGCCTCTACTGCATTAAAGAGATCAATCGGCTCACCGATACCGAGCAAATGACGAGGTTTGTCTTCGGGTAGAATCGTATTGACCCATCCGACTGCAGTACCAATGTCGTCTTTGGTAAATGATCCACCAATACCATAGCCATCAAACGGAAGTGCCCCAAGGTCACGCGCTGCTTGCTCTCGCAAATCTTGAAAGCGTCCACCCTGGATCACCCCAAAGAGTGACTGTTGTTTTTCGGTATCGAGTTCTTCATGGCGAACAAGTGAGCGCTTCGCCCATTCGTACGTGCGTACGAGAGATTTTTGTTGATATTCATACGGCGCACTCGGACTCGTGCATTCATCAAATGCAAAGATCATATCCGCACCAAGCTTCCACTGCGCTTCCATTGAGCTCTCAGGCGTAAAGAGGTGCGAACTGCCATCGAGATGCGACTTGAATGTCACACCTTCGTCAGTGACCTTGGCGAGCTGCCCTTTGGTCGCAGAAATATCTGAGACTTCATCGCCAGTCGCTACTTTGGATACGGATGTACCAAATGCCGCACCAAGTGAGAATGCCTGGAATCCTCCACTATCAGTCATGGTCGGACCATGCCAGTCCATGAATTTTCCAAAACCACCGGCCTTCTCGACGATATCAGCACCTGGCTGCAGATAGAGGTGGTACGTGTTTGCAAGCACGACTTGCGCACCAAGTGATCGAATTTGTTCAGCAGTGAGCGCTTTGACGGTAGCCTTGGTACCAACTGTCACAAAAGCTGGCGTTTGAATGACACCATTTTTTGTTTGAATCTCACCTGCTCGGGCAAGCGTTCCTTCTATCTTTTTTTCTATCGTAAATTTGAGCACGTTACTTTCTTATATCACATAACTATGAGCTTCGATAACACATTCTAAGCCCCCCCTTCGTAAGAGTGAAGTCAGCGCACTCATTCAAATACCTTGCGCAAGCGCGACTGGCGCGAGCAGAGCGATTTTTCAGCAGAAAAATACGTGTGCATTTGAATGAGTGGGCTGACGAAACTTTTTTAGTAACTATCTAACAATTACCCACTTGAGTGCTTGGAGATTGACTGGCGCTTTTGCAAGGAGGCGCTGGAATGGGTCGCGCGGATCCGTCACAATCTTTTCGATGCGGGCAAGATTTGCGACATGGATCGACTGCTGCGCAATCATACCACCCACTTCAAATCTGACATCACGCGGCATGCGGACCTCATACTCTCCCCCTCCTCGCCCAATGAGCGTCACCGTCACATCAGTAGCAACACTCGTCCCTGGTGTCTCACGCTCTGGTGCACTATAGAGGAGTACAGTCGCAGTAATAGGTGTCACCGCAGAGATTGTGCCAAGTGCCACACTATCAAATGCATAGGCAATCTGGCCCTCGTGTATACCACTATCACTTCCTCCATCAATGATCAGTGTGTCATAGAAGCTACGATTCGGCTCAGTCAATACGTGCGTAAGCTTGCCTTTTGGTTCGATACCACGACCAAGCTCTGCCTTAAGTGCAGCATTTTCGTGCTCAAGCAGGGCGAGATTTGAAAGGTGTGCATCATATGATGCAATCGTTGTCTCAAGCTCAGTCACACGACTCATAAGTGCACGCTTTGAGAGAAATGCATGCGAGACCTGATCACCTGTTACTGTTGGTACCGAAGTGATAATACGCGCTGAAAGTGACCGAACGATGAGCCATATGATACCTATAGCTACGATACCAACAACACCCCCTACGAGCATTGGCCGTCTAGAACGTTTTCTGTTTTGAGTATTAAATTGAGACATTATCGTCTATCGAGAGTAGTACTCCTTTATACATTTCAAAATTTTCAAGAATGATACCAGTACCACGCGCGACTGCGGAGAGTGGATCCTCAGCGATAAATACTGGAAGCTTGAGTTCATCTTCAACAAGCTTTGAGAGTCCATGAAGCAGTGCCCCACCTCCAGTCAGGATAATCCCATTTTTTAAAACTTCAGAGACCATTTCAGGTGGTGCAGTCTCAAGGACTTCACGAATACCCGCAACAAGGAGTGACACAGGGCGGGCCAATGCTTCACGAATATCACCATCAGTCACCATGAGTGCACGAGGAAGACCAGTCGTGAGATCACGTCCGCGAACTTCGAGCTCTGAATAGTCAGTCTCGATAGCACTGCCGAGTCCGAGCTTCACGTCCTCTGATGTTGGTTCACCCACGAGAAGTTTAAATTCATCACGTAGATATTCCATCACGCGCGCATTGAGGTGATCTCCTGCAACACGCAGATTGAGCGAGCGCACCATACCACCGAGCGCGATGAGTGCGATATCAGTCGTCCCACCACCGATGTCCACAATAAATGTTGCCGTTGGTGCAAGGACTGGGAGACGCACACCGATTGCTGCAGCCATTGCCTCCTCGACGAGATACACTTCGCGCGCACCTGCATCAATCGCAGCATCATAGACTGCACGCATCTCAACGTTTGTAATACCCGACGGCACACCAATCACGACACGCGGACGGAAAAATTTGGGTGAGAGTTTCTCTGCATTACGAATAAAGTATGCGAGCATTTCCTCAGTGATTTCAAAGTCAGAGACGACACCTTCGACAAGTGGACGTACGATCTTGATATGTCCTGGCGTCTTGCCCCACATTTTTTTTGCATCATGACCAACAGCAACAATCTGTGATGTCTTTTGGTTCACCGCGACAATCGATGGCTCATTAATCACCACACCATGACCTTGCAAATACACCAAGGAATTTGCAGTCCCTAGATCGATACCAATATCATTTGAGAAGCGACGGTAGAGTTTCTTGAGCATGAAGGGTATAGAGAAATTATGCGAAACGTTCAACCAATGATGCAATCGACACTATTTCAGATTCTTTTGCAGTGCGGAGTTTGTACTCGAGTCCACCAGCAGCAATGCTGCGCTCAGAGATCACGATGCGATGCGGAATACCAATGAGGTCACTGTCAGCAAATTTCTCGCCAGGACTTACCCCAACACGATCATCCCAAAGGACTTCGACACCATACTTCGTAAGTTCATCATAGACTTCTTGTGCTTTATCTTGGACTGTTTCGCCAAGTGAGAGGAGATGAATCTTGAATGGAGCTACAGACTCTGGCCAGACGATTCCTTTGTCATCAGAAAGAATCTCGATGATTGTTCCCATAAGACGAGTTACCCCAATACCATATGAACCCATAAATACTGGAACATTAATTCCTTCAGCATTTTTGTAAGTAAGGTCAAACGGTTCAGAAAATTTGAATCCAAGTGAAAAAATATTTCCAACTTCTACTGAAGTATGTTCAACAAGTTCATCTCGTGAAAGTCCAAGATCAGCAAGAACTTCATCTGTGTAGACTTCTTTATTTACTGCAACTCCTTTTTCTTTATGAACATAAATTACATCTTCCCCTGCGGCACAAATTGTTTGAAATTCATGCGAATATTTGGCAAATGTGCTACCTGAAGCAAAGGTCATATATGTGTGATCTCGTAGGCCCACACGATCGTATACATTCATATATGCAATCTTTGCTTTTTCGTAAAAATCATCATGCTCTGCCTTATCCTTAGAAAACGAATACAATGCTTTCCAATAAAATTCACGTCCGCGAAGTATGCCGTTTTTTGCACGTTCCTCATTTCTAAAAATACTTTTGAAATCGTATGGATAGATTGGGAGGTCTTTGTATGAAGAAATAAATCCTTTGACGAGACTTGAGTACGCTTCTTCATTGGTAAATGAGAGACCGACTTCTGAGCCATTTTTGAGGGTGGTCTTGAACCAGTTGTCGACAACTGCGTCGTCCCAACGACCGGTTTGCTCCCAGACTTCCTTGCTCTGCAGTGCTGACGTCTTCATCTGCACGCCGCCGATCATATCCATTTCTTCCTTGATAATACGAGTGATCTTTTCCATCACACGAAGCCCGAGTGGCAGAAGTGTATAGACACCCGCCATTTCCTTGTGGATATAGCCTGCACGAATGAGGAATTGTGCATTCTTGGCAACTTCGTCAGATGGCGCCTCTTTGCGGGTTTTGGTGAAAAGCTTGGTTTGGCGCATAAAATCACCTTTAATAATGCCACAGAAAGGCAAATAAAAAAAGCTCTATTGCCAAAATACGTTGTAAATGTTAGATTAAGTCGTCCAAAACGGACGAAATTATTCAGAAATTAAGGCTTGTTCTCCCCTTTTGGGAGCCGGGATGTCGAAATCCTTGCAAGCAAGCCTGCTACAGATTGTTATGAAACATACACACTCAGCCGAGTCTCTCATGGAGGCCGGCGTACACTACGGCTACTCACGTACCCGTCGCCACCCAACCGTTAGCCCATTTATCTATGGTCAGAAAAACGGCGTGGATATTATCAACCTCGACAAGACCATGCCTGCTATTGAAGCAGCAGCAAAGTTTGTGGCTGAGCTCGGTGCAGCTGGCAAGACTGTGCTCTTCGTCGGTGTAAAACCAGAAGCTCGTGCGTCAGTGATCGAAACTGCATCTACCCTTCACCAGCCAATGGTGACTGAACGTTGGATCGGTGGCATGCTGACCAACTTCCCTGAAATCAAGCGTCGTATTCAGAAGCTTGAGGATATCCGCGAAAAGCAGGCATCAGGCGAACTCGCAAAGTACACGAAGAAAGAGCAGCTCCTCATCGCACGCGAACAGGCTCGTCTCAACAAATACTTCAGTGGTCTCGTTGGTATGTACAAAATGCCTGACGCAGTCGTGGTTGTGGACTCTAAAAAGGAGCACATTGCTGTTGCAGAAGCTCGCAAGATGCACATTCCAGTCATCGCGATTGGTAACACTGACTGTTCAGTTCGCGCAATCGACTACCCTATCGTTGCAAACGACGGTTCTGCATCGTCTATCGCAGCAATCCTTGGTATACTCAAGGACGCGTTTCAGAAGTAAAAAATTCGTTGTTAAACGAATAACTCCTCGAAATACGCGCATAAAAGTCTGCTGACTTTTTGCTATGCTCGGCCCAGTCGGCCTGTGCAATGCATTTCTCGGAGATATTCGTCTCACACCTTCATTATCAAACCTATAAGCAAGAACTATGTGTGTCGTGAGAAAACCCTCGGAAGGCCTGACTGAGGCCGTACGGAGACATTTTTCAGCAGAAAAATGGTGTGGTTTTTGAACGATATATAGTTCTTGCGAATAAAGAATTATGGCAACAATCACCACCGAACAAGTAAAAGAATTGCGAGACAAGACCGGTATTTCCGTCATGCAGTGCCGCAAGGCCCTCGAAGAAGCTGATGGCGACATGGAAAAGGCGCTTATTATCCTTAAAAAGAAAGGATCAGAAGTCGCTGAAAAGAAATCAGACCGTGAAGCAGCTGATGGCCGCATCTTCATTAAAAATGACGGTACTCGTGCAGTCGTACTTTCACTCTCATGTGAGACAGACTTTGTGGCACAGAACCAGGACTTCATCGATGCTGGCAACAAGCTCGTTGAGATCGCATGGACTGATGGCGTAGACGCTGCAAAAGAACAGGCAGCAAGCGTGACCAACGATGTCGTCCTCAAGATTGGTGAAAACATCAAGCTTGCAGACATCAGCATTGTTGATGGTGGCACGATCGGTGCATACACACACTTCAACGGCAAGAGCGGTGCAGTTGTTGTACTCACTGGTGGTACACCAGAAGTTGCAAAAGACATCGCAATGCATGTTGCAGCAATGAAGCCTATCTATCTCGCCTCAAGTGAGATCGACGAAGCTTCAAAGACCGCGGTCATCGAAGTCCTCAAAAAGGAAGTTGATGAGAGCGGCAAACCTGAAGATATTAAGGCAAAGATGCTCGAGGGCAAGATTGCTGGCTACTTCAAGGAGCAGACATTGAATGACCAGGCGTTCTTCAAGGCTCCTGAAAAGACCATCGAACAGTATGCAAAAGAGAACGGCGCGACAGTCGCAAAGTTCATGTTGTATACTATTAGTGCATGATAGTACTACTCGTCACCCTGCTCGTTATTGGCCTCATCGGCACTTGGCTCCTTGCAATGTATATCTGGTGGAAGCGCGAATATAACACCACGTTTTCCCCAGTTCCCATAGACGAGACAATTCTCCCACTTTCTGATAAGATGACACGTATCGCTCGTCGGAAATGGTATCTCACCCTTCTGTACGGCAAAAAAGCAATCAAATGGAATGCCCAGCATCTCACTGATCTGTTCTATGCGATATTCCCGAGTGCCAAGGTAGCCTTCGCCAAACGCGATGCACTGACTGGACTCAAGGATGGCCCCTCGTCATACTTTCTCAAGACGATCTCTGAGAAAGACAAGAAAAAGTAATTACCACATCCGCTTCGGCGGAGAATGCCGGAATAGCTCAGTTGGTAGAGCTCCCGTTTTGTAAACGGGTGGTCGTCGGTTCGAGCCCGACTTCCGGCTCCTTATGAAAGTTCTCCTCGCTTCGTATTCAAATGAAATGCAAGCACGACTCAATCAAGGTTTTTTAGGGTCAGTAGGTATTGAATCAACAATCATGCCTGGCAGTCCTTCGACATACGAAACATCAATTAATCCAGTTACAGGACTCGACAATAATTATCTGTTATATATAAAAGATACCGATTTTCTTGATGCAAAACAGATATTAGAAGGTAAGTAAAAATCCCGAATTATCTTCGGGATTTTTACTTTAGTTTGTCTGTACTTTCTTTGCAGTAGTATTTGTCGTGGCCTTCACCGGATTGGTCACCTCCTTTGGAAGCAAGGTTTTAATGCCATCCACCGTCTGGAAGCCTGCGACAGTTTTGCCATTGACGACAAGTCCCGGTAGCGTGTTTCCTATTTTGTAAATTGAAGTCAGCGCTTTTATGGTGGAGAGCTCGAGATTGTAGTCAAATGAGTACACACGGACTTGTGGATACTGTTGACGGATCGCGTCGAGTACGTAGCCCTGCTTTGCACAGTCAGTACATGCATCCTTGCTGCCATAGAAGTATAGGATTGTCACCGGCATCTGCTTGCAGCGTTCGCCGATGCGCTTGTTGAGGAGGAAGTCTTTGACCTCAAGGATCGTGTACTGCTTCTTCAAAAGATCAATCTCATCCTTGTTGCTGACATTCTGCTCAGCATAGGCGATCTTTTCAGCAAGGCTTGCAATCTCCGTTGAGAAGATAGAGCTATTAAGATCTTGACATGAGAGCTCCTCAAGGAGTGAGAATTGTGTCTCTGACGAGAGGATATCCACCGCAACTTTGTTCTGAATATCCTTAACCTCATTAAGCTTGCGCGTATTGAAGTACGCACTCATATACCATGCACTCAAAAAGAGTGCACAGGTGATAAGAAAGACATAAAAATATTTGCGAAATCCCTGCATCGTATTATCGCCACGCTGGCTGGCGGCGTCCCCAAATTGTATTCCATACCGCCTTCAAAAGCCAGAAGGGTGCAATCAGTGTATAGACTAAAATATAAGGTATGACATGCCAATCAATTTTCTTTTTCTGACCAGTGATCTTGGTACCTGCAATGATAGAGAAAATAACAAGGCCGTAGATGATGACTTCAACAAATACAATTGTGCGCGTACTAATAAAGAATGCATCAAAGTGAAAACCAATCGATGATGAGTTCCATCCCACAATTGAAAGCTGAGTAATTTTTTTGATGAGAAATACGACAAAGTTGTACGCGAGTGCAAATGAAAGATACACCACTGCTACAATAGAAATGACACCGGATGGCAATGTAAAGAATGAAAAGTTGCCGTGTTTGGTCTTGAAGATGAGCCGGCGATAGTCAATCGTGTTTTGGATAAAGCCGTAGATCCAGCGCAGACGCTGCTTGTAGAGCTTTTTCACCGTATCAGGCGAACTTGTGTAGACGATAGACTGATGACAATGATAGATACGCATGTGATGCTCCTGCATACGATAGGCAATCTCCTGATCTTCAGTACCATGGGCTTTTTTGAATTTGCCAATCACCTGAAAGACTTCTTTGCGAAAAATTGAAAAGGGTCCTGGTGTCACGTGGATCGCATTCATAAATGAAAGCATCTTTTTGTTATACGCGGACATGTTGTACTCCACACGCTGCGCGTACTGGAGCATATTCTTTGGATTGTGAATGATCATGGTCGGCGCAGTCGCCATAATATCAGGATGGTTGTTAAATGCGTCTACCATATATTTAAGTGCATCAGACATCACAAATGAGTCAGCATCCAAGCATCCAATCAAGTCAGCATCAGTGTGATCAATACCAAAATTCACTGCAGTGTGCTTGCCGCCATTTTCTTTTTGGAAAATACGAACACGAGGATTGTCTTTGTATTTTAGAATCTCACTCCACGTCGTATCAGTTGAGCCATCATCAACAACAATCACTTCAAGTCTGTCATGAGGATAGTCGAGTGCAAGGAGTGACGCGACCGTACCGTGCACCGTTTTCTCTTCGTTCCAACATGGGACAATGATTGCCACCTTCGGGTAATGAGAAAGTGTAGGTACTGGCAATCCTTCGACGGCTTTGAGATCCCGACGGCGCTCCAAAAACGTCACGAGCATAAAAATCTGCACGTAAACCGCAAGAAACGTAATACTGTAGGTGACGACTTCGCCAATAGGCATGAGTCCCAACTATACCAAAAATGACCCCTTTTTTCAATGATTTCGACATCACACTGCGGTGCGCTATACTTGTGTCATGGAACATGAAAATACCCCCAACGAACCTCAAAAAGAATACATAAAGAAGACAAGTATTAGCACCCCTGCAGCTATCATCACTGGCGCTGTAATTATTGGACTTGCAGTAATCTTTATCGGCCAGCCAAAAGCTGCAAAACAGCAACCTGCAGCCGATGCACCTGCTGGCGAAGTCACGAGTGTACCAGCAGATGTGGCGACTGTTCGTCCGACCGATCACATCCGCGGCAATACGAATGCTGATGTGGTAATTGTTGAATACTCAGATAGTGACTGTCCATTTTGTGTACGCTTCCACACCACTATGCAAACCATTGTAGATGAGTACAAAGGCAAGGTCGCATGGGTGTATCGCTACTTCCCGCTTGATTCACTCCATCCAAATGCAACTACCGAAGCCGTCGCAATGGAATGTGTCGCCGACCTCGGAGGCAATGATGCATTCAACAAATATCTCGACACCATCATCAATGTCACCCTCAATGCAGATCCAAAGAGTAATCAAACACTAACAACATTTGCAACAGCACAAGGTGTTGATGGCAAGCTTTTCCAAAACTGTATCAAGGACACCAAGGCCTCAGATCGTGTCCAAGCTGATGCACTCGAAGCGCAAAAGATCGGTGCTCGCGGTACCCCATTCTCTATCGCCTACAATCAAAAGACTGGTGAACAGGTTGTTATCCCAGGTGCCTACCCTATCGAGGAAGTTCGCACCATGATCGACGGATTGTTGAAATAATCTTGAAATAAAAAATACCCTCATCATGAGGGTATTTTTTATTTTTGATATTAGTCGAAATAGTTGCGGAGACGCTGGATCTTTTCGTTCTGACGCAGCTTCTCGTGAACCTTGGCTTCGATTTGACGGATACGTTCACGTGTCACGCCAAATTCTTTACCAACTTCTTCGAGGGTGTGCTGTACACCATCAATGAGGCCATAGCGCATTTCAAGGATTCGCTTCTCTTTTGGAGAGATTTCCTCGAGCATCGCACGGATCGCATCAGTGAGCATGCGACGTGAAGCTTCCTGGTCAGGACGAAGGATTTTGTCATCAGGAATGAATTCACCAAATGTTGACTTGTCTTCGTCGTCCCCGATTGGCTGCTCGAGTGAGCGAGTTTCCTGGTTGATCTGTTCAATCACATGCACCTTCTCAACTTCAATTCCCATCTCAGTCGCAATTTCCTCTGGCATCGGGTCACGACCCAAGTCTTGCCCGAGGCGACGTACAACCTGTTTGTATTTTGAAATAGTCTCAACCATGTGCACCGGGATACGGATCGTACGTGACTGGTCAGCGAGGGCACGGGTGATTGACTGTCTGATCCACCATGTCGCATACGTTGAAAACTTGAAGCCTTTGGTATGGTCGAACTTCTCGACTGCCTTAAAGAGACCGATGTTTCCTTCCTGAATCAAGTCGAGCAAGGTGAGGTCTGCAGTACGGTTTGCATATTTCTTTGCGATAGAGACTACGAGACGAAGGTTGGAACGTGCGAGCAAGTTCTTGGCCTCATCATCCCCTGCCACAATACGCTTGGCGAGCTCTTTTTCCTGTGCAGCATTGATGAGTGGGTACTGACCGATGTCTTTAAGGTACATCTGCACCGAGCTAAATGAATGACTATCGCGAACGTATTTGGTGAGATCCTGACTGTTGTCGATGTCGAGCAAATTACCACCTTCAAGCACATCAATACCTGCCGTTGAAAACTTCTCGTAGAGTTCGTCGAGAAACATAATATTGTTCTCGATATCCGGGAACATTTTCAAAATCTCATCATAGGTAATAAAGCCACGCTTCTTGCCTTTTTGAATGAGCTCTTGTGCTTTATCCTCAAGTTCTTTGAGTTTCTTTTCGGTATTTACTTCTTTGCGACTTGATGTGCCAGCCGGCTTGATCGTGATCGGCTTTGGTTTTGTTTTTGGTTTTTCAGGAGTAAGGACTTTCTTGGGTGCTACCTTTTTTGGAGCAACTTTTTTAACAACTGTTTTCTTTGCAGGGATTTTCTTTGGAGCTGGCTTCTTTGCCTTTGCAGCTGGTGCTTTCTTTACGACTTTTTTGGTCGTTTTCGGTGCGGGCTTTTTAGTTGTCTTTGATGGTTTTTTACTTGGCATACAATATCGTACTGTGTTGAATCATTACTAAAATCTGCGCTATTGTCAACTTGACCGGTCCTAGGGCTCGTGGCGCAGACGGTTGAGTTTTTGAAGGTTCGTCATGAGTAGTGTCGCTTGCGCTTCATCTCCTACCTGTTCAGCAATGGTGAGCTCTCTCGTAAGTCGTGCGCGAATCGATGCAAAAAATGCATCGCGAATCTTTGCCGCAAGTTCTGATGCAAGCAGATCTCGCGCTTCAGGAGCAAGCGCACCGTAGTCGCGCTCGACCACAAGCACGGCGGTATGATGCTTTACTTCATCAATCGAAGGCATCACAAATGATTCTGTTTCAAAGCTCAACCCTCGAAGTTCTGCTTCTAGTTTGACTGTTGTAGGACTCGGGAAACATGCAGCGATTGCACTGAAGCGCTCAAGGAGTGTCATCGACTCGGGATCTTTGAGTTGTGCCGTTTGTTTTGCAGGAGCCGTGTGCGTTGGAGTATTTGCTACATACGATGCGAGCTCTTTGACCACTTCGTCAGCGTTCACTCCAATATCTTTTGCAATTGTTTCAATATAGAGCTTCTGCTCGATGGCAGACGGGATGCGTGAGAGAAACGGAAAGAGTCGCTCTTTGATTTTGGTGACGAGTAGGTGCGGCGAGAGTAATGCACGTTGCAACAATGCAAGCTCATGCAAGATGAAGTGTTTGCTTCCTTTGAGAAGTGCATGCCATGCATCCTTGCCTTCCTTAGCAATGAAGTCTGCAGGATCAATCCCCTCGGGTAGTGCAACAACTTTTGGATTCATACCGAGGGTAAGTGCAACGAGTGCTGCTCTATCGAGTGCTTTTTGCCCTGCCTTGTCGCCATCAAATGCGAGAAAAAGGTGTGGCGTGAGTCGTGCAACGACCGAGAGATTACTTGTCACGTCATCAGCCATGGTCTCAGACACTGCAGTCCCCGATGTGGCAATCGTGTTTTTGAATCCGTACTGATGTGAGAGGACTGCATCCATCTGCCCTTCTACCAAAATGGCAAAGCCAGCCTGCCGAATGGCAAGCTTGGCCTTGTCGAAACAGTACAGGATGCGCGACTTCTGAAAGACTTCGGTTTCCGGACTGTTGAGGTACTTGGGAGATGCAGTGTCTTTCTCCTTGTCTTCGGGATAGAGCCGACCTGAAAAGCCAACCACTCGCCCACTTGAGTCAGCAAGCGGAAACATGATGCGCTTGCGAAAGCGATCGTAGTATCCCTTGTCAGTCGCTTTGGTGAGTCCTGCGCGTTCATTGATCGACTGCTGCTCTGGTGAAAGACCACTCGTCGAAACGAAATGCCACTCATCTGGTGCATAGCCGAGACGAAATGTCTTGATCGTCTCAGGGGTGAGTCCGCGCTTTGCAAGATAGCTTTGGGCATCAGGATTACGAGCAAGTTCATTTTGATATCTCAGTGTCGCCTTCTCAAGCGCTTCGTAGACAGGATCAGTACTTTCTTTTTTACCGTCATCATAGTCGTTGAGCTTCACACCCGCGCGATCAGCGAGGATCTTGAGTGCACCCTTAAAGTCAACGCCTTCAAACTGCTGCACAAAGGTGAAGATATCCCCCTTTGCACCGCAGCCGAAGCAATAGTAAAGGCCTCGCTCGGGTGAGACCGAGAACGATGCAGTTCGTTCATTATGGAACGGACAACATGCCTTAAACTGCGTACCTGATGGCTGAAGCGTGAGATAGGAGCCCAGAAGATCTGTAATAGGCAATCGGTCCTTGATGGTATCCTTTGCCGTTTGCATTTACTCGTCGTCTCGCTTGATTGAGTTCACGTTGAGCGCCTTGCGATCGTAGAAGCCGGTACCAGCTGGGATCAAACGACCCACGGTCACGTTTTCCTTGAGACCTCGGAGTGTATCAGTACCACCCTTCACTGCGTTTGCAATGAGGACACGGTTCGTGTTTTGGAATGATGCAGCAGAGATCCAACTCTTGGCATGGAGTGCAGTCTGTGTAATACCAAGGATGATGAGATCACCCTTTGATTCACGGAGACCTTCTTCTTTCATACGGTTGTTTTCTTCAAGGAGTTCGGTTACTTCAACAACTTCTCCTGGAGAGAATGATGTGTCACCAGTTTCCTTGATCTTGCGACGTGAGAACATCTGACGAACGATAATTTCCAAGTGCTTGCGGGCAATAGACGCACCCTGAAGTTCGTACACTTTGATGATTTCACGAATGATGTAGTCTTCACCGGCTTCACGTCCGCCAGCTTCGTACACATCCCCGATGTTTGCAGATCCATCAGTAAGGAGCTCTGCTTTCGCAACGTCCTGACCAACCTTCACGATTGCGACACGGTGTGGAGGAATGACGTATTCCATACTGTCTTTCTTGGCAACTTCCTTGTCCTGAAGCTTGTCTGAGAGAACAACGATCACCTTTTCACCACTTTCATTTTCTTTGATTTCAGCAACGGTACCAGCATAACGTGATACGACAGCTGAGTTCTTGATTGCCCGACATTCGAAGATTTCTTCAACACGAGGGAGACCTGCAGTAATGTCGGTACCTGCGAGACCACCGGCGTGGAAGGTACGGAGCGTAAGCTGGGTTCCTGGCTCACCGATCGCCTGTGCAGCGACGATACCGACCGCAGCGCCTTTCTCAACGAGATTGTTGCGACCAAGATCAAGACCGTAACACTGTCGGCAAATACCGTAGATAGTCTTACAGGTCATTGGTGTACGTACAGCAACTTCAGTAATACCTTGTGCTTCGATTTCAAATCCTTCATCACGAGTGATCATATGACCTTTCTTAAAGAGAACTTTACCATCTGCGGCAACAACGTCTTTTGCAAGCACGCGTCCACGAATATTCTTTGAAAGCGGGATTTCAAATCCTGAGATCACTTCCTTTGCCACTGTCTTAAATGCTTTGGTGCCACAATCATCTTCGGTGATGATAACATCCTGCGCCACGTCAACGAGACGACGGGTGAGGTATCCGGCACGAGCAGTGTTGAGCGCCGTGTCAGCGAGACCTTTACGTGAACCGTGAGTCGTAATGAAGTATTCAATCGGTGAAAGACCTTCCTTGTATGACGGAATGATCGGGAAGTCGATGGTGCGTCCGGTGGTGTTTTGGATGAGACCCTTCATACCTGCCATCTGCGTTACGTTACCCATACTACCTCGAGCACCGGAAGCGATCATGTCGAACACTGATCCATTTTTCTCGATAGTTGTAGGAAGTACTTTTTCGATTTCACTTTTTGCTTTGTTCCAGATTTCGATCACCTTTTGGAAGCGTTCTTCTTCTGAGAGAAGACCGTCTTCGAACTGACTCTTCACTTCATCTTCGAGCGCACGATATTTTGCAATGATCGCTGGCTTTTCCTTTGGTACAATCACGTTGTCGATACCCCAGGTTGTACCTGACTTAGTTGCCCATTTGTAACCAAATGTTTTGATGCGATCAAGGATTGGTGCAACCATATCAATACCGTAGGTAATGATGAGACTATCAACAATGACAATCATTTTCTTTGCAGTGACTTCTTCGTTCAAGTAGGGGAAGTCGCTCGGCATGATTGCATTAAAGAGCAAACGACCGATCGTTGTTTCAAATGGCTTGCCGCCGAACTGTTCGTACTTGCCCTTACCAGTACCGAGTACGTTGATCTTTGCGCGGTATGACACGACATCGTAATCAGACGCAGTGATTGCTTCATTTGGACTCGCAAAGTACATTCCCTGCCCTTTTGCATCGTCAATCGCAACTGTCATCCAGTAACAACCAAGTGCAACGTCGAGGAGTTTTGATGACACGATCGGGTCACCGTTTTGAGGTTTCAAGAGGTTCTTGTCAGCACTGATGAGCTCAGCTGCTTCTTTTTGTGCAGCAGTAGAAAGTGGCAAGTACACACCCATCTGGTCACCGTCGAAGTCCGCGTTGAACGCAGGACAAACGAGTGGGTGCACCTGGATCGCATTACCTTCGATCAATACTGGCATGAATGCCTGAATACCAAGACGGTGAAGGGTCGGCGCACGGTTGAGGAGCACGTATTTACCCTTGATCACTTCTTCGAGGATTGCCCAGACTTCTGGAATACCGTCTTCGATGAGTTTGTTCGCACCACGAATATTGTATGCAAGCTCCTGCGCAATAACCTTTGAGATCACAAACGGACGGAAGAGCTCAAGTGCCATATGCTTTGGAAGACCACACTGGTTGAGACGAAGGGTTGGACCAACGACGATCACTGAACGAGCTGAGTAGTCCACACGCTTACCGAGGAGGTTCTGACGAAAGAGACCCTGCTTACTCTTGAGGTTATCAGAGAGTGACTTGAGTGCGCGGCGCTGTGCCTGACTCATTGCAGGATTGTCTTGACCGGCGATTGAGTTGTCGATCAACGCATCAACAGCTTCCTGGAGAATACGCTTTTCGTTTCGGAGGATCACATCTGGCGCACCGATTTCCTTCAATTTCTTGAGACGGTTGTTGCGGTTGATCACACGACGGTAGAGGTCGTTGATATCAGATGTCGCATGACGACCACCTTCGAGCGCAACCATCGGACGGATCGCTGGTGGAATCACTGGGATTGTCGTGAGGAACATCCATTCAGGACGAATCTCAGCGTAGATCATTGAGCGAATGAGTGAGAGACGCTTGTTGAGCTTCTCGCGCTCTGCAGCACCAGCCTTTTCAAGTGACTTCAGTGTGCTCTCTTTTACCTTCTCAAGATCCATGTCTTTGAGGAGCTGGTAGATAGGCTCAGCACCAATACCTGCTTCAAATGCAGAACCGTATTTGAGACTGAAGTGGTGGTATGCGATTTCGTTCAAGACCTTACCAACACGGAGGTCAGCGATTTCTTTCTTGGTGTTCAAGAGAAGTGTCTTCAACTTATCGCGAGTCTCTTCGTCAGCTGCATTCTTGAGTTTATTCTTAAATTCAGCATCGAGATCAGCCATGATGCGAGCACGTTCGTCTTCATGAACAACAGTCACGATGTAGCCTGCAAAGTAGACAACCTTTTCGAGATCAGCAAGTGATACACCTAGAAGTGTCGACATACGAGATGGTACGCCGCGGAGGAACCAGATGTGCGCAACGGGAGATGAGAGTTCGATGTGACCCATGCGATCACGACGAACAATAGATTTACAGACTTCAACGCCACATTTTTCACAGATAATACCTGCGTAACGAATACGCTTGTATTTTCCGCAGTAACATTCGTAGTCTTTTTCAGGACCAAAGATGCGCTCGTCAAAGAGACCGCCGCGTTCTGAACGCCCTGTTCGGTAGTTGATAGTCTCAGGCTTGGTGATCTCACCATAACTCCATTCGCGAATGCGATCTGGACTTGCGAGCTTGAGAACGATTTGGTCAAAAGTTGTTGTGTCGAGTGTTTTCATAATGATGGTATTAGAGAGACTACGCTGTAAGTTCTTCACCTGACGCTTCGACCGACTGTGGAAGCGTTGTCTTGAGATCAACATCGAGTGAGAGTCCTCGCAAGTAGTTCAACATGACAGAGAATGATGCTGGAACGTTTGGTGCTTTGATTTCCTCACCTTTGATAATTGAGTCAAACGTTGCCGCGCGACCTGCAATATCATCGGATTTGATCGTAAGCATTTCACGGAGTGTGTGTGATGCACCATATCCTTCAAGTGCCCAGACCTCCATTTCACCGAAACGCTGACCTCCACCTTGTGCCTTACCTCCGAGCGGCTGCTGGGTGATGAGACTGTAGGGACCGATTGAACGCATGTGAATCTTGTCTTCCACCATGTGGTGAAGTTTAAGGATGTACATGTAGCCAACTGCGATGTCCTGTTCATACTTCTCACCGGTTCGTCCGTCAAAGAGTGAGACGCGACCGTTTTCTGGAAGACCAGCTTCTTTGAGTTCTGCTTTGATTTCAGCATCAGTTGCTCCGCTAAATGGAGGAACAATTGCCTGGTAGCCGAGTGAGTTTGCGGCCATACCGAGGTGAAGCTCAAGGATTTGTCCAAGGTTCATACGTGATGGCACACCAAGTGGGGTGAGCACCATATCAACCGGAGTACCGTCTGCCATATATGGCATATCTTCTTCTGGGAGGACTACTGAGATCACACCTTTGTTACCGTGACGACCAGCCAGCTTGTCACCCACTGAGATGTTTCGGAGCTGTGCAACTTCGATAACGATTTTCTTGATCACACCACTTTCGAGATTGTGTCCCTGGTCACGTGAGAATACTTTGACGCGGATGATGCGACCACGCTTGCCGTGATCCATCTTCAGTGATGTGTCTTTCACATCGCGAGCCTTTTCAGCGAAGATTGATCGAAGGAGACGCTCTTCTGGAGTGAGTTCAGTCTCGCCCTTTGGCGTAATCTTACCAACGAGAATGTCACCTTCTTTGACTTCAGCACCAACACGAATGATACCGTCTTCATCGAGATCCTTCAGACGAGCTTCACCAACGTTTGGAATATCACGAGTGGTGATTTCTGCACCGAGCTTGGTGTCGCGAACCACACAGGTGAACTCTGCTACATAAATAGAAGTGAATTTTGAATCCTTGATCAAACGCTCTGAGAGAATAATCGCGTCTTCGAAGTTTGAACCATTCCATACCATGAATGCAACGCGGATGTTTTGACCGAGTGAGATCTGACCGTTGTCAGTTGTTGAACAGTCACCAAGGAGATCACCTGCTTTTACTTTCTGACCAAGAGTCACAACCGGACGCTGGTGGAATGCACCGAACTGGTTGGTACGCTGGAAGGTCACGAGTGTATAAGTGTGCTCTTTGTTCTTGTCGTTCTTGACGATGATCTTTGATGCGTCAACATAGGTGACCTCACCTGCTTCTTCAGCGATGATGAGACGACCTGAGTATGGCGCAGCTGATTCTTCAATACCGGTTGCCACGAGTGGCGCTTCTGGGCGGATCACTGGCACTGCCTGTTTTTGCATGTTTGATCCCATGAGTGCACGGTTTGCATCGTTGTGCTCGAGGAATGGCACCATACTTGTCGCAAGTGAGAATGCCTGGTTTGGTGCAACGTCGATGAAATCAACATCAGCTTTGTTCACAATACCTGGCTCGGTCTTGATACGAGCTTCAACACGGTCTGGCAAGTTGCCATCTTTATCGTATGCAACTGATGCATGCGCGATCGTGAACTTTTCTTCTTCAGCGGCATTGAGGTAGACGATTTCTTTCGTGAGCTTGCCGTTCTTTACCTTCACGTACGGAGTTTCAATAATACCGAACTCGTTGATGTGGGCGTAGATAGAGAGACGAAGAATGAGACCAATGTTAGGACCTTCTGGCGTGTGGATAGGACACACACGACCATAGTGAGAGGTGTGTACGTCACGTACTTCAAGGGTAGCGCGCTCACGAGTGAGACCGCCGGGCCCAAGCGCTGAGAGCGTTCGGAGCTCTTCAAGCTCTGAAAGCAGGTTCTCTTGCTGCATGAACTGAGAGAGCTGGTTGGTCGTAAAGAATTCCTTTACACGAGCCTGAAGCGGACGCTGGTTCACAACCTGGATCGGGAGTGCATTTGATGCATCAATGGTCGACATACGATCCTGGACGTTACGCTTGATCTGGGTGAAGCCCATGTAGATTTTCTGCTGGAGCATTTCACCAACGAAACGAACACGACGTGATGAGAGATTGTCGATATCATCAGGACGAGCACCATGGGTGTTATTGAGTGAGATAATATGTGCAACGATGATGCAAAGATCTGAGGCAGAGAGTGTCTTTTGCTCCATTGCTTCTGCACTCATGTCGAGCTCAAAACGCTTGTTGAAACGGAATCGTCCAACCGCTGAGAGGTCATAGCGTTCTTCACCAAAGAGTGTCTTCACGAATTCACGCGCATTGTCAGCAGTCGCAAGGTCGCCGTCGCGGAGCTTACGATAGATTTCGACATATGCTTCTTCAGGAGTCTTTGCGACATCCTTTTCGATTGCATGCGTGATCACACGAGTTGCCACTTCATCTTTTTTGAAGTGTTTGAGGATTTCTTCGTCAGTTGCGAGTCCGAGCGCGCGAAGGAGTGAGATGATCGGGAACTTACGCTTCTTGTCGATACGTACATATACTGTGCCGTCTGGATCAGATTCGATTTCGATCCATACACCACGGTTTGGGATCACTTTTGCCCCAAAGAATCGCTTACCTTTGACTTCAAGCTCGGTGAAAAACACACCGCTTGAACGTGAAAGCTGCGGAACGATTGAACGTTCAACGCCGTTGATAACAAATGTTCCGTGTGAGGTCATCACCGGGATATCGGTCAAGAAGATTTCCTGTTCTTTTTCAGAACCGGTCTGTTTGTTGGTAAGTTTGATGCGAGCCTTGAGTTGCGTTTCAAGGGAGAGTTTGTTTTCTTTAGCATAGTTCTCGTCGAACTTTGGTGGAGTCAAATGGAATGACACCAAGTCGAGCTGGAACTTCTTGCCAGAATAGTCTTGGATTGGCGTAAATTCTTTGAAAACGGCTTTGATACCTTTCTCAATGAGCCAGTTATACGAGTCGATCTGATGCTGGATCAGGTTAGGAAATTCTACTAAAGGTTTTTTGTACTTTGAAAAGTACTTTTTCGGCCGAATACTCGGAACACCAGTTGTTGATTTACTCATTTGGTATATAGACGCAAAAATCGCCACTTTGCCGTCGCAAAGGGCTTACTTGTAATAAAACTCTCGTAATACAGGAATACTTACCGCAACTCTTCCGAAATCTGTAGTGAAAACACTATAAACCATTGTATATACAGTGTCAATCACCAATATAAAACCCCGCATAGACATGCGGGGAGTATTAACTAATCATCGATATATATTGTTACCAAAGCTCAAGATCTGCATCAGTGAAACCTCCAGGCCAAGGCTTTCCAGGAATAGGAAGTGATTGAACTAACGGTTCTTGTACAGCAGAAATAGCTGATTGCCCCCAAGGTTCTTCTGAGAAGTCTCGGTTACTAGTGGTAGTAGTATCTTGAACTTTAACAGTAACTTCTTGCACCTGCTGAGGTACATAGGTTACCGAAGGTATAACACTAAGTGTTGACTGAGTAGCGACTATCGTAGCTGCAAGCAACTGCATTTTTTTACGGTTCATAACTATATATTTGTAGAGGTGAATTTGTGTTTATAATAGCATATATACTATATATGTCAATACCTACCACCCTAATTCCCTACTTTTGCTGGTTTTTGCGCCATTCGTCGATCTTTTTGTGATCGCCTTCGGTCAACACCTTAGGAACCTTATGTTTCTTGGCTTTTTCACCCTTTTTTGCCTTTGGCCATTCCAGGATTTCAGGACGTGTATAGACACGAGGGCTTGCAACACGGTTTTCCTCTACCGACTCCCCTTTTCCAAGTACACCTCGGATCTGTCGACAGATCGCATCAGTCATGACGAGTGCTGGAAGTTCGCCTCCTGTGAGTACATAGTCCCCGATTGAGTATTCTGCAGCCTTGAGGATCTTGCGGACACGATCATCCACCCCCTCATATCGCCCGCAGACAAAGATAATGTCGCTGTAGGACTTCGCCATCTTGGCAGCCACAGCATTGGTGAACATCTCGCCTGATGGTGAGAGCATGATCACCTTTGGCTTCTTGCCTTTCATCTTGAGCTTGGCATGAGCGCGCAATATTGGCTCTGCGGTCATCACCATACCAGGACCTCCACCATAGGGACGCTCATCGGTTTTGCGGTGCTTGTCAGTGGTATAGTCGCGGATATTGCGCACGTCAAATGAGGCGAGCTTGTGCTCGCTTGCGCGCTTGAGGATAGATTCGCCAAGATAGCTCTCTAGCATCTCCGGAAATATGGTCAGGAAGTGAAACTTCATATACACATACTAGTCAGGTATTGACCGAAAGTCAAAATACTTGCAAATGAATATGCACAGGTATACGCTGTAGTGCAAACCTTACGCCATATGAAACAGTTTAAAGCTTGGCTTAACTTTATGCTCATTGGAGTATTTTTGGTAACTGTTGGATTTTGGTTCAACTACTATGTTTGGAGAGAACTATTACATGTACTACCATCCTGGGTAAAAGAAATTCGCTTAGTAGCGTACATTACTCTCCTATGTTTTGTTTTGGTATGTAGCTTTTGTGCAGTACCAGAACGCAAAACTCTATAAGCATATGAAATCCCCGACTCATACTCGGGGATTTTTTGTAAAAAAAAATAACCCTTACTACAACTGTAGTAAGGGTTACATGGGCTTTTTATCGATTAAAAAGCATGAGGTCAGTCGTACCAAACGTAACATGGTAGCCAACGATGGCGTACCCTTGGGTGGCTATCGCGGCAGCCACACTGTTGAGCAATTGATTACTTACCAACACTGTTTCAGAAATTTTTTCATTATTTCTAGCACAGTATAATGTCGTCCAGTCATAGCTCCAACCATAGTAGCGACGTCCATAATAACTATAGCGAGGGGCCCCACCAGATGTATAGACAAGTTGAAACTCGTACATACTGGTCACCACATATTTCGGATCAGCAAGTGGTGAGTACCAACTTGGTTCATTATCCAACGGCTGGATATCTACCCCAACAAGATCGCTGAGCTGCTTTGTGCAGCTGGTGGTACAAAACACGATGGCAACAAGTGCCACAAACAATACTTTTTTCATGAGTTATTTTTTTATAAATGAATGATTGATGTCTGTTTTTATATTAGCATATATTTACTATAATGTCAATAGACACTATCCTGGGCAGTACTTAGAATAAAAATCCCCTTTTCTAAGGGGATTTTTATTCATAAACTAATGAAGTATGAGATCTATTGGAGATCTTTGAGATCAGCCATCACATCATCGATATTGGCAACACCTGGCTGAGATTTATACCCTTCAGGTTCGTTGATTTTGAGGTTAACGCGAGCATTATGTTTCATACCTACTACGCGTAAAAGGGTGCGAATTGCCTTTGCTGTATTACCCTGACGGCCAATGATCTTACCCATATCAGCTGCATTAACTGAAAGAGTAAGAAGAACACCCATTTCATCTACACTTCGATCAATCACCACATCAGCGGGATTTTCAACAAGTGCTTTGATTAAAAATTCGAGAAATTCTTTGTCAGACATAGAAATATGGTGGATGAACTGATAAGTGAACAACTATAGTATACCAAAAAGCGCCCATCGGGCACTGTTGGTATCTTATTTCTTCTTGAGTTCTTTACGAGCAGTAGTTGGAGCTTTCTTTGAGAGGACGTTTTTTGCGCGAGCCTCGATCAAACCTTGCTTTACAAGAATGTTGTGAGCAGTGTCTGAAGTCGGAATACCAAGCTTGAGCCAGTGACTGATACGATCCTTTTCGAGAACGACTGCGTCATTCTTGAGGGTGTACGAGCCAAGGATTTCCTTGAACTTACCACTCTGTGGACCGTTTTTGCTCTCAGTCAATACGAGACGAAATGCTGCCTCGTTTTTGCGTCCGATACGTTGTAATCTGATCTTTAACATGTAGGGCCAATAGTAGCAGAATAGGCTTAATGCGTCAAATACCCCTTATATACAAAAAGTCCCAAAGTTATTACCTTGGGACTTGGTAAGTAAAAATCTACTCTTCTGTTGGTTATATATCAATCTTTTGCTCAGCCCTTGTCACTCTTTTCGGTTTCCGATGGATTCCCTGACTTTTCTCTTTTTCAGTTCTTTTGCTATTTCGAGCAAATTCCTTCTCAAGAAATGCCTTAGACTCATCTGAAATACCAGTCTCAGTAAAATAGATGGTCAGACGCCACTGGGGATGTTTATGGGCTCTATTTCTACAAGTAAATACCATTTCGTGCATAACTTTTGGTATATGCATCAACCGTAATTCATCTCCGCATTGCGAACAAAAAATTCCCAAACTTAACGCTATTTCTTTAAATGCAACAGCATACTGAAGTAATTTAGTAAAGAAATTTTCCTCAGTAGAACGTCTGACTTCAAAAGAAAACAGTTTATCTTTTGGATACACCTGATGATAGAGCATTACCCATCCGATGTAATCATCTTTTTCCGTACCATTTTTTACTGCACTACGATAACTTGTACAAACCCTGCAAATCCAATGTCCGACACGAAATTCATAAATCCATTCCAAACCGCTTTTATTAGGTCTCAATGGTTGAATGAAAATTTGTTTCTTTACTTTCAACTCCTCAAACGTTTCCTGAACTGAAAGTTTTCTATACTTTTCAACTTCAAGTGGTTTAAATAGTAATGTACCAAAAGCTTCGTCAGAAAATAATGCCTGGCTCATGATTCCTCCTTTTTTATTTGTGATTGAATATTTTCTTCAAAATACCATAAATAATAGAAAAGTAAAACACCCGCATCACTGCGGGTGTTTTAGGTATGTTCTATCTATTAGTACGCTTGCATCATGATGAATGATGCAAGTCCCATCAACATGAGGAGCATGCCGATGAGGGCAATGTTCTTGAGGAATGCAACACGCTCACCCATGCGATGTGCTGGATCAGTCGACTTCCAGTAGTCGTGGATCATAATAGTGATTGGGATCAATGTAAGTACGAGAAGTCCTGCACCAACTACTGGTTCAATCCAGAGTAAAAGTGAAAAGCCTCCAACCAAGAACAGAAGTCCACTCACAATGACACCGGTCTTTGCATAGGGCACCTTTTTTGAACCAGCATAGCCAGCGAGCATGCCACTGTTTGCAAGGTGATTGTAACCGTTATAAATGAAGTATCCGCCAACCAGTATCCGTCCGATAAAGAAAAGTAATGCCATAAAATTGTTCTAATTGCTAATGCTTGTAGTATAGCACTTATGACTGCGCACGGGTGGCATCATAGGCCGCACAATCTACACGAGGAATACTAAATGAGTAGTTCACAGTACTAGGATCTTTGTATTTGTAGCTCCCGTCAGGATTTTCTACGATCTCACCATAACCAATCTGTGCGTCAGTGCCAGTGAGGCGAATAAGTCGCTGATCGATATTATTCATACCTTCAGCCATGTTTGTATACGTACCATCGAAGGTTTCGATACCATTTACCACCGTAATACCACCGTTGAGCACCCCCCTCATACTGTCTTTTTGAGCAGGCATAGTTGCAAGCTCACCACTGGCACGCCCTGCACTATCAACGACAAGTTTGAGATACGCTTTGTCAGCACCTCTAAGATAAAAACACATCGTCTGTGTCTCAGTAGTCACCACAGGCATCGGTGCCGACTTTTTTGTCGTATATGAAAGGGTGATGATTGCACCTATTGCAAGGATGCTAATGATGAGGAATGGTTTGTTCATAGAGATATATACAAATACACCAAGAAAGAAGGTCTTTTTACAGCCCCAAAACTACTGCTTGGTAGCAAGAATACTAAAGACGGGACGTACACCTGCCTATTTGTCAGCTTTTGGTTTTTTTACTTTTTTTGTCTCCTTGCGGCGACTTTCATTTCCTTTTGCCATATAAGTAAAGTATAGCATGTTCTTTATAATAACTTGTGATATAGTGTCAAAAAATTAATCTGTTATGGAAGTACCTTTGTCACTACTCTCATTTGAAAATGCGATTACAAAATTCTTCTGGAATGCTTTGTATTATTTAGATACCTGTAACAAAGAGCCGGTATATTCACTTCTCAAGGTTGGTTGCCATCTCTGGATTGGCAACAAATATTTTGCTGCTTGTGAAATCAACAATGACATCATTCTTGTTCCTATTTCAATGGGAGATTATGAAGCAAAAATTGAATACGTTTCTATAACGTATATCAAAGGAAAAATCAGTGGAAGCGTATATCGCCAAACAAAATGAAGAAACCCCGAACCATAAAATGGTTCGGGGTTATTTTTTTATTCGTTACTGTTTACGGATAACGAGCTGTGTCGTGATATAAGCAAAATGCGTTTCTGATACAGGCTGCACTGAGAGTCTACTCCCAACTGCAGTGACCATGAGACCCTTGAGGTTTGGATCATGCTTGAGCTCAGCAAGTGTGATTAATGCATTAAACTTTGACACAAATCCAACATCAACACACATCCATGTTGGTGATTCTTTTTTAGACTTTGGATCATAGTGATCATCATCCGGATCAAACTGTGTTTCATCTGCATGTGCCTTACTCACAACTTTGGCAATGCCATGGATACCTGTTGGTATAGATGTCGTACCATTTGAATGATAGTAGAGCACCAGGTCTCCAACCTTCATGTGATCACGCATAAAGTTGCGCGCTTGGTAGTTGCGAACTCCTGTCCACGACGTTTTCTTGTCACGCTTGAGATCATCGATCGAGTAGCAGTCTGCCTCACTTTTTATTAGCCAGTAGCCCATAGGTATTATACAAACGGATCAATCGCATTCATGAGCGCCGCAATACCGATTTTCTTTTCAGCAGAGTACGGGATCACCGGATGCACGCCGACGAGATACTGAATCTCCTTGAGTTTTGACTGAAGCTCTGACTTTTTGACCTTGTCGATCTTGTTTGCCGCAATGACGACGTGTTTGCCTACTTTTTCGAGTGCACGGAGAATATCAAGATCAAGCTCGGTCGGACCAACTACCGCATCGATGATCTGCACGACTTTTGCATGCTGATGTCCGGGTGTGAAGAGATAAGTCCCGATCAGGTCCTTGATCACGTCACGGGTTGATGCTGATGCCTTGGCATACCCATATCCTGGCAAGTCGACGAGGTACCATTTGTTGTTGATGAGAAAGTAGTTGAGCTGCTGCGTGCGCCCCGGTGTTGCAGAGACTTTTGCCAGAGTCTTTTGCTTGGTGAGAATGTTAACGGTCGTGGATTTACCCACGTTCGATCGTCCGATGAGTGCCACGTGCGGCAAGTTGTCCTCGAACATTTGTTCGATAGTTGTCACACCTTTGGTGAATGTCGCAGTCATGATTTGCATACATGCATCCTAACAGAAAAGCCGCCGTGCGGCGACTATCTTAGATTACTTACGTCCGTACAAATGATCATTCTCATCGGGTTCATCAAGTGCCTCGAGCTCTGCCTCAGTCAAAGGGATTGATGATTTTGATGCTTCAAGTTGTTGCTGGAGCTTCTCAACTTCTTCTTGCTGTAATGGTTTTGGTTCGTATTCCATATATTGCTAGTGTACAGGTTTTTTCCAAAATATCATCCGACCCCAAACGACTAGTAATGCGGTGTAGTTGATCATCATGTACCAACGGTTGCCCCACGATACTCCATAGGGAAATCGATACTCTGATATTGGAAAGAGGAACGGTGTCGGATAAAAGCCAATTGAATGCGATGGGATATCGATGAGTATATGCAGTGCCCAACCCAGGAGCTCGTATCGTGGACGTTTGGAAAAATACCAGACAACAATGAATACAAATGCCCATACGACGAGCGAGTGACTGAACTGATAGAGATACGCCGCAAGATCAAACCCTCCGACCGAGCGCATACCGCGCATCGCTGAGAATGCGACACCACCAAAAATTACTCGGTAGAGTCCAATAATAAACGGTATCGTAAAGGCAAAAAAGTCTGGTATCACTCCCCAAAATGCGGTCCATCCCACATGTACATGAAAGTTCTTTTTCTGTTTGTCAGCAACCGCATTTGCTTTACGCGCAGCAGCATTGGTCCACAGTGTGTGAGCGAGTACGTCCATATCACTATAGTACCATTTTTTGAAGCGCGGTATGTAATGCTCTATAAGTAGGAATTTGCTGCTCAACTAAACTCCAAAAATGTTTTGAATGATTCATTTCCTTCAAATGACAAAGCTCATGTACGATCAAATAGTCTTGTGACTGGTTATTTTCCAAACACATTGAGTTCTAAAGATTTACTCAAATTAGAATAAAGAAAACCTAAAGCACATCATTGACATATCACCATAATGGGTTATTATGGTGAAAAACCTTTTAAAAAAGTACATTATGAGAAAAGAAACTAACCCCGCTATTCTAGCGACAGTTGCCAGACTTTTGTCCTACTTCCCTTTTGATCAAAAAGACATAGCAACAAAAAACAAAGTTGCCTGCTTTGAAAAGAAAGCCTTAAAATTCTTGGAAGAGAAAGAAGTAAAGGGTGAACAAGCTTTTTGCTTTCAAATTGATGAAGTTGAACCACACTATCCACTGGGATTATGGTGTAGCCTTTGTGGACTACCAAAAGGCAATTTGCCAAAGAAAACAAACATCATGACCTATTTCAAGGATCAGACATCAGTGGTGCTTGCAAAAGATGGCGAACCTCAAGAGCAACTCTACCCAGTTGCACAAAAAGCAGATGCTGCTTAAAAAGTATTTCTTGCTACACATGCCGTGAATTATAATTCACGGCTTTTTTATTTCTGGAGCTTAAGTGCGATGCGTGCAAGACGGAGGGTGTCGAATGAATACTTGCCGTTGAGTTTCTCGCGGACCGGAGTGAGCATTGCAGAGTCAGTCACCAGAAATGCCTGCTCGATCTCAGGTAATGCTTCGAGAAGATCGGGACTAAAATACTGCGAGACATCTGTCCAGGTGAGCTTACCAGCTTCAACGAGCTTTTCGATGTGACCGATGATTGTCGTCCATACCATCTTGCGTGCTTTGGCGATCTCGAGAATAGACTTCCCTTCCTTGACCATATCGTACGTGATATCAGTGGTATCTCTTTTTATTTTTTCGAGTTTTCCTTCACTTGTTTTTTTGCGCTTGGCGACCGTACCACCTGCGGCGAGGATAAATCTGTCATGCATTGCCTGAAGCTCTCCTTTCTCAATATCCATAAACACCGACTGTGCTTCGCGCGAGAGCTTGCGCATGCCGGCATCCGCTTCAAGGATCACCGGATGCACCATAAATGCTCGCTCATTGAATCCAAGGAGATAGAGTCCTTTGAGTGTGCGAACACGCGAGAGTGCAACATACCCTTGGCCGTATTCAAACACTTCGCGCAAGTCCATCACCGCTGCATCAAGTGACATACCCTGACTCTTGTGTACCGTGATCGCCCATGCGAGACGGAGCGGCAGCTGCGTGATGCGTGCCTTGACCTTGCCATTTTCCTCAATACTCCAGTCGGACGGCTCGATCGTGATCTCATCACCATAGCGCGTGCGAATGACCGGATATTTCGTATCAGACTCAAATCGCATAACGGTGCCGATCGTGCCATTGGCATAGCCTTTCTGTTGATTGTTTTTCGTACACATCACCACCGCACCAATCTTGAGTATCAGTGTCTCAGGCGAGAGACAGCCTTTCTTGAGTCCGGCGACGAGCGACTCCTTGCCCTGCTCAGTCATGTCATAGCGCATGGACGTGCCTTCGAGGGATGCGATCGCACGATCATTGAGTCCATCGACGTCGACATTATGTGGGAAAAGCTTGGTGATATCAGGATCATCATAGATGTCGCCCTCGCTTGCGATACGATCATGCAGATAGCTCAAGTGATCGTCCATCACTTCGTTGGTACGGATCGCCGCAAGGAGCGAAAGTAGTCGTTCATCAGCCTGACGGTGTTGCTCTGAGAGATAGCATACGAGCGGCTTCATCGTCTGCCAGACCGCAGACTGAAATGCAAAGCGGGGCGCAGTCCCACCTTTGGTCACAGGTGGGAGCTGAAAGAAATCTCCTACCAGTATCACCTGCAGTCCACCAAAGGGTTCCTCACTTTGTCTGACTTCACGACAGACCATGTCCACCATATCGAGTGTATTTGCTTCGATCATCGAAATCTCATCAATGATGAGCACAGTGGTTTTGCGAATGCGACGCGACAGATACTCCGTCGATGCGATGTGATCGATATCATACGGGGTGAGCATTCCCTTGATACCAATACCACTCCATGAATGAATCGTCTGGCCATGAATGTGTGTTGCGGCAATACCCGTCGATGCTGTGATTGCCGGATCAATGCCATGCTCGTGCAAGTAGTCGACGTACGCGTTCACGGTATGCGTCTTGCCACTCCCGGGCTCACCCGTGAGGAAGACATTCGCACCGGTCTTCATAATGTTCAGTGCTTCTGCCTGCGTCATAGTTCCACCTCCTCATCGGCGACCGATACATCCTCGATCATTGCCCCGCCCTCAAACTGATCCAGGTCAATCGTTTCCATATCTGCATATGCCTTGCGGATAATGCTATACGCAACCACACTTGCAACAAATGCCACAATAATAATGAAAAGATAGGTCTTGATCCGCATATGGGCCTAATTGTACTACAAGGGATGACTGGTAAACTCCGGTGTTTCGTGATGTTTCTTTTTGACGAAATGCCGCACTGTTTTAAATCCAATAAACCAAACCACTGCGAGCATTGCATAGTCAACCAAGAAGGTACCTATGTTGAATGCCTGATTGTGATAATACGCCAATGGAAATCCTCTACCTGGATAAAAACATATAGTGCCAGCACACTGATCCTCAAAAATAAAACCAGCTAAGTTCAAAATTAATGGAACAAACAAATAATGCAGTTTTTTCATATAGCTATATTATCTCATAAAAACTTTGCGAATACCGAATCCGATGACAATAGTCAGAATTGCAAGCAGTACCAACCGATGCGACTTTGCAACAACGCCATAGGTTGAAGCTGCTGCCAAAGACTGCTCATCTTCATGGATCATCTCTGTCGTGGAAACAACAACATCAGCAGGAGCTTCATGTTCATTCTGGACTACCAACACATCTTTTGATGATGCATTGAGAACAACCTTTTGCACTTCTGGTGAAGCATCCTCACGTATAACTGAAGTTCCATGAGTATTAGTCCCAGTAGACCGGGTTGAGTCTGCTGCTAGCTGCTGCACTTGTGTAATCGGAGGAGTAGCTATTGATACATGCTCGTGATCAGAACTACCGTCAACATCCTCATCAATATGCATGATGTACTCTTCACCACTGGTGGTATCAACCACCGTCTCCGCAGATTGTGTCATGCTCGTGATAGGTATATCAACGAAGTACTGTGCATCATATACTGATCCATCACCATCGACGTGCACCACCGACATGTCGTACTCGCCCAAACCTTCGGCATGGTTGACTACACGATACGTTGCACCCATCGGGAGAAATGCGAATTTCTTGTCACCGAACATGTCGTATGTGACCCCCGGGATGTGTTCTTCTAGTACACCCGCAGCATCAGGACCTGCATGTCGCCAATCCTCATCATAGATATCAAGCGTCACCGGACTATGGATGCCGATAATCGTTCCACCTTCGATACAGTTCCTGCCATTGGTTGAAAATTCATGCGATACGACAGGATGCCTACCGATCAGCAATGCTACAATCCCTTCTCGTATTTGCGGAATGGAAGGCAATGATCCATGCGTACCAACTGTGCTGAAATACTGACTATCACTCGTATCAAGCTTTGCACTTGCGACCGGCACCGTCCCATCCCCGATCGCGTAGCCGATATCAATGTCATTCACGAGTGGTATGCCGAGCGGCTTGAAGCTCCATCCTCTCGTCATGGAGATTGACGACAATGCACCAGTACCACATCCCACAATATTAGTTGTTCTGATGTCAGAGAGATCGATGTTGTCGGTACGCATATGCACATCCTCGGCAACCGGAAAGAGTGCAGTATTTCGGCCTTGGCGCGCCATGAAGTCTTTGGTCTCGTCATAATTGAGCCATCGATCGGTACGATCAGATGCCACGTAGTCACCTACCTCGTCTTTAACATACGAGCCATGCTGAGCGACATACTGCTGACTTGGCAATAGTTCAAACATAGATGACATGTTTTGAGAAATAGATTTTATTCTTTGCTGACTCAAAAGTGATATACCAAATTTTGTAATACCCATATCATCTCCATACATCAATGCCTTATACGCTTTTGGCGCACCGAGATGAGGAGTACCTACAAATATGAGCTGATCAACACTACCTTTGCCGAACGTTGCAATATATTCTTTTGCCAGGACACCGCCCATACTGTGCGCGACAATGTCGACTTTTTCCTTGCCGCTTTTGCGTAGTGCTTCATCAATCCTTGCTTTCAAAAGTGGTGCGTTAACGGTATTACTCAGTCGCCAGTCATACGGCAGTACAAAGAGATCAACCCCTTCTTGATACCCGTTTTTTATAAGTTCTGTAATCAATCCTTGGAAAATATCACTCCCTGGCACATCGCGAATAATATCTCCAACTGCGATATTATGCGCTGGGTCAACTTCTCCTGTTACCAATAGTTTCAAGCTATTGAGATAAGTATCAAATGGACTCAGGAGGAGTGAGAGTTGTCGCGGCCAGACCTCTTCATCACCCTCAAGTAACCTGGTTCCATTAATACCGGGCACAATAATGACTGGATCATTGCCAAGCACTGGATCAGACTTGAGCCATGGAGTCACAGTGATAGGGCCATCAACCTCATCTCCGACACCTCCAGGATTTGCATCGATCCTAGGCCCCGTATCGCTTCCCCACCAATTATTTGAAAGGTCAATAACTGTTGACTCAGTTACAAACACTGCAACAGTATTATCATGAAAGCTAGTGCGCGCTACTGCTATATCACCAGGCTTTTGATAGGTGATGAACATTCCATAGTCTGTGTGTGCAATCTCACTGTAGGAGACAGTGATCTTACTCGCCAACATCTCCGTGTTATAGATAGCAATACCTGTATTTTCACTTTGAGTGATATGACTATGGGATATAGCTGCAGTACTTGCACCAAAGATTTGAATACCATTATAGGTATCGGTGACATCTGCATTACTCAACACAAGTGAACTCTCATTAAAGATCTCGATTCCGGTATCGACAGTATGAATAGTTATATGATCTCCTTCTACTTTTGCATTACCCCAAAAACTCAGTGCAGCATCATTGGGTAGGTCAGAAAAAGTTGTATCGGAAATGCGAGCAGTACTTGCAAATCCTGCGACAGGACTTTTCACAAATGTACTATGTGCAATAGTGATATGGTTTGTCTGAGCAAAAAATAATTCTTCACCGAGCGAATAGTTCACGTGTTCAAATACTATCGGATCGTCCGACATGACGAATACACTACTTCGCATAGTTGGTAAAAGCGGCGCAATCGCAATCGGTTCATCGGCAGTGCCTTGTGCGGTGAGCTTACCATAAACGTTCACCGACACATTATTTGCAAGCAGGAGTGTTGCACCTGGATCAATCGTAATACTGTGCTCCGCCGCAATCGAGAGTGAGCTTGAGAGAATATATACACCATCTCCTGCCACAAGATGCACATCCTGGTTATACCCATCCCCAAAGAAATTCCATCCAGGATATTGTGTATCGGTAAATGTATTATTGTCATGCGAAAAGTCGACACTAAGTCCAATCTTAGCAGGAACAACAATACTCATAAACAAGGTATTGAGCACCGATAGTACGCCACCAGTGAGATGAATACCAGTGATTGCATCAGCGAGTATTGCATTATCAATAGCAATACTCGCATCAATACCCTCAATCGGATCAGTTGCATGATCGATAGAAATATAGCTCAGTACTCCACGTGATCCGGGCTCAAAAACAAATCCTTTTGGGAGTAGCGTTGTAACTTCGTCGATATATACTGGCTCAACTTCTTCTGATAATACTTCTCCTTCAGCTGGTTCAGGTGGTGGAGCAAGTACATGACTTGTGATTGTCTTTCCTGTAACACGTATAGTAGATTCAGGAATACCTTGCGCAGCAAGTGTACCTTTGACTGTGATCGCTACACCTTCATCCATCAGAATCGTAACACCAGGAAGTATTGTCAATGTACTAGTATCGGCTACTGAAATATTGCGATCAATAACATACACACTTTCATTTGAACCCCAGATCGTATCGACTACTATATCGTCACTAATAGTAGTATCAGCAAAACAAGTTGTCACACTTAAAAGTACATACACAACGATCAACATACTACTTGTTTGCTTCATGCTACAACTATATTGATTAGAACATCAAATAATTATAAAGACATATTTCATCACATTATTTGACAATATTTATATATAATGTACAATAAATCAAAACAACACTATGAAAAAAATATGTCTGAGTATTATCAAAATGCCTTTTATATTTCTTCGTACTTTTTTTGCTGATCTATTCAGCATACAGAAGTACATGTCACCAAAGAAACCATCGCCATACGACATTGGTAAAAACAAAAGTATGGTACCTGATCCATTTGGTTATAAATTACTCGTTGAAGGCAAAAACTTCAAAGAAAGCAAGAGAAAAGGAAAATAATACACATCTTTCCCTTCATAGCACTATGAAGGGATTTTTTTGACAAAACGAAATATAAATGTAGTATTGAGAAAAATTAAATTCTTTTTATTTATGAAAGCAGTTACAGTAGTTGGAACTATCCCATCACAAGAAGTATTGTATTTTCACAAACGTAAAAAACTAGACAACGGAGAAATCCGAAATTGTTTTGAGCAATTGAGCGAACTTGAGGCTGAAAACCTTAATCCAGACAATGTTGTTTGGATTGAGAAAGTAGACACCAAGAACAAAATTCTTGGGTATATTCCAAGAAAAATACTCCTGACCGTACCACTAGAATATGGTGGCCAAAAAATCTTTCTTGATCAAGGTGAAGAACTTTCTTCTGCACAACATTACAATCTGTATTTTTTAGCAAAAAAAGAAGTATTGGAAATACTTCTTCACTAACAAGAGCATCTCATCCTAAAAGCCGAAACGATATTCGTTTCGGCTTTTTTATTTATCGAATTATCTTTTGCAAACGCTTGAGAGTCGTTTCCTTCCCAAGAATGCTTGCAAGCTCAAATGGATCAGGAGACTTGTCGCGACCAGAGAGTGCGACACGGGTTGGCCAGAGGACATTACCGTTCCCCATCTCCTGCGCATAAGGCGCGATAGCTGTCTTAATGCTCTCATGAGTCCATGACGCATCATCAATAGTTTCGAGACGAGACACTACTTCACGCAAATACTCTTTTGTCTTGCTCAAACCTTCAGCATCATCCTTGAGTGCTTTCCATACAAGCATTGATTCATCAACTACCGGATCTTTGAAGAAGTAATCAAACTCACCCACCGTCGATCCATCAGCACGACCAAAGAATGTCTGCATATCACTAAACTTCACCATCCGTTCACGAATCAGTGGCTCAAGCTTTTTGAGCATCTCGTGATTCTCTGGAACATTGTCGACAATACTGCCAAAGAGTCCATGGTGTGCATGACCCCAAAATTCTTCAAGTGAAAGTTTCTTTATATATTCGCGATTAAACCAGTCGAGCTTTTCTTCGTTAAATACCGCTCCCGCCTTTTGCACCTTGTCGAGATCAAATGTTGCCTCAAGTTCTGCACGGGTGAAAAGCTCCTGTTCAGTACCAGGATTCCATCCACAAAGACAGATTGCATTCAAAAGTGCAGCAGGGAGATACCCACGCTCCAAGTATTCAACCACAGGCACCGCTCCTTTTCTCTTGGACATCTTTGTTTTGTCGGGTGCAAGCACAAGTGGCAAATGCGCATATGAAGGAATATCAAATCCCAGTGCTTCATGAATCAAAATCTGACGCGGGGTATTGGCAATATGCTCCTCTGCGCGGATCACATGTGTCACCCCCTCATCATGATCATCAACAACAACAGCCAAATGAAAGAGTGGTTCGTTCAAGTTTTTAGCAATAACAAAATCACCAAGATCAGTCGTGTCGGTTGAAATTGATCCGCGCACCAAATCGACAAAGGTCACAACTTTGTTCGGATTGCGAAATCGAATAATATCCTTGACAACACCAGAGCCATCCTTTGCTTCTTCTTTTGATATATATGCCTTGTCATCTTTGATAAGTTTTTCAAGCAGTGCCTTGTGACGCTCAACATGCTCTGACTGAATGTATCGCTCGTCATAGGAAATACCGATCGTTTCAAATACATTCAATATTTCTTGGGTATATTCTTCTTTTGATCGCTCCTTGTCAGTATCCTCGATGCGGAGAATGAATTTGCCACCATGTTTCTTGGCAAACAAATATGCAAAAAAGGCGGTACGATAACTACCAGTATGCATATGCCCTGTCGGACTTGGCGCAAAGCGCGTAACGACTTTTTGAGATGATTCCATTGCCTCATCCTACCAAACAAAGCCTTTATTGACAAAGGCTACAGATACAGTAGGATTTAAAAAAACTCACCTTATGATACTTTTCATTCTATGCAGTATCGGGGCAGTAGTCGCTTTTTTGATTGCATGGGACTCATTACTAGAAATCGCAACAACCAAAGCAGGACTGTGGGAGAAGCCGACATATGTATGTGAGAGAGTGCTTATTAAAAAGCATATCAAATGGTTTTTGCCATGTTATGTCATCCAAGCAAGCTGCATAATATACGTCATTCATAAAAGCTTTGAAGAAGTAGATATCCCAACCGCAATTGTAGGTACAATCGTAACTACAAGTATCGTATTTGCTGCAATCTATTGTAGAAAACGCCCCAATCGCCCGATTAAACAAGACCACCACAACTAAGGTGGTCTTTTTGACAAAAGACACGGAAGTGATAAGGTTGTAAAAAACAAAAGCATATGAAACTACAACTGCTCATTTTAGTAGCCACATTCCTCACCATGATCCTAATGCTCGCACAAATAGAAATTAGTGGTGGGTTTCACAAACTGCTTTGTGATCTCAATGGCAGTATCAACGATTTTCTTGTACTTGGTATTTACCTCGTATCACTTGTATTCAACACAAAGTCAATCTCTTTTTTTATAGAAAGAGATGCACTACCAACCGCTCTTTTTCTAGAGCTGGTGATCTTTATTGTTTTATACCTTAAGATAGTTCCAAAAATAGTAGAGCGTATCTAAGTTTTTTGAGTAAGCCAGATTAAAAACCCTTATTTCATAATTGAAATAAGGGTTTTATTTTATAGAGATCGAAACCGTTCGTACAGCACCACCGATACTGCAACTGATGCGTTGAGTGATTCACATCCAGGATCCATCGGGATCGAGAGCTTCACGTCACAGAGCTCAAGGGTCTTTTCACGGATACCAGTGGACTCATTTCCTACTACAAAAAGTGTTGGTGTATCAAACTCAGCTTTTGGAAGTGACGTATCTCCATTCATCACAAGCCCATACGCCCAAAAACGATAGTCATCCTTGAGTTTACGCATCGTCTGATTCACATTGCCGATACGAACGATCGGAATACGAAATGCCATACCCGCAGAGGTTTTGATAACGGTACCCGTGATTGGAGATTGGTTATGTTCAGGAAGCAAGATAAGATCAGCACCAAACGCTGCTGCACTACGGATGATTGCACCAACGTTATGCGGATCATGAAGCTCATCCAACAGGACAATACACGGATTCGTCTTGGCCTGAATAGACTTCATTGACTCATCAAATGGTACGTACAACTTCTCTGTATCAATCACCGCAATCACACCCTGATGCACCGCATCTTCCCCTGCCTTTTGCTTCGGATCACCTTTCATTGCACTCATCGAAATACCGTGTGTTCGCAGCAGCTTCACAAGTTCTCCATCATTTTCAGCATTGGCGTCAAGAAACACCTTTTGGATAATGTGAGGTTTTGCAATGAGTGCCTCACGAAGTGCGTGCTTGCCATAGAGGTATACTTTGTCGTCTTTGATTGCCATATGAGATCTATAGTGCCACAAATAATCTGATTTTGGTAGGAGTAAGCAAAATTAGAGAGAGATATATAGAAGATTTAATTGCACATTTTTAGTGATTCTATGATTTCATCAAATATCTAAACAATAGCTGCATCAATATAAAAAATAAACCCTTCAGTAAAACAGAAGGGTTTTATTATTTTGTATTTCTATTTTGTATTAGGGCAAGTACCTTTTATCTCTTTTCCAAAAGCAATGATACCTTTTTCTCCAGTACAACTAGTGAACATAGAAACAAATGTAATAGCCATAACGGCAACAAATATTTTTTTCATGATACTGTGTTTTATTTGTTTTTATAATATCATATTTTTAATAAAATGTCAATCATTTGCACTTAATCACACAACAAAACAACCTCACTTTTTGTGAGGTTGTTTTGTTGGGGTGCGCCGAGCAGGATTTGAACCTGCGTAGCCCGAAGGCGTCAGATTTACAGTCTGATGTAATTGACCACTCTACCATCGACGCGTGCCGCTGCGGATTGCAGCGGAAAGTCTTATGACTTAGAAACTTTGGTTCCCTTTGTCACAGACCGATCAAAAGAACTAGGTGTACGTTTCTTTTTTATTGATTGCGTCGTGATGACAATATCATCACCCTGCATCGAAACGTGAGCAGTGTCTCCCTCGGCGATCGTCCGAGAAATAATCCGCTCCGCAATCGGATTCAGAATCTTGGTCTGAATCAAACGATTGAGGGGACGAGCCCCGTAGTGAGGATTATACCCGACAGATGCCAGATGAGAAAGTGCATCGTCCGCGACCGTCACTTCGATCCCCTTTTCACGCAAACGCGCAAGCACGGTCTCAATGCGAAGCTTCACGATCTGTTTGATCGCAGCCTCGGAGAGGATATCAAATACAACGGTTTCGTCAATGCGGTTGAGGAATTCGGGACGGAAATAGTCCTTGAGTGCACCTTCGACTTTCTCTTTCATATGGAAATATTCAGTGGCCTGACTGTTTGTATGAAAGCCAATCGTTTCCATTTTTTGCACAAACTGTGAGCCGATATTTGACGTCATAATAATGACGGTATTTTTAAAGTTCACCTTGCGCCCCTTTGCATCAGTGAGATGCCCCTCATCGAGCACTTGGAGTAGAACATTAAAGACTTCTGGATGTGCCTTCTCAACTTCATCAAAGAGCACAACTGCATACGGACGATGACGCACTGCTTCAGTAAGCTGACCACTTTCATCATGTCCTACATAGCCTGGTGGTGATCCAATGAGCTTGGACACACTGTGACGCTCCATGTACTCACTCATATCGACACGGATGAGTGCCTTGTCGTCGTTGAACATGAACTCAGCAAGCGTTTTGGTAAGTTCTGTCTTACCAACACCAGTCGGGCCCAAGAATAGAAATGAACCAATCGGGCGGTTGGGGTCGCCAATACCTGCACGGTTGCGACGAATCACGTGGGTAATTTTGTCGATCGCTTCTTCTTGCCCTACTACACGCTTATGAAGCTCTGCTTGCATATTGATAAGCTTTTCACGTTCTTCTTCAAGCATCTTGGTGAGTGGCACACCAGTCCAGCGAGCTACAACCTCTGCAATATCCTCAGGAGTGATTTCCTCTTTCAGTACACGACGAACCTTTTGCATCTTTTTGAGACGATCCATCTTTGCGGTGAGATCTTTTTGAAGCATCGGAATATGACCATAGCGAATCTCTGCTGCGCGCCCGAGATCTGCACGCTGCTCTGCGCCTTCCGCTTCGAGACGAAGGAGCTCAAGATCTTTTTTGATCTTTGCCATGTCGTTGAGGAGCCCTTTCTCTGTACGCCATTTCATATCGAGCTCTTTGGTCTTTTCATTCACGTTTGCAATCTCTGCATCAATATCCTTGATACGAGACTTTGCGGTGCGAGTATCAAACTCTTTGTCGACATCTTTATTGAGGGCCTCACGTTCAATCTCCAATCGCATAATGCGACGATGCGCTTCTTCGAGTACAACCGGTTTGTTTTCAAGTACCATACGAAGTGCAGAACATGCTTCGTCGAGAAGATCAATTGCCTTATCTGGCAAGAATCTGCTCGTAATATAACGACTCGACAGCGTCACCGCAGCAATAATCGCATCATCAGTGATATGTACTCCATGATAGAGCTCGTACTTTTCTTTGAGCCCACGAAGGATTGCGACAGCATCTTCAACGGTAGATTCCTCGATAAAGACTGGCTGAAAACGACGAGCAAGTGCTTGGTCTTTTTCAATATGCTTTTGGTATTCCTTAAGTGTTGTTGCGCCAACGGCACGGAGTTCACCGCGTGCAAGCGCTGGCTTGAGCATGTTGGCCATATCGACTGTCCCATCACCTGCACTTCCCGCTCCTACTATAGTGTGAATCTCATCAATAAAGAGAATGATCTTACCTTCAGCACGCTCAACTTCCTTGAGAATAGTACGAAGTCGATCTTCAAACTCACCGCGATATTTTGTCCCTGCAAGGAGTGATCCAATATCAAGTGAGACGATTTCTTTATCTTTCAATGACTCTGACACATCACCTTTTGCAATCCGATTTGCAAGCCCCTCTACCACCGCAGTCTTTCCTGTACCTGGCTCACCAATAAGGATCGGGTTGTTTTTGGTGCGACGAGAAATGATCTGCATGATGCGCATGATTTCTGCATCACGACCTATTACTGGATCGAGTTTATCTTCCTTAGCGAGCTTGGTGAGATTGCGCGTGAACTTTGAGAGCATGCGCATCTTTTTGTCAGGAGCACTGTCAGCACCTTTGTTGTTGCGGTATTCAAGCGCTGTCTGGACGAGCTCTTTGCGGTTTATGTTGAACTGTGAGAGGAGCTCACTCGCCTGGTTCTTGATATCAAGGAGTGCGATAAAGAGGTGCTCTGTTGAAACAAAGTTATCCTTGAGCTCGGTTGCAACCTTGAGCGCATGTTCAATCACCTGCGCGAGATCGGCAGTAAGAAACATCTGGTATGAGGGCGCAACGGTCGTCTGTCCTTCAGCATTTTCAATAGCCTCAAGGATCGAGTCGGTGAGGAGGATACTATCAATATCCATGCGATCAAGGAGTGTGATCACATTGGACTCTTCCTGGATCAAAAGTGCTGCAAGCAAATGAAGCGCATTGACATTGTTTTGTCCGCGCTCAATCGCAAGCTCGTGTGAGCGTTTAATCGTCTCTTTGGCTTTGGTTGTAAATTTTCCTAGTGGTGGTGTCATGAGTCATATAGAGAAGCTAATCGGATAAAGAAATCAGGTGATCTGGAAGGGTCTATCGGGCAGCAAATCGGTATATTTTCACTATATCATATGCGTCAAGGTTTTCTACTCTGAAACATAATATTTGCGTATCACGGATTGCAGCGCATTTACTGCCCTATCGATATCCTTTCTTGTCGTCATTCTCCCAAATGAAAACCGAACCGCACCGACATTTGGACCATAGATAGATTCGACAATAGCTGATTCATTTCCTTCTTCGTTTTTACACGCACTTTTGGATGACACTGCAATGCCTCGTGCATCAAGCTCAATGACAAGTAGCTCACTGTCAAATCCTTTAATGGCAACATGACTGATATGCGGCGCGCGATCGTATTCTTGGAGCGTAATACCTACACCAGGAAATGTTTCTTGAACGAGCTCTTCAAAATATTCTTGGAGCCCCGCGATGACTTCGTATGCATCATCGACATGTGACTGTGCGTATGCAAGCGCGTGCGCAAATGCGTGCACGAGCGACAGTGCTTCTGTCCCTGGGCGCTTTCCCTTTTCTTGTCCGCCGCCATACATGAGTGGTGCGATAGTAATTCCTCGTCTCACATAAAGCATACCCACACCTTTCGGACAGTAGAGCTTGGTCGCACCGAGCGTCATCATATCGATACCGAGTTGTGGCACACCGAGATCAATATAGAGTGGCGCCTGTGTGGCATCAGTGTGCAATACAATGGTGACATCAGGATATTCTTTGCGAAGTTTGCGAACACGCTTGGCAATATCCTTGATTGGAAGGATCGTACCAACCTCATTATTTACATACATTACTGATACAAGCACTGCTTTTATATGTGGTGGAACACTAATATCTTTGGGATCAAGTACTGGCACACTTGTAAGCTTTGTCACCTGTACACCACGTTTCGCAAGCGCAGCTGCACATTCGAGAATACTCGCATGCTCATACTCACTCACAAAGACTGCTATTTCACTCATCTGCAATCCTTTTTCTTGGCATGCAGTCACAAATCCCATGAGCGCCATGTTGTTAGACTCGGTCGCGCCTGAGGTGAAGGTGATTTCGTCAGTATGCGCATCGATTGCTTGCGCTATGACGTCTCGCACACTTTCAATCGCACGTCTCGCATGAACTCCCGCATGATGAAGTGCACTCGGATTTGCAGCCAAAATATGTGGTGGCAGCACAGGAAATGTTTCCAGCATCTTATAGTCAACTGGCGTACTTGAGGCGTAGTCGAGGTACACCCTAGCAGCAGACTTGACGGATTTGAAAAAATGCTTGAAAAACATAGAGAATAAAGCTATACTGCGCGTCTATGGGAGGAAGTATACCATTCTTCGTAGCAGCTATCGGACTCGGGGTGACTATCATTCTCGTGATAGCAGTTACGATACTTGGTATCCTTCTATGGAAACTTCACAAAAGGCTCAGTACCTTTATGGTAGGCAAGGATGCAACGTCACTTGAGGCTACCCTTGCATGGCTCACCGAAAAAAGTGCCGTTGTCGACAACACACTCGACGCACACAAAGAAGCGCTTGAGCATATCGACACTCGCGTCAAACGAAGTATTCGTGGCTATTCACTTGTCAGATACGATGCATACGGTGATGCAGGTGGCGAACAAAGCTTTGCATCAGGACTCCTTGACGAACATGGTGATGGCTACGTACTCTCCGTGATCAGTAATCGCAACCATGTCGGTGTCTATGCCAAAAAAGTTCGCAATCGCAAAGCCGATAGCACACTGACTACCGAAGAAGACCGGGCATTACAAGAAGCACTCCACTCATTTTCATCATGAATACCACACACCGACCACCAATAGTAGCCGTCATGGGTCACATCGACCATGGCAAATCAACCCTGTTGGATTACATCCGCAAGTCTAATGTCACCGAAACAGAAGCCGGTGGTATTACGCAGCACCTCTCAGCATACGAGATCGCTATTCCCTACCAAGGAGCGACGCGTCAGATCACCTTCCTTGATACACCAGGTCATGCAGCTTTTACCGGTATGCGTGAGCGTGGCGCAGTTGCTGCTGATATTGCGATTCTTGTGGTGTCTGCAGAAGATGGCGTCAAAGCACAGACGATTGAAGCACTCAAGACTATTCGCAATGCAAAAATCCCCTTCATCGTCGCAATCAACAAGATCGACAAGCAGGGTGCAAATATTGAGAAGGCAAAGCAAATGCTTGCAGAGCATGAAGTGCTCGTTGAAGGCTACGGCGGCGATACACCATGGGTTGGCGTATCAGCAATCAAAGGTACTGGTGTTGAAGATTTACTCGAGACGATTCTCCTTGTTGCAGATCTTGAAGGACTCACTGCAAATCCAGGTGCGATGGCAACAGGTACCGTGATTGAATCTCGTATGGATGCAAAGCGTGGTATGGCAGCAACTATTATTGTAAAGGATGGGACTCTCAAAAAAGGTCAGTTCGTAATCGCAGGCACCGCCATTACCACTACTCGCATCATGGAAAACTTCCTCGGCAAGACTCTCGATACTGCAGGACCTGGTACACCTGTGCATCTCGTCGGGTTTGATAGTCTGCCTGAAGTTGGCTCAACTATTGTAGTGTTCGACAAGAAACGTCAAGCTGAAGACTACATTGAGGAATTTGGGAAAGTAACTACTGCAAATGATCGCGATGTGGTAACTCCGGGTGAAAAGATTGTTCCAATCATTATTAAAACTGATGTACACGGCACACTCGAAGCAACTGAGCGTGAACTCAGTAAAATCACCGTCGAAGGTCTTCGCGTCAAAATCATCGGCAAAGGTATCGGTGCGATCAATGAGAGCGACATTCGCCTCGCCCAGTCTGATAAAGACACGATTATTCTCGGCTTCAACACTGCGATGGATGCTCGGGCACGTGATGTGAATGAGCAAGTACATGCAACTGTTGAGACATTCAACATTATCTACAAGATGACTGAATGGCTCGAGGTCGAACTCGAAAAACGTCGCCCTCGTGTCGAAAGTCGTGAAGTCAGTGGTACCGCAAAAGTCCTCAAGACATTCTCTGCAACCAAAGATCGTCAAGTCATTGGCTGTCGTATTGAAAGCGGTACGATCGAAGTTGGTGCAAAAGTATCAATTTTGCGTCGTGACTATGCACTCGCACAAGGGACGATTATTGAGATCCAGTCTGCAAAACAGAAGGTTAAAACTGTGACTGATGGTGAATGTGGCATGCTCGTCGAGTGCAAGACCGATATTGCACCGGGCGACGTACTCGAAGCATTTATGATGATCACCAAATAACATGGCAGCAGAACGAAATGCTAAAATCGAAGAACGCATTCGTGAAATTGCTGCTCGCTTCATCGAAAGCGAGAGCAATAAGAGCGCGATGATCACCATTACTCGTGTTGAGCTCTATAGTCGCGGCAAGAGAGCAACAATCTATGTGTCCGTCCTCCCGGCATCCGGCGAAGAGTCAGCTATCAACTTTCTCAAGCGCAAGCGTAAAGCATTGAAACAAATCGCTATGAAAGAGCTCGGCATCCACCCCGTGCCATTCCTCGACATCATGATTGACACTGGAGAGAAAGCCCGTCAGAATATAGACGCGCTTTTGAGAAGCGATCAATAACTAGTGACCCGATGGCCAAGTGGTAAGGCGGTTCTCTGCAAAAGAACTATTCGCGAGTTCGATTCTCGCTCGGGTCTCCAAAATGTCCTTTTAGGTGAAATTGATGATGGAATGTACATCGGGAGATTTTTGTTTCGCCTCCAGAGTGCTGGGATGATGGAATGGTAGACATAGAGGACTTAAAATCCTCAGGCAGCAATGCCGTGCGGGTTCGAGTCCCGCCCCCAGCACTGTGGTGGTGAAATTACTAAAATCCCTTGCCCTTATACGGCGTGCGGGTTCGAGTCCCGCCCCCAATACAAAACAAAAAACACTAAATATATTTAGTGTTTTTTGTTTTGTATATCTATAGTGCCCCCAGAGGGATTCGAACCCACGACCGTCTCCTTAAGAGGGAGCTGCTCTACCAACTGAGCTATAGGAGCATATTAATTTAAACTGTGCTGGAGAAGGGACTTGAACCCTTAAGCCTTGCGGCACTAGTTCCTAAGACTAGCGCGTATACCAATTCCGCCACTCCAGCAATACACAAGACCTTATGGGTACGCACCATAATACCGTATTTCACCTGCCCTATCAAGCTTTTTTGAGGATTCTCAGGTACTTGACAAATATACTATATATGATATGATGTATTCAGATTTCATTAACTCACCTATAAAAATTTTCACTTATGAAAAAGGTATTGTTCTTTATCATCTTTATTGCATCTATTACATCAGCAAACGCACAAACGACTCCGCCTGAGCTTAAGTTCAACATCTTTGATGGACTTTCCGGCTATAGGCAAATACAACACCGTGCAAGGATCAACGCAACAGTATACCTGTTTGCAGAACCAACAGGTGGTCAGATCACTGCTTATTTTAAACAAATGAGCGACAACGGAACAGCCTATCAAGTAATTGGTATTCCGATACGTCTGACCGAAGGCCAAGCACGAACTATAAAGGCAGTAAGGCCGCTTGTAGCCGTTGATGGAACGAAGTACTTTGCCATCAAAGTACTCATAACCTGCAGATTTGCAAGTCCTGATTTTGTTCCTGAACAAGAACAAGATCTTCTAAAGTACAGGGACAACTGGCTTACTGAATATTGGGTCGATGTTGCAGAAACACCTGAATCAGCAGGTCAATCATCCTACAAAGGTAGCTTGTAAAAGCATGCAAAAAGACAATCCCACCGACACAAATCGGTGGGATTTTTTATTGACATTTTTATATATTTGTGATATAGTTTATTCAAACAAAATCATTCATTCACAATAAAAAAATAATATATGGAAACAGAATTCCTTCTCCCGCAAGGTTCAGCACCTAGTCGTTGGACCCTATTCTTTTCACCTCGAAGAGGTTTTCACTATTTGGTTTCTCAGGGTAACGTGGTAGCCGACTCAATCTATCTGGACAATAACAGCCCTGTCCCCTTTTTGTTTGGCAACATTATTTTATTACCGTACATAGAACGTATATTTACGTTCCCTTTTGTATGGAAGCAATTAATGACTGAACAGGATGCGGCTAAAAAAAATCTCATACCACTATTAACCTATAAAAAGGAAGTGGAAAAAAGTACCACTGATAATGGTAAAAATGATGGTAAAAAAATGGTAGAAACCCAGTCAATGTGTCTCGTCAGACGATCACGCAATGATCAATGGTTTCTCTTGGATCGAGAGGTTCATCCTTTTGATATCAAAATCGTCAGCTCAGATGGTGCTGAAGTACAAATCGTCTTTAAATTTGTGCTTCGCATTCTTGATGCAAAAGGTATTATGTCTGCATACCCTTCCGGCAACTTTCTCTCTTATGTAGAAGATTTACTCAAGACAGAAATTGGGAAAAAACTTCGCGAGAAAGAACTTGAAGAACTGCAAGGTGCCACAAAAGGTGGTGTAAATAACGATTGCGAATTAATCGTTATTGACATAAATCAAAAAACAACATTTCCAAAAGATTTGTTTATCATTGATACTTTGCTGCCTGAGGATGTAATCCTCTCAAAAGGTTCGGAGAGTATTATTAAAGCTCGCCAGGAGAAAAGTGTCCAAAAAATCACTACTGATGTACGCACGGAAATAGCTAAGCAGACTAAAATCAATGCTGAAGCTGACGCAGAAGCAATAACAATCAAAGGTAAAGCTGAGATTACCATTGCTGCGGAAAAAACGGAAACTGTCGGAACAAAAGAAGCAGAAGTCCTTGGACTTAAACTTGCCAAAGTAATTGAATTCCAAAAAGCAGATAAGGCTCTGGTGGACGAAACAAAAGTAGCTGTAGCATTGCAACAAAACAAAGTTACAACATTGGTTACAACAGGTACTGATGAAGGTAATCCTATTGTTAAACAATTAGTTGCGAATATTGCAACAAAAGGAGTTGGCAATGGAAACTAATCTATCATGGCAAATAATTTTGCTAGCAATAGTATTATTATTTGCTATCATCACCATCTGGTATGCAACAAAAGAGCTAAAAAGTGGCACACCTCGTAGAGGTCAAATAAGTGGTACAAACAGTCCTACCAAGCAGTTACCTAGAGTAATGGCACTAGTCATTTTTGGTTTTTTTGGATTATATATAATCTATCTATTCTTGAAATGGCTTATATCTATATGGTCTTGGAAGGTATGTATACTTACTGTTCGTTGTATTGTTGTGCTTTTCCTAGTATGGAAACTATGGGGGAAAAATTGGAAACTGCCATCACTACCAAGCTTTGGTAAGAAAAGTAAGCGTGCTACCTACTATGGCAAGCTTGCCATATGTTTAGGAATTGTGGCGTTGATCGGATGGTTTGTATGGCCCGTGATGAAGCTCCGGCTCTCATTAGGATCAGCAGATAATGCCGCATCAGCTAGTACTGTACGAAGCACGCTTCCGACACTTAGTGAAGGTACACCAATGATTTCCAAAGGAGTAGTGTATGCTATTAATTCTCCTGAAGGAAAAGCTATATTCTTCAAGCCACATACGAGTGGAGATTCAGTCGTACTGACCTTTACCAACAGTAGAGGTCACGAGTGGAGAATGAAGTTTCTCAACAAAAATGGTAAAGGAATTACGATTCCTCTTGAAGGATCAGCCCGGGCATACCCTGGTGAACAAATACGTATCATGAGTGATACTGACATGTTGATTGATGTATGGACCGAAGTAGATCTTTCCCAATAAACCAAAACCCCGACTTTTCAGTCGGGGTTTTTTCTATTTTGGGAGCTTGAGCTCCTGAATGGTTGGAGCTTCAAACTTTTGCTCTTTTTGGTTCAAGGTTGTTCCTTTGATGCCAAGTGTTCGAGTCAACAAGTTGATGATCCCAAATACACCAAACATGATCAGAAAACCAACAAACCCCCAGAGCATATGATCCTTGCCTTTTGCTCGAGCTTCTTCATTATTTGCACCACGGATAAACTGAAGTACCCCCCAGAGAAACACCACAAGCGCAACAATGAACGAAAGTTCGATCAGTGGGTTGATAATCTTTGCATTGAGTTTGTACAAGAGATTGTCAACGCCATCAGCATAGGCAATGACTTCAAACATAGCTAGTGATTAGACTCCACAAACACCAGTTGTCGGATTGAATTTCAAGCCAGGAGGGCATGCAATATCAACTGAACCGTTTTGTGAACTTGTACCAAGTGTAGTACCAGCAAGGCGAATGATACCCCATACTGACACTGCAATAAAGAGACCAATGAGTCCGTTGATCACGACAGTACGACGATCCTTGAGCTTGGTTGGATCTTTTTCACTGATATAGCGAAATACCCCAAGAAGGAAGTACAGGGTCATTACAATCATGATGATTGTAATTGAGAGACGGAGCCATTTGAGACCCTGGTCAATCCATTTGTTCGCGTAATCAAAGTTTTGTGCGAGTGCAAGTGCAGGTACTAGGAGTGTTGCAGCAAATGCGCTGAGAGAGAATGCTTTATTTTTCATATATGAATACTACTTCTAAAATTACCTGATAATCGAACACAGGTGTCCATAGTATACCATGATGCGTATTGCAATAGATACTACTTGGTAGCTTTTTTAGGATCGAGTGCGGAGGTCTGCAGTAGTGGAACGGTCGAGTCGATACCAAGTGTCGTACCAAGAATACGAATAATCCCCCAAACTGACACCATCACAAAGAGTCCCACCAACCCCCACCAAATAAAGCCTTTAGCGGCCTCCTTATCCTTAGAGTCGGATGCATACATAAAGCGAAGTACACCCCAAAGAAAGATCACAAATGCAAGCGTGAAGATGAGTGGAATCACTGCAATGACTATCACACATTTAACCCAAATCATAATATCGAGCAATGAAGCAAACCTGATTGCACTACATTGTGCCAGTGCTGATGAGCTTGACTGTGATGTGCCTCCGGTATTGGAGAGCGTTGTTGCTTGCTGGCTACTATTGAGTGGTAACGTAGAGAAAGACCCTCCTGTAGTCATGCCAGAAGCAGGGGTTGTAGTTTGTACCGTAGTAGGTCGAACGATACCGTCACATCCAAGCCGGAGCCAGTGGGGATCACTAATAGAATCTTTCGCATGATCAGCACAATATCCGCTCACCAACGTATACGTCACCCCTGTCTTTACCGAAGCACAGCCAGCCATATACCACCCATCACTCAGAAAATACAGTTGTCTACAAACTGACTCTTTTGGATCAGTGACTGTTCTCGGTCCTCCTGTTGTACCAGAAGAGGATGTTGTTGATGTATTAGGATCATAGAGCGGGTTGGCTTCACATGCTGGAGGTAATGTATTATCAGGACCAAGAAAACTCTCGCAATACTTCGACATTGTTGGAGGTGTTGGTGGAGGCGTAGGACGGTCAATACAGCCTGTCCTATCATCATCAGGACCAAGTTCGTCACAATACGCTGCATAGGTCGAAGTCGCACATAGGAGCACTACAAGCAAGCTGACAAATATATACTTAAAGAATTTCATACTTAACTCGTAATAGTATTAACTGTTCCGATAATAGCGTTCGTAATCGCCCATGCTCCGAGAATAAGCAGTGTGCCAATAATTGTATAGAGGAACATGTTTTTTGCTTTTTTGATACCCTCAGGATTACCACGAGCAAGAATAAAACTGAGTCCCGACCAAATAAAGAATACAACAATAAACGGGAGTGCAATCTTCATAATAGTATTCAAGAAGAACTTGATCGCATCCTGTATGGTATTTACCTTGAGCGGATTGTTGAGCTTAATACCGAGCTTGAAGACAGTTGCACTAGAAGTACAGCCAAGGCGACTGTCACACTTATCAGTATTTTTGATACCTGGAGCTTGATCAGTATTTTTTATCCCCTGCGCAAAAGCTACAGAATGAGATACAGTAAATGCTCCGAGAAAAAAACTGAGCATAATGAGTATTGAGAAAGTTTTTTTCAAAAAATTCATGTGACTACAGTATATCGTATTATCCAAACAATGATAAACCTTCCGTATACCCAAGCATACTGAGGATGGTATGTACGATGAGCCATGAGCACAGTACAAGTACAAGTCCGAGTATCATATTGCCAAACATTTTTTTGAGATTTGCTGTTTTGGCAGGGTTGCCTTGCGCAGTGATGTATTTGAAGCCTGCATACATCAACAGAATGATGAAAATAGGAATCAACAAGGTTTTAATGAAAAAAGACAAAAGCCCATTGATAAGCTTGAACACATCCGAAAAAGTACATTTGTTGGTGCATGGTATCAGACTCCCCTTTACAACATCATCTGCGTCTTCAGTGGGGTCTTTGACTGAAACACACGCTGGATCAGGTTCAAGATCGAGCTGGCCATCTGGAGGAGTAGTCGTATCAACGCCATAATAATCAGCTTTTCCATCACCATTATTAACTCCGAGTCCCCAGTCTTTACCGTCACCAACCTGATTGTCTTTACCGTCATTACATTGTGTTACATTTTGTGCAGAAAGATCACTATACTGCAGTGGAGTGACCACAAGAGCACATGCGATAACAGCAATACCCACTATGCATCGAGACATTTTAGCGAATTGCTGATTGAAGGTTAGTGTTTGCATCAAATATCACTGACTGGGTGTCAGCACGACCACTGGTAACATCCTGTATCATATCACGAAAGATTTTTTCTGTAGCAATAGGATCAGGATCAGCCCAGGCAAATGCAGATAGTGCTGCCTTGAAGAATATTGATACATAAGGATTTGACTGCTGTAGCAGTAGTAAGTCACGTCGAGCAGGTGGCAACCCAAATATTTTGGAAAAGGTATCAATATTCTCTTTTGAAGAGAGTGCGAGTGCTGTAGGATATGCCGTTGCAATATTAGGAGAATTCTTGAGTAATGCAATTGCAACAAAAGAACCGAAAGTTACCGGACGAGTAGCTGCTTCTGACTGAAAGAATGGCGCAACATCAAAGTTTAAATTTGGATTTTGCTGTTGGATAGTAAACAGCTCGCTCGAACGACCAATATAAAACGCCGATCTTCCGGCCAAAAACATTTGTAGACTCGAAGGCAGTGAGCTGTTCCAAGTATAGTTACTACTCGTTGGATTTGAAAAGCTGGTATAAAACGTCAACGCTTCAGCAGTAGGAAGTGTTGTACTGTTTGCCGAAGAACGACCAAGCACTGCCGCATTTTGTCCTGAAATAGGATCATATGAAACAATAGCGTTACCTGTTTGGAGAAAAAGCGCTGATAAAATATCGCGAGCATGTGTCACATTTGTTGCATCTCCAAGCGCAAGTGGTGTTTGGATAATAGCATTTTTGATATCACGCTTCAGAAAAAATGGGAGTGTTGACTGAAGGTCTGTCCATGTTGTCGGCGGTACGACAAAATTTTGTGAAGCAAGAATATCCTTGTTGTAATATACAACCAACGGATCAACAAGGAGTGGGAATGCTACGACACCGTCCTTGTCCAAAAAGAGTTGCGCGCCATCAACATTGGTATCACGAAACGTACGTTCATTGTAGGTTTGATAGGACGTAATATAAAGCCGTGACTTAAACTGCGACAAAAGTTCTGATGAAAGAATCAGTGCATCTGGAGGAGTACCATTTGCGATAGCAGTGATAACATCTTGATAGAAATTTTCTGGCGCACGCTCCACATATACAATAGTTGACCCACTGCCACTTGTATTAAATCGCTCAACATACTGTTGCATTTGGTTGTTGGGAAGGATGCCCCATACAGTAATCTGGGCTGTACCAGATGAGCTAGTTGTTGTGGTTGAACTTGAACCAATAAGACCAGAGAACGCCAAGACCGCACCAATAAATGCGACGATAAACACAATGAGAATGATTGTTTGAAAGTTTGGTTTCATCGTTTACTTCTTGAAAAGTATAGCATAATGATGATCGCCTCCTGAGAGCCCATCAGAGAGTTTAGTGAATCCTGCTCGAGTAAAGAGCTCTTCTGCCATCTGACTATTCACAATCTGATGTGGTGCAGGCCCCATACCACCAAATGACTCTTGCCAATCAACAACAAGGACTCGACCATTACTTTTCAATACGCGACTAATCTCTCTCAAACATCCTTGTTTGTCTTCAAGATGAAACATCACATTTGAAAGTACGACAAAGTTCACACTATCACTCGCAAGCTTTGATCCGCCAGGAATTTCAATATCACCCCAAATTGGATGAATGTTGGTCAGATGCATTTCTGCCACTTCACGAGTGAGTCGTGTCACGAGATCGCGGTTGATCTCGATTGCAAAGACTTGACCTTGCGGTGCATATTTTGCAAGCGCACGGGCAATGAATCCAGAACCCGCACCAAAGTCAGCCACTGTGTCAGTCGACTGCAAGTTGCACAGTGCTATGAGGCGCATGGGATCCATGAACATGTGTAGAGTATAGCAAGTGAGAAGTAGAAAGTAGAGTACATTACTTTAAGAAACCAGTACAAACTACGTCCTCGTCAACTTCGTCACCTGCGGGATGCAGTTTGTACTGGCTTCTTTTCGTTCTTGAGTCACAAGAAGCGAAATAGCCGAGCTATATTTTGCATCCCGCAGCGCTAGCGAGGACGTAACATATAGCTCGGCTGTGAAGCGTAAATATCCTGTCTTACAAACACGTAACAGATGCGAGTGAGTCACCTGGACGAAGCTTCATGATAGTGACACCCTGGGTGTCACGACCACTTGAGGGGACGGTGTTGAGATCGACACGAATCACTTGTCCTTTCTTGGACATCGCTACAAGCTCGGTGTCGTTGTGCACAATCATCGCAACCATGAGCTCACCGGTCTTTGGAGTGATCTTTGCGGTCTTAATACCAGAACCACCACGTCCTTGGATTTTGTATTCAGAGAGCAGCGTCTTTTTACCAATACCATTTGCACCAAGTGTCAGGAGTGCTGCTTTTTCATCGGTCACTACATCAGCACCAATTACACCGTCTTTTTTACCAAGCTTGATCGCACGAACACCACCTGCAGTTCGTCCCATTTCGCGAACGTCGTCCTCTGCAAATCTGATCGACTGACCTTCGGTTGTCGCAAGAATGATGCTGCTCCCCTTCTGCACACGAAGCACAGTCTGGAGCTCGTCACCTTTGTCGAGACGGATTGCGATAATACCTGAGCGACGAACATCCTTGAAGCTCTCGTATGATACCTTTTTGGCAGTACCCATTTTGGTGATAAGCATGAGAGAGGCTTTTTCTTCTTTGAGTTTCTTTGGCACACTCAAGATAGAGGTAACACGCTCATCAGCACCAAGTGAGAGAAAGTTCATGATGGACTTACCCTTTGTTGCACGACGACCTTCGGGGAGTTCATACATCTTGATTTGGTATGCCTTACCCATATTGGTGAAAAATAGAAGATCACTATGTGTATCAGCAGTGAGGAGTTGGGTCACAAAATCTTCTTCTTTAGTTTCAAGATCAACTACACCGACACCACCACGTTTTTGTGTCTTGTACTCACTTGGATCAGTGCGTTTAACATAGCCACCTGAGGTAAATACGAGCACTGAGTCTTTTTCAGGTACGAGATCTTCATCAGAAATATTTTTGATACCACCAGCAACAACTTTGGTTTTGCGATCGTCGCCGTATTTGTCACGGATTTCAGCAAGCTCTTTTGAAATAATCGCAAAAATTTTCTTTGCACTCTTCAGTATTGATTCGAGCTCTGCAATAAGCTCTTGCTTTTCTTTGAGCTCATTTTCAACTGCTTTACGCTCAAGACCTGCGAGCTTCTGCAAACGCATTTCAAGAATTGCATCAGCCTGGAGATCAGAGAATCGGAATTCTTTGATCAAGTTGAGCTTCGCAAGTGCGGCGTCCTTTGAGCCACGAATAATCGTGATCACACGATCGATATGATCGAGTGCCTTTTTGAGACCGAGCAAGATATGTTCACGCTCTTTTGCACGTTTGAGATCGTACTCGGTGCGACGACGAACCACAACTTCTCGGTGCCCGATAAATGCAGTGAGCATTGACTTGAGCGACAGCGTCTCCGGCGTACCGTCAACAAGTGCCACCATGTTGTAGTGGAAGGTTTGCTCGAGCTGTGTGTGTTTGTACAAATAGTTGAGAACTTTTTGCGGATTGACCCCTGATTTCAAAATAACCACGATACGGGTGTCCTTGGTTGAGAGCTCTTGGATATCCTTGATACCTTCAATCTTTTTCTCTTGTACCAACTCAGCCATTGATTCGATGAATGTTGACTTGTTGACACGGTATGGGAGCGAGGTGATAACAATATTGTATACACCGTTTTTGGTCTCACTGATTTCTGCTTCACCACGACACACCACACCACCACGTCCGGTTGCCAGTGCATGTAAGATATCCTTTTTGTTGTAGACAATACCTCCTGTTGGAAAGTCAGGACCTTTGACGATCTCACCAAGATCTTCGTTGGTGGCATCATCGTTCTCGATGAGGTGAATAGTGGCATCAATAACCTCGCGCAAGTTGTGCGGCGCAATGTTGGTCGCCATACCCACCGCAATACCGAGCGTACCGTTGAGCAAAAGACTTGGCACTGCAGTCGGCATCACGGTCGGCTCTTTGCGAGTAGCATCGTAGTTGGGACGAAAATCTACCGTATCCTTGTCGATATCGCGAAGCATTTCACCTGCAATACGTGACATACGCGCCTCCGTATAACGCATTGCTGCAGCTGGGTCACCGTCGACAGATCCAAAGTTACCCTGACCATGCACGAGTGGATAGCGGTATGAGAAATCCTGCGCCATGTTTACCATCGCATCGTATACAGATGTATCGCCGTGCGGGTGGTAGCGACCAAGCACGTCACCGACGACGGTTGCTGACTTACGAAACTTTGCACTCGAGGTGAGACCTGACTCATGCATCGCATAGAGAATACGACGGTGCACCGGCTTCAATCCATCACGCACATCAGGAAGTGCACGATCAGTAATAACACTCATCGCATAGTCGATGAAGCTCACGCGCATTTCAGTGACGATGTTGACCGGCAGTATCTGGTCGTGTGGCGCTGCAACAGGGAGTGGAATTTCTTTTTTCGCCATATATTACAGGGCTAGTATAGCATTATTTGGTATCAAAATATGATTGCGCGGAGTCCGTAATCGTGGTGTAAAATGAGTGCAATTTTGACATTGCAGTATCCTCCCCTGAGCGGTACTTTGGCTTAGTATAGAGAATGACCATCAGCCCCAGAAGAATGACTCCAATCCCAACCGTGCTCATCAGCGCTATCTTGCGACGAACATGTGGTGGATGGTGATCAAATCGTCCCATAGTAGTGATTATGACTGTGATGCGAGCGCAATAATTGTCCCTTCTTTACCATCAAGATCGCGACGCTTGAGTGTAGCCTTGTCTTCGACACTTACCCCCTCCTGTCCACCTTCCTTCAGAAATCGTTTAAGACTTTCTGCATCGTAGTCCATCGGAATCACAACATTAGGATCAAATGAGGTCGCAAGCTTGTACGCATGTGCTGGATCATTTCCCACTGCCACAAAGATCATGTCCGCGAGACCGGCGATTTCTTTGGCTTCGGGAGTAAGTGACTTTTCGTCGGCAGTGTTGCCGAGAAAACAAATCTTGATCCCGTCCAGCTCAAAGCCGTAGATCGTATTGATGCGATCCACACCATCGATCGTCACCGGACTGCCTGCCCCAGTAAAGAGGAGGTCTCTGATCTCGTAGTTGCCCGGCCCACTCATGACAAACGGTACCTTTTCACCAAGCGTCACCGTCTCTGCGTCATTTCCCTCCTCGATATTTGTCGTAATGAGTGCAATATCGGCACCAAAGCGAGATGGCTTGGAAGCCTTTGAGGGAGGATTGGTAGCGATCGTGAGGTCGCCGAGGGTGAGCTTGAAATACTGTTTGCCGTAATACGTAATAACCATGGAGGTACTATAGCAAATGGATCGCAAATAAAAAAACCCCTTACAAATTTTTATTATAAGGGGATAACTTTACTAGATACACTCTATTATACGCTCTGCATCTTTATCAGTAACGTACTTTATGATAATTTTTTCATTATCATATGCCACACCAATTTTTTTGATTGGTTCAGCAATCTGAAAATGCTGTCCATACATAGGCTGATCAAGATTGCTAGTTTTATCCACTTTCAGTTTCTTACTAGTTACAAAAACTGAACTTCTTGTTGGCTGATATACATACTGTTGTACATATATAGTAAACACCTTTGTTGCAGTTTTTCGCACAAACTGTTGATCAATTCTTATTGCAGTATCTTGCATCACTGGCTGTGTTTTCGTATTTTGAGCAAAACTAAAACTAATAGAAAGCATCAAAATGGCGATTAAAAACATTTTTTTCATGAGTATATTTTTTGTTTTTATGGAACTTGTTTACTATTTAATTGTAGCACATATTTTAGATAAAGTCAATACTTTCTATTTCCCTTTATATATGGTATTTTACTCGGGCAAACAGCCTTTCGCTTCTTGCATTAATCGTTCCCCTTTTGGAATAACCCTGATATTGCACGAAACGGATACCAGAATCTAAAAGGTGGTGCCGAACTATTCGGCGGCCGCCTTTGCGCGGCATTTTTTTATTATGACAACAAACACTACAGAAGAATTGGTAGAAACTCCTGCTGTTGAAGCAGTTGAAGACACCGGCCCGCATCGTCCAAAAGTCGATGAGATTGTTGAAGGTACCGTGATCGCCGTTGAAAAAGCTGCGGTCTACATCGATCTTCCTCCATTTGGTACCGGTATCATCTACGGCCGCGAATTTATCGCGGTTCGTGATCTCCTCAAGAAGACCAACATTGGCGATGTAATCAAAGCTAAAGTTGTAGAGGATGAGAACGAAAACGGCTACATTGAACTCTCCCTCAAGGAAGCAAAGCAGGCACTCATCTGGAATGAGGCTGAACTTGCGATCAAGGCACACACGATCTTTGAACTCACCGTCAAGGATGCAAACAAGGGTGGTCTCATTATTGACTGGCAGGGTGTGTCTGGATTCCTTCCAGCATCTCAGCTCAAGCCTGAGCACTACCCTCGTGTTGAGGACAGTGACAAAGACAAGATTTTCCGTGAGCTCAAAAAGCTCGCTGGCACCAAGCTTGCGGTCATGATGATCTCTGCAAATCCAAAGGAAGGTAAAATCATCTTCTCTGAAAAGGAATCAAATCCTGAGGAGCGCAAGGAAGTCATCAGCAAGTACACCGTTGGTGACGAGATCGAATGCGAGGTTACTGGTATCGTTGATTTCGGTATCTTCCTCAAGATCGAGGATGGTCTCGAAGGACTCGTGCACATCTCTGAACTCGACTGGGGACTCGTTGAGGATCCACGTGCAATGTTCAAGCTCAAGGACAAGGTGAAAGCAAAGATCATCGACATCAAGGATGGCAAGATCTCACTTTCAGTCAAGGCCCTCAAGGATAACCCTTGGAAAGCATTTGAAGGTACACTCAAGAAAGGCGACACCGTCAAAGGTGTAGTGATCAAGTACAATAAGCACGGCGCACTCGTCTCAATCCGAGAAGGTGTTGCAGGCCTTGTACATCACTCAACATTCGGCTCTGAAGACAAGCTACGCGGCGAACTTCAGCTCGGCAAGACGTACTCATTCACCGTGACCCTCTTTGAACCAAAAGAGCAGCGTATGACGCTTGCATACGGCGACGTGAAAGAAACAAAAACAGAAGAGAAATAATCTCAACTAATAAAAATCCCCGGAGTGATCCGGGGATTTTTATTAGTTGTATTGATTCATGATTTCTTCAAACGTACAGGTCGGAAGAAGCTTAATGATCGAGACAGCTTTCTCAATCCCCTGCACCTTGAGCTCTGCTTCAAACGGTGCAAAGTCTGACAAGAGATAGGTCTCAAATCCGTTTGGAGGCGCAATACGTGGCAAGAGTTCCTCATGCACCGGACGCACACCGACACGAATACGGAAAAAATCTTTGGTATCGAGATGATCGATCACACTCTGCACACCATTGTGACCACCCGCACCACGACCAAAACTACACTTGACTTCACCGACGTTGATATCAACGTCATCATAGACCACTACAATAGGAAAATCCGGGTACTGCTTATGGAGCTTTGCAGCTGACTTACCACTCTCATTCATAAATGTCTGAGGCTTTGCAAGAACAAGACCTTCCCACCCGCTAACTTGCGCGTCAAAGATTGTCTTTTTTTCAAATGCGAGATCATGCTCCGATGCGAGTGCATCGAGCACCATGAAGCCTATATTGTGGCGATGTCCGCCGTATTTTGTACCAGGATTTCCAAGACCGATAACTATCATCCCTCCATTAAACAACAAAAATCATTTCTTGTCCCGCACCCCAAAATCGTTTATACTTGCGCTATTCATGGAACCTTCCGCACCAGTACCCCCTGTCAAAGTACCGCTTAGCAAACGCCTCTGGTTATTTATTGAGAATATCCTCTATCTAGCAGGCGCAGTCGGTCTAGCACTCCTTATCCAGACGTATGTGATCCGCCCTTTTATCGTGAGTGGCACCTCAATGGATCCAATCATCCAAAATGCGCAGTATCTCTTGATCGACGAAGTAACCTATCGTTTTAGTGAACCTGCGCGTGGCGATGTGGTTGTATTTAAGTCTCCCCCTGAACCTACCAAATACTATGTGAAGCGCATCATTGGTCTTCCAGGCGACACAGTGTCGATTAATGGAAGCACCGTGACTATTAAAAATGCAGCCCATCCTGAAGGTTTTATTCTTGATGACTCATTTATCACACATAGATCAAACAACTATTCGAGTACCACCGTCACCGAAGGACATTACTTCGTGATGGGTGACAACAGAGGTAGGAGCTATGACAGCCGCGCATGGGGACTCCTCCCAAAAGAAAACATTCGCGGCCGCGCACTCCTTCGACTGCTCCCGCTTTCCAAAATCGATTATCTGCCGGGCAAAGTAACATTTTTAGAACAGTAATTGTATGAAAAAACCATCACAAGATATCGCAAGCCCAAAAGGTATGCGCGACATTATCGGAGACGACTACTACAAGTTTCAAGGCTTTTTTGAAAAGGCACAGGAAGTAGCGGTGTACTACGGCTTTAAACCTATTGAAACGCCAATCCTTGAACATGAGGAAACATTTACCACAAGTATCGGTGTGGGTACTGATGTTGTCGACAAAGAAATGTACACACTCAAAACCAAAGGTGGTGACCATCTTGCAATGCGTCCTGAGCACACCGCAGGACTGATGCGCGCATATATCGAGCATGGCATGCAGAGCACGCCACAGCCTGTACTCCTCTACCACTCTGGCCCCGTCTTTCGTCATGACAAACCACAGAAAGGTCGGTATCGACAGTTCTACCAGTTCGATGTTGATGCACTCGGTAGTGAAAAGAGTATTCTCGACGCACTCGTGATCAAGACCATCTACACTATGCTCGAAGAAGCAGGTGCTAAAAATCTCTCAGTTACCATCAACTCGATTGGTGACAAGGAGTCACGCCCTGCATACCTCAAAGAGCTCACTAACTACTACAAGAAGCATCAAACTTCCCTCGCACCGATTGACCAAGAGCGTCTTAAGACGAACCCGCTCCGCATTCTTGATTCAAAAGAAGAATCCACCAAACTAGTTAATCAGGATGCCCCTGACTCCATCAGTTACCTCTCTCCTGCCGGCAAACGACATTTCAAAGAAGTGCTCGAGGCACTCGATGAAATGAATATTCCGTATCAAATCGACAAACTCCTCGTGCGCGGACTTTCGTACTATACCCACACCGTATTTGAAATCATCGAGACTGATGAAAACGGCAGCAATATTACGATTGCAGGTGGTGGACGATACGACTATCTCGGACGACAGCTCGGTGCAAAAAAAGATGTCCCTGCAATGGGGGGTTCGATCGGTATGGATCGCATCATCGAACGTCCGTGGTTCAAAGACCTCTCACCCCGCATTCTCAAGAAGCCAAAAGTCTACTTTATCCAGGTTGGCCTTGATGCAAAACTCAAAAGTCTCAACGTAATTGAAATCTTGCGTAAAGCACATATTCCAATGATTCAAGCACTCTCAAAGGACTCACTGTCGGCCCAACTCGGTGTCGCTGAGAAGTCAGGTGCACCATACACCATTATCTTTGGCCAAAAAGAAGCCGTCGAAGGTAGTGTTATTGTCCGCAACATGGAGACACGGTCTCAGGATACAGTTCCACTGAGCGAACTCAATACCTATATCAAGCAACTCAAGTAATCTCTCTGTATGACTACGATCGTTCAATCTCCTGATCCCGTACTTCGACAAGTGGCGGCACCTGTCGCAAAAACAGCTATCACTACTCCTGCATTTCAGAAAATCATCACGTCAATGAAGCATGCACTCGCCGAACAAGAAGATGGTGTGGCTATTGCAGCACCGCAGATCGGTGAGAGTATTCGGGTGTTTGTTGTTGCAGCACGCGCATCAAAACAGCTCACCAGCGACACAGTATTTATCAATCCTGAGTTTGTTCGCATCGGCAAAGAAAAGAAAGAACTCTCTGAAGGCTGCCTTTCCGTCAGATGGAAATACGGTACGGTAAAGCGCGCAACTACCGCAACGGTGCGCGCACTCAACATCGACGGTAATGAATTTGTCATGAGTGCACGAGGACTGCTTGCACAAATTTTTCAACATGAGATCGATCACCTCGACGGCACACTCTTTATCGACAAAGCAAAACATCTCGAGGACATGCCACCAACTGTGTCTTCAAAATAACAATATGAAGATCGCCTTTTTCGGAACACCACCATTCACGACACAATTTCTCAATACTCTAGCTGATGGTGGGTACACACCATCATTGATCATAACAAACCCTGACCGACCAGTTGGACGAGGCATGGTACTCACATCACCTGAACCAAAACTTTGGGGTGATAATCATCACATCACTGTACTCCAACCTGAAAAACTGGATGCCGCTTTTGTTGAAACATTAAAAAAGGATCAGTGGGATCTCTTTGTTGTGGTGGCATATGGCAAGATCGTCCCACAGGCACTCCTTGATATCCCACGTCTTGGATCAATCAATGTACACTACTCGCTCCTTCCCAAGTATCGCGGAGCAACTCCAGTTGAGTCAGCAATCCTTGCCGGCGATACGATGACAGGTATTTCTATTCAGCAGATGCAATTCAAGCTCGACAGTGGGCCCGTCTATGTCAAAAGTGAGATAGCTATTGCATCAGACGACACCACACCAACCCTTCGTCAAAAAATGAACGATGAAGCAGTACGGCTCCTGATTCCTACTATCAAAGGTATCGAGCGTGGATCACTACTTCCGATTGAACAAGATCATACCGCAGCAACCTTCACGACCAAGATCAAAAAGGAGGATGGCAAGCTCGACCTCACTGAGGATCACACTATCAATGATCGCAAATATCGTGCATACGCAGGATCTATTGGTACCTATTTTATTGCACAACAAGACACCAAGGACATCCGTATGAAAATCAAAACTGCCCATCTTGCGAATGGACAGTTTCTCATTGATGAGGTCATTCCCGAGAATGGAAAACCTATTCGGTTTCCCCAAGGACTCTAAGTTCTGAACCCTTTCACAATGTCTTTGAGTTTATGTGCGCCACGGCGAAAGAGTGTTTGTTTGCGTCCTTTTGCATCATTGAGTTCACGAGAGATTTCATCGCGAACATCGTCAATCGCCTCATAGAGATCAGATTTTTCTGATGTTGCACGGTACTGCTTGCCAAGCGGTGTAATAACGTTTACTTCTGCAACATAAATATCGCCACTTTTGTGATGTGAGGTAGTTTTGCCGATCTCAACATTTACCGTCGCATCCCCTTCGGTGAACTTCGTTACCGTCCGCAAGCGCTTTTCGGCATAGTCTTTCAAGGCCGGTGTAAGCTCCAGATTTGTCGATTTGATTGAAATATTCATACTCTTTCAGTATACCACTGTCAGAGACTATGCAGTGAGCACCATCATGATGTTGGTACTACCAGGTACACCGAATGGTACTCCTGCAGTCACCACAAAACGGTCTTTTGGGGCAAGTATTCCAAGCTCAATGAGCTTTTTGCCGAGAGTAAGTGCAAGCTGGTTACTACCACTGAACGGCTTGGTAATGAATGGATAGCACCCATATGAAAGGAGGAGCTGTCGGAGCACGTGCTCATGCGGTGTAAATGCAATCACTGACTGCTGCGATCGATATCGTGCAACCATGCGAGGTGTCGAGCCAGTTTCTGTAAGTGCGACAATAGCTTTTGCAGCAACATCTTCGGCGTTGTGTACAACCGATGAACTCACGGAGTCTACAATGTCGTTGTTGTGCACTTTGTGACGACGATGTGTACTGATGGTACCTTCGGCTTCTTGTGCAACATTTTGCATAACTCGTACTGCCTCAACAGCAAACGATCCAAGTGTTGTTTCTTCTGAGAGCATCACTGCATCTGCTCCATCAAAAATAGCATTTGCCACATCAGAGACTTCTGCACGAGTTGGCACTGGCGCATTGATCATACTCTCAAGCATTTGTGTCGCCACGATCACTGGCTTGCCAAGTTCATTACACTTGCGAATGATCATCTTCTGGAGTCCTGGCACTTTTGCAGGACCAACCTCGACCGCAAGATCCCCTCGCGCAACCATAATCGCATCACTAGCCCCGATAATTGCATCAATATTCTCAATCGCTTCTTCGGTCTCAATCTTCGAAACAATCATCTGCGTACCACCAGCTTCAGTAATGAGTGTGCGGAGTTCTTGGACATCTTTTGCGGTACGTACAAATGACAGTGCGATAAAGTCCACCCCAAGCTCAAGTCCGAGCTTCAAGTCTTCACGATCTTTCTCAGTAAGTGCCTTGATCGAAAGATATGCACCTGGAATATTAACCCCTCGACGACCCTTGGTGATACCACCAATCTCAATCGTTGTATAAATATCAGTACCTTCGACTCGATCCACCTTGACGCGCTTTTTGCCATCATCAAGCATCAGCACCATACCAGGCTTGATGTCTTTTTTAATATACGGATAGTTGAAATACACTTTGTCTTTTGTGCCAATACATTTCTTGCCCGTAAGGATGAGCTGTTCGCCAGCGACAAGTTCCACCGTAGCTGTTTCAAAATCACCAATACGAATTTTTGGCCCTGAGAGATCTTGGAGAATAGCCACAGGAATTTTTTCTTGTTTTGATACCGCGCGAATGGTCTTGATACGTGCAGTATGTCCTGCATGATCATCATGACTCATGTTGGTACGCGCAACTGAGATTCCTGCTTTCAGAAGGGTACGAAATGCCTCTTTGGATTCGGTTTTTGGACCAATAGTGGCAACAATTTTAGTTTTGATAGTGTTTGTATTAGGAAATGAATGCATAGGAATGGCAAGATTGTTCTGACTGATAAAGCCCTATAGTATAGCCGCATGGAGCGCATTATCGCAATAGTTGGCCTTATATTCTTTCTCTGGTTCGCCATCCCCCACCTCTCTGGAGGCGAATGGATTGCACCAACTGCAGCACCGTATGACCACTGGGCATTTGATAGTGCTGCACCTGGGTCTCGAGAACTCCTAGCAACCCCACCCGAAGGCTATGGGTGGTTCCGATTCGACGTTTGGAACAATCCAACAACCGACGGTCGCCCGCTTTAAAGGATTGAAAATGCCAGCCTGAAATGGTATAGTTTCCTCGCTCATTTATGAGCATATATTCCCCTGTAGCTCAGCGGTAGAGCAGTCGCCTGTTAAGCGATTGGTCGTAGGTTCGAATCCTACCGGGGGAGCACGATAGGATGAGAGGGCACGAAAGTGCTCTCTTTTCCTTTTGTACCAAGGGTTTTTTCCAGTTCGAGAACTTCATTTACTCTTGGCATCCATTCTGCAAGAAAAGCAAAAGGTTTTGTGTATTCTGCCTTTATATTTCCTGCTAAAACAGTGATGTTCGAGAATGCATAAGCAAGAAGCATTCTGCGCTCTTCAATCGATGCGTTTTCATTGAGATAAATCTCTCTCGCTCTCAGTGCAATCTCATGGATCATAAATCCAACTCGGTAGTATTCAGTATTATCTGCTTCGAGTTTTTTCAGAGAGTGGAGTAATGCTTCTTTTTCTTCTGCAAACTGTGCGACCTGCTCATCGTAGAAGTCTCCGCTTATTCTCTCATCAATCTTGTCCAGGTACATGTTTTTCATTCTCTGCCTTATTCTTTCTAGTTGATTGTTGATGTTCCTGGTTTGAGTCTCATGTAGCCCTATTTCCTCACTGTGGCTCTCTTTTAAAGCCTGATTAAGCACATCTATAACTTTCTCACTAAGAGGAGCTACAGAGGCAATATGAGCCAGTAGATCGCTTTCTAGGTCTTCCTGGTGGATATACTTCTTATCTTTGCCAAGCTGTGCCTTACACTGCTTACAACCACCATACATAGTGCCTTTTTGTAATTCCCAAGTAACGGTTTTATTACAAGAACCGCAGAAGATTTTACCTCTTAACTCAGTAAGCCCTTTATTGTGATACGGTATTGCACCACGAGACATTTTTGCCTGAACCTGATCAAACAAATCTTTTGAGATAAGTGGGTCGTGTTTGCCCTCAAAAAGATTTCCATTCCATACAAGTTTTCCGTAATAAAAAGGCTCAGAGAGTATTTTATGTATTTGGCTTTTTACTACCTGAACACCTGATCGACTTCGGAAGCCTTGTTTGTACATTTTTTCTCCCAACGCAACTGTTGAATAATTACCTGTGGCATACAAGGCAAACATTTCTTTTATATAGGGTGCAACAGTCTCATCGATCACATGGATTTTATGTCCTTTTTCTCCTACAGTTTTATAACCAAGTGGAGGAGTGGTTGGTAGCCAACCCTCTTTTATTTTTTGCTTCTGACCCTTTTTAACTTCTTCAGAAAGATTGTCTGTGTAATTTTTTGCGAAGAGTATTCTAATACCCCAGTTAAGCTTTTCTTGCGATTTTGAATGCTTATGCATCACTAGAGAGTCCTTGACCAAGTGCACCTGTCGGTTTTCATCCTGATCTAGCCATTCATCGATAATCAATGCATCTTTGAAGTTTCTCGTGAGTCGATCGACTTTCTCACAGACAAGGATATTTATTTTATTCTTGTCCATAAACTTAATCATTTCAGTAAAGGTTGTGCGCTGGATTTTCCCACTCGCAGACTCAGAAATCCTAAATACTTTTACTACATTGAAGTCGTTTCGACTTGTTGAGTAATTATTTAGAAGCTCCTCTTGTGAGTTTAATGAGTAGCCAGTTTCTTCCTGCTCTTTAGAAGAAACTCTGGCATATATAACGGCTTTTGTTTTTGTTGGTTTATTCATGTGATTAGTAAATAATTAGTAATGCTTAAAGAAGTGCTCACAAACTCGATCAAGAAAAAATGAAATCATTATCTTTTCTTCACCAGCGACTTCTTTGATCTTTTGATGCCATTTTTCACCGATCCTAACCTGTATTGTTTTCCTTTTGGCTGTTTTACGAGTAAAGTATTTTCCAACTCTTTTACTTTCTTCTTGTGCAAGCTTAATATCTTCTTTGCTATATAGCTTTTGTCTCTTTGTTGACATATTTTGTTTAGACTTTTTCCTCCCTCATCTGTATTGGTTTTTTACAGATTGGGATAGTTAAATTAGTAATTTTTCAAAAAATCTATCAAAATGTTTCAACCCCCTCATAGCAAACATCTCGATACAGTTGCTTGACTTGTATGCAGATGAGGTCGCCTGCTGAGAAGTCTCACTCAGTGTGTCAGGCGCTATTATCTACATGCAAATACAAGTTAGTAGTCGGTTTTTTAAAGAGGACTCACTAACGACCTCTGACTTTCTGATTGTATTCTGTGATCGATCTTTGCAAGCAAGTCAAAATAACCAACCCAGTTAGTGAGAACTTCTCTCGCTTCCTTTTCATCAAGAATGACATGGTACTCACTCTCGACTACTTGTTGGAACTTCTTAATTGTTGCATCGCTGATCACATAATGATTTTATGTGTCAGATATGTACTCTGTATATACGCTTCTAGTACTCTTCACATCTTAAAAAACCTTTTTAAGATAAGACATTGATCCTAGATATTAACAGGAGAGCGAGAGTACTTAGTCAGTAACTATAACTGTATACTTGGGGTTGATGTAGTAACCATCTGGCTTGCTGTTTTCTATAACATCTGGGAGCTTTAGATGTTCTTTGATTTCTGCTCTTATTTTTCCCACATCATTCATAATCCTTTTAGTTGTTCTACCCAAAAAAGAAGCTATTTCTTTAGTAGGTTGAACTCCCTTGTTTTCTGCTAGGTATTTTAAGATCGCTAAACGTCCTGGTGCGTTATTCATCGGGTAAGAGTATTTCTTTTTATCAGTATGCCAAAAATTGCTTTTATCAAGATACAAGAAGAAACCAGGAGCAGACTCTACTGGAACTTCAAGTCTTTCAATATAATCTTCAGCTCTTGATTTAAAGTGGTTTAATGGCTTCAAGAAACAGACCAGATCGCCATCATCAGTTCTAGCGTTTGCGTGCACTTTAAAGCTTTCAAGAATATGGTTCTGTTCAAGATTTCTCAGTATCCTTAGGAATTGATTAGTATCTATACCTGTATCTTTTAGGAAATGATGACTTCCTAGTGTGATGTCGCCACTACCATTTCCTAAATCGTATTCTTCAACGATTTTTTCTAGGATTAGCTTTACTTTTTGGTTTGCATTAGATGCCAACTTTGTCATAGACATACTTTAGTATTTTTTGTCGACAAAGTACACCGCAATTTGACCCTCTCTCGCTGTTTTTATCGCTGTTAATGTACTTTTTCTTGTGATGCTTTTCGAGGTACTTTTCACTGTTTTTTTCACTGTTTTTGATCCTCCCCACACTGTTTTTCACACTGTTATTGTCCAAAAAGATCAGATACCGTTTTGCGTGTTTTTTTGCGTGTTTTTGACCCCCTCACCACTGTTTTTTCCACTGTTAATGCATCATTTGCTATTTGACCTTTTTCCCGTCAAAAATGAACTCGTCAATGATCCAGTTTGCGCCTGTTCCGATCTCATCTTCAGAGTCTCCTCCGATGTAGTGAGCCTTGGCTGACCACTGGCTTCTGATCATCGCTCCATAGCTGTTCTCGCTATCAACCCATGAGTTGATCGAGTAGATACCATTCTCTTCCTTGATGGTCGGAGAAGTATTGAACTTTGCTGTAGACGGAGCTTTGAGCATCATCTCGACATTCATCTTCGCCAATGAAGCAAAGTCATGCTTCTTCTGGTATGCGATCTCTTCTGCCGTCTTTTGGACAGGAGCAGGAGTTGGACTGCTTGCCATACCTACGACTACTGCAATGAAGATGGGAACTAATAAAAAAACGACTAACTTTCTTCCTGTACTCCAGGAAGAGATATTGTTTGTATTCATAATCGTTGCTTGCGATTTGTTTTGCTTTATTTTTAAAACTAGGAGGGTAAGACGCAAAAATCCGACCACTAGGTGAGTCCGAAGACTCATACACAGGTTTCCCCATGTAACGCAAGCAACGCCCTAATGATCGGGTTTTTACGTTGCTTGCGGTTTGCGACCATATCCTAAAGTTTTAAGGCTGTAGGGGTTAGGTCGGCTTTATTCAGCTGTAATTGCATTATATCGAAAAACACCTCAAAAAGACAGATGTGTAGAGCGATCTTTTGTGTAATTTATTTAGTAAATCGAACCTGTAGATTGAGCTTTATATAAAAGCGATTGTCTTCCTCTATGATTTTTCCAATTCCGTATCGAGTGGTGCTTGGTGTATCGAGCTTTGTATTATTTAGCAGATATTCTTGGAAATCTTCGAGGTTGTAGAGGTAATAGCACAATACATCACCATCTTTTTTAACCAACAGAAAACCTCCAAGACTTGTTAGTATTCCATTCCAATCAGTATTAGGCATCATTCCCAAAGCCATAATACTCAGGAACTCTTTTATCTTATGAGTTGGCTGTTTGCTCTGTTGATCAGATGCAGGAAAGTTATGAGAAACTAGACCCGATAAATTACTTGCTTCTCGTGCGTAATATGACAAAAGTATTTTTGCGATATATGTCGCCAGATTGCTATCGATCAAAGAAAGGTTGTGTTCAAACTTCTCACTGTCTACTTTACGAAAAACAATGTTATATCCAGAAGCCATCAAAAGATTGATGTTATCTTTAACATTTTTCTCGTGCAATTTTGGTAATTGCGTAGGGACTTTCATATCCTTATCAAGTATCTCGTAAGTAAAGTTTGTTGCACTTGAAGCATTTACTAGAGTTGAGGGGCTTCCGAGTTGGGATTTTATACTGAAGCCAATCTCTGGACTTGGCTGGTTTGTTTTCAGATCAAGAACCACTAGATCAAGGTCTTTCTTATCTGAGCTTGAAGCCTTAATGACTTGTTTCTGTAAGAGTTGCATCATCTCTGAACCTGCTTCTAGTGGAAAGGCTCGCCCTACATTTTTTGCAGATAAAGTCTCGAACATCTTTTTAAGAATGCTTTGTATCTTTTGTGTTTTTATTGAGGCGATTTTATTCAAACCTGCAAAGACATCGATAACTCCATCATTGATTTCGTAAGTCATCTTTTCTTTACCCACTTTTTCAGCAAAGATTATCTTCAGAACCTTGTAGAACAAATCCTCTTTTCTGTTTTGATCTTTGTCAGCACCGTATGCACCACCATTAGCCAAGAGAAAAGCGAGAGCGTATAACTCACTCCATTCTCCTGTATTTCCTGTTGTTTGTTTTTGATTATTCATAATGATTTTCAAGTGCTTCAATTATCTTTTGTGCGTAATCTTGTATGGCGTATATGGCTACGCTATTTCCTAATTGCTTCATTGCCTGACTTTCAGAGACTGGGAAAACAAAGTCATCTGGAAACCCCTGCATTTTCTTACCCTCCTTTGAGGATAATCTTTTAGGCTTTCCATTTACCATATAACTATCCCAATTTCGTCTATCAGTAATTACAGAGCCTTTGCCACCAACACGCAAAGTAAAGCCAATATCACGATTTACAGGCTCACCAAATACATCTGACATGGTGAACTCCAGGGGTCTTTTTTCAGGGAAAGAAAAAGGTATTTTCTTATTTCTAAAACCGATCATAAATAGTCGAGGGCGATTTTGAGGCAAGCCATGATCAGAAGCTTTAACGATATTAAAAAATAGTGAGTATCCTAACTCTTCAGTCAAAACACTCTTGATCGTTTCAAAAGTTTTACCGTTATCGTGAGCGAGAAGCCCTCTAACATTTTCTAGGAAAAAAGCTTTAGGTTTTTTAACTTTGATTATGTCCGCAATATCATAAAAAAGTGTGCCTCTCGTATCACTAAAACCTTTTTTGAACCCTGCCTGACTAAATGGCTGGCACGGAAATCCTCCCGTCAAAATATCAAAATCAGGAATAGCTTTCTTATCTACTTTTGTAATATCTCCAACAAAATTACCAGACTTAAATAGATCAGGACTTATTTTTTCAAAGTTGGTCTGATAGGTTTTTCTTGCGTGTTCGTCCCATTCTGAAGAAAAGACGCATTCTGCACCTACGTTATGGAAAGCGTAATGAAAGCCACCGATCCCTGCAAATAAGTCTATAAAAGTAAACTTCTTCTTGTTTTTAAGGCTCTTTGAAGTCCTTTTTTTGGGCTTTGTTACATTGCTCATAAGTAAAGTGTATTTTAACATTTTTTGAAATACTTAAACAGGGCAAAAAATGCTAGTATTACACCATGAAGATCAAGTCATTACGAGTATCAAACATCCTAAGTTTTAAGCACCATGACGATGTAGCTAACGCTGAGCAGATCGTCTTTGAGGATGGTCTAAATATCATTATTGGAGAGAATGGTGCAGGAAAATCTACTGCATTGGAGGTTGTAAACTTTCTTTTCAAGAGAGTGCTATATAAGCAGTTCAATGTAAATCAAGAGTTGTATTCACGGAAAAGTACTGTAACTGCGGACGAGAGAAAGCAAATCCTTACACCTGTGAATGCCCAGACATACAGCGGTTTTCGCTTGGAACCAAACTGGAACACTGAGGACAAAGATCAGAAAATTAGACTTGAAATAAAGCTCGATGCTATTGATCTGCAGAACCTACAACACATCAGAGACAATCAGGCTTCTCTTAACCCACTTCTTTCATATACAGTACGAGGTCTTACAGGACTGACGGCACATCAAGAAAACTACACACTTGATATTACCTTGAACAAAACTAACCAGTCTTTTTCAGTCGCATTTCAACAAGGTGCTCACGATTTTGGGTTTGAATATCTTTCTGACTACAATTTCTATAAAGAGCTTATCGAGATATACAACATAGAACACCCAACAGCACCGATTGCCCCGTTGTATGAGTCTTTCACTTTAATTTCAAGTTATCGAAACTATCATGCTTTTGATACATCTATCTCACTACGAGATCAGCTTCCATCACAGCAAATGCAACAAATCAAAACTCGTGATTTCTCAAAAAGCTTAAATGCAAATGACCAAGGAGAGCCAAGCATCTTTGGTCTTGTCAGGCTTCGAGTAGCGGAAAAACATTTTAGTCTCATTTCAGGAAAAATGGACGATGCAGAATGCGAAAAGAGTGCTAATGAACTACCCTTTATTATTTCGATAAATAAGAAACTGAAACTCATCAATCTTGAATGCAAGATCAGGTTGATAGACCTCAGAACTTGGCAATATGCATTTGAGTTTCTTGATTTGCGCCGAAACAAAAAGCTCAATGACATAAACAGTTTGAGTGCGGGACAAAAAGCAATTATTCACCTCGTCTTCGAGTCTTATGGGCGTGGTGATCTAAAAGGTGGCGTAGTTATTATTGATGAGCCAGAGATACATCTTCATTACCAGTTTCAAAATGAATATCTGCAGGTTATTCGAGAACTGAACAAAGAACAAAGTTGTCAATATATTTTGGTAACTCATTCAGAAGCACTGATCAATTCATCGACTATCAATCAAGTAAAGCGTTTCTCCCTAACATCTGATGGATACACCGCCATCAAAGCACCTACACTGACAACTGAGCAAAGAATACTCATCAAGATACTCGACAATACCAGATCAACTTACGCATTCTTTGCCAAAAAAGTTCTCTTAGTTGAGGGCGATACAGATCGATACTTTTTCAAATCTATCATTCAAGAAAAGTACCCAGAACTTGATCAAGAGATTGCTGTGCTTGAAACTAACGGCAAAGGTAATCATCAAGAATGGAGTGCTCTTTTTACGAGCTTTGGTTTATCAGTCTATGGCATCAATGATCTGGATTTTGCTATCGATCTTTTCTATCCTGCAGACAAAGGACAGAGCGTAAAAGCACCTGCTGAAGTAACTGCATTCAAAGCGAGAAATACAGATTGGGAGGCTAGAATTGACGGAGAGTACGCAAACAAAATGTATATTCTTAAAAATGGTGATCTAGAACATTATCTAGGGATCACCAAGGGTCTTACTGAAACAATCGATTTCTGCAATAACCAACTCACGACATATCTTGCAGACGATGCAAACCCAGAAAGTATTGAAATTAGAGAGATTGTCAGACAGGTAACTCTTTAAGCTAGTGCAAGCAACCTGTTAGTATTTTCTAAGTGGAACTTAGTATCGCTGTATAATTCAGCCCAGTCAAAAGTTCGAAATGCGTTCCTCCAAGCGAGCACGTGAACGTTGTGTATGTTGTGAAGGTCTGGAGGAAAGAAAAAAGCCCCACTATTAAGTGAGGCATTTCGGTAAAAGGACAAATTAGTTTAATTATAAATCTCAGGACGCATTTTCTGTTTTGGCTTTTTGTTCAGAATTTTTGGTTCCACAAACTTTATGTATAAAAGTCCAAGAACAAGTATCCCTGGCATTGTCAGTAGTGTAATTCCTGGATAATGTGCGATACCCCAGCCAAAAGCAAAGTTTGCGATTGAACCGAAACCTATTATCACCAGAAGTACTACCACTGCCTTTTTCCAACCACCTTTTTCATTCCATGTTACAGAAAAGAAAAGAAGGATTGCTGAGATAAAGGCGATGATTATTCTGACAGCAATAAAGTCCATAGAGCCCTGCTGAAACAGTAACCAAAACATCATGCCAAAGAATGTTATAAGGCATGTGTAGAAAAGCTTATAGTTCATAATTTTTTAAGTTTGATTTAACTGTATGATAGCATATCATACTTGACTTGTCAATTATTTTGTGCTATGATGCAGATAGTTCTTTCTGTACGGAAAGATTGCTTCATAGCTCCAGAGTATTCTTTATCCTCTGTAAAACGCATAAAGAGTTCTTTTAAATTCATCGTACGATGTTACAAAAAACAATTCAGATTACAAACGGTCCCTCAAGAGAGGAATTGTTTGACGGTTTACGCCTTTTAGCCGAAAAAAGGTTAGTTCCTTTTTGTTTTGAAAAAAATGAAAATGAAAAGTATATTGCTGCAATCATCAACTCTATTGAGGCGGAAGATGGCGGTGGTCAATCCTGGAACCTAACTTTTTCCACTAACAAAGAATGTGTTTCGGAATCATTTTTTGTTAAAAAGCCGGAGAAAATAGAACCAGGAGTGTATGCTAAAAAACTCAGTTTTGAGGACTTCAAATGTTTCGCTGAGGAAGACTACCTTCTTGGATTTTATAGAAAAGAAATTGTTACAATTAAGGCTTATTATTCAACAAAAACTCGTAAAGGAGTAATCACTGTTGAGTAAGATTCATTCAATTCTTACAACAACCCATCATTCGTGATGGGTTTTTTATTACCCTAAACTCATTCGAACATCCTTCAACATTCCGAGCTAGTAGAGACAAAAGAAAAACCACCTTTCCTGGAGGTGGCGAAGATTTGTAAATCCAAAAGAAGAAAAGTTCTTTCTTTGGAATAAATCTCTTTTCAAAAAGAAGGTCTTCGAACTTGAATACAAGCTGCTCAATAATTGAAGCTGGAGTTAGAGGATTGATATCGTATTCAAACATACATTCTTCCCTATTAAATTCATTAATAACACATACTAGCTGACTTTCTGTAGCCCCAGTATCACCAGCAGCTTGTATAAAATCCAATACTTTCTTTTTGCATTTGTATAGCTTACTCATGGCAAATGTTTTCTCCAGTCTAGTCGGTTTTAAATAGGAGTCAATATCAGAGCATTCCGAACATCCTCTAATGTTCGGAATGCTTGAACGATGTTTGAATCTAATTTAGACAAAATAAAAAAGATGCGTTATTACTAAAGCATCTCTAGTTTTTATTAAATTTTTGCAATGGAATACCCAGAATCTCTCTTGCTATACGTATTTCCATTCAGGTATTTCCATACCCCATCTCTCATCCCAAACCTTACCTCCATACCTACCGCACCTTGAGTTGGAGACTGAGTTATCTTAATACCAACTTCTTTCGAGGAAGCTGAGAATACCTCACCTTCGTCAGTGTAACCATTTTTTCAAGTCTGGTGATTTTAACTTTATCACCTTTCTTAAATAAGGTTTTCATTTCAAGAGTTTGTTTCATAATGATTATTTTTACCAAAATTACACAATATTTTTTATTTTGTCAAATAATTCCAAACATCCTCAAGAGTTCGGAATAAATAGAAAAAGGAGCCGAAGCTCCTTGAATAAATTAGACAACTGTAAATTGTCCGTTTTCATAAATTACTAACGACTCACCGTTTGCCAAAGTAGCTGTTACTTTTCTGTTTGCAGTACTGATGATGTCGGTGTGAACCTTATGACAAAGATTGAAACCTCTCGCTTCCCATCCTTCATCTGTAGTGCCCCCAATATCACCGACAAAAGCTTCTTTATAGGACATACCAAGTGCAATATGCGTATTGCCATATTTTCCACCCATATTTTCATCAAACAGAGTTGTTGCCATCGGTTTGGTAATCCTGGAATGACGTCTGTCAGTCAAAGAAAACTCTCCTATTTTGTTGGCGTTTTCAATCGCAATCATCTGTAACAGCGTATCTTCATTTTCTGCTGCTGAAGCATGAGTAATAACACCATTTTTGAACTCAAGCTGAATGCCAGAAATCCTTTTACACTGATAGTATAACGGCTGATTGAAAAAAATCTTTCCAGATGTTCCTCTCCAGTCCGGTGATGTAAAGACTTCGAAGCTTGGTATATTGTGCCCCGATGCTCCAAGCCATTTACGATCTGCTCCAACCTTGATCCAAAGATCAATTCCATCTGCTTCAACGTGCACCCTTTCAATCTTGAGTTCAGAAAGCCAAGACTTGATTTTAACAATCTCTTCCTTAGTATTACGCCAAGTTGCAACCGGATCTTCGTCTTGGAGATAACAAGCATTGATGATCTGTTCCCAATACTCTTGCAGATTTATACCTGCTTCTTTGGCCATTGACTCGGTTCCATACAAACAGAGTGTCCAAGAGAGTTTGCCTACGGATTCTTTCTTTTCACGCATTTCCATAAAGGGAGCCTTTGATTCCTCCATTTTGCAAATTTTTTCAGCAAGTATTCCATCCAATGCATGCATATCTGGATCAGCAATGATAAATAGAATATGATCCATAACATCAGTAACACCTTGCCAATACGGAGTTGGAAAGAATGTAAGTTGTTCATCGGTACCTATCTCAAGCAATGATCGGTTTATACCATAACGTCCTACTTCATCAGGAAGGTATCGATGGATTACATTTCCTCCACTTCGCCAAATTTCTTTGCAAATTTCGAGATAGAGATCCTTTGTGCACTCCTGACCAATAAGAAAGACTGTTTCGCCCTTGTTAAGTCCGTTACCATTTCCAATAGCATAATGAACCATTACTTTTGCATACTTCGTGAGTAATTCATGTTCGAGTTTGTACATAATTTATGTTTTAAATGAGTTTCCTCGTACTCTACCCGTTTCTTTGACAAAGTCAAGTAAGATGGTAATGTGGATTTAAACAAAATTCTATAACCTTAAAACCACATAACCATGCCCATTATTGGAAAAGTAAATGTTCGCCATCGCCAGTGCCGTCTTTCGCAAATGGATATTGGTGATGAAGGGTTTATCGAAAACCAACACATCCTCGTCATTAAGGATTGTCTCTATCTTCATCATGACACCGGAATAATTCACCTCCCCGAAGGAGATACTGTTGAAGAATTCATGGAAGTCTTTCCTGAATGTGTGTACGTTAAGCGTATCGGATCAGAAATGACCGAGCATGATTTTGAGCTTGATTTCTCAAGAGGAGAAAACGAAGATAATGATTTCGTTATTGAAAATGTCACCACCTATATCAATATGGTGGCAGAATGCGAGCACGAATACATTGTCTTCAAAGAAGGTCTGATTTTAGCTCCGATTGATGAGAAGAAGCGGAAAAAAATCGACCCTGAATTAAACCTTGAAATACTCAGGAAGCAACTGGAAGAAGCTGTACGAAATGAAGATTATCCAAAAGCGGCTGAGTTAAGAGAAAAGATTAATGAAGCTGAAAACAAAAAATGATTAAACAAAAGCTGGAGAAATCCAGCTTTTTTATTTTTCAACAAAAAGAGTAATAGGCTATTCCTTGAATAAGGAATAGCCTATTTTGTACAAAATAGCGTTTTTAAAACGAATTTTGATTTAATTGAGCATCGAGCTTTCAGGAAGCTGTAAAAAAGTGATAAGAGTATTTAACCTTGCACTATCACCTTCAGTAATACGTTCTTCTTTCAACAAGCTTTCTACATACACCATGCCGTCCATTTTAAATTGAAATGGTGGACCAATTTTTTCATCGTCTCTATTGTAAATATATGCATGTGGCATTTTCATACCACACTCACACATCTTTACCTGCGGATCAATGATTTTTTCTTCAGCATCCATGGCACCCAAAAAGGCTGCCAGAAGAATAAGGGGTACTAAGGAAATTTTTATCCTATGATCCGGAAGAGTTTCTGAGAGAATAATTTCTTTCACAAAAGCATCCTTTTCAGTTGCAGTTATCTTTTCCTTATTAAAGCAATCGCATATGGCGAACAGTGCTTCTTCCTTGCTTTCAAATTCGAAAGACTCTTTGTCGTTTGCAAATTTGATATGAACGGACTTGCCGCTGTCTGAGAAAACTAGTGTTGCTGGTTTCATATATAGTTTTTAAGGTTTTGATTATTATAAATAATAATCAAAAATTGTCAATAGTATTCTACTTCTCTCATTGAATTCCGAACATTCTCGAATTAAGACCAAATGGTCTTAATGTAAAATGATATACTTTCGTATCGTATGATTCTTGTTTATTTTTCACTTGCAATAAATATACTAGTGGCAGGATTTTGGGCTACTGTTTTATCTTGTAATATCAAAAGTATTCCAGCAGATAGAGCCTTTGGAATTGATACAGTGGCAAGAAGAATTCTCGGAAACCTCTACCTTGCAATAGCTATTGCAAGTATTGTATCAGTCGCACTACCTACTCTCCTCCCTCAGATTATTATCGTACTGTTTCCTATCCAAATACTATACAAAGTGATCTCTTTTATAACAGCACAGAATAAACATAATCCCGTTATTATTTCAAACGTGTGTATTGCCACATTACACATTATCAGTTTGTTTGTGTTATATCTTTGATTATTTTTATATGATGATGTGATGAATTACGAGAAATTTAATTGCTTCATCTGTTTTTAATTTCCCCAAAAACGGATGCTCAAAATATGCATGAACAGCTAATTGACTGAACAGTGGCAGCAAGGTTTGAATTTTTTGTATCTCTTGTTGTATTTGTTCATAGGTATATCTTTCTGTAGGTTGTACAACTTGAGGACTTTCAGCTCTGCCGCGAGGAATAATACCTGCCCTAAATACAAATAACTTACCTAATTTAAAAGAAGGTGTATACAATTCTGGATTTGATTCTTGTAAACTCTGAAAAATTTTTTCAATGGTCAAAAGTGAATGTTGTATGTGCCAATATACACTAGCTTTTGATATCTGTTGAACATATATATCTTGTTCCTGGAGAACCTTTTTTAAGCTTTCTATTTGCGCAGTGAGCTTATCTAGTATAGTTTTCATAGAGCGATAATTATAGCATTCAAAAAACACCTCCATACTGGAGGTGTTTTTGTACTACTTTGTTTGATACGAGATGACAATTTTATCTTTGTCTCGCAGTATCGTGTTTTCATAGGTATCTACCTTTTTACCATTTACCGTAACAACAATTTCAGTTGTTGGGGTGACTACAACATCAAGAAGCTTATCTTGTGAGAAATCTTTGTTCCATACGGCAAAGAAATCTCCTAGCACAAAGTCTTTTGCTATAGGCGCCTCAACATGAATGACACCTCCTGCATCGTGCGTATGGATTGAGGTCATACAAGATGGTCGTATACCAATACCATTTGGAATAGGAACATTCGTGCCGTTGATAACTATCGCAAGTTCTGGATGGATATGATATTTCGTTGCCATATCTGTCGTACAAGTCAATGCAACTTGTCGACTAGTCAGAGCCTCTTCGCGTGCAACATGAGATTGTTTTACCCTTGGAGACCACCAGATTGATAGTACGATGAGAACACCAACAATAACCGTGAGCCAGCCGAGAAAGCCAGGTCTGAGTCGTTTCATTATTGAGTTACTCCGTACCAGCTTTTGAGCCATGCTTTCATCTGAGCTATCTCACTCGTTTGAGCAGTAATAATGGCATTTGCAAGCGTTTTAATCTCTTGGTGTTTTGCATTTGTTAGTGCAAGCTTTGCCATATCAATTGCCCCCTCGTGATGCACAATCATTTCAGCAAGAAACTCTCGGTCAAAAGCATCAGCAGTCTTTCCTTGAAGTCCTGCATTCATATGCGCCATCATTGAAGCCATACTAGTGTTTCCGTCCATCATAGTGCCATCTGGCATCATGTGAGTAGTACCACTATGTGGCTGCATTGCTTGCTGATGTGATGCCGTACGACATCCAACGAGCCATCCAATAAGGATTCCTACTACACCTACTGTAATGATAATTAGTACATTGTTTTTATTTTCCATACATTTGATTGGGTTAATTACATGCTAATAAGATGAATCAATTGTTATGGTGCCTTGGGATGAAGAATACCTTGGGAGAATAGCTTGGTGATACAGTTTTCTCGAAGCAGCTTTTGGCAAGACTTTTTAAGAGCAAGATTTGGTGGATGGAAATAATAGAAAAAGAAAGCAAAAACAAGTAATGTGAGAACAAATAATTCTGTAAACGTAGTAGTTGTCAGTGTATTCCATGCAGCAATATGCTCGATAGCGTCCATTGTGCAGAGCGACTGTTCACCTACCATAAATGGGCAATGACTCATAGGAGACATTCCATGTTGGTGGACTTGCTCCATAACCAAAAAGCTCCCTACTGAAAGCAGTATGTACCCAACGAGCGTGGCTGTTATCCATGACTGCTTAAGAAATGTCATAGCTATATAGTAGCACGTCATTAGTTTGGAATAAAAATTACAAACTAATGCCAAGGAGTTTGAGTACTAGCCCTGCAAGTGGATCAGCACTTGTTCCATAGACCATTACTCCTCCAAGTAATCCTGCTATGGAAATAGCGATTAATCCTAGAATAGCAAGCACCATTGAGAGATTTGGATGGGTCAAGAAATTCTTTATAAAGGTTATCCATCGGAGAACTTTTTGGGATTTCACCTTTATGGTAATCCAAGAGATCATCACTGACAGTGTCTCACCTACTAATAGGAGTACATATGTCCATGTTGCGGTTGATGCAAACAATGAGTGCGCCTCAACCAGGTCATGATTAGGGTGGACCAAGTGTTCTGCTACCTCTCCTGTTGAAAGCGCAACAAATGCCCCTAGTACACCAACTGCGAGTAATGCTCGCTCAATATGCTTCCACGCAACAGAAGGAAACCATTTTTGGAACGGAAGCACTTTTATAATGGAATATACAAAAAGAAGCGCGATTGGAAAATGAACAAAGATTGGATGAATGTTGTAAGCCATAGAATGTTATTTTTAAGTACACCAATATACCATGCCGCAGTTCCTGCTCTGGACAAACCTGTCCACGTACGTTGTCCATTAAAATCCGCAGAACCATCTCTACACGTCTCTGTAAGTATACTCCTTCTAAAAGACTTCCAAGTATCATTACTATCTACCTGTTTTATCGATGCTGGCAGCCAACCCAACAACAGGGCCTGCGTTTTCCAGTCAGCAAACTCTCACCCATAATACGTATCCGGCGATCTCGTGTCTGCACCTGTTTCGCTGAGGTGATCCAGCAAAGCCATTCATTACGTGCCAGTGGTGTAATATCTTGCCAGATCTCAAGAATCTTTGGTGTAGCAACCAACATCGCTCGAAGATCAGCTGGCACTATATGGACCACACCATTAGAAACAGTTTTTTTAGAATACATCAAACTGAATAAAGAGTGGTGCGTGATCAGATACCACATCAGGCAACACCTTGAACTGCTCAATAAGCACTTCGGATGAAACAAACACATAGTCAGCATGACGACCTTCACCAGTATAGAACTCTGTACGCGTGGTCTGGATATCATGCTTGTCGACCAAATTAATGAAGTACTCTTCGAGAAGCTTAATACTCTCAGTTTTGAGATCAAGGTTCATATCTCCTACCAGTATCTTTGGAACATACGGTATCGACTGTATAAAGTCAGTGATTGCTTTTGACTGTTCGAGACGCTTTGGTGTATCACCTTTTCCAGATGGATCCCAGTGTCCATGTGTGTTCATAATAAGTACATCCTTGCGGTCTTTCTTGATATGGATCCATTGCATCTTGCGATCATGATCACCTTGTTCATCGGTAGGGCTTTGATAGATCAAGACTTCACCACTACGCACGACCTCAAGACCTTTTTTGAGAAATATTGCAATACCATAGACATCCTCAGCAACAGGACAGAAATGTGCATCAAAGTCAGTTAAAATACTACTGATCTCACTAAATATATTAGTATTTATTTCTCCAGGTTTTGACTCCTCACCATCATCAGATTTGTTGAATATTTCCTGAAAACAAAAAATATCAGTCTCGTCTTTATGATCATGCAGAAATTGCTCAAACGGCTCTTTAAGTCGCCCAGCCCAAGTGTTTAAGGTGATTAGCTTCATATACTCTATGGTAGCACAATTCATCTTATGACACAGAACCGCACAAGCGATAGTATCGACAATTAACAATAGGTGCTACAGTAGCTATAAGGTTTTGCCTTTATATTCTCGCTTGACTGGAAGGCGTATAGGTGTGGATAGTGAATGCTTGCATTCGTCATCCAAGGAAGTAGGTTCTCAACCGCTATGAAAGTTTTCTGGGAAAAATCTCTGCATACAGTCTCCGCAAGGAGGCTTTTTGCATGCGAGCACCTTCTTTTTACACAACGCTGCTATACTAATACCATGATTGAACCACCTTTAAGACTACCGATTCCTACGGATCGTCTACGCAAAATGTTCATCGGGGTTATTATTATGAATGCGGTTATTGGTGTGGCAGACATGCTTGCAGCATTTGTATTTATATACAAAAAATCTATCGAGCATATTGCACTTACTCAAGGATGGGTACCTGTATCTGTACTAGAAAAACTCACCGTTTCTCCGCGTGGACAATTTTTTGCAATTTTTTATTTTATCAGTCATGGCATCATCAAGCTCGCACTTGCCAATGCACTCCTTCGCAACAGACTCTGGGCATATCCTGTTGCAATCGTTTTTTTCGGACTCTTTAGTTTGTATCAGATATACGTACTCCTTGGAAACCATACGATCTTTGAATTCATTCTCTTTGTTGTAAACGTGAGTGTACTCATCTCTGTCAGCTTCGAATACCGACGGATTACTCAAACCAAGGCACTGTAGTATACTAGGCAGACTCATGCATTCCCCTCTGTTTGAACTACTGCAAGGTATCGTGATTGGTATTATCATCTCTGTACCCCTCGGACCAGTGGGCTTGATCACTATGAAGCGTACCGCCGAGTATGGCCGTCGAGCAGGTGTTATTGCTGGACTGGCTATCGTCCTTGTTGATACCATCGCTGCTACGGCTATTATTTTTGGACTCCATCAGGCATTTCCCCGTTTTAGTCATTTTCCTGGATGGTTCCACCTACTTGGCGCACTCATCGTTTTTTTCTATGGATTCCGCATTCTCATGAGTATTCCAAAAGCAGAGTCACATACACATCAGCCATGGCATAAACATTTTCTTAATACACTCGTCATTATTTTTACCAATCCATCTACCTATTTTTCATTTGGGGCGATTGGTATCTTTTTGATCAAACTCAGTGGCAACCCACTCCCTTCACGCATCATGACATTGATCGGATTTGCAATCGGTGCAACCATCTGGTGGTGGGCGCTCATCTGTATTGCTGCATCACAACGAGAGCGCTATTTCAAAAAAGCTTCAATCCACAAACTTATTGGTGGACTCATTATGGTGCTTGCAATTGCAAGTCTCTTTTTCCCCGTTCACCGAGGATCAGGAAACCGCTATTCGTTTATTGAAAAATTCAGATGAGTACCAAAAAAATCCATCGCTTTCTGGTAGAGACCTTACCAGACACAGAAGCATTCACTATTAGCGATACTGCAATTGTTCACCAGATTGTTAACGTCCTTCATATTAGTGTTGGCGAGCAGTGTATCTTTTTCACGAGCGGTAGTGATGACAATGTTTGCGAGATTGTTGCAACAACAAAAAATAGTATTGAAGTGCATGTTATCAACACGATACCGGCGATTCCAACTCCAAACAATCGCACCATCATCGCAGCTATTGGTATTCCAAAGGGGGACACTTTTGAATTAATGGTGCAAAAACTCACCGAGATAGGCGTACATACGATCGTTCCAATTATTTCATCACGCACCGTGAAGCAATCAGTGCGTCTCGAGCGACTTCAGGTAATCTCTGATGAAGCACTTGAGCAATGTGGAGGAAGTACTCGTGTGACGATTCATGAGCCAATGACACTGCAATCATGTCTCGACACCTTCAAACAACGCTCAATAGTCTTTCACGCAGAAGCGACGATTCTCGGCAGTGCAAAACCACAAGAGACACTTGTCTATTATATTGGTCCTGAGGGTGGATGGAGTGACGAAGATGAATCATTATTTGCTTCACATAAAACAGAGGAATGGTCACTCGGACCACGAGTACTCCGCACAGAAACAGCCGCAATTATCGCAGCCTATATGTTATGTTAATACTACACACCCTCATTCTTGGCATTATTGAAGGTCTGACCGAATTCATTCCTGTCTCATCAACCGCACATCTTCTTATTGCGGGACATTTCCTTGGTATTCCTGATCAGAACTTTCTTGAAGTTCTTTCAATCAGTATTCAAAGTGGTGCGATCATTGCGGCGGTTTGGTGTTTTTGGCGCGTTATCTGGACCAACATGGAATTGATACCCAAAGTCATTGTCGGATTCATACCAACAGGTATTGCAGGTATTCTCCTCTACCCACTCGTTAAAGCAGCACTCGGCAGCAATCTCGTCATTGCGCTTGCACTTATTGTCGGAGGTATCGGTCTTCTTTTCATTAAGCCGGTTGATACCGTTGGTGATATCAAAACAGTAACCTACAGACAAGCATTTATGATTGGACTCATGCAGATTTTTGCTTTTATTCCAGGAGTCTCGCGAGCAGGTGCAACACTTATTGGCGGCACTATTATTCGTATCCCTCGCGCACTAATCGTTCAGTTTTCTTTTCTTCTTGCAATACCTACCATACTCGGAGCAAGTGTTGTTGAACTTCGTCATACACCAACACTAACTACCTCCGAGTACCACCTCATCGCATTTGGTACAGTAATTTCATTTGTTGTCGCAATACTCACGATCAAATGGTTTATTACCCTTCTTACTAAAAAACCTCTTTCGTACTTTGGATGGTACCGTATCGCACTTGGTATCATCGTCTTATTTGTTGTCTCATAAAAAAGAAAAAGCATCACTTTTTTCAAGTGATGCTTTTAGGGTTACATACCCGGTGGAGGGGGAAGAACATTTTTTCCTGACGAATGTTGCTGGCCAGTACTCAATGAATAGTTAAAAAGTTTATATACTTTAAATTCATTAAGCTTCAAGCCAATACGTTTACTAATTTCAGAAAGCTGGTCTTTGTCAAAATCAACGAAGGGAGCAATTGATGTTGCTTCAATAGTCACGCTATTTCCTGAAATATTTTGTGCCGGCAAATGGTTTTGTATCGCTTCAAAAATATCTTTTTTTGAAGAAATTACTAAACACTTTTGCTCCAAACTAAAAAAGATATAGTGTACGTTTTTTTGTTTGTCGGTTATGGTTATCTCGTCTGGATGAAGTCGTAACGTGACAACAATTCCTGGCACATCTTTTTTTGAGGTTCCAAGTGTTTTACATGAAATACTAAACAAGAAGCATAGTGCTCCTATGAAGATTTTCTGTTTCATTTTTTACATTTTGAGTGAAATAATATTTTTTCTTTTTATACACTATATTATATTATTTGTCAATAATTTGTGTCATGAAGCTCACTCGATGAAGAGGTGTTATACCCTGCTTTTTGACTGTACTAATATGGTGCTTCGTCCCATACCCTTTATTTGTATCCCAACCATATCCAGGGTATTTTTTATGAAAAGTAACCATTTTTGCATCGCGAGCGACTTTTGCGACTACTGAGGCGAGTGAAATGGCTTTTTCCTTAGCATCTCCTTTGATGATTGTATCTTGGTACACATACTCTTTTGGCGCCTTAAGGCCCCCATCCAATAAAACTATACAGTCACAGGGTTCAATCGCAATCTGTTTAAGTACTGAGTCTATACATGCTCGTATACAAGCACTAATCCCTCTTGTATCAATAGCATGTGCACTTTTATACGCAATACCAATTTTAACAACACCTTGTTTCTCTAATTTCAATGCCTCTACTGACCATTGTTCACGAGCAGTCTTAGTCATTTGCTTCGAATCAGTGAGTCCCAACCACTTTTTTCGTCGATAGATAGTGGATGGAATAGCAACTCCACAAACACAAACCGGACCTGCAAGTGGTCCTCGCCCGACTTCATCAATACCAATGACCCATGAAGGTTTTTTGGACTTCCCTGATACCATCGTGTCAATATAACAGAGGCTCGACCGGACTGCTATACTGACCGGACATGAGTTTCGTCCATCTCCACACCCACTCTCACTATTCCCTCCTTGATGGACTTTCAAAGGTGCCAGATCTGGTGAAAAAGGCAAAATCCTACGGCATGCCTGCACTCGCACTCACCGACCATGGTGTACTCTATGGTGCAATCGAGTTCTACAAGGAGTGCCAGAAAGCGGGCATCAAACCGATCATTGGTGTCGAGGCGTACATCGCAGAGCGCACCCGTTTTGACAAAGAACCAGGACTTGATAACAAACGCTACCACCTCACCCTCCTCGTCAAGAACAATATCGGCTACAAGAACATGATGAAGCTCGTCACAAAAGCAAACCTTGAGGGCTACTATTACAAGCCACGCATGGATATGGATCTCTTGCGTGAATATGGCGAGGGTATCATCTGTCTCTCAGGATGTCCGGGAAGCAAATTCATCAGCCTTGTTCGAAGTAATAATTTAGAAGAAGCAGAACAGCTCCTCAATACCTACATCGAGATTTTTGGGCGTGAGAATGTGTATGTTGAGGTTATGAATCACAAAGAAGTCGAGTGGTATATTCCACTGATTCCTACAATTATCACACTTGCACAAAAAATGAATCTCCCGATTGTCGGTACGTGGGATTCACATTATATCAACAAAGACGATGCTGAAGCGCAAGACACCCTCGTTGCAATCAACACAGGAAGCATTGTCGGCGAGGCAAAGATGTCGATGAAAGCAGGCAACTATTCATTCATCAGCCCCGAAGAAGCACAAGAAATATTTAAAGATATTCCTGGCGCAGTTGAAAACACGCTCAAGCTTGCCGACACCGTCGACCTTGAGATCGAACTCTCCCCATGGAAGTTCCCCACCTACCCTATTCCGGAAGGATCAAACTATGACGACGAACTTCGCAAAGCAGTACTTGACGGACTCGCAGGTGTTAATTACACGTATGACGGGATTATCAAAGAGCGCGTCGACTTTGAGCTTGATATCATCAAGAACAAAGGATTTTCTTCATACTTTCTCGTTGAAGCGGACTTGGTACAAGCAGCTCGTCGCATGGGTATCCAAACCAACACCCGAGGATCCGCTGCAGGTTCCCTCGTCTCCTACGCGATGCGCATCACCACTGTTGATCCGATCAAATACAAACTTCCGTTTGAACGATTCCTCAACCCGCTTCGACCAGGTATTCCTGATATCGACCTAGATATTGCGGACGACCGACGTGACGACCTGATCAGTTATGCAAAGGAACGCTACGGTATGGGCGCAGTAGCCCAGATCTGTACATTTGGAACAATGGCAGCACGAGGCTCAGTCCGTGACGTCGCACGTGCGCTCGGTTTCCCCTACGCAGTCGGTGACAAAATCTCAAAACTCATTCCGATGGGATCCCAAGGCTTCCCGATGACGATCGATCACGCACTTGAGATTATTCCCGAACTCAAGGCGGAATACGACACTGATCGCGGCACCAAGGAGATCATCGACATGGCAAAAAAGATCGAGGGAAACGTACGCCACATCTCAGTCCATGCAGCAGGCGTGATCATTGCACCGACGTCAGATATTTCTGACTACACCCCTATCCAATACGATCCAAAAGGTGAATCAAAGATCATCACCCAATACGATATGTTCTCTGGTGGTCGTGACGGTGTCGTCAACCTTCCAAAGTTTGATATGCTCGGTATCCGAAATCTCCAATTCATCTCAGGCACGATTGAACGTATCAAAAAGATTCATGGTATCGATATTGATATCGATACCATTCCACTCGATGACCCAAAGGTGTTTGAAATGCTCTCTCGTGGTGAGACCATGGGAGTATTTCAAATGGCGGGTGACGGTATGACACGCTACCTCAAAGAGCTTCGCCCAACCAAACTCGAGGACTTAATGGCAATGGTTGCACTCTACCGTCCAGGACCAATGGAGGTGATCCCTGAGTACATCAAACGTAAAGATAACCCGAGTATGGTCAAATACCCCGACCCACGACTCAAAGATGATCTAGAGGCATCCTACGGTCTCTTGGTGTACCAAGATGACGTATTGATCACTTCGATTCGACTTGCTGGATACACCTGGCTGGATGCCGACAAATTCCGTAAAGCCATGGGTAAAAAGATCCCTGCAGAAATGGCTGAGCAGAAAGATAAATTTTACAAAGGATGTATGGAGTACGGAGGCCTCAAAGAAGCAAAAATCGATGAACTCTGGCATTTGATCGAACCATTTGCGGCGTATGGATTCAATAAAGCACATGCGGCAAGCTACGGTATGGTGGCGTACAAAACTGCATACCTCAAGGCAAACTACCCTGCCGAATATTTGAGTGCCTGTATGACCGCCGAGTCTGGAGACATCGAAACGTGCAGTGAATACATCAACGAAGCGAAACGTATGGGATTTGAAATCCTGCCACCTGATGTAAATGAGTCATACTCCGACTTTACGGTTGTTGTCGAGGATGGTAAGGCTACCAAGAAAATTCGCTTTGGAATGCGTAACATCAAAAACTTTGGTGAAGAGATTGGCAAGGCTATCATCGCTGAGCGTAAACATGGCGGCCCATTCACAAGTATCGAAGACTTTCTCGAGCGTGTGCAGCACAAAAACCTCAACAAGAAATCACTCGAAGCCCTCATTGCCTGTGGCGCCATGGACGCATTTGGTGACCGAGGTGTTCTCTTTGCAAACATGGAGGAGCTTCTTGCCTTTCACAAAGGACTCAAGACGTTTATTGGTACGAGCCAAGACTCACTCTTTGAAGGACTCGACTCTAAGCCACAAGCAACACTCACCCTTAAACCTGCGGCAGAAGCAACACTAACTCAGAAGCTCACCTGGGAAAAAGAATTACTTGGTCTCTATATTTCTGGTCATCCACTTGATAGCTTTGCGGACAAACTCGCTCGAAGCGGTACTACGATTCACAAACTCATGACCAAGACTCCTACCCCTGGAGAACGTCCAGCATTTCGCAAGCGCGGCGAAGCAGGTAAAGAGCTCCTTGTCGCCCATATCGATACCATCAAAATTATTATGACCAAATCAAGCAACCAAAAGATGGCCTTCATGACGCTTTCTGACAAGAGTGGCACTGCCGAGGCACTTGTATTTCCTGAAACATTCAAGACGATCGGCCCTATGCTTCGTGAAGGTATTGTCGCAGCATTTCAGTGCTCAGTATCAAATCGCGATGATAAGAAAGCTATTTTAGTTGATAATCTAAAGGTTTTTTCAGAATAATTGACTTTCTATACAAAGTGGGTAGAATAATTATAACCAAACCCATTGTTCTATGGCAAAGAAACGTCATCCTGCCATGATACAGCAGGAAAAACAAAAAAAAATTGAGGATATTTTCAAAGAAGTTATTCCCCTTATAAAAGAAGGCGAAAAAGATACTTCTTCCCTAAAAAAGGATATAAAGATCGTATACCAAGCAACCAAAGATTATATTTCCGCCTCAAAAGAGGATGGTATAGCAATTGAAGCTTGCATGAAGATATACAGACTTTTCAAAATCAAACCTTGGAAAAAATGGGATATAAGTTTAACAAATCTTATAAAAGATAAGTTACGATTATTGAAATATCCACAAAAAAAATCTCCTCAACTAGACCTTTTTGCCGCCTAAAAAGCGGCTTTTTTACCTCTAACAAACACAAAACCCGCATTGCTGCGGGTTTTGTGTTTTAGTGATAATCCAACATTACACTTTAATATTCTCAATCTTGTTCATGATCGCGATCACCTCATCAGCATATGTTGGGACAACTGATGGCGGATTATACGTCTGCAGGATGCCGCGAACCGTCTTACCTTCGTAGTAACGTGCCGTCTTTGGGTTATCACCGCCCAAGTTAAGGGCGACAACTTCAATGGCATGATCGTAGCTCTCGAAACCGATTTTACACGAACCCCATCCGAATGGATTGTTTTTACAATCATTTTTACCTCCGGATGATTCGCGAACCGCAATTGCTGGGACAAGTCGCCAATCAAGGCCGTGCTTTTCAGCTGCGAGAACCATTTTCATACCAGTACCCTTAAGCGGCATATCATACTTTGCATAATATGCATCAATTTTGGCAGCTTTCTCCTCTCTTTCCAATTGGAGTTTCTGTGCTTCGGGTGACAGTGACGTTTCTGTACTCATGTCCGCCGCAAGCATTGCCTTATCAATAGATGCCATAAAGGTATTCATTGAGAGGGTGGTTGCGAGAAGCGGAACAATGATGAACGATCGAATTAAATTTTTGTTAGTTGAACTCATAGTTCCCGGTTGAGCTCCGGGGGAACTTCATGTCAGTAACGTTTTCTTTTTTGATTCAGAAATCTGTCTCTAGAAGAAAACAGTCCAGTACACATACGTGTCTGGAACTGCAAATATAATAGCATATTCGATATGATATGTCAATGGTTATACAACAAAAAAACACTGTGTCAAACATAAAATACCCTTATAAAATAAGGGTATTTTAGACAACACTATTTGACAAATATACTAATAAATTGTCTTATTTTCCTTACATGGGAGGCTTTTGATCTCCTTACCTTAGTTAGAAGCAGAAATACCAGAAACCATTGATACTACCTGCTCTTTGAGACGCTGTTCCATCTCACGGAACAGTCTTGTTGCCTCTTTTTTATACTCAACAAGCGGTTCACGCTGCCCATATGCACGAAGACCAACTGACTGGCGAGTGTGTTCCATTGTATCGATATGCTCAACCCAGAGCGTGTCGGTCGTGTACAGAACAATGCGTCGAACCATGTCCCAAAAAGCATCTTCACCAACAAGTTTAATCTTGTCCGCAACAATCGGCTCAAGCGTTGCCTGATCAGTAAGTCCATAGAGAGTCGAGATGATATGCCCCCGATCCCCTTCTACCATCGCACGACGACGTGCGTAGATAATGTCTCGCTGGTATGCAAGGACAGTGTCATATTCCAGGGTGCTCTTGCGGGCATCAAAATGAAATCCTTCGATTTTCTTCTGTGCTGACTCAAGTGCCCGAGATACAAATCCATGAGCAATAGGCTGATCCTCTGGTACACCAAGCTTGGTCATCATACCCTTGATACGCTCTGATCCGAACACTCGCATCAAGTCATCCTCAAGTGACACATAGAACTGCGTCTCACCTGGATCCCCCTGTCTCCCTGCTCGTCCACGAAGTTGATTGTCGATGCGTCGTGCTTCATGACGCTCAGTACCAATCACAAAAAGTCCCCCAAGCGCCTTGACCTCAGCTTGCTCTTCTGGTGTCGAAGGATTACCTCCAAGAATAATGTCGACACCACGACCTGCCATGTTGGTCGCAATCACGACTGATCCTTTGCGACCGGCTTGTGCAATGACCGAGCCTTCTGATTCATGATTTTTCGCATTCAAGACTTGATGTGGAACACCTGCACGTTTGAGGTATGCAGAGAGGAGTTCATTGCGCTCAATAGACACTGTACCAATCAGTACTGGTTGCCCGGTACTGTGAAGCTCTTTTACTTTTCGTGCAATCGCCTCAAACTTGCCATGTTCAGTAATAAAAATCAAATCATTGTTATCTTTTCGAGAAATCGCACGGTGTGTTGGCACAGTTACCACTGAGAGTGCATATACTTTGAGGAATTCTTCTTCACTGGTTTTTGCGGTACCAGTCATACCAGAAAGCTTTTTATAAAATTTAAAGTAGTTTTGGTAGGTGATTGATGCAACTGAACGACTTTCCTGCTCAATCTTGACTCCCTCCTTTGCTTCAATTGCCTGATGAAGCCCTTCAGACCATCGACGTCCTGGCTGCATACGACCAGTAAATGGATCAACAATGATTACTTCTCCATCCTTGATTACATAATCTTTGTCTTTGCTATAGAGCGCACGGGCACGAATAGCAGTTTCAAGATAGTGGACGTATTTGATACCTTCTTTTGTATACATATCTTTGATACCAAGAAGTTGCTCTGCTCTCGTAATACCATCATCAGTAAGCTGGATAGCCTTGAGTTTCTCATCGACTGTATAGTCTTCTTCCGGAGTCAGTTGTGATACAACTTTAGTAATTGTTTTATAGAGTGATTCAGAATCAGCAATTGGAGATGAGATAATAAGTGGTGTACGACTTTCATCAATCAAGATCGAGTCGACCTCATCGACTACTACAAATGCATGGCCACGCTGCACAATGTCATCCTTGCTTGAGACGAGATTGTCACGAAGGTAGTCAAAGCCAAACTGACTGTTTGTACCGTATGTAATGTCTGCAGCATAGGCATCCCTGCGGGTTACTGGACGCATCAACTCTTTTTCGATTTTAAATACCCCTTCACTACTCTCGGTCTGAACTTCAATTTCATGAGTCGGATCAAATACAAAAGATTTTTGTTGGTCATTAATCACGCCAACAGAAAGTCCCAGAAAACTATAAATCGCACCCATCCATGTTGCATCACGGCGTGCGAGGTAGTCGTTCACGGTTACCACATGTACGCCTTCACCCGTAAGTGCGTTAAGGTACACCGGAAGAGTTGCCATTAATGTTTTTCCTTCACCAGTGCGCATCTCCGCAATCTTGCCATCATGGAGTACCATGCCACCAATCAACTGCACATCATAGTGACGCTTGCCGGTGACGCGCTTGGAAGCTTCTCGAACAAGTGCAAATGCGCGCGGGAGAAGTTCATCAAGTGACTCGCCTTCGGTATAGCGAGCCTTCAGAGACGCAGTTTCCGAAGGAAATTGCTCATCAGTCAACACAGCGATTTGAGCCTCAAGATCATTGACCTTTCGGACCAATACGTCGTACTTTTTGAGCTGGCCTTTGTCAAACAAAGACTGAATAAATGAAAATGCCATAGAAGTGCATACTAGCATAAAAGCACCCTATCCGAAAGCACAAAACCGCCCCCTGTCGGACGGTTTTGTGTAAGTGGAAAGAGAGTGAAGAGAAGAATTATTTCTTCTTTTTAGCAACCTTCTTTTTAGCTGCCTTCTTTGCAACCTTTTTCTTGGCTACCTTCTTTGCAACTTTCTTTTTAGCTACTTTCTTTTTTGCTGCCATAAAATGAATGTTTTAATCCTGATAATACTTCTGTGATGATCGACCACATTGTTTGTGATTGAACGCGTTACCACCACATGTACATTCATTATCTCGCATGCATCACATGCATGCAATATTTTTTTGATAAAACTGTGGATAACTACGTGAATTTTTTTCATTCTTTTTTATAAACGCAAATTAATTGCGTTTATAAAATTATACCTATAAAAATATGATGCAATCAAAAGATTTTATTGTATTCAATATATATTCATTGCATATATACAAAAAAGAAAAATCTTCGCGGTAAGGCGAAGATTTTTCATAGTTGTTGTACTCGTAAGCCGAATTCTGTTTTAGTGATCATTTATCTAGGATGATGATTGCTCATCACCTCAAGCAGCACTCTGATTTTCATCAGCACGGCCTTGCACAGAAGTAAGGATTTAGCCGTTTCATTTCTCTTGTTTCCAAAAGAATTTATCCACGAGGGATACCTTTGTATTTCTACGCCGGCGTCACTGTTCGCACCTCGAAGCTTGCGCTCGACGGGTATTACCCGCTACCCTGCTGCGATATTACTACCGCCTGTGTTCGGACTTTCCTCACCGTATTACTACAGCGCGATCGCTCGGTACAACATGTTCATTATGCACATACAAAAAGCCCTGGCAATCCCAGGGCTTTTTGTATTCTGCTACGCTTCGCAATTCACACACATACTATCTGCAAGGATAGTGACTTTTGGTTTTTTGGATTCTTGCTCCTGAAGCTTTTTACGACCAAACTGTTGTGCAGCATTCATGCTGTGTTGATAGTAGAGTGTCTTGATTCCCTTGGACCATGCATAGAGATACAACGCATTGAGATCTTTTGCTGCAATACTCGGATCAATCATAATGTTAAGTGACTGCGCCTGGTCAATGTACTGCTGACGTACTCCTGCTTGTTCAATAATTGCCTTTTGGTCAATTTCACTAAATGTTCGGAATACCTTTTTTTCGTGATCAGTTAGTATATCGAGATGTTGTACTGATCCATCATTGTCACGAATACTATTCCATACATCTGAAGTATTACAGCCTTTTTCCTCAAGCAATGCCTCAAGTGTCGGATTTTTAATTGTTACCTTCATCTTGTCGACATCTTTCACAAATGCGTTGGACATCAATGGCTCAATACTCTGTGAGACTTGTCCCAAAATAAATGCAGACGACGTCGTCGGCGCAACCGCAAGGAGCGTGGTATTGCGACGACCATACCCCTTGAGGACTGCTGGCTCACCATATTCTTTTGCCATGTCTTCTGATGCTTTATATGCTTTTTCTTTAATGAGTTTAAAGATTTCTTCGTTAAGGGCGGAAGCTTCAGCACTTTCAAATGCAATATTGCTTTCCTGAAGGAACGTGTGCCATCCCAGAACGCCAAGCCCGAGCGCGCGATGCTCAGTCGCAAACTTGTGCGCACGCTGCATAAAATAGAATGACGATTGCTTTTGTGGATCTTCACTATCACGGAAACTCTCGAGTCGTTCAGCAAAATCAGAGATCACCGTATCAAGGAACATAGTAAGTGTTTCAACTGCATCAGTATCCTTCCATTCGTGATAATGACGAAGATTGATTGATGAGAGACAGCACACAAACGAAATATCATCAGCAGAGGGGAGACAAATTTCTGAACACAGGTTACTACCATGAATGCGCATTCCTTTGTCCTTATAGACATCAACGGTATTGTTGTTGACGGTATCACTAAAGAGAATATACGGATAGCCGATTTCAGTACGACGCTGGATGATCTTTGCCCAAATCTTTCGCTTTTCTTGATCGCCATCAACCATCGCTTTGAGCCATGCGTCCCCTACTGTAACCGCATACGTCGACTCTTGAATGGGATGCCCCTCTTTACCAATATTCAAAAACTCTTCGATGTCACCATGCTCAACAGGAAGATATGGTGCAAAGTGACCACGACGGACCGACCCCTGACTCACAATATTAATCAAGTTGTCGAAGAGCTCCATAAAGTGGACTGCACCTGATGAGTGACCATTATCCTTGATCACTGATCCACGAGGACGAAGCCCTCCAAACGATCCTGAAGTACCACCGCCATGCTTTGTCATCATGCCGACTTCTGCATGAGTGTAGAGAATACGAGACATATCGTCAGCAATGTAGCTTCCAAAACAGCTAATCGGAAGTCCACGACTGAGACCATAGTTTGACCAGATTGGAGATGCGAGTGAGTAAAATCCGCGAGACATATAGTCATAGAACTTGTCAGCAAAACCTGGTTTGCCAAGCTTCTGCTCTGCAATAGTCGCAATCTCACGAATGCGATCTTCTGCTGTCACCCCCGGAAGGAGGTATCCTTTTGCCAAAAATGTTCTACTGTTTTCGTTGAGCCAATACATGCTATTGTTTTTTATATAATCTACTAATATGAACGACTTCTATCTAAAAAAGATCATCGCTGGTAATACTCTTGCTCTTTTTGTTGTAGTTGATGGATTTTTTGTTGAAAAAATCTCCATGTTTCGTTGCAATAACCTCGTCATAAAACCATTCTGATTCCTTGAGGAGCTTTTCATCGGTCATAAAGATTTTGGTGATACCAATACTCTGGAGCGAATTGTTGAAGCGTTGCTTAATGAATTCGAGAACTGCTGCTTTTGAAATAAATTCGATTTCTCCTTTTTCAAAGATCCATTCAACAACTTCTCTTTCTGATTCAAATGCTTCCTTACAGAGACCAATTACCTGCTCTTCAAACTCCTGGTCAAACCATTCAGGATGCTCATCTTTAATAATATTGATCACATCAATCCCAAAAAGTCCATGAATCTGCTCTTCTTTTGATGTAGCCTCAACAGCATTTGAAATACCCTTGAACAAGTTCTTGTGCTTATTGAACGACATCATAATCAAAAACTGTGAAAACAGTGATACATGTTCAATAAACAGTGAGAAAAGTAAGATTGACTGACTGTAATCCCGATCATCTTCGCTTCGTGCATTTTTCAATGCCTTGTCGAGATAGTGAACGCGCTTGATAAGTACTGGTATATCATCGATGCGCTTGAAGACTTCATTGAGTCCAAGTATTTCAAGCAAATGCGCATAGGCATCCGTATGGCGGACTTCACTTTCTGCAAAGGTCGCACCAACCGCACCGATCTCAGGCTTTGGAAGCTTCTTGTAGACGTCACCCCAAAATGTTTTTACTGCAACCTCGATCTGCGCGATAGCAAGCATGGTGTTTTTGATGACGTTTCGCTCTTGCTCAGTCACGTTCACCTTGAAGTCCTGCACATCACTGACAAAGTTGAACTCAGTATGAATCCAATATGAATGTCTGACCGCATTGACGTATTCATACAAGTCAGGGTATTCGTATGGCTTCAAGTGAGTCCTCTTTTTGAAAATATCTCGCTTGCGCTCCTTATTTCGTTCTTCTCGGTACAAAATGTATGCTTTTGCAACATCAAAGTCACCCTTTGCCGCAATTTCACGTTCAACAATATTTTGAATAGACTCAACATCAGGAACGACTGCATCCCCATAGATAGCATCAAGCGATGCCATAATACGCCCAATCAACTCTGAAAGAGATGCCTCATCAATCGGAGTGGTAGTGGCACTGTATGCCTTTGTAATAGCTGTTTCGATGCGCGCAGGGTCAAATGCCGCTACCGATCCGCTCCGTTTCTTGACGAGTTTGATCACCATAAATACACCACTCTCCACTTACTGATAAAAAGTATGTTTAGTATACAAAAAAAAATCTCTCAACAAGAATACTGAGTCGTGTTTTTCGGGTAATGAAAATGAATTTGAAGAAGTGTAAAGACGACTGTTCACAAAGCATTATGCGACAGTGCTTTTTGGCGCGTCATAAAAAAATTTTCAATTATTTCTCAAGGGTGAATTTGAGTCCATCGGTAATCCCTAGTACCTCTGCATCACCCGCATTGACCTCAAGTACGTACTGCACATCAGATGGCGCATAAAATACTGTTGGATATGTTGATGGATCAACTCGAGCTGTTACTCCCACAACGTGCAAAGCACTATCAATCCATACGAGATCAAGCGGATAGCGCATATCTTTCATCCAAAATCCCTCAGGGCCTGATGATTCAAAGATAAAAAACTTGCCAGTGTGCATAGGGAGCGATGGTGTGCCTGAAAGCCCTTGTTCACGCTCAGCTTCGGTATCAGCAATACTTACCGATATGGGTGCCTTTGCTCCTCTAAGAACTGCATCTGCATACTTACTATTTAGATTACTTGGTTGAGGTTCTTGGTGCATGTTATTAGTAGAACGCACAAAGAGCACCCCAAAGAGTGCTCCTGTAACCAGTAGTATGAAAATTGCAGTACGAATGCGTGTATCCTTGATAACCATGATATTTGAGCAAAATCAGCTTTATTTTGCCTCGATCTACCAATCATATGCTCTATAGATACACACGATTGGATTTGCGCACGCTAACCCTTGTGCAGGGAGTGAATATTGAGTCATTCACCACAACCTTTTTCGATTTACATCGAATCAACCGTATCAATCTATATACTACCCCGAAGGATACCATATAGACATCTCAATTTGAGTTAATCCACGACCAGCTTCCGCTAGCCGTGCCTTGTTACGACTTATTCCCTGTCACCGATCTTACCGTAGTCCCTCCGTATGGAGAGCCTTCGGGTACTACCGGCTCCCTTGAATTGACGGGCGGTGAGTACAAGACTCGAGAACGTATTCACCGCAGTTTGGCTGACCTGCGATTACTAGCGATTCCAGCTTCAAGAAGTCGAGTTGCAGACTTCTATCCGAACTAGGGCTATCTTTGAGGGTTGGCTCCGGATCGCTCCATTGCATCCCATTGTAATAACCATTGTATTATGTGTGTGGCCCCAGATATCAAAGGGACATGCTGACCTGGCGTCATCCTCTCCTTCCTCCCAGCCCGAAAACTACATCGGACAGATCCTGAGTGGAATACCATAGTATAAATACTTTGGTATTCCACTCAGGATCCGCAGAGTCCAGGTGCTCTGTGGTGAGATTAAAATATAAATACTTTATTCTCACCACAGAGCACCCGATCACATCATTCGATGGCCATGGTGGTAAAAACAACATATAAATACATTATTTTTACCACCATGAACACCGAAGATATAGTCTTTGGGCTGGGCGGTCTCGCCTGACACTTGTAACAGACGACGAGGGTTGCGCTCGTTAGCCCACTTAAGGGAACAGTTCAAACCACGAGCTGACGACGGCCATGCATCACCTGCTCAGATGTCTTGCGAGGGCCTAGTTTCTTAGGATTTCATCTGAGCTTCAAATCTGGGTAAGGTTCTTCGTTTACCTACGAATTAAACCACATAATCCACCGCTTGTGCGAGTCCCCGTCTATTCCTTTGAGTTTTAATCTTGCGATCGTACTTCCCAGGCGCTTCACTTAACGCGTTAGCTTCGCCTCTCAGAGGGTCGATACTCCGAAAAGCTAGTGAAGATCGTTTAGGGCGTGGACTACTGGGGTATCTAATCCCATTCGCTACCCACGCTTTCGTGTTTCAGTGTCAGTGCTGTGCCAGTAAGCTGCCTTCGCTTTTGGTGTTCCCCATGATATCAACGGATTTCACCCCTACACCATGAGTTCCGCTTACCTCTCACATACTCTAGCATTGCCGTTTCGCCCGCGTTTCCCAGGTTAAGCCCGGGGCTTTCACAGACGACTAACAACGCAACCTACACACCCTTTACGCCCAATAATTCCGGATAACGCTCGGGGCCTCTGTATTACCGCTCCTGCTGGCACAGAGTTAGGAGCCCCTTATTCATGAGGTA
>CALCZP010000001.1 GCA_937903035.1 uncultured bacterium | reverse complement strand
CTATGCAAACTCTACTGGTGCAAAAAGTATTGTGTTGAATGGCAAAACCATAAGCTTCACTGCAACCTCGGGTACACTCTATAGCACAACACCTATTACGAACGGCTACACGATTACGGTTAATCCAACAAGTGATTTTACGGTAGGTGAGTCGGTACCAGTTATCGTATATAGTCGCGATAATGCAGGAAGTCCGAACATTCTGACGCCGTATACATATGCATTTGCAATACCAGCAGATGGCTCTTCGTATTGTGGTACGAATGCAACATGGGATAGTGGCTCAAGTAGCTGTATTGGTGCAGCTGGTTCAGGATATTGTTCTACGGGTACAAGTTGGAACGGTAGTGCATGTACCGCAGACCTTGCATATGCAGAAACTACGTATTGCGGTACTGGGACTTCATGGAATAGTGGACTCTCACAATGTACTGCGACTACTATTGATGGCTCGACCTATTGTGGCAACAATACGTCATGGAGTGGTACTGCATGTATTGGAAGCTCAGGAGGAGGCGGCGGAGGTGGCTCAAGTGGTTCAACCTACTGCGGAAGTGGCACGTCATGGGATGGCAACAACTGTGTTGCGCAGAGTGTTCCTGCGGGCTCAACGTACTGCGGTGCAAATACGTCATGGGATGGTACTGCGTGCGTAGGTGATGCACCTGTTGTGCCTCCTGCGGGCTCAACGTACTGCGGTGCATATGCGTCATGGGATGGTACACACTGTGTTGGTACTGCTCCATCATCACTTGATGGCAGCCAGTTCTGTGGATCAGGAACTGAGTGGAATGGATCAAGGTGTATTGCTCAGACTGTGGCAATACTACCTGTTGATCCATCTGATTCAGATACGCCAGTGAGTGGTCTGACAGTTGCTGATATCAACAAAGCAGCCGATGTTATTAATGAAAAAACTGAAGAAGTAAAACAGGAAATTAAAAAAGTCTTTACAACTCCAGCTATACAAAAAACAACAGAAGTCGCATCTGCAGCAGGCGCCGTAGCTGCTGTTGGAGTATCAGCGCTATCTGTTGCACTCCTTAATCCATTTTCAATTACCGAAATACTTCTCACCATTGCACGATTGTGGCAGCTCTTGTTGGTTGCACTTGGGCTCAAGAAGCGCTATCGCCCATGGGGTACTGTCTATGACTCGATTACCAAGCAGCCACTTGATCCAGCATATGTCATGCTGACTGATGTTCAGGGTAATGAAATCGCAACATCAATCACGGACATTGATGGGCGATACGGGTTCTCAGTGCCTGCCGGTACGTACAAGATTGTTGCAAATAAGACCAACTACAACTATCCATCAGCGAAGCTTGCCGGTAAAACAGGTGACGAACTCTACGGTGACTTGTATTTTGGTGGAGAAATCACTATTGAAAAAGACGGCGACATTATTGCAAAAAACATCCCGCTTGATCCGATAAAGTTTGACTGGAATGAATTTGCCAAGAACGAGCAGGGAAGACTCAGCTTCTATAAACGTCGTGATGTATGGCTCTCACGTATCTCGCTTGCAGTCTTCTATATTGGGTTTGCGGTATCATCGGTGACTGTGCTTGTGACGCCAAAGCCTTATAATATAGCGATTTTTGGTCTCTATGTAGTGATGTATGTACTTCGACTCTTTGGCTTTGGTGCTCGTGCAAAGTCTAAGGGCTCTGTCTCTCAACAAGATACCGATCAGCCATTACCATTCTCAATCGTGCGCGTCATTTCTAAAGCTACCGGTAAGGAAATTTTGCACAAAGTTGCTGATAAGACAGGGCAGTACTACTTGCTTGCACCAAATGGTGACTACGACGTAGTGATCGACAAGAAAAACGCTGATGAAAGTTATACCAAGATTCCTGTTGGTCGACCGGTTGAGGTTACCAAGAGTTATATCGATGAGCACTTCAAAATAAATCCTGCAGTTGTTGAGTCAGCAAAGCCGATGGTGCAGCCAGCTGACACTACCAAGCCAACATCATGAGAAAACAACACTTAGTCATTTTTTTCAGGAGTATGTATAGTGCTCTGCTCGGATGTCTCGCAGTCGGGGCGGTAATATTCGCATCGGCACGTCTGCCACTCTATGACCTATCGATTCACCTTGTTGCATCACCACATACTCCTCCATCTCTCTTTGAAGTTGTACCGATGATACTTGTAGTACTCATTGCTGTATGTGTAGTTGGTGTTGTTGTTCTGGGAGCACTCTTGTTCAAGAAGAAAAAACTTCATACACGAGATTTCTGTATTGCACTAGGTCTTGTGCTTGTTGTGCCGATCAGTTCGTACCTACTTACTCACTACTATCAAAGTCATGAACGTTTCATCCATGTCCAAGGATTTCTTGTAGACCCTTTGACGAAGCAGCAGTATAGTGGCGTTGATGCAGTCGTTGGCGATACAGCACTTCATATCGGTCAAGGGAGTGCGGTTGCATTTGATGCCGTTGGTACTAAACACGGTATTACACTCACTCACAAGGATTTTTATCGTCGCCTGATCCTTTTGCCACAAGCATTTTCTGGCAAGTCATCAACCATCTACCTTTCAGCATCGTTTTTCAATACACTCGTCAGTGTCATCGATAGTGAGTCTCGCGGCAAGTATGACCGTATCTACGAGCAGCTTCCGGCTGAACTCAAGTCAGAGAAACCGATGGCAGACTATTTCACCGCATACGATCCTATTTTTGATGTTGCTGACTTGTCAGATCAAGAAGTGGTCATTGCTTCGATCATTCCAAAGAGCGAGCTTTTGGTTGATGGATTTTCAAACCGTTTGCATGATGCATATGAGGTCACCGTGTATAAACACTATCGTCAGGCAACCTATATCCTTGTTGCTGATAGTACTGGTGTGTGGCATGTTGTGCGATAGGAAAGTTTTCAACATCTATCCTTATTTTTCATACAAAAAAGTCTCCACGCTGCACATATAAACTGATATACTATAAGAGAACAAAATGACTATAGCTACTGTTGTTCGCGCCATATCAAAGAGGCGATTTTTCTCTACGATGACATTTGTAGTGTTTTCGGCTACCTTGTTCATCGCAATACCGACAGTTGCCGCCATCCCTTCAACCATCAACTACCACTCACGCCTCCGCGATAGCAATGGCGATCCAGTTACGAGTGCAACGAACATTTCATTTGCACTCTACACTGGCGCAACTGGCGGCTCTGCGGTGTGGAGTGAGAGCTACAACCAAACCTCTGGTGCATGTACCAAGATCACGCCAGACTCAGAAGGATACTTCTCACTCGAGCTCGGATCATGTTCTGCCATCACGGGGGTTAACTTCAACAACCCGGTATACCTTGGTGTCACGATCGGTGCTGATCCTGAAGCAATACCACGTGTGAAGTTCAACCCGGCACCATACGCGCTCAACGCAGATGCGGTTGACGGACTCAGTGCAAGTCAGACTGCAACTGCAAACACACTCCTTGCACTTGATGGAAGTTTGAACTTTAATATTAATACGGGAGCGTTTACGGGTGCGAACTTGAACCTCACCGATGCAAACGCTGTTGCAACAATCGCAGGTACTGCATCAATCGGATCAACACAGGCAGCAAGTGTTGCGCTTCTCACACTTCAGAACACTGCGGGTAACTTCCAATTTTTCCAAACAGCAGCATCTCCAGTTGGTGTACTTACTGGTTCAGTTGGTGACATTGCAGTGGACTCAACAAACGGGGGATTGTATTTCAAATCTTCTGGTACATCATCAACATCAGGATGGTCTGTCGTAATGACGAACGACAACATTGCATCAAATATTCTCTCCACCCCACTCACTGGATTTACCGTTGGTGCAAACACCACGCTTGCTGATACTGATACGCTCATCAATGCATTCGGTAAACTACAGGGTCAGCTCAATGCAAAGCAGGCAAGTATTACGATTGGCACCACCGCGCAGTACGTTCGCGGTGACCTCTCCCTTGCAACATTTCCAACGGCGCTTTCATCGTTCACGAACGACAATGGTTTTCTCACTGCAACCACTGGGGATGCTCGCTATCCACTCCAAAACGGTACGGGTGCGACCGGCACCTGGTCAATCAACATTAGTGGCAATGCAGCAACCGTGACCAACGGTGTTTACACCACTCGTAGTGTGACTGCGAGTGGAAGTGGTATCACTGGTGGTGGTGACCTCTCGGCAAACCGCACCTTTTCACTCGACTTTGCATACCTTGATGCTCGCTACCAAGCATCAGGAAGTTTTCAGCCACTCGAAGATCAGCGTCTCTCAACGACTGATGCACCAACATTTGATGCACTTACACTAAACGGTAACCTAGATATTGCAGGTGATATTATTCCTGATGCTGACAACACTCGTTCACTCGGGTCCCCAACTCGTATGTGGAAGGATGTGTACATCGGTCCGGGCTCCCTCTATATCAACGGTCAAAAAGTGCTCCAAGAAGATATGTCAAGTGACATTGTCATCACTGCTGACATCAACCAAAGTTTGAAAGTGAAAGCTTCAGGTACGGGAGACATCGAGCTCAATCCGACTGGCACCGGACAGATCATGCTCAAGGGCAACACGATTGTGTCTGCAGGAAAGTACATTCGTACCTCTGACTCAAGTCCACTCTTGTTCACTGATGGAACACGAAATGGCAACATCACCGTTTCTGGAAATGCAATTGCGGCAGTGAACACGAACGGTGCACTCGAACTTGCGGCAAATGGCACGGGGAATATTTACACTACCAACGGAAACTTTGGTGTAGGGGATACAAGTCCGGTCGCATTGTTCGTCGTTGGCTCAGGTGATCCATTCCAAGTCAACTCATCTGGTGCGATTGCTGCTGCAACAGGCATTGTCTCATCAGGTACGATTAGATTTTCAGCACTCGGTGCAGGGGTGATCCGTGCAAATGCTTCGGGAGTACTCTCATCAAGTGCACTTGTAAGTGGTGATATTCCTGACCTATCAGGACTCTATGCATTGGTCGGTGGATCAAATGCAACAGGTACCTGGTCTATCAGTATCACCGGCAACGCTGCAACAGTGACCAACGGTGTCTACGTGACTGGCTCATATGCGAACCCTTCATGGATCACCTCACTTGCATACTCAAAGATCACCGGTGCACCGACCAATCTTTCTGACTTCACCAACGATGCAGGATATATTTCTGATATCAATAGCTTCACGACTGACGATCTTGCAGAGGGAGGTACGAACAAATATTTCACCACTGCTGCATTTGAAAACGAATTCTACGGTATTTTTCCAAGCTTCTCATCAGGTAACCAAGGGCAGTTCCTCTCAGTTGACGGCACTGGTGCACTCGTGTGGTCAGGCGTCGTAGTACCAACATTCCCAACACAAACAGGAGGCGATGCAGGTAAGGCACTTATCGCAGATGGTATGGGTGGCTATACACTCGGTAGTGAAGCATTTGATGGCAATCGCGCAACGACACGCAGTGGTATCGCAGGTATCACTGCAGGTGGCTCAACGATCAAAGATTTCTTGGAGAATTTTTTCTTCCCCGTCAATATTTACGGTCCAAGCTCAGGTATCTCATGTACGTCGGGTAGCTGTACACAGTCTCGTGAAGCAGGTGACTCAACTACGGTCGGCACTATCTCATGGAGTGTGACGCGTGGTGCACCCACTGGGAATTCGCAAACAGCGATCACCAGTATTAGCTTTGGCGTATCAGGTGGTAGCTGTGCAAGCTGTGGCACGATCAGTCCAACTGGTAACTCACAAAGTGGTAGCTCAACTACCAATAGTGCATCAAGTGCAAACCCGGGCTCGAGTGTTTCATTTAGTATCTATGCACAAGCTGCAAACGGTGCAACTACTTCAAATAGCTTTTCAGTAAACTTCTACAACCGTCGCGCATGGGGAGTGAGTACGACAGATATTACCTCATTTACTGATAGTGATATCAAGGCACTCTCAACTGAGCTCAGTACGGGGCGAACACAGACACGATCATTCTCACCGTCAGGTCAGTATATCTACTTTGCATGGCCGTCATCATTTGACCCAGGTTGCAAAGCAGTCAATACTGGTGGTACACCGGTCGGTACAGTGGATTGCTTTGCAACAAGTCTCGGTAATGTGACGGACTTTGTGGTGCGTGATGTCAGTTATACTAATGGTTCATACACGGGAACGTATAAAGTGTATCGGTCGGGGAACCTGCTAACGGGTGGTGTCACCTTTATTGTGAATTAACCTATGAAAAATTCGATCACATTCAATCGAATAGTCGCGATGCTCGCTGTTGCTTCAACGGTTAGTATCTTTTCATGGCAGGCAGCATCAGCGCCACTACCGGGTCTTGCAGTACCTGCAAAGATGACAGTGGGTGATAGTGTGAACACATTTGCAATCGCGGATGCCAACTATCTCAATGGTGGACACATGCAGGTTGCAAATCGCGCGGCACTCCTTGCGATCACACGCGAGCGTCGTTCAAATGGCATGATGGTGACCGTCATTGATGATGATAATGGTACTGGAGGAGATCAGACGGTGACCTATCGTTTGATCGACAACCCGACCGCTGATGGTTCTGGTGGGACACCGACCAACACACTTATTAGTGACTGGGCGGTCATCATGCCATCATTTAATGGTAATGCTGGCAAGTTCCTTACTACTGACGGTAATGAAGTTTCTTGGGAGACGGTCGTTACGAGTGGTGGCACTATCACCGAAGGTGCAAATCTTGGTACTGGTGCTGAGGTGTACTCAGGTATCAATGGTACTGCGCTTGAGTTCCGTACCTTTGTCGCAGGTGTAGGTCTCTCTATTACCCAGGCAACAAATGATATTACCCTTGCGAACACCGGTGTGCTGTCATTCAACGGAAGTACCGGTGCGATCACGCTTGCAAGTGGTGATGTAACAACTGCGCTCGGATATACGCCATACAATGCAACAAACCCATCTAACTACATTTCCCGAGCAGGACTTTCAGCAACTGCGCCACTTTCATACAACAATACGACGGGCGTGTTCTCGATTGCCCAGGCAACAACGTCAACCAATGGCTATCTCTCAGCAACAGACTGGAATACGTTTAATAACAAACTTGATGCGAGCTCATTTGTCGCTGGTGGCAGTGATACACAAGTACAATTCAACAGCGGTGGAGCATTTGCTGGGTCAAGTAACTTTACGTGGGATGCAAATGAGCTTGCAGTAAACGAATTTCGTTTTTCAAATAATACTGTCTACACTACCGGTGGTACGGATATCAACATCAATCCTGATGGAGTATTTTCAGTAGATACAAACAATAATGGAACTATCAATCTCCAAGGTGATGGAGGTATCTCACTTTCGACTGATGCAAATAACATCAGCATCACTGGTGGGGATGGCGGTCATTTGTATCTTAATACTGACGGTACGACAGAACTTACATCAAATGGAGGTGATTTGAGCATTTTTGCAACAAATAGTAGTGATGCCCACATACTTCTTCAAAGTGATGGCTCTGCATATTTCCGTGGAACCAACGAAGTACTTGTTCAAAACACAACATATGGAAACTTTTTGCAGTTTAATAGTGATGGCTCAACAAATCTCACCGCAGAAAATGGACAAGCACTTTCTATAAGCACCAACAGTGGTGATATCAATCTATTTGGCGGACTGGTTCGTTTGAATACTATATCGTCAAGTGTTGTATTTGCTGATGGTGACGGCTATCTCACCGGGACTGGTGTTGTATCAGTTGCTCAAGGTGGTACTGGTGCTACAACACTCAACAATCTCATCGCGCTTGGTACCCATACGACTGGGAACTATGTTGCGACTGTTGCGGGTAGTGGACCAATTAGCGTGTTAGGATCAGGTTCAGAAAACGCTGGAGTTACGGTTTCAATTAGCAATGATTCTATCGGTGATACGCAGCTTACGTACAATACAGGTCAGCATTTGACGACTGCATCAGCGCCGACATTTGCTGCACTCAATATTAGTGGGCAAACAATCATCACTGACACTGTTGGCTCCAATACAACATCAGTTCCATTTATTATTCGCGCAAGTAATGGAACTGATATAAACAGTTGGGCTATTCGCACTGCAAGTCCAGTGACAAGCGGTGGTAACTCGTCCTATACACTTGATTTCCCATTTGCGTCTGGAATCATTGCGCTCAGAAGTGATATTACAAGTGCGGTGTCAGGTACGACAAACTATATTTCAAAATTTACTGGATCAAACATACTCGGCAATAGCCTGCTCTATGATAATGGATCAAGTGTGGGGATCGGAACCACTTCATTTACGTCAGCAATTGCTGGAACAGATGTTTTACAGATTTCAAACGGCACTTCAACATTCGGATTCAACTTTAATAGTAACAATCCATTCATCTCAGTTAGTAACGGCACGGTCAAAACACTTCTTCATGCGAGTGGCACTGAGGGTGCTGTATTTGGTGCATACAGCAACAACAATGCAGTGATTCGTACAAACAACATAAATAGAGTAGTGGTCACCAACGGAAGTATGAATCCTGCGGTGAACAACTCATACGATTTGGGTACATCGTCATTCCGCTACCAAAATCTCTATGCCAATAGCGGTATCTTTACGACAAGTGTCAGTGTTGGCGGGAATAGCGTTTTAACGACAACCAACGTCTCGGGTAGTACGAACTACATTCCAAAGTTTACGGGTGCAAACTCTATTGGGGATTCGATTATTTCTGATACGGGAAGTGATATTGCGATAAATGGAGGAATCGATGCTAATGGTAATATTCGGGGATCATCAGGTGGAACAGCAAAAGCGCTTCTTGGAAATAATGCATACTTTAGTGGAGATGAAGCGGGT